>NZ_JAQIIY010000027.1:0-71824 GCF_036946525.1 Mycobacterium kyogaense | reverse complement strand
TTTCGGTGAGCGCTTGCGTCAGGTGGCGCCACAGGTTCGGCGAGTACAGCGGCAGGATCGTGCCGACCACGGCGTCGGAATAGCTCAGGCCGCGGGGGTCGGTCGTGGCGGCGGGCTTGTCGACCAGCGGCCACACCAGGGATTGGTAGACCTCGACGGCCTTGGCGGGATCGGTGCCCAGCGGGCAGTTCTCGTCCTTGGCGCAGTCGGCGGCGTAATCGTCGAACGCCTTCTGGAACGCGGCGGCCTGGCGGACGTCGGCCTCGAGTGGGTCGGCGTTGGGGTCGACGGCGCCGTCGAGGACCATCGCGCGCACCTTGTCCGGGTAGGCCTCGGCGTAGCCGGCGCCGATGCGGGTGCCGTAGGAGTAGCCCAGGTAGGTCAGCTTCTCGTCGCCGAGGGCTTGGCGCAGCGCGTCGAGATCTTTGACCACACTGACGGTGCCGACGTTGGCGAGGAAGTCCTTGCCCCATCTTGTCGACGCAGCGCTGCACGAACTCCTTGGTGAGCTTCTCCATGTGCGCCACCCCTTCAGGGGTGTAGGCCACCACGTTGTCGGCGCGCAGCCGGTCGTTGTCGGCATCGCTGTTGCACCACACCGCCGGTGAGGAGTTCGCGACGCCGCGCGGGTCGAAGCCCACCAGGTCGAACCGTTCGCGCAGCGACTCGGGCAGGGTCGCGAGCATGTTGGCGGCGGCGTTGACCCCCGATTCGCCGGGGCCGCCGGGGTTGACGATCAGCGAGCCGATCTTCTGGCCGGTGGCCTTGAACCGCACCACGGCGAGCTGCGCGACCTCACCGTCGGCGCTCTCGGGGTTGTCCCAGTTCACCGGGACCGACAGCAGGCCGCATTCGGCACCGGCGGGTATGCGCGAGCGGTCCGAGGGCCCGACGGGCTGGCAGGCGTTCCACTGGATCGGCGAGCCGGGGCGCGGGACCGCGAGCATGGCACGGCCGTCGACGACCTTGCTGCACCCGGCGACGAGCAGCATGACCGCCCCGAGGACGAGGCCGGATCGCACGATCCCGGTCATGAGCTTCATGGCAACACATGCTGCCATGACCGGGCATCTGCGCTGGCAAGGCGCGGTGGGGGCGGACTACTTCGTCGCGTCCAGCAGTTCGGCCAGCGCGACGTCGAAGTCGTCGGCCAGGTCCCACAGATCCGGCAGCAGCTCGGGGCAGGACACGATGCCGACGTCGAGGTTTGCCCGGACAGCGACATCACGGTGATGTTCAGTCCGGAGCCGTGGAAGATCGGCCCGAGCGGGTACATCGCCTCCACGCCACAGCCCAGCATGTAGAGCCGGCCCCTGGGGTCCGGGGCACGTTGGACACCACCAGGTTGTGCACCGGCCGGGCGCCGCTGATCCTGCTGCTGGCGTAGACCCCTCATCGCCGCGCCGAACACCGCGGGCGCGGCGAACTGCGTCCCAGTCCTGCAGCAGGGTGGCCGCGATCGCCGAACTGTGTTGTTTTGGCAACAGTATTCGCCTCGGCGATGGCTTTGAGCCGCTCGACCGGATCTTCGATGCTCGTCTCCAGCCGCGAGAACATCCCCGACACCTGGTTGCGGCCGGGGCCGGTCGGATTTCTCGTGCACCGACCACCGGCACCATCGCGATCAGCGAGTTTCTCCGGCAGTTCTCCACGATCGATCAGGAACGTCCGCAGCACACCGGACACCAGGGCCATCACCACGTCGTTGACCTTGACGCCGAAGTGGTTCTTGACGGTCTTGATGTCGTCGAGGTCCAGGTGGGGCGAACGCCACGTTGCGGTGTCCGGTCACGTTGGCGTTGAACGCGGTTTTTCGGGGCGACGAACGGGGGCGCCATCGTCATCCCGCTGCGGACGCGCCGAACCGTGTCGATCACCGTGGTCAGTGTGTTTGGCACCGCGTTTGACCAGTCCCCAGTGGCCGGCTCACGAAGCGCACCGCGCCGCTGACGGCGATCTCGAGATCGCTTCCGCCACCGGGCCCGGCGACGGGCTCGGGGGCGGGCGCGTCGGGTTCGGTCGTGCACAGTTTCGACATCAGGTTGGCGCCGGTGACGCCGTCGACGGCGGCGTGGTGCACCTTGGTCATCACCGCGATGCGGTCACGTGCGCCGTCATCTGCGGGGTCGCTCCCGAGGTTCTCGATCACCCACATCTCCCACAGCGGACGGGTGCGGTCCAGCGGCAGGGATGCGATGTGCCCGCAGATGTCGGCCAGCTCGTGCGGCCCGCCGGGGTGACGGCAGGCCCATTCGGTGCAGGTGCCGGTCGACGTCGAAGTCCTGATCCTCCACCCAGACCGGGTGGTCGAGATTGAATCGGTTGTCGGCCAGCTTTTCCCGGAACTCAGGCATCGCGCGGATGCGTTCGGCCAGCAGGTCCCGCAGCTTGGTGAACGAGTAGCCACCCGGCATCGTGGACGCGTCAAGCTCGAGGATCGAGCACACGTGCAACGGCTGCGCCGCGGTCCTCGAGGTACAGGAAACTGGCGTCGAGCCCGCTGAGCCGTTGCATCCGAAGATCGTAAGCGCGCCGAGGGTGGATGTGAGCAAATCCACTTAACGCGTTGTTTCAACTTCTGGTGACGTGATGGCAGACTTGACGGGTCAGCGGAACCCGGGGACCCGAAGCGGCCCTCGAGGATCCGAAACGACCACCCATCTGGAGACATCGATGTCTGAACAGAGTGTGTACGGCGCTGCCACGCAAACCGCCACTCCGCGGCCGAAAATCCGCACCCACCACCTCGCCACGTGGAAGTCCGAAGGCCACAAGTGGGCGATGCTGACGGCGTACGACTATTCGACCGCCGCGGTGTTCGACCAGGCCGAGATCCCCGTGCTCCTGGTCGGCGATTCGGCGGCCAATGTCGTCTACGGCTACGACACCACCGTCCCGGTGACGATCGACGAGCTGATCCCGCTGGTGCGCGGCGTCGTTCGCGGCGCACCGCACGCGCTGGTCGTGGCCGACCTGCCGTTCGGCAGCTACGAGGCCGGCCCCGCGCAAGCTCTGGCCACCGCTACCCGGTTCCTGAAGGAAACCGGTGCGCACGCGGTGAAGCTGGAGGGCGGCGAGCGGGTCGCCGAGCAGATCGCGACTCTCACCGCGGCAGGTATCCCGGTGATGGCGCACATCGGGTTCACCCCGCAGAGCGTCAACGGCCTGGGCGGCTTCAAGGTGCAGGGCCGCGGCGACGGTGCCGAGCAGACGATCCACGACGCGATCGCCGTGCAGGAAGCCGGCGCGTTTCGCCGTGGTGATGGAGATGGTGCCGGCCGAGCTGGCCACCCAGATCACCGGCAAGCTGACCATCCCGACCGTCGGCATCGGCGCCGGCCCCAACTGCGACGGCCAGGTGCTGGTCTGGCAGGACATGGCGGGCATGACCAGCGGACGCACCGCGAAGTTCGTCAAGCGGTTCGGTGCCGTGGGTGATGAATTGCGCCGCGCCGCAACGCAGTACGCGGCCGAGGTGGCCACCGGAGCATTCCCCGCCGAGGAACACTCCTTCTAGGCCTCAGGCGAAGTCGGGCCTGCGCTTGGCCAGGAACGCATCGACACCCTCACGGCCGTCGGCGGTTTCGGCGCGCCGGGCGATAAGGCGGCCTTCGAGTTCCATCTGCTCTTCCAGGCCGTTGCCGAAGCTGTCGTGCAGCAGCGCCTTCACGCCGCCGTTGGCGCCGCCGGAGGTGGTGAGCATCGCGGCGGCGACGTCGTCGACACGCGCGGCGAGCGCGTCGTCGGCAACGACCTCGGTGACCAGACCCCACTGCAGCGCCTCCTGCGCCCGCAGCGTCCGATTGGTCAACATCAGCTCCTTGGCCCGCGCCATCCCGACCAGACGCGGCAGCACGTAGCTGGCGCTGCCGTCCGGGGTCAGCCCGACGCGGGTGTAGGCCATCGTGAACGAGGCCGATTCCGCGGCGAGGATGAGATCCCCGAGCACCGCCAGCGAGAATCCCGCACCGGCCGCGGGGGCCGTTGACGGCGGTGATGACCACCGCGTCCATCCGTGCGAATGTCGAGATCGCGCGGTGCAGGTCGTCGGCGACACCCTTGAGGTGACGACCCCGATGGGGCGCGGACGCGAAGTCCTTCAGATCGCCGCCCGCGCTGAAGAACCGGCCGGCACCGGTGATGGTGACGACCTTGACAGCGGGGTCGTCGCACGCGGCGGCCGCATCCGCGAGTTCGCGCGCCAGCTCGGCGTCGATCCCGTTGGCGGCGTCGGGCCGGTTCAGCGTCAGGCGTACCAGGCCGGCGCTGCGTTGCACGTCGATGGTGTGGAAGTCGCTCACACCGGCGACGGTATCGCGCGTCGGTCTACAGAGCGCCCTCGAGATAGCGCGCCCGGCAGGCCCGGCGTGCCAACTTCCCGCTCGTGGTTCGCGGAATCACCCCCGCCGCAACGAGTTTGACGTCGGCGAGTGGGATGGCGTGGCGCCGCGAGACGGCAGCGCGGATGGCCTCGACGACGGGGGCGGCGTCGGCACGGCCCGCCGCGGGGGCGCGTTCTGCGACGATCACCACCTCTTCGCGGCCGACACCCGGCACGGAGAAGGCGGCGACGAAGCCGGTCCGCACCGCCTTGGAGGCCTCGGAGACCGTGGCCTCGATGTCCTGCGGGTAGTGATTGCGCCCGTCGACGATGACGAGATCCTTGACGCGCCCGGTGATGTGGAGCTGGCCGTCGATGTAGACGCCGAGGTCGCCGGTGCGCAACCACAGCGCACTCTCGGCCGCTCCTTCGGCATGGCTGTGCTCGGCCAGACGCGACTGCAGCTTGTTGTGGAAGGTCAGTTCGGTCTCGTCGGTGCGGTTCCAGTAGCCGCGGCCGATGTTGTCGCCGTGCAACCAGATCTCACCCACTCGCCCGTCGGGCAACTCGGAGTCGGTCTGCGGGTCGACGATGACCGCCCATTGGCTGCGCGCGATCTGCCCGCACGAGACGCTCACCACGGCCTCGGAGTCCTCGGCGCTGACTTGGATCGCTTCTCCCCCGCCCAGCGCGTCCCGGTCGAGGTGTACCGCGTTCGGCGCGGTACCGAATTCGGTGGTGGAGACGAACAGGGTGGCTTCGGCCATCCCGTAGGACGGTTTGATGGCCGCCGGATCGAGTCCGTAGGGCGCGAACGCAGCGACGAACGCGTCGACCGATGACATGCTGACCGGCTCGGAGCCGTTGATCAGACCGGCCACGTTGCTCAGATCGAGCTCGTCGCCGGCGGGCGGGCGGCCGCGCTGGGCGGCGAGCTCGAACGCGAAGTTGGGCGCCGCCGCGAAGGTCGGCTTGTCCGACGCGCCGAGCTCGCGAATCCAGCGGTACGGCCGCCGGACGAACGCGACGGGCGACATCAGCGTGATGTGGGCGCCCACCAACGCCGGGAACATGATCATCAGCAGACCCATGTCGTGGAACAGCGGTAGCCAGCTCACGCTGCGGGTGTTCCAGTCCAGACCCACGGATTCGATCATCTGCACCACGTTGGTCGCGGCGCCGCGATGGGTGATCTCGACGCCGGCCGGGGTCCGGGTGGACCCGGAGGTGTACTGCAGGTAGGCGATGTCGTCGGTCGCGATACGGGCGGGCGTGAAGTGCTCGCCGACGGCGTCGGGCACAGCGTCGACGGCGATCATCCGCGGCCGTCGTTCCCGCGGGATCGTTCGCAGGAAGTCGCGCACCGCGGCGGCGGCCGCCGTGGTGGTCAGCACGACGGTCGGCTGCGCGTCGCCCAGGACAGCGTCGAGGCGTTCGGAGTGGCCGGGCAGTTCGGGGGCGAACAGCGGAACCGCGATGCCACCGGCCTGGATGGCGGCGAAGAAACCGACCACGTACTCCACGCCTTGCGGCGCCAGGATGGCGATGCGGTCACCGGTGTCGATGACCTGCTGGAGCCGCGCGCCGACAGCGCGTAGTCGGGTGCGCAGCTGCGACCAGTTCAGCTCGACCGTGCAGTCGCGCTCGTAATCGAGGTAGCGGTAGGCGGGCGCGTCGCCGAACCGTTCGGCGTGGCGATCCATGAACGACGTCAGCGTGACTCCGGCAGGAATCTCGATGTTGCCTTCGGCATCGAGATAGTCCTCGAGCCTCATGTCTGGACTCATAAGAGAATTGTAAGAGTTCCTCAGGCTTCTGCGTACACCTGTCCCGCGAGTCTGGTGTCGGGTCGATTCCGATTCGATAACGGCAGCCGGGTTTGCGGTTCATCTCGGTGTGGCAATCTTGTGGCCCCCTCCCGCTGAAACGAAGGTGTTCATGCCCGCCCGACCGTCCGATATGTCCAGGTACACCGAGACCGAGCGCAAGTTCGACGTCGACGACGAGACGGTCAGCCCGTCGTTCGACGGGCTCGCAGCGGTGTCGCGCGCCGAGCGGTCGCCATCACAGTCGCTCGACGCTGTGTACTACGACACATCTGATCACGACCTGGCCCGGCACCGCATCACGCTGCGGCGCCGCACGGGTGGTCCTGATGCCGGATGGCACCTGAAACTGCCTGCGGGACAGGACAGTCGCACCGAGGTGCGGGTCCCCCTCGAGGACGGTACGCCGGCGCATCCGCAGGTGCCCGACAGCCTGCGCGATGTCGTCCTCGCGATCGTCCGGGATCACGGGCTGGCTCCGGTGGCGCGGATCAGCACCGCGCGTGAGGTCACGATGCTCTACGGCGCGGACGGATCGCCGGTGGCAGAGTTCTGCGACGACCACGTGACTGCGGGTGCGGTGGGTGGCGAGGAGCAGCGCTGGCGGGAGTGGGAACTCGAACTCGCCGAGGGCGCCGACCGCGGACTGTTCAAGCCGCTGACTCGTCGTCTGCTCGATGCGGGGGCTCACCCGGCCGGGCACGGCTCGAAGTTGGCCCGGGTGCTGGCGACTCCTGCCGAGGAAACTCCGGAGGTGCCGGACGATCCGGTGCATCGCGCGGTGGCCGAGCAGGTCTCCGAGCTCATCGAGTGGGACCGCGCCGTACGGGCGGACGTGTACGACTCGGTGCACCAGATGCGGGTGACGACGCGCAAGATCCGCAGTCTGCTGCAGTCGTCGGAGGGCGCTTTCGGCATCGACGACGACTCGTGGGTGCTCGCGGATCTGCGCGAACTCGCCGGAGTGCTCGGGGTGGCACGGGACGCTGAGGTGCTGGCCGAGCGGTATGAACAGGCACTGGACGAGCTGGGAGAAGACCTCGTGCGGGGGCAGGTGCGCGAGCGGCTGGTGGAGGGCGCCAAGAAGCGGTACCAGACCGGGTGGAAGCGGTCGCTGGCGGCGATGCGCACACCACGGTACTTCCGGCTCTTGGACGCGCTGGAGGAGCTGACGACGGCCGAGCCGCCGCTCGCTCCAGGTGAGGAGCGCGCCGAGGTGACGATCGCCTCGGCGTACAAGCGGGTGCGCAAGGCCGAGAAGAAGGCCCGCGACGAGGAGGGTGGCGAGCACGCCGACGAGGCGCTGCACAAGATCCGCAAGCGCGCCAAGCAGCTCCGCTACACCGCTGCGGCGACCGGGAAATCGAAGGTGGCTGATCGGGCGAAAGCCATCCAGTCGCTGTTGGGCGACCACCAGGACAGCGTGGTGAGCAGGGCCCACCTGAGCAGGCAGGCCGAGCAGGCGCACGCCGCG
The DNA here is from genome assembly GCF_036946525.1 of Mycobacterium kyogaense. Taxonomy (GTDB): domain Bacteria; phylum Actinomycetota; class Actinomycetes; order Mycobacteriales; family Mycobacteriaceae; genus Mycobacterium; species Mycobacterium kyogaense_A. The sequence goes on along the minus strand of NZ_JAQIIY010000027.1, from coordinate 64,203 downwards.
GGCGAGGACACGTTCACCTACGGGTTGCTCTATCAGCGGGAGTACGACCTGGCGCTGCGCTGCGAAGAGCAGGTGTCCGACGCGCTCGCGGAGTTGGCGAAGGCCGTCAAGAAGGCCTGACCCGAAGGGCGGATGAGCCGGCCTGTAAGCCGGATTCTGTTCTCCGCCGCCATCTCTGGCGGCGAAGCGGCGACCATCCATCTGGGCACACCGTCGCCGGGTGCCTCGAGCGGCCTACCCGCAGACTCGGGCGAGCAGCCCTCGGGCGTCTGCGCTGCCGCGCCCCCACGCGACATTCTTGGCCTTGCTTCGGGTGGGGTTTGCCGAGCCGCTCCGGTCACCCGGAGCGCTGGTGCGCTCTTACCGCACCGTTTCACCCTTACCACCGCATGGGTGGCGGTCTGCTTTCTGTGGCACTTTCCCGCGAGTCACCTCGGATTGCCGTTAGCAATCACCCTGCTCTGTGAAGTCCGGACTTTCCTCGAACCACCTCAGCCGTACCCCTGTTCGGCGTGTGATGGCCCGCGGCCGCCCAGCCAGCTCATCCGCCCTGACAACGTAGCGCCTGCAGCAGCGATTCCGGTAACGAACGCCCGTCGCTCGGTCAGGCGGAGCGTTTCAGGTGAGTGCTCAGTTCGACGATGTCGATGCTGAGTCCTCCTTCGATGACGCTGTAGCGGCGTCTCGTTGGTGGTCCGGGTAGTGGTGGTGCGGTGGAGTGGTAGGTGGCGCCGGTGGGGGTTCGGTAGTCGGCGCTGTGCCGGCCGTCAGTCTGGGTGGTGGTCACCTGCCAGCCGGGGGCTTCTTTGGCGTAGTTGCAGGCGGCGCAGGCACCGAGGCCGTTGAGCGCTGAGGTGTGGCCGCCGTGGCGGGCGGGGGTGGCGTGGTCGCGGTGGCGGATGGGGGCATCGCAGTAGGGGGTGCGACAGGTCTGGTCGCGCAGCCCGATGAACATGGCCAACCCTTTCGGGAAGATCCGGGCCCGTGATTCCATCGCGACCAGTTGTCCGCTGGCGGGGTGGCGGTAGAGCCGCCGCAGCGTTGAATTGGCGGTCTCGTCGGTGATGGTGTTGGAGACCAGGTCGCGCACCACCGCCGCGGGGACGGGTCCGTAGCCCTCGATCCAGCCGGGCGAATCGTCGTCGCCGAAGAGGGTGGTGTCGGCCATGACGAGGTTGACCGAGATCGGCACCGGCGCCTCGGCCGGGCGGGCGGTGACCCGCTGGTAGAGGGTGTCGGTCATGACTTGTCCGCGGGGACGCCCATCCCCACACAGATCCGCCTCGCGTCGCAACGCGGCGTAGACCCCGATGCCTTGGGACAGCGGCATCACCGCGGTCACGTACACCATGCCGTTGGGGGCGGGCCGGGTCGACACCCGCGCGGAGGCCGCCGCCCGCTCCTTGCGTTCCACGACCGCGGCCGCGTCGAGGCGGGCGGCAATCGCGGCCGCGGCCGCCTCGATCCGCGTATTCCCCAACCCGACCAACGCATCCTGGTCGGCGCACAGTTCGACATCCAAGGCCTGGCGGTCCTCGATGGTGAGGCAGGCGGAGTGTTTGACGATCAGGGTGGCCCGCCACTCGGTCAGCACTCCGGCTTCCAGTGCGGCCAGAGTGTGGGGCATTTCCTCGACCAACGCCCGCGCGAATCCGAGATGCTGGCCGCCGCGGGCCGGGGAATTCAGGCGCGCCAACGCCACTTCCGAGGCCAACCCCCGACCCCGCTTCCGCGCTGGCACTCCCGTCTCAGCCTCAGAAGCCCGTCGTTTCTGCGCCCACAGGGCGGTCGCTCGTGCCTGCGCCGCGGCAGCTTCCGCTTTCAATTGTTCGCAGCGGGTGACGACCTCGCGCAGCTCGGCCTCCGAGGCCGACCCATCGATATCGAACACCTGTGCGAACATGAAACCGACGCTACACCGCGCCACCGACAACTTGACCTGTCACAGTTGAGGGCGGTGTATTCAAAGACGGAGTGGGCGACCGCGGAGCGGCAGGAGTTCGCCGACCTGCTGGACTGCCTCGACGACGAGCAGTGGAGCGCACCCAGCCTGTGCGGCGACTGGCGGGTCCGCGACGTCGGCGCTCACCTGGTGGCCTACCTCGACCGCAGCCGAGCGGGCTTCTTCGCGAAGATGGCGCTGCACCTCGGTCGCGTCGATCGGCTCAACACCGCGGACGTCACCCGCCTGTCGAAATGGTCACGCGAGGACATCATCGACGCCGTCCGCGCCAACGCCGAGCCCCGAGGTGTCAGTTCAGGATTCGGCGGTCGTATTGCCTTGACAGAGTGCATGATCCACCAGCAGGATGTCCGCCGACCGCTGAGGATTCCACGCACCATCGCCTCCGGCCCACTGCTGGCGGCTCTCGACTTCGCGCGAATCGCGCCGCTCATCCGTGGCGCGATCCGGACCCGTGGCCTACAGATGATCGCCACCGATGTCGACTGGACGGCGGGGCACGGCCCCGAAGTGCGAGGTCCGGGCGAAGCCGTGCTCATGGCGATGGCGGGCCGCCCCGATGCGCTGCCGCAACTCAGCGGGCCGGGCGTACGCGAGCTCAGCCGTCGACTCGACGCCTGAGCACGATCAGGTTGTCGATCAGCACCGCCTGCTGCCCGTCCGGCCCCACGGCGTCTCGCTCAACGGGCCCCGCACGCAACTGTTCCCATTCCCCCGGAATCTGTGCCAGCACCCCGTCGACAGTCGGGAACTCGTGGTCGTGATGCAGGTTCGCCCAAGGTGGAGCCGCGCCGTGGTCGACGACGATCAGCACCCCGCCGGGCGCGACGGCGCGCGCGGCGGCGCCGAAGATGCGCTCCCGATCCAGCCGCACCATCGACTGCAGGAACTGCGCCGACACCAGATCGAACGTCCCCTCCGGGAAGTCGTCGGACAGGTCCATCTGCCGGAACGTCACCCGCTCGGCGATGCCCCGTCGCGCGGCTTCCTCCACGGCACGGCCCAAGGCCGTCTCCGAGATGTCCACCCCGAGAACGTGCCAACCCTTCTCGGCCAGCCACAGCACGTCAGCGCCTTCGCCGCAGCCGAGATCGAGCGCCCGGCCGGGCGAGAGGGCACCCGCCACCTCCGCGAGCCAGGTGTTGACCCGTCCACTCCAGATACGTTCTCGCTCTGCGTATCTGGCTTCCCACACCGACTTTGCGTCCAGATCGCCATCCGTGCTCATACGTCCTCCTCCACAGCACTGCGAACAATCGAGGCCGCGGCAGCCGAACCCGAGGCCACCGCGGCAGCCACCTGCGGCATCTGCGCGCTCACATCCCCCGCGGCAAACACCCCGGGCACCGAGGTCTGCCACATCGCGTCGACCGCAACGGATTCCTCGGAGATAGGGCCCGGCGGCGCGAACGCCACCCCGAGCGCTCGGGCCAGCCCGTTGCGCTGATGCAGTGTGGTCGCGACCAGCAATCCGCGTCGGTTCAGCGATCCGCCGTCGGTAAAGACCACGGCATCTAACTGCCCCTCGGCACCCGTCACCCGCGTCAGCAGGCGCTCGTCGATCGCGATGCCGTGTGCGGCCAGCTGCGCACGCCCGGCGTCGTTCACGTCCGCAGGACCGTTCGAGAGCACCACCACGTCGTCGCTCCAGCGCGTCAACAGCACCGCCATGTGGACCGCGCGCTCCCCCTGCGCGAGCACCGCGAGCGGCTGATCCCGCACCTCCCAGCCATGACAGAACGGGCAGTGGAACACCGGCCCACCCCAGAACTCGTCGAGCCCGGCGACATGCGGCATCTGATATCGCATACCCGAGGCAAGCAGCACGCGCCGCACCTCTTCGACACCGCCGCCGGCCAGGCCGATCGTGAAGCCACCTTCGTGCGCGGTCGCCGATGTGACCTCACCGTCGCGTACCTCCACCGACGGGTATCGCGACAGTTCCTCGCGACCCGTCGCATACAGCTGCGCCGGTGGCACTCCGTCGAAACCGAGGAGCCCGCCGATGCCGTGCGCGGCCCGGTTGCTCTGCGCGCCGGCGTCCACCACCAGCGTGCGCATCCGGGCCCGGCCCAACACCAGCGCCGCACTCAGGCCGGCTGCCCCGCCGCCGATCACCACACAGTCCCATCGCGTCGTCATGCCACCACCTTGCTCGAGGTCGACACGATCTGCCAAGCTTCATTGCCATGCAGGCAAACGACGACGACGGGGTGGACGCGCGGGTGCGGCGCAGACTGCGCGATCTGCGCACCCAGCGGGGCATGACCCTCGACGATGTGGCCACCAGGTCCAGCATCGACGTGTCCACGTTGAGCCGACTGGAGTCCGGCAAGCGCAGGCTCGCGCTGGATCACCTGCCGCGGCTGGCCCGAGCCCTGTCGGTCAGCACCGACGAACTGCTGCGCGAACCCGATGTCGACGACCCGCGGGTACGCGGCGGCGCTCACACCCGGAACCAGATCACGTTCTGGCCCTTGACCAGTCAGGGTCCGGCGGGCGGACTACACGCCTACAAGATTCGCGTCAGCGCACGCCGGCGCACCCCGCCCGAACAGCTCCCGGTGCACGAGGGCCACGACTGGATGTACGTGCTGTCCGGCCGCATGCGACTCCTGCTGGGCGATCGCGACTTCACCATCAAACCCGGTGAGGCCGTGGAGTTCTCGACGTGGACCCCGCACTGGTTCGGCGCCGTCGACGGACCCGTCGAGGCGATCGCGCTCTTCGGCCTCCACGGTGAGCGCGCGCACCTGCACACCGATCACAAATAGGCGGTCTGGTTCACCAGCCGTACCGACGCCGCACCGTCGGGATAGAACTCGGCGATCGACAGTGATGCCAGATCCAGGTGGAGCCGGTACAGGATCGCCGGGCCGGCATCCAGCGCCACCCGCAACAGTGTCTTGATGGGTGTCACGTGCGAGACGACGAGCACGGTCTGGCCGGCACGTTCGGCGAGCAGACGCTGCTGCACGCGGGTGATCCTGTGCGCCACCGCATCGAAGCTCTCCCCACCGGGCGGCGCGACGGCGGTGTCGGCCAGCCAGCGTCGATGCAGCTCGGGATCCCGCTCGGAGGCCTCCCGGAACGTCAGCCCTTCCCATCCACCGAAGTCGGTTTCGATCAGATCGTCGTCGACCTCGACATCCAGTCCGAGCGCACCTGCGGCCGCTGCGGCTGTGTCGTGCGCCCGCTGCAGCGGGGATGACACCACCGCGTCGATGCCGCCCACCTCGGACAGATAGGCAGCCGCGGCCTTTGCTTGCCGCACACCGAGTTCCGTCAGGTCCGGGTTGCCGCGGCCGGAGTAGCGGCGCTCCACCGACAGCGGCGTCTGCCCGTGCCGCAGCAGCATCAGCCGTGTCGGTGCGCCTTTGGCCCCCGTCCAGCCGGCCGGGTTCACCTTCACCGCTTCGGATTCCGCGGCGGCGTCCATGGCCTGGTTGGCCAGCGCGTCAGCTGCACTGTTCTGCTCGCGGGGAATCCAGGAGTAGCTGACACTCTCGAAGGCGGCCGCACGTTCCTGGGCCTGCTGGTGCAGTACAGCGAGATCGGGATGCTTGACCCGCCAACGCCCAGCCATCTGTTCCACGACGAGCTTCGAGTCCATCCGGACCTCGACGTCGGTCGCGCCCACCTGTGCGGCGGCCTCCAAACCCGCGATCAGGCCGCGGTATTCGGCGACGTTGTTCGTGGCCCGACCGATCGCCTCCTTGGCTTCTGCGAGGACCTCGGCGCGATCAGCCGACCACACGACAGCGCCGAACCCGGCCGGACCGGGGTTACCGCGTGATCCCCCGTCGGCCTCGATCAGCACCTTCACGCGCCGGCGCCCTTGACCCGCAGCAGGATTGCCGAACACTCAGGGCACCGCAGCACCTCGTCGTCCGGCGCGGCAGCGATGCGTGCCAGTTCTCCCCTGTCGATCTCGAGTCGGCACGCGCCGCACCGCCGTCCCTGCAGCGTCGCCGCACCCGTCCCGCCACGCGCGCGTTGACGCTCGTACATCGACACCAGAGACTCGTCGATCGTGGCGACGAGTTCCTCACGCCTCGAACGTGCTTGGTGAGCGAGCTGCGCGAGATGCGTGCGCGCCGAATCGCAGTTGCGTTGAGCATCGGTCATCGCGCTCTGCAGGTCGTCGATACCGGCCAGCTCCCGATCCTGGTCACCGGCCAGTTCTTCGCGCCGCTCCATCACTTCCAGCAGCGAATCCTCGAGACTGGCCTGCCGGCGCTCCAGCGTGTCGAGTTCGTGCTGGATCTCGGTGAGCTGCTTGGCATCCACCGTGCCGCCCTCGAGCAGGCGCCGGTCGCGGTCCTCCCGCTGACGCACACCGTCGATCTCGCTCTCGAACTTGGCGATCTGCGCATCGATGTCGGCGAGCGCGAGCTGGACGACGGCCAGCCGGTCGTTCGCCTCGTGGTGCGCGGCCTGGGCCTCCTCCAGCTTCGACTGCTCCGGCAGGTTCTTCAGCCGGTGGTCGAGCCGACCGATCTCGGCGTCGAGCTCGGCGAGCTCGAACACCAGACGTTGCTGCGCCACTTCAGCTTTCATGCGAACATTCCTCGACATTCCATGGGTCGGTGCGCACCGGGGACACCGTGACGGGCACGTCGGCGAAGTGCCGGCGCAGGAGTGCGGCAGCCTGGCCGCACCACGGATACTCACTGGCCCAGTGCGCGACGTCGACGAGCGCGACACCGGATGAGCGCCGATGCTCGTCTGCGGGGTGGTGGCGCAGGTCCGCGGTCACGTACGCCTGCACATCCGAGCGGGCGACCTCGCCGAGCAGGGAGTCTCCCGCCCCGCCGCACAGCGCCACCCGCGACACCATCGCGTCCGGATCACCGGAGGCGCGAACCCCCCACGTCGTGGCGGGCAGCCCGCGGCGCACTCGGGTGACGAACGCGCGCAACGGTTCTGGTTCGGTCAGCGCCGCGATGCGGCCTAGCCCGGTGCCGTCGGGTGCCGACTCGACGGCGACGACGTCGAACGCGGGCTCCTCGTAGGGATGTGCGGCGCGCAGGGCGGCGAGCACCGCCGCGCGGCGGGACCGCGGAGCCACCATCTCCACGCGGTCCTCGTCGACCTGTTCGACGGTGCCGACGGCACCGATGGCGGGCGAGGCTCCCGCGAGCGGCAGGAACTGGCCGACGCCGGCCACGCTCCAACTGCACTGCGCGTAGTCACCGATCTGACCGGCTCCCGCGTCGAACATCGCGGCCCGCACGCCTGCGGCACTCTCCCGCGGTGCGTAGACACCCCACTTGTCGAGTGCCGGACTCGCCGACTCGGGCGACAGAACGTCGGTGACGGTCAGCCCGAGAGCCTCGGCGAGGGCGTCCGAGACGCCGGGCGCCGCGCTGTCGGCGTTGGTGTGCGCGGTGAACAAGGCACGTCCGGTGCGGATCATCGCGTGCAGCAGCGATCCCTTGGCGGTGTCGGCCGCCACCGTGTCCACGCCGCGCAACAGCAGGGGGTGGTGGGCGAGCAGCAGTCCGCGGTCCGGCACCGTCGTCACCACGTCGGGCGTCGCGTCGACGGCGATCGTGACCGACTCGACCGGCTCGGCGGGATCTCCACACACCAGACCGACGGAGTCCCAGCTCTGCGCCAGCCGTGGCGGGTAGGCCGCATCGAGTACCTCGATGACGTCGGCGAGACGCACCGTCATCGCATCACCTCGGGACTTGCCACATCACGACAGTAGTGCGCGGGTCCAGCCAGTCCCGGCATCAGGGACAATGGATCGCGTGACGGACATGGTGGACAGCGCAACCGGGGTGACCCAGGTGCGCCGAGGCGATCTGGTGATCTTCGATCTGGACGGCACGCTGACCGACTCCGCCGAGGGCATCGTCGCCAGCTTCCACCACGCGCTGGCCGCCATCGGCGCACCGGTGCCCGAGGGCGACCTGGTGAGCCGCATTGTCGGTCCGCCGATGCGCCACACCCTGGAGTCGATGGGCCTGGGCGAGCAGGCGGGCGAGGCGATGGCCGCCTACCGTGCCGACTACACGACCCGCGGCTGGTCGATGAACCGCCCGTTCACCGGCATCCCGGACCTGCTCACCGACCTGACTCAGGCGGGCGTGCGGCTTGCAGTGGCCACCTCGAAGGCCGAACCCACGGCGCAGCGCATCCTGGAGCACTTCGGACTCGACGGCTTCTTCGAGGTCATCGCCGGGGCCAGCGTGGACGGCAGCCGGGCCCGCAAGGCCGACGTCGTGGCGCACGCGCTGGCCCAGCTGGCGCCGCTGCCGGAGCGCGTCGTGATGGTCGGCGACCGCAGCCATGACGTCGAGGGTGCCGCCGCCCACGGTATCGGCACGATCGTCGTCGACTGGGGTTACGGCCGGGCAGACTTCACGGGGCCGGCCAGCCCCGCCCTGGCCCACGTCGCCGACGTCGCGGCGCTGCGCGAGGTGCTGGGTGTCTGATCAGCTGCACGTGACCTTCAACTGCTCGGGCAACATCTGCCGCAGCCCGATGGCCGAGAAGATGTTCGCCCACCAGCTCCGTGAGCGCGGCCTGGCCGACGCCGTCCGCGTCACCAGCGCGGGCACCGGCCACTGGCACGAGGGTGAGCCGGCCGATCGCCGGGCCGGCGTCACGCTGCGTGAGCACGGCTATCCGAGTGCGCACCGCGCCACCCAGATGACCGAGGACCACCTCGACGCCGATCTGGTGGTGGCGCTGGGCCGTAACCATCTGCGCATGCTCTCCGAACGCGGTGTACCGACCGACCGGCTGCGGATGCTGCGATCGTTCGACCCGCGTTCAGGCAAGCACGTTCCCGACGTCGACGACCCGTACTACGGCACCCAGGACGACTTCGAGGCCGTGCTCGCGGTCATCGACGCCGCTCTGCCCGGCCTGCACGCCTGGGTCGACGAGCAGCTGGCCGAGCGGCGGCAGGCGGGCTGAGGAATGCGCCGACTCGCCTTCCTCCTGCGCCCGCAGTGGCTGGCGCTCTACGTCGTGGTGATCGCCTTCGCCTACCTGTGCTTCACCGTGCTCGCGCCGTGGCAGCTCCACAAGAACACGAAGACGTCGCGGGAGAACGCCCAGATCTCGGCGTCGCTGAATGCCGATCCGGTTCCGTTGACGTCACTTCTGCCGCAGCAGGATTCGTCAGCGCCGGAACAGCAGTGGAAGCGCGTGACGGCCACGGGGCGGTACTTGTCCGGCGCCCAGGTGGTGGCCCGGCTGCGCGTGATCGACAGCGATCCCGCGTTCGAGGTGCTGGTGCCCTTCGCCGTCGACGGCGGGCCGACGGTGCTCGTCGATCGCGGCTATGTGAAGCCGGTGACCGGCTCCGCGGTGCCCGAGATCAGCCCCGCGCCCACCGAGCCGGTCACGATCACGGCCCGGCTGCGCGACCCCGAACCCGTCGCCGTCGGCAAGGAGCCGTTCCGCGACGCCGGTGTGCAACAGGTGTATTCGATCAATCCCGGACAGATCTCCGCGCTCGTCGGGGTCCCGCTGGCCGGGTCCTACCTGCAGCTGGTCGAGGACCAGCCGGGCGGACTCGGCGTCGTCCCGCTACCGCGCCTGGAGGCCGGACCGTTCCTGTCCTACGGCATCCAGTGGATCGCGTTCGGCATCATCGCCCCGATCGGGGTGGGCTATTTCGTCTATGCCGAGGTGCAGGCCCGGCGTCGCGAAAAAGCCGCGCCGGCCGAGCCGGTCACCCCCGAGGACAAGCTGGCCGACCGGTACGGCAGGCGACGCTGACGGCGAGCGCCGCAGCCGCGATCTGAACGGCCCGCGACAGCCGCACGGCCCGCCGCAGGTCATCAGCATCGGGCGCCCCTCCGGTGCCCAGGCTGGGGCGGATCTCCAGTTCGTGGGCGTACTGGGTGGGCCCGCCCAGCTGGATTCCGAGCGCCCCGGCGAAGGACGCCTCGGCGACACCGGCGTTGGGGCTGGGATGGCGGGCGGCATCGCTGCGCCACGCCCGAATCGCGCCCAGCGATGAGCCGCCCACCAGCGGGGCGCAGATCACGACGAGCAGGCCCGTCAGCCGGGCCGCCGCGAGGTTCAGCAGATCGTCGAATCGGGCTGCTGCCCAGCCGAATCGGCGGTAGCGAGCAGACTTGTTGCCCACCATCGCGTCCAGCGTGTTGGCCGCGCGGTACAGCAGCACACCGGGAGCGCCGCCGACGGCAGCCCACAGCAGTGGCCCCACCTGCGCGTCGGAGGTGTTCTCCGCGATCGACTCGAGCGCTGCGCGGGTGAGTCCCGCCGCGTCGAGCACCGACGGGTCGCGTCCGCACAGGGACGGCAGCAGCTCGCGCGCCGCGGCCAGGTCACCCCGACCGTCCAGGTCGGCCATCTGATCACCGGTGCGGGCGAGTGAGGTTCCGCCCAGCGCGGTGAACGTTGCGGCCGCGACCCAAGCCATTCTGGCGGCACCAGTGGTGCGGCGGCTCACTCCGGCGGCCGTCAGCGTCACGGCGCTGAGCAACGAGCCCGCGTACACCACGCCCGCTCCCCGACTGTCCGCATAGCAGCGGCGCTCGAACGCTGCCGCACCGCTACCGAAGAACGCCACCGGATGACCTCGCCGCGGATCCCCGAACGCCGCGTCGGCGAGCACGCCGAGCGCGATCCCGGCGGCACGGCTCCGGCAAACTGCTGCGAACACCACGGCAGCTTGTCACATCGGTGTCAGACTGTGCCCATGGCCGACGTGATCGTGACCGCAGGAACAGTCATCACGATGGACGAGGCCGTGCCGCGCGCGCACGCCGTCGCAGTGTCCGGCGGACGCATCGTCGCAGTGGGCAGTCTCGACGAGTGCCGCGCCGCGCTGCCCGGCGCCGAGGAGATAGACAGCGGAGCCGCCGCCTTGGCGCCGGGATTCGTTGAGCCGCACAGTCATCCGTTGATCAGCGGAATCGCCACCGAGGCCCCTGCCCGCTCGATCGCGCCGTGGGTTGCGACGTCGTGGGCCGAGGTGCAGCAGATCTTCGCCGACGCGCTGGCCCACACCGATCCCGACACTCCGCTGTGGTTCGCCGGCTACGACGCACTGCTACACGGACATCCGTCACCCAAAGCCGACGAGCTCGACGAGATCTTCGGCGATCGCGTCACGGTGGTCACCGACAACTCCGGACACGGCGTGTATTTCAACTCGGCGCTGATCCGCTCCCGCGGCTGGGACACCGCCCCGCCGGCCGATCCGGTCGCGAGTCACTTCGGCCGCAACGCCGACGGGACGCTGAACGGGCAGGGTTTCGAGCTGCCCGTCGTGACCGCGGTGACGATGCCGCTGCTGACCCAGATGGGCGACCCGCTGGCGTCGGCGGCCAGCTACTACGCGCTGATGGCGCGCGGTGGCTACACCTCGACCTCGGACATGACCTACGACCCGAAGTTCGCCGCCGGATACGAGGCGCTGGCGGCAGCTCCCTCGTGCCCGCTGCGGGTGAGCATGTGGGAGATGTCGGTCACCGACACGTATTGGGAGCCAACGACATTCACGACCGGTGAGGAGTGGTTGACCAAGTCGGGAGTCAAGCTGTGGACCGACGGGTCCCCGTGGGTGGGCAACATCGCGATCTCGTTCCCCTACCTCGACACCGAGGCCACCCGCACCGCAGGCATCGATCCCGCAGTGGCAGGCGGGGCGCGCTCGATGAACTACAGCCGCGAGCAGCTCGATGCCATCCTCGACAAGGCGGCACCGGCGGGCTGGCAGATGGCGTTCCACGCCAACGGCGACCTGGCACTGGATCTGGCGTTGGACGCCTACGAGGACGCACTGCAGCGCCACAACCTGCTGGGCACCGACCACCGCTGGCGGTTGGAGCACTGCGGGGCCGGAACCCGGGAGCATTTCGATCGCGCGGCCCGGCTGGGGGTGCACGTGTCGATGGCGCCGTTCCAGTACTACTACTGGGGCGAGTTGCTCGACGGCGCGATGTTCGATCCCCGCTACGGCGCGCGGTGGGCGGCGTTCGCCGACGCCGTGGACTCCGGGGCGTGTGTCTCGCTGCACAACGACGGGTCGGTGTCGCCGCCGACGCCGATCGTCAACATCGCCACGACGGTGACCCGACGTACCCGCAACGGCACGGTGCACTGCCCGGAGCAGTCGATCTCGCTGGATCAGGCGTGGCGTGCGCAGACGATCGATGCGGCCCGCACATTGGGCCGCGAGCACCTCGTGGGGTCGATCAGCCCCGGCAAGCTCGCCGATTTCGTCGAGTTGACCGCAGATCCGTGGGAGGTCGAGCCGACCACGCTGATCGACACCGTGCAGGTGGCCGGGACCTGGTTGGGCGGCCGTCGCGTCGACCTCGACGAGTTCCTCGGTGCCGTGCGCGCCGGTGACAACGCCGAGCACGCACACCTGGCGGAACGCAAGGCCACCGGGTGCTGCTGACAATGCTCCCGCCGAGAAAGTCAGGTCATCACCCGATATCCGGCGGTGACCGCCGGCGCTAACGTTCGCGTGATCTGCCCGGCTCACCGAAAGGACCACCCATGTGGTCGATCACCGTCTCCTGCGCTGCGGCGGCAGCCGCCATCGCTCTGGCCACCGCGGCGGCTCCCGTGGCCTCGGCCGAGCCGCGTGACGTCTTCCTCGACGAGCTGGCGACCCTGAACATCGTGCTGCCGGGCGCCACCGTCGCCGACACCGTCGGCGCCGGGTATCACACCTGCGATCTGTTACGAAGCGGCACAACGGTTCTCGACGCGATGGACGCGGCGGAACGTGACTACATGCTGCCGCCCGGAGAGGGGACGCTGTTCGTCAGCGCCGCCACCACCAACCTGTGCCCCGACTTCGCCGGCTGACGAGGATTTCAGGTGTTCACCCGATGCCACCATCGGCGTGACGTGTCACCTTTCTGTGTGTCCGCCGTCTAGAGCGGGCAGTCAATCGACGCGGTCCAGCTGATCGTGTCGTCGTTTCTGGGGAGATCATCGTGACACGACAACGCTGGCTCGCAGCCCTTCTCGCGTGCGCTGCCGTCCTGCTGACGGGGCAGGTGCTCGTCGGTACGCCGGCGGCCCACGCCGATCCGCTCGACCCGATCAGGGCCGCGGTCAACAACGCGCGACAGGGTTCGCCGTGCGGGCCGCTGAAATACAACATCGCCCTCGAGGGTGAAGCGCAGGCGGCAGTCGGCAACAGGGCGCCGGGTGTCCCGCCCGCGGGCCAGTACAACGGCAAGGTCACCCTGGTCACGGCGTATGGTGATCCCCAGGCTGCAGCCATCGGAGCGTTGATGGGCAAGGAGGTCAACGCTGCGCTGCGCGACTGCTCCAACACCGAATTCGGTGTCGGCTTCATCCGTGATGAGGACAAAGAGGACGACGCCGTTGCGGTGGCGATCGGCGCTCCGCCGGCCGCACCCGCGGCACCAGCCGCACCCGCACCCGCCCCGCCGGTCCAGTGCCCTCCGGGCTCGACCAGCCCCACGGTTCCCGCGGGCCAGCAGTGCACCGCGGCACCCAAGCCCGACGTCGCGTGCCCCGACGGCAAGACCGTCCCGGCAGGAGCGGAGTGCCCGGCACCGACCAACGCCGTACGTGTGTCGTTCAGCAAGGGCCTCGGCATCTGGAAAGTCAATGTTGCGAACTCCGCGGATATCAGCGGTCAGTGCACATACAACGCCATCAGCGACAACGGAACGCCGGGCGCATCAAGGAATTTCGCTATCGCCGCAAAAGGCACCGCCGACTTCACCGTCCCGGCGCCGCTGCTGCTGACCTCCTACCACGTAGTGACCTCGTGCACGGGCACTTACGCGGGCAAGACGGTCGAGTTCGGGCACGACGAACAGGACGTCTCGCTCGGCTCTTGATGACGCAGCATCCGACACGGCCCGACCCTCGCGCGGGCCGTGTCGGCTGTTGTCGTTCCCTTTTGCCAACGATCAAATATGACACTCAAGTCCGAGATGAGGCTTTTCTGCCGTTCGGCTGGCGATTTGCCATCAGGGCTGTCATTCTGCAGCCGTGTGGGGATTGGTCGAGCGGCCTGCCGTAGAACGCATCACCGCGGACTTCCTGGCGGCCGCCGCTGACCGACCGGCCATGCTGGTGATCGAAGGCGAACCGGGTATCGGCAAGACCACCGCATGGCGCGAGATCATCGACCGCGCTCAGCGTTCCGGCTTCCGCGTGCTGCGGACTCGGCCGTCGGCAGCCGAAACGGGGGTGGCGTATGCCGGCCTGGGCGACCTGCTCGACGGCGTCGACGCACAATTGCTGGACATCCTGGCCCCGCCGCAGCGGGCCGCGCTCGACCACGTCCTGCTGCGCGGCGGCGCCGACGCCGAGCCGGTGTCGGCCCGCGCCGTGGCGTCGGCCACCCTGGCATTGCTCGCCGCACTGACCCGACAGGCGCCGGTGCTGCTGGCCGTCGACGACGCCCAATGGCTCGACTCCTCGACCAGGTTCGTGCTCGGCTTCGTGCTACGGCGTCTCGACCTGAGCATCGGCGCGCTCGCGACAGTGCGTTCCGGACACCGAAACACTCCGGCGACGGCGTGGTTGTGCGACGCTGCTCCCGCATGGTCGACGAACATGTCGTTGCCGCACTTCACGGTCGACGACGTCGACGTCCTCATCGGCAGCGCACTGCACCGGCGGGTACCGCGCCGCACCCTCAACCGCATTCACGAATTGTCCGGGGGCAACCCGTTCTACGCGCTCGAATTCTCCCGGACCCTGACCGACGACGGTGAGCTCCGGGTCCCGGCGTCACTGGTCGACCTCGTCGGGACGCGGGTCGCAATCCTCGACGACGAGGTGCGTCGGGCGCTCCTCGTCGTCGCGGCGACGACGGGGGCCACGGTCGAGTTGGTGGCCGAGGCTGTCGACGTGCCGACGTCCCACGCTGCGGCACTGCTGGAAGAGGCAGAATCGCAGGACATCGTCACGCTGTCCGGCCACCGCGTACGGTTCGTCCACCCACTGCTCGCGCACGCGGTGTACACCGGCGCCGCCCCCGCAGACCGTCGAACGATCCACCGGCGGCTTGCCGAGTCGGTGCCCGAATCCGAGTCCCGGGCACGGCATCTCGCGCTGGGTTCGATCGTTGGCGACGCCGCCACCACCCGCGCCCTCAGCGACGCCGCCGACATCGCGTTGAGCCGCGGGGCGCCCGCCGCGGCGGCCGAACTGCTCGATCTGGCGGAGTCGCTGGGCGACGACGACCCGGCCTTGCGAATCCGATCGGCCACAGCGCATTTCGACGCCGGTGATGCCGCCCGCGCCGAATCGGTGTTGCAGGGGGTACTCGACACGGCGAAGTCCGGTCCGGAGCGCGCGGGCGCCGCTATGGTGCTGGCGCGAATCCGTATCTACGGCAACGGCTTCAGCGACGCCCGCGACGTACTGGTCCGCTTCGAACCCGAAGCCGCCGACAACCCGGAACTGTCCGTCCGGATGCGGGTGCTGCTGGCTTACTGCCTGTACAACACAGGCCGTATGCGGGACGCGCAGGACTGCGCGCGGGCCGCCGCCGACGAGGCACAGTTGCTCGAGAGCCCCGGGCTGCTCGCCGAGGCCCTGGGCATGCAGATGATGATCGACTTCGTCTGCGGCCTGGGCGTCGACCTCGCCGTACTGCGCGAGGTGGCGACCACGGAGAGTGTCGACGGCCGGTCGATCCCGCTGGCATTCCGGCCCTCCGCACTTCTGGCGGTCGCCGAGTCCTGGACGGGGAACCTCGACGAGGCATTCGCGCGATTCCAGCGCATCCGGCAGCGCTGCCGTGATCTCGGCGAGGAAGGAGAGGTGTGCTACATCGACTTCCACCTCGCGCTGCTCGAGACGTGGCGAGGTAACCACGAGGCGACCGCCGACATCTGTGCCGAGTTGGCCGCGGGAGCGCAGCACCTCGACGACGGGTACATCGCCTTCAACAGCCTGGTCGTCGGTGCGTATCACGCGGCACACACCGGAGATGTGGACACGTGTAGGGCGATCGCCACTAAGGCCTACGCCATCGGCCGCCGCGTGGGTGCGATCCGGATGAGCCAATTGGCCCTGGACAGCCTGGGATTCGTGGAAGTCGCCCTCGGCGACTACGCAGCGGCACTGCGGACGCTCGCTCCCTCGGTCGAGCACCTGCACAACGCGCCGGAATTCACCGAGATCGTGGTCGCCTGCGGCGTCCCCGACGCCATCGAGGCCATGGTGGGGCTGGGCCGCACGGCCGAGGCAACCGAGTTGGTCGACATGATGGAGCGCAACGGCCGCCGGCTCGACCGCGCGTGGATGCTCGTCGTCGCGCTGCGCGGCCGGGCGCTGGTGCTCGCGGCGGCCGGTGACCTCCACGGCGCCGAGGTCGCGCTGGCGGACGCGATGGTCCAGCACGACCGGTTGCCGATGCCATTCGAGCGGGCCCGAACTCTGTTCGCCCGCGGTCAGATTCATCGCCGGCGCCGACGACGGGCACTGGCGCAGCACGACTTCGGCGAGGCCGTGCGGATCTTCGAGACGGTGGGGTCGCCGCTGTGGGCCTCCCGCGCCCGCGCCGAGCTGACGGCCGGGCCGGCCCTGTCGACCCACGGCAACCTCACCGGCGCCGAGCACCGCGTGGCCGAGCTGGCCGCCACCGGGATCACCCAGCGCGCCATCGCCGATGCGCTCTTCGTCAGCCCCAAGACGGTCGACTCGCACCTGCGCAGCATCTACCGCAAGCTCGGCGTCCACTCCCGCGGCGAGCTGGTGCACCGGTTGTCGCGACCCGGCCCGCCCGGTGCACCCAGTCAGCAGTGAGGCGCGCTAGCTTGTCACCATGCTGACGCTGCTCGCCGATCCGCCGTTCTTCGGCGGGCCGGGCCAGGGGACCCGCCAGATCGTTGAGCTGTTCGTGGCGTTCGGGCTGACGGCGCTGATCGGCCTGGAACGTGAATTGCAGGGCAAGAGTGCGGGTTTGCGCACACAGACGCTCGTGGGGACCGCCGCGGCGCTGATCCTGCTGGTGAGCAAGTACGGGTTCGGCGACGTCCTCGTCCCCGGCCTCGTCGTCGTCGACCCGTCGCGCGTCGCGGCGCAGATCGTCACCGGTATCGGTTTCCTGGGCGCGGGCATCATCATCTTCCGGCGCGGTTCGGTCCACGGCCTCACGACGGCTGCCGCTGTCTGGGAGTCCGCGGCGATCGGCATGGCCGCCGGTGCCGGTCTGCTGCTCCTCGCGTGCACCGTCACGGCGATGCACTTCCTCATCATCTTGGGGTTCCTGCCGGTCGTGCGGCGGCTGGCCAATCGGCTGGGCGGCGCGATCACGCTGCACATCACCTACGAGGACGGCCGTGGTGTCTTGAGGCAGGTGCTCGAAGCCTGCAGCCGAAGGAACTGGCAGCTCACCGAACTGTCGGCCGACCCGGCTGGGGAACCGCTCGGTGCACCGAGCGGTCATGTCGGCGTGCAACTGACCCTGGCCGGCTCGGGAATCCTGCGCGCGCCCATCGTGCTGGCCGACATCGACGGCGTCTCGGGCATCCGCCAACTCGACGGCACACCCGACTGAATCCCGCTACGCGGTCGGCGCGTAGGCGCCGCCGGCGATGTCTTCGACCAATGTCGGACCGGTCGGCGTCCAGCCCAGAAGACGTTGCGTCGCAACGCTCGTCCCCGTCATGTCGGCGCTGAAGAATCCACCGATCCAGCCGTAGTGCTCGGCGATGTGGTCCGGCGGGATGGCGGCGACGGGAAGGCCGAAGGCCGCTCCGATCGCCTCGGCGATCACCGTGGTCGGCACGCCCTCTTCGGCCACGGCATGCAGGCGCGTACCGGTCGGCGCTTTCTCGAGACCGAGCACAACCATCCGGGCCGCGTCGGACACGTGCACTGCCGCCCACCGATTGCGTCCATCAGCCGGATAGCCCGACACCCCGCGTTCGCGCGCGATCTCACACAACCGGTTGATGAAGCCGTGGTCGCCGGTGCCGTGCGTGGTGGGCGAGAACCGCAGCGCGACGGAGCGGACTCCGCGCTCGGCGAAGTCGAGCAGCAGGTTCTCACTCCCGCCGCGCGGCGCCTGGGGGCCGTGGAACGGCGAGGGATCGTCCTCGGTTGCGGGCCAGCCGTCGGTGAGGCCCATCAGCCCGGATGCGAGCAGGAAGGCCTTACCGGTGCCGGCGAGTGCGTCGCCGATGGTCTGCGTCGCGGCCCGTTCGGCGGCGTTCGTGGCGGCCATGTTCGCCCAGTCGTGCTTGTTGGCGAGATGGACGACGGCGTCGGCGGACCGGGCGCTGGCGCCGATGAGGTCGAGGTCGTCGAGATCGCCGCGCGCGACGGCCACCCCTTTGGCGTCGAGCGCGGCGGCGGAGGCATCGGAGCGGGCCAGGCCGCTGACGGTGTGGCCGGTGGCGAGTAGCTCGTCGACGACGGCGCTGCCGATCCATCCGGATGCTCCGGTGACGAAAACGTGCATGCTGCTCCCTCGTGATGTCAGTGACTGACTTCGACCGTACACTCGAAGTCAGTCACTGTCATCACTAGACTGCGGCGCATGGCGAGGTGGGAGCCCGGCACGGCGGAGCGGCTACAGGACGCCGCGCTGGGCCTGTTCGCTGCCCGCGGTTACGAGCAGACCACCGCAGGCGACATCGCCGAGGCCGTCGGCCTCACCGAGCGCACGTTCTTCCGCCACTTCACCGACAAACGCGAAGTGCTGTTCGGCGGCCAGCAGGCATTCACCGACGCCTTCCTCGCAGGGCTCGCCGACGCACCCGACGACGCGTCGGCGACCGACCTGGCGATGCGCGCGTTGCGCTCGTCCGCAGCGTTTTTCGACGACGATCGCCGCTCACATTCCCGGCTGCGCCAGTCGGTCATCGACGACAATCCCGCGCTGCAGGAACGCGAAGCGCTCAAGCTTGCCTACCTCGGACGCACCCTGGCCGACGAGCTCCGCGCCCGCGGGATCGAACCTCTGGCTGCCGACGTTGCAGCCCACCTCGCGGTGATGGCGTTCGGTATCGCATTCGCGCAGTGGATTAGCGAGGGCGAAGAGCGCTCCTTCACCGACGTCACGACGGACGTGGTGCGCGAAGTGGGGGCGGTGGCAGCACAACTCGAGCCATGAATCGTGGTGGGCGCGGACGGTATCGAACCGCCGACCGCTGGTGTGTAAAACCAGAGCTCTACCACTGAGCTACGCGCCCGATCCCGGGCAGCATATCGGCGCGCGCGACGAACTCGAAATCCGCTCTCAGTCGCGAACAGCGGCCAGCGCCGCGCTCCACACCGCCTGATCGCGCGCCTCGCCCGGCTCCTTGCAGTCCGCGAAGCGCACCACCCCGGCGCGGTCGACGGCGAAGGTGCCCCGGTTCGAGAAACCGGACGCGTCGTTGAAGACCCCGTACGCCTGACTCACCGCGCCGTGCGGCCAGAAGTCCGAGAGCACGGGAAACGTGAAGCCGCGCTGGGCAGCCCACACCTTGTGCGTCGGCGACGGGCCCACCGAGATCGCGAGCGTCGCCGTCGTCTCGTTGACGAAGTCGTCGAGGTGGTCGCTGATCTCGTCGAGTTCCTTCTGGCAGATCCCGGTGAACGCGAGCGGGAAGAACACCAGCAGCACGTTCTTGGCACCGCGGAACGCGCTCAGCGTCACGCGCTGGTTGTTCTGATCGGCAAGCGTGAAGTCCGGCGCCGGAGCACCGACCGCGCTCATCGCTGCTTGGTGATCGCTTTGGCCTTCGGTTGCACCAGCCGGCTCGCGATCCAGTCCCCCAGATTCGCCGACGAGGTCTGCATCAGCCCGGCCGTCGGCGCGGATTCGGCGATCTCGGCGGGCTGAACGTGGCCGGGCTTGCCCGTCTTGGGAGTGACGACCCAGATGACGCCGTCCTCTGCCAGTGGCGTGATCGCGTCCATCAGCGCGTCCACCAGATCGCCGTCGTCGTCGCGCCACCACAGCAGCACCACGTCGACCACTTCGTCGGCGTCTTCGTCGAGGAGCTCACCACCGCACTCGTCTTCGATGTCGGCGCGGATGTCGTCGTCGACGTCGGAGTCCCAGCCCAGTTCCTGCACAACCTGATCTTTTTGGATGCCCAGCATGCGGGCGTAGTTCGGGGGGTCACCCGCCGACACCACGGTCAGTCCTCCTTGCGCCTAGTAGGCACGCTGTGCGCTGTGCCACGTTCGACCACTATCGTCGCACGCCTGGGCGTCACAGCAACCCACCCCGCGACATCCGCCCTCGAGCCGTCACCGATAAGCCGCATCGCAACGGTCCAGCGCGGTGGTCTTGGAGTCGTTCAACGCCCCGATCGCAGAGTTGAAATCCTCGGCCGGATAGTTCCCCGCAATCGCCGTCGCAACCCCGCGAGCAGCGTCGACCCAG
The DNA here is from genome assembly GCF_036946525.1 of Mycobacterium kyogaense. Classification (GTDB taxonomy): domain Bacteria; phylum Actinomycetota; class Actinomycetes; order Mycobacteriales; family Mycobacteriaceae; genus Mycobacterium; species Mycobacterium kyogaense_A. Next base: position 43,906 of record NZ_JAQIIY010000027.1, on the reverse strand, counting down.
CCATTGAGCGCATCCCGCAGCTCCGCGGGCAGCGTGTCGGTCATGCTGCCCGACACCAGGTCGGCGCTCTGGTTGAGCGCATCGACCGCCGCCTGGGCTCCGCCTTCTGCACCCACCGGGTCGGTGTTGAACGCATCGACGTAGGTGTTGACCGCGGCGATCGCGTCGGCGCTGCTGGTGCTCATCGCCTCGCACGACGTGTGCACCGCCTCCACCGTCATCGACGTCTGGCGTTCCGACTCGCGTGCCGACGAGCTCGCCGCGGACTCCTGCAGCGACGCCGACACCGACGCGCGATACTGCGGCGCCTCCCCCGGCGGTGCCGATGCCTCGCCGGTGGTGACGTTGGTGCAGCCGACGACGATCATGGCCAACGCCGCGGCGGAGCCGGTCGCGAAGGCGGACAGCCGCAACGGCGCAGCTCGTCGCCCACCGATACGCACGGTCTGCAGACGTTACCGGCCGACCCCGGCACCGGGTGCACTAAATGCAACCGTTCGCGTGCGGCACTGCACTTGCGGCAGGATGGTACGAGGATGTAACCCACCGTGCACGGCGCGAAGCGAGCAGACCCACTCGACGGACCGCGTGTGCTTCACCCGCCTGACAAGGAGCGGAAGTTGACCACCGAGTTCGTGCGCCAGGATCTGGCCCAAAACTCCAGCAGCACAGGCGAACACGATCGTGTTCGTGTCATTCGGGAAGGCGTCGCGTCCTATCTGCCCGACATCGATTCCGACGAGACCGCCGAGTGGCTCGAGTCGTTCGACCAGTTGGTTGAGAGGTCGGGTCCCGCGCGGGCGCGGTACCTGATGTTGCGTCTGCTCGAACGTGCCGGGGAGCAGCGGGTGGCCATCCCGTCGCTGACGTCGACCGACTACGTCAACACCATCCCGACCGAACTCGAGCCATGGTTCCCCGGCGACGAGGACGTCGAGCGCCGCTACCGCGCTTGGATCCGCTGGAACGCCGCGATCATGGTGCACCGCGCGCAGCGGCCCGGCGTCGGCGTCGGCGGCCACATCTCGACCTACGCGTCGTCGGCGGCGCTCTACGAGGTCGGCTTCAACCACTTCTTCCGCGGCAAGGCCCACCCGGGCGGTGGCGATCAGGTCTTCATCCAGGGCCACGCCTCCCCCGGCATCTACGCCCGCGCTTTCCTCGAGGGCCGGCTCAGCTCCGACCAGCTCGACGGTTTCCGCCAGGAGCACAGCCACGCCGGCGGCGGCCTGCCGTCCTACCCGCACCCCCGGCTCATGCCGGACTTCTGGGAGTTCCCCACGGTGTCGATGGGCATCGGCCCGATGAACGCGATCTACCAGGCGCGCTTCAACCACTACCTGCACGACCGCGGCATCAAGGACACCTCGAACCAGCATGTCTGGGCGTTCCTCGGCGACGGGGAGATGGACGAACCCGAGAGCCGCGGCCTGATTCAGGTCGCCGCCAACGAGGCGCTGGACAACCTGACGTTCGTCGTCAACTGCAACCTGCAGCGCCTCGACGGCCCGGTGCGCGGCAACGGCAAGATCATCCAGGAGCTGGAGTCCTTCTTCCGCGGCGCGGGCTGGAACGTCATCAAGGTGGTGTGGGGCCGGGAGTGGGATGCGCTGCTGCACGCCGACCGCGACGGCGCGCTGGTGAATCTGATGAACACCACCCCCGATGGTGATTACCAGACCTACAAGGCCAACGACGGCGGCTACGTGCGCGACCACTTCTTCGGTCGCGACCCACGGACCAAGGCCCTCGTCGACCCGATGACCGATCGCGAGATCTGGAACCTCAAGCGCGGCGGCCACGACTACCGCAAGGTGTACGCCGCCTACCACGCCGCGATGGAGCACAAGGGTCAGCCGACGGTGATCCTGGCGAAAACCATCAAGGGCTACACGCTGGGCAAGCACTTCGAAGGCCGCAACGCCACGCACCAGATGAAAAAGCTTGCGCTGCAAGACCTCAAGGACTTCCGCGATGCGCAGCGCATCCCGATCTCCGACGAGCAGCTCGAGAACGATCCCTACCTGCCGCCGTACTACCACCCCGGCCCGGAAGCACCCGAGATCCGCTACATGCTCGACCGGCGCCGCGCACTCGGCGGCTCCCTGCCCGAACGTCGCACCAAGACCAAGGCGCTCACGCTGCCCGGCCGCGACGCCTACAAGGCGCTGAAGAAGGGGTCGGGCAAGCAGGAGGTCGCCACCACGATGGCGACGGTCCGTACGCTCAAGGAACTGTTGCGGGACAAGGAGATCGGCAAGCGGATCGTGCCGATCATCCCCGACGAGGCGCGCACGTTCGGCATGGACTCGTGGTTCCCGAGCCTGAAGATCTACAACCGCAACGGCCAGCTCTACACCTCGGTCGATGCGGAGCTGATGCTCGCCTACAAGGAGAGCGAAGTCGGCCAGATCCTGCACGAGGGTATCAACGAGGCGGGCTCGACGGCCTCGTTCACCGCCGTCGGCACGTCGTATGCCACCCACAACGAGCCGATGATCCCGATCTACATCTTCTATTCGATGTTCGGGTTCCAGCGCACCGGAGACGGCCTGTGGGCGGCGGCCGATCAGATGGCGCGCGGCTTCGTACTCGGCGCGACGGCCGGGCGCACCACGCTGGTGGGCGAAGGTCTGCAGCACGCCGACGGGCATTCGCTGCTGCTGGCGGCCACCAACCCCGCCGTCGTCGCCTACGACCCCGCGTTCGCCTACGAGATCGCCTACATCATCGAGAGCGGCCTGCACCGCATGTACGGCGAGAACCCGGAGAACATCTACTTCTACATGACGATCTACAACGAGCCCTACGTCCAGCCGGCCGAGCCGGACAACCTGGACGTCGAGGGGCTGCTGCGCGGCATCTACCGCTACCACCAGGCGGAGAGCCGCAGTCACAGCGCCCAGATCCTGGTCTCCGGGGTCGGCATGCCCTCGGCGCTCAAGGCGGCCGAGATGCTCGCCAACGAGTGGGATGTGGCCGCCGACGTCTGGTCGGTGACCAGCTGGGGTGAGCTCAACCGCGACGGCGTGGCCATCGAGAAGGAGGCGCTGCGCCATCCGGACCGGCCGGCCGGCACGCCGTACGTGACCCAAGCGCTCGCCGACGCCGAAGGCCCTGTGGTGGCCGTGTCGGACTGGATGCGTGCCGTGCCCGAGCAGATCCGGCCGTGGGTGCCCGGCACCTACATCACGTTGGGCACCGACGGGTTCGGCTTCTCCGACACCCGGCCGGCGGCGCGCCGCTACTACAACACCGACGCCGAGTCGATCACGGTCGCGGTGCTGGAGGGCCTGGCTCGCGACGGCAACATCGACATGGCGGTCGCCGTCGAGGCGGCGCGCAAGTACGAGATCGACGACGTGATGGCGGCGCCTGAGCAGACCAGTGACCCGGGGGTCGCCTGACAATTTGGAGGACTTCTCCAAACCGAAGCGTAGATTTTAGGGATGGCCGACAACAATCGGTTCGTCCCGCCCCGGTCGACGGTCGAGGTGCTGGAGAACGTTCCCGACTCGGTGCTACGCCGGCTCAGTCAGTACTCGGGCCGGCTGGCCACCGAGGCGGTACAGGCGATGGGCGAACGGTTGCCCTTCTTCGCCGAGCTGGAGGCGTCGCAGCGCGCCAGCGTGCAGCTGGTCGTGCAGACCGCGGTGGTGAACTTCGTCGAGTGGATGCGCCACCCCGACAGCGATGTCAGCTACACCGCCCAGGCCTTCGAGGTGGTACCGCAGGATCTGCGCCGGCGCATCGCGCTGCGCCAGTCGGTCGAGATGGTGCGCGTGACGATGGAGTTCTTCGAAGAGGTCGTTCCGCTGCTGGCCCGCAACGAGGAACAGCTGACCGCGCTGACCGCAGGCATCCTGCGCTACAGCCGCGACCTGGCCTTCGCGGCGGCCATGGCCTACGCGGATCAGGCAGAGGCCCGCGGGGCGTGGGACACCCGCATGGAGGCGAACCTGATCGACGCCGTGGTGCGCGGCGACATCGGCCCTGATCTGCAGTCGCAGGCTGCGGCCCTGAACTGGGACGCGACCGCGGCGGCGACCGTGATCGTGGGCCTGCCGCGGCCCGACCGGTTGGACCTCACCTCGGAGGACGTGCACGACGTCGCGGCCCGCAACGGCCGCGCCGCGTTGTCGGACGTGCACGGGACGTGGCTGGTGACGGTCGTGTCCGGCGGGCTGTCCCACACCGACCGGTTCCTGTCGGAACTCCTGACGGTTTTCGCCGACGGACCCGTGGTGGTCGGGCCGATGGCGCCGACCCTGGGTGCCGCGCATCTGAGTGCCACCGAGGCCATCGCCGGGATGAACGCCGTCGCCGGCTGGGCCGGTGCGCCGCGGCCGGTGGCAGCGCGCGAACTGCTGCCCGAGCGCGCGCTACTGGGCGACGCCTCGGCCGCGGCCGCCCTCGAGGCGGAGGTGATGCGGCCGCTCGCCGATGCAGGCCCCACGCTGATGGAGACGCTGGACGCCTATCTGGATTCCGGGGGCGCGATCGAAGCGTGCGCCCGCAAATTGTTCGTTCATCCAAATACGGTCAGGTACCGGCTCAAACGTGTCGCCGACTTCACGGGTCGTGACGCCACCGTTCCGCGGGACGCGTATGTGCTGCGCGTCGCCTCCACGGTGGGCCGTCTGCGGCGTCAGGGCCAGTCCGGGCCTTCGTCATCGCCGGGATCCGGGCAGGTTGGCGCTGTTGCCTCGGTCACACCGGCGGGGCATCCTGCGAGGTGACATGTTGCGCTTGGATCTCGACGACGTCCCATCACGTGCGGTTTTGTGGGGAGTCAACAAAAACCTAAGAAAGAGTTCATAGTCTCTTACACGGCGCAAAACCGTCTTCACAATGTTTTCTTAAAGACGTGCCCGACAAGACTGTGCTTGCATTCCTCGCGCCCGGACAGGGCTCCCAGACTCCCGGCATGCTCGCCGAGTGGCTGGAGCTGCCCGGTGCGCCGGAGCGCATCGCGGCATGGTCGGAGATCAGCGGCCTGGATCTGGCCCGCCTCGGCACCACCGCCGACGCACAGGAGATCACCGACACCGCAGTCACGCAGCCTCTCGTCGTCGCGGCCACGCTGCTGGCCTACGAGGAACTGACGCGCCGCGGCGTGCTGACCGGGGACGAGGACATCGTCGCAGCCGGACACTCCGTCGGTGAGATCGCCGCCTACGCGATCGCAGGAGTGATCACCGCCGACGAGGCCGTGTCCCTGGCCGCGACCCGCGGCCGCGAGATGGCCAAGGCCTGCGCCGTGGAACCTACCGGGATGTCCGCCCTGCTGGGCGGCGACGAAGCGGAGGTGCTCGCGCGGCTCGAAGCGCTCGACTTGGTGCCGGCCAACCGCAACGCTGCCGGCCAGATCGTCGCCGCCGGTGCCGTCGCCGCGCTGGAGAAGCTCGCCGAAGACCCGCCGGCCCGCGCCCGGGTTCGCCCGCTGGCCACCGCCGGTGCGTTCCACACGCGCTACATGGAGCCCGCGCTGGCCGAGTACACCACGGTGGCCGACCGGATCACTCCGTCGGAGCCGTCGGTCACGCTGCTGTCCAACGCTGACGGCCGGCCCGTCGCCTCCGCGCATGACGCGATGACCAAGCTGGTCGCCCAGATGACGCGCCCCGTGCGCTGGGATCTGTGCACCGACACCATGCGGGAGCTCGGTGTGACGGCCCTCGTGGAGTTCCCCCCCGCGGGCACGTTGTCCGGAATCGCCAAGCGGGAGCTCAAGGGCACCCCGAACCATCCCATCAAGACCCCCGCCGACCTGGACGGCCTCGCCGAGGCCCTCCGCGCCGTCTGATCGACGGCTGTTCCACCCCGAATCGTTTCACCCCAGGTAACACCCGATAAATAGAAGGAGCCACAGTGCCCGCCTCTCAGGAAGAAATCATCTCCGGTCTCGCCGAGATCATCGAAGAAGTGACCGGCATCGAGCCGTCTGAGGTCACCCCGGAGAAGAGCTTCGTCGACGACCTGGACATCGACTCGCTGTCGATGGTCGAGATCGCCGTGCAGACCGAGGACAAGTACGGCGTGAAGATCCCCGACGAGGACCTCGCCGGTCTGCGCACCGTCGGTGACGTCGTCGCCTACATCCAGAAGCTCGAGGAAGAGAACCCCGAGGCTGCTGCCGCCCTGCGCGAGAAGTTCGCGGGCGAATGACCCGGCCTTCCACTGCTAACGGCGGTTTCCCCAATGTCGTGGTTACCGCTGTAGAAGCTACGACCTCGATTGCGGCCGACGCCGAGGGCACGTGGAAGGGACTGCTCGCCGGTCAGAGCGGTATTCACGAGCTCACGGACGACTTCGTCACCAAGTGGGACCTGCCGGTTCGCATCGGCGGCCACCTGGTCGATCCCGTCGACGAGCACATGACCCGACTCGACCTGCGGCGCATGTCGTACGTCCAGCGGATGGGCAAGCTGCTGAGCAACCGGCTCTGGGAGAACGCGGGCAAGCCCGAAGTCGACCCAGACCGGTTCTCGGTGGTGATCGGCACCGGCATCGGTGGCGGCGAGAAGATCGTCGAAACCTATGACCTGATGAACGAGGGCGGCATTCGCAAGGTGTCCCCGCTCGCAGTGCAGATGATCATGCCCAACGGAGCGGCCGCGGTCGTCGGCCTGGAGCTCGGGGCGCGTGCCGGGGTCATCACCCCGGTCTCAGCCTGTTCTTCGGGTTCGGAGGCCATCGCCCACGCATGGCGTCAGATCGTCATGGGCGACGCAGACTTCGCGGTCTGCGGCGGCGTCGAAGGCGGGATCGAGGCACTGCCCATCGCAGCGTTCTCGATGATGCGCGCGATGTCGACCCGCAACGACGATCCGGAAGCCGCGTCGCGCCCGTTCGACAAGAACCGTGACGGCTTCGTCTTCGGTGAGGCCGGCGCTTTGATGATCCTCGAGACCGAGGAGCATGCCAAGGCACGCGGCGCCAAGCCGCTGGCCCGGGTCATGGGCGCCGGCATCACGTCCGACGCCTTCCACATGGTGGCTCCGGCGTCGGATGGTCTGCGGGCCGGCCAGGCGATGAAGCGGGCGATGGAGACGGCGGGCTTGTCCCCCGAGGACATCAACCACGTCAACGCCCACGCCACGTCGACGTCCATCGGCGATACCGCCGAGGCCAATGCCATCCGGGTTGCCGGTGTGGACCACGCCGCGGTGTACGCACCGAAGTCGGCGCTGGGTCACTCGATCGGCGCGGTGGGTGCTCTGGAATCGATTCTCACGGTGCTCAGCCTGCGGGACGGGGTCATCCCTCCGACGCTCAACTACGAGACGCCGGACCCGGAGATCGATCTCGACGTCGTCGCGGGCGAGCCACGGTATGGCGACTATCAGTACGCCATCAACAACTCGTTCGGTTTCGGCGGCCACAATGTGGCTCTGGCCTTCGGTCGTTACTAGGCCAGCCGAGTTCACGAGAACCGAGAGGACACGCGCCTGAGTATGGCTGCACCGACAACAGGGAACGGACTCCCCGACGTCGTCGTGACCGGTATGGCCATGACGACGAGCGTCGCCACCGATGCCGAAGGCACGTGGACGGCGCTGCTGGAGGGCAAGAGCGGCATCCGCCGTCTCGAAGACTCCTTCGTCGAGGAGTTCGACCTGCCGGTGCGCATCGGGGGCCATCTGCTCGAGGAGTTCGACGGGGAACTGACCGAGGTCGAGAACCGTCGGATGTCCTACCCGCAGAAGATGGCCACCGTGCTCGGGCGTCGTGTCTGGCGCAACGCCGGGTCCCCCGAGGTCGACACCAATCGCCTGATGGTGTCGATCGGGACCGGCCTCGGCGGCGCCGAGGCGCTGGTGTTCGCCTACGACGGCATGCGGGACAGCGGCAATACGGCCGTGTCCCCGCTGTCGGTGCAGATGTACATGCCCAACGGTCCGTCGGCCGTGGTGGGTCTTGACCGTGGCGCCAAGGCCGGGGTGGTCACCCCGGTCTCGGCGTGCGCGTCAGGGTCCGAGGGCATCGCCCAGGCGTGGCGCAACATCGTGCTCGGTGAGGCCGACATCGCGATCTGCGGCGGTGTCGAACAGCGCATCGAGGCCGTGCCGATCGCGGGCTTCGCGCAGATGCGCATCGTGATGTCGACCAACAACGACGACCCGGCCGGCGCGTGCCGCCCGTTCGACAAGGATCGGGACGGCTTCGTGTTCGGCGAGGCGGCTGCACTGATGGTCATCGAGACCGAGGAGCACGCCAAAGCGCGCGGCGCCACCATCCTCGCGCGACTGATGGGCGCCAGCATCACCTCCGACGGCTACCACATGGTCGCGCCCGATCCCAACGGTGAGCGCGCCGGCTACGCGATGAGCCGCGCCATCGAGCTGGCCGGTCTCGCGCCGAGCGACATCGACCACGTCAACGCCCATGCGACGGGCACCAGCGTCGGTGACGTCGCCGAGGGCCAGGCCATCAACAACGCGATGCGCGGGCACCGGCCAGCGGTCTACGCACCCAAGTCCGCGCTCGGCCACTCGGTCGGTGCGGTCGGCGCGGTCGAGTCGATTCTCACAGTCCAGGCGCTGCGCACCGGCGTCATTCCCCCCACACTCAATTTGAAGAACCTCGATCCCGATATCGACCTCGACGTCGTCGCGGGCGGCCCCCGGCCGGGTAACTACGAGTACGCCATCAACAATTCGTTCGGTTTCGGCGGGCACAACGTCGCACTCGCCTTCGGAAAATACTGAAAGCAGGAGACATCTATGACCACCATCGAGAATCGCCCCGCCGCAGACGTCAACGAGTCACTCGATCCTCGCGACCCGATGCTGCGGTTGGCGACGTTCTTCGATGACGGCAGCGTCGAGCTGCTGCACGAGCGCGACAAGTCCGGCGTCCTGGCGGCAGCCGGCACCGTCAACGGTGTCCGCACGATCGCGTTCTGCACCGACGGCACCGTGATGGGCGGCGCGATGGGTGTCGACGGCTGCAAGCACATCGTCGATGCCTACGACGTCGCGATCGACGAGCAGAGCCCGATCGTCGGCATCTGGCACTCCGGCGGCGCCCGTCTGGCCGAGGGCGTCAAGGCGCTGCACGCGGTCGGCCTGGTCTTCGAGGCCATGATCCGCGCCTCCGGCTACATCCCGCAGATCTCCGTGGTCGTCGGCTTCGCCGCCGGTGGCGCCGCATACGGGCCCGCCCTGACCGACGTCATCATCATGGCGCCCGACAGCAAGGTGTTCGTCACCGGACCCGACGTGGTCCGCAGCGTCACGGGCGAGGACGTCGACATGGTCTCTCTCGGCGGCCCCGAGGCGCACCACAAGAAGTCCGGCGTGTGCCACATCGTCGCCGACGACGAGCTCGACGCCTACGAGCGCGGCCGTCGCCTGGTCGGGCTGTTCTGCCAGCAGGGCCACTTCGACCGCACCAAGGCCGAGGCCGGCGACACCGACCTCAAGGCGCTGCTGCCCGAGTCGGCTCGCCGCGCCTACGACGTGCACCCGCTGGTCGAGGCCCTCCTCGACGAGGGTGTGCCGTTCGAGGAGTTCCAGTCCCGCTGGGCCCCGTCGATCGTCGTCGGCCTGGGCCGGCTGGCCGGCCGCACCGTCGGTGTGATCGCCAACAACCCGCTGCGTCTGGGCGGCTGCCTGAACTCCGAGAGCGCCGAGAAGTCGGCCCGCTTCGTGCGCCTGTGCGATGCGTTCGGCATCCCGCTGGTCGTGATCGTGGACGTGCCCGGCTACCTGCCGGGTGTGGATCAGGAGTGGGGCGGCGTGGTCCGCCGCGGCGCCAAGCTGCTGCACGCGTTCGGTGAGAGCTCGGTGCCGCGCGTCACGCTGGTCACCCGCAAGATCTACGGCGGCGCCTACATCGCGATGAATTCGCGGTCGCTCAACGCCACCAAGGTGTTCGCGTGGCCCGAGGCCGAGGTCGCCGTCATGGGCGCCAAGGCCGCCGTCGGCATCCTGCACAAGAAGAAGCTGGCTGCCGCCGCCCCCGAGGAGCGCGAGTCGCTGCACGAGGCGCTGGCCATCGAGCACGAGAAGATCGCCGGCGGCGTGGATTCGGCCATCGAGATCGGCGTCGTGGACGAGAAGATCGACCCGGCCCACACGCGCTCGAGGCTGACCCAGGCACTGGCCGAGGCACCGATGCGCCGCGGTCGCCACAAGAACATCCCGCTGTAAAGGCGACGCCCGCTCAGCGGCTGAGGGCGACCATCTCCTCGGCCGCGGGCAGGGCGCGTTCGCGGTCCCCGGCCACCAGGCCGATGCGGGTACGCCGGTCGAGGATGTCGTCGACGCTGAGTGCTCCTTCGTGGGTGACGGCGTACTCGAGTTCCGCGCGCGTGACGTCGATGCCGTCGGCGACGGGTTCGGTGGGCCGCGGGCACGTCGCCCGGGCGATCACGTCGGGCGCTTCTGCGCCGAACCGGGCCACCAGGGACGCAGGCAGTCCGTGTCCGGTCGGCAGACCCGGTGCGCCGATGAGCGGGAGGTTGCGGGTGCGGCACGGCCCCGCGGCCAGCCCGCGCAGCGCGACCGCGCGGTCCACCACATCCTCTGCCATGAACCGGTATTCGGTTAGCTTGCCGCCGATCACACTCAGCATGCCGCTCGCCGACTCGGTGACCGCGTGCTCTCGCGAGACGTCTGCCGTACGGCCGGCTCCGGTGTCGATCAACGGGCGCAGGCCGGCGTAACTGCCGACGACATCCGCAGGCCCGAGTGAGGTCGCGAGCGCGGTGTTGACCGTGTCGAGGAGGAACTGCACTTCCTGCGAGGTCGGCTCTGGCACATCGGGTATCGCGCCGGGGGCGTCTTCGTCGGTCAGTCCCAGATAGACGCGGCCGAGCTGTTCGGGCATCGCGAAGACGAATCGGTTGATCTCCCCGGGGATCGGAATCGTCAGCGCCGCAGTCGGATTGCCGAACGCTGCGGCGTCGAACACCAGGTGGGTGCCGCGGCTGGGCCGCAGCCGCAGCGATTTGTCGACCTGCCCGGCCCAGACGCCGGTGGCGTTCACCACCGCGCGCGCTGACACCTGCAGCGTTTCCCCCGACTGCGTGTCGGTCAACGTCACCGAGGTGCCAGATGCCGCGCTCGCCTCGACGCGGGTGAGGATGCGGGCGCCGTGCTGGGCGGCCGTGCGCGCCACCGCGGTGACCAAGCGCGCGTCGTCGACGAGCTGCCCGTCGTAGGCCAGCAGCGCGCCGTCCAGGCCGTCGCGGCGCACGGTCGGGGCCAACGCGACCGCCGCGGCCGCGTCGATCCGGCGAGACCGCGGCAGCACCGATGCGGGGGTGCCGGCGAGGGCGCGCAGCCCGTCACCGGCCGCGAAGCCGAACCGGACCAGTGCTCTCGAGGCGCGGTTCATCTCGGGGAGCAGCGGCACCAGTTGCGGCATGGCGTGGACCAGATGAGGGGCGTTGCGCGTCATCAGGATTCCGCGTTCCACGGCGCTGCGGCGGGCGATGCCGACGTTGCCACTCGCGAGGTAACGCAGGCCGCCGTGGACCAGCTTCGAACTCCACCGGCTGGTACCGAAGGCCAGGTCGTGTTTCTCGACCAGGGCCACCGACAGCCCGCGCGTCGCGGCGTCCAGCGCGATCCCGGCGCCGGTGATGCCGCCGCCGATGACGAGCACGTCCAGCGGCGCACCATCGCCGAGTTCCTGCAACTCTGCGGCGCGGCGGACGGCGTTCAGCGCCGTGCTCGAGGGGCCGCTCACGGGGCCAGGTACCCGTTGAGAGCGCGGGCCAGTTCGACGTTGATGGCCTGTGCGTCGAGCAGCTTTTCCACCATCTGCGCGGACTGGATCGTCGACTGCGTGATCAGCAGACACATCGCACCCAGCTCGTGCGGGTCGCCGGAACGCACGCTGCCCTCCTTCTGACCGGCCTTAACCGCCTCGGCGAGCGCGTCGATGAGGATCTGCTGGCTGGTGCCCAGCCGTTCGGCGATGTAGACCATGGCCAGGTTGGGAGCATTGCGGATCACCGACTGCACGATCTCGTCGTTGCGCAGGTGTTCCGCCACGGCCACGACGCGCTCGACCGTCGCCTCCCTGCCGGCACCACGGTCGGGCACCTGCTCGAGCACCCCGGCGATACGCACGGTCAGCAGCTCTGCGATCACCCAGCGGATGTCGGGCCACCGGCGGTAGATGGTGGGGCGACTGACCCGGGCACGCCGCGCGATCTCGGTCATAGTCGTCCGTTCGACGCCGTAGGCGAGGATGCACGCCGCCGCCGCGTCGAGAATGCGCTTCTCGACACCCGAGTCGGAGTTACGGATTGACATCATCTGTAATACTGTAACGCATGTCTTCGCTCGCTGGCCAGCCTTCCCGACCACCCATGGCATGGAACGCCTGGGGCGATCCCGCCGCGGCGACTCCCCTGTCCCCAGGCATCCGGTCCCTGCTCACCCAGGCCCTCGGCATCGACGCACAGCCCGCCGCTGAGCCCACCCTCGAACAGGTCAGGGTCCGCCCGTCGGCGCTGTCCCCGAGCGACCGCGACGGCCTGGCCGCGATCGTCGGCGCCGACCACGTTCTCGTCGACGACCAGCACCGACTGCTGCGCGCGGGAGGCAAGTCCACGCTGGATCTGTTGCGCCGCAGGGATTTCGGCGTGCAGGACGGCCCGGACGCGGTGCTGGTGCCCGGCGACGACGACGAGGTGGCCGCCGTGTTGCGATTCTGCGCCGACCACAGCATGGCCGTCGTCCCATTCGGCGGTGGCACGAGCGTGGTCGGCGGGCTGGACCCACTGCGTGGGGATTTCAAGGCCGTGGTGTCGGTGGATCTGCGCCGGTTCGACAAGCTCCACTCGCTCGACGAGGTCTCCTGGGAAGCCGAGCTGGGCGCGGGCCTGACCGGCCCCGAAGCCGAGAAACTCCTGGCTGAGCGCGGCTTCTCACTCGGCCACTTTCCGCAGAGCTTCTGTTTCGCGACGATCGGCGGTTTCGCCGCGACCCGCTCGTCGGGCCAGGATTCCGCCGGCTACGGCCGCTTCGACGACATGGTGCGCGGCCTTCGCGCCGTGACCCCGGCCGGGATGTTCGACGTGGGCCGTGCGCCCGCCTCGGCCGCCGGACCTGACCTGCGGCAGGTCCTGCTCGGCTCCGAGGGAGTCTTCGGCATCATCACCAAGGTGCGGGTTCGCGTCCATCCGGTGCCGGAAACCACCCGCTACGAGGCGTGGTCGTTCCCCGATTTCGCCACCGGCGCCGCCGCGTTGCGGGCCGTCGCGCAGACCGGCACCGGACCGACGGTCATCCGACTCTCCGACGAGGCCGAGACCGGGGTCAACCTGGCCACCACCGACAGCATCGGCGAATCCCAGATCACCGGCGGCTGCCTGGCCATCACGGCTTTCGAAGGCAGCGAAGCCCATGTCGCCAGCCGACACTCCGAGACGCGAGACCTGTTGAGCGCCAACGGTGGAACCTCACTCGGCGAGGCGCCGGCCCGCGCATGGGAGCACGGTCGCTTCAATGCCCCGTACCTGCGTGACGGGCTGCTGTCCGCGGGGGCGCTCTGCGAGACGCTGGAGACAGCGACGTCGTGGTCGAACGTCCCGACGCTGAAGGCGGCTGTCACCGACGCCCTGACCCGCTCGCTGGCCGATTCGGGAACGCCTGCCCTTGTGCTGTGCCACATCTCGCACGTCTACCCCACCGGAGCCTCGCTCTACTTCACTGTCGTCGCCGCCCAGCGCGGTGATGCGATCGAGCAGTGGCGCGCCGCCAAAACTGCCGCCTCGGAGGCCATGATGCGCGTGGGCGCGACGATCACCCACCACCACGCGGTGGGCGCGGATCACCGTCCCTGGATGCGAGACGAGGTCGGCGACCTCGGCGTCGCCGTGCTGCGCGCCGTCAAGTCGGCGCTCGACCCGACCGGAATCATGAACCCGGGCAAGCTGATTCCGTGAACCGGATCGTCGTCCTGACCAATCCGGCCTCCGGGCACGGCACCGCCCGCCACGCCGCCGAGCGCGCTATCAGCCGTTTCCAGGCCCGCGGCGTCGACGTCGTCGCACTCGTCGGCCGCGATCCCGCGCATGCACGCGAACTCGTCGAAGGCGCACTGGAACGCGGCATGGACGCGCTGGTCGTGGTCGGCGGCGACGGCATCGTGTCGCTGGCGCTGCAGATCCTCGCCGAGACGTCCACCCCGCTGGGGATCATCCCCGCCGGCACCGGCAACGACCACGCCCGCGCGTTCGGCATCCCCACCGCGCCCGAGGCCGCCGCCGACGCGGTGGTCGACGGCGAGGTCGGCACCTACGACCTGGGGTTGATCACCGGCGCCGACGGCACCCGGCGCTGGTTCGGGACGGTGATGGCGGCTGGTTTCGACTCCCTGGTGACCGACCGCACGAACCGGATGCGCTGGCCGCACGGGCGGATGCGCTACAACCTGGCGATGCTGGCCGAGATCTCGCAGTTGCGGTTGCTGCAGTTCCGGCTCGGCTTCGATGGCGACGTGGTGGCGACCGAGCTCACGCTCGCCGCGTTCGGCAACACCCGCAGCTACGGCGGCGGCATGCTGATCTGCCCGGGAGCCGACCCGACCGACGGTTTGTTCGACGTCACGATGGTCGCCTCCGCGTCGCGCACGCGGTTGATCCGGTTGTTCCCGACCGTGTTCAAGGGCACGCATGTGAACCTGCCGGAGGTGACGACGCGCAGGGCGCGGACCATCACCGTGGAGTCACCCGGGATCAATGCCTACGCCGACGGCGAGTACGTGTGCCCGCTGCCGGTGGAGCTCACCGTGGTGCCGGGCGCGTTGCGGGTAGTAGGACCGATCAACAAGCCCCGAGCTAGCCGACGCCGCGGCTGAGCCAGCTGACCTCGGCACCCACGCCGCCGTCGCGGTAGGCCTCCAGGGCCTCGTCCCAGGCTGTGCCCAGCACGGAGTCCAGTTCCGCCGCCAGCATGTCGGCGCCCGAGGCCATCAGCGTGCGCAGCCGCATCTCCCCGACCATCACGTCGCCGTTCGCGCTCATCGCGCCGCTCCACAGGCCGAGCTGGGGGGTGTGACACCAGCGGTGACCGTCGACGCCGTGGCTCGGGTCCTCGGTCACCTCGAACCGAAGCACCGACCAGGACCGCAGGGCATTGGCCAGCGAAGCGCCGGTCCCCACGGGACCGACCCAGTTCGTCACGGCACGCAGCTGCCCGGGCATGGCCGGTTGCGCCGTCCACTTCAAATTCGCCCTCGCATTGAGGGTCGACGACAACGCCCACTCGACATGCGGGCACACCGCCGCGGGTGAGGCATGCACGTACACCACACCCGTCGTCGTGTCGGCGAACTGATTCGCTGCACGCATCTGTTGCTCCTTCGGCTCCACGAGGGACGTCTTCCCCAACGACCTGGTGGTTTCCGAGTGAGTCAGCAGATGAAATTGTTTCTTCCGGGGCAATTGTGCCTTGTGAGACGTGTGTTGCGCTAGTCCGCCCTGTAATCTCTCAGAACTTCATCAGACAGGGCGGGCATCACATCGTGCGCCCAGTCGCCGAACGGCCGGTCCGTGAGCACGACCAGCGCGAGTCCCGCGTCAGGATCGACCCACAGGAACGTCCCCGACTGGCCGAAGTGCCCGAACGTCCGCGCGGAATTGTTCGCTCCGGTCCAGTGCGGCGTCTTGCCGTCGCGTAGTTCGAAGCCCAGCCCCCAGTCGTTGGGCTTCTGCCGGCCGTAGCCGGGCAGCACCCCGTCGAGGCCAGGGAACTGCACGGAGGTCGCCGCATCGTGCATCTGCTCCGACACCAGAGAGGGCGTCAGCAGCTCGCCGGCGAACGCGCTGAGGTCCGCGACGGTCGACGTCGCGCCGTAGCCGGCTGCCGCCGCACCCCCGTCCAGGGTGGTCTCCGACATGTCCAGAGGGACGAACACCGAGTCGGACAGGTACTCCGTGAACGGGATGCCCGACTCGCGCTCCAGTGTCTCGGCCAGCACTGCGAAGCCGTGATTGGAGTAGATCCGCCGAGTGCCGGGCGCAGCCAGCACTTTCTCCGACGTCATCTCGTAGCCCGCCGTGTGCGCCAGCAGGTGGCGGACGGTGGATTCCGGCGGTCCAGCGGGGGTGTCGAGGTCGAAGACCCCTTCCTCGACCGCGATCTGCGCGGCGCGGGCGGCCAGCAACTTGGTGACCGAGGCGAGGGGAAAGGTCAGAGTCTGGTCGCCGTGGTCGGCCAGGGTTCCGTCCCGGCCGACGACGGCGGCGGCTGCGGTGGGGACGGGCCAGTCGGCCAGTGCGTCGAGTGCGCTCATCGACCATGAGCGTAGCGAGGCACATATTAGGGTTCAGGCATGACTCAAACGGTGCGCGGAGTGATCTCTCGTTCGAAGGGCCAGCCTGTCGAGGTGGTGGACATCGTGATCCCCGACCCGGGGCCGGGTGAGGTCATCGTCGACATCCAGGCGTGCGGGGTCTGCCACACCGATCTGCACTACCGCGAGGGTGGCATCAACGACGAGTTCCCGTTCCTGCTGGGCCACGAGGCCGCGGGCATCGTGGAGACGGTCGGCGACGGTGTCACCAACGTCGCCCCCGGTGACTTCGTGATCCTGAACTGGCGCGCGGTGTGCGGGCAGTGTCGCGCGTGCAAGCGCGGGCGCCCCCACCTGTGCTTCGACACCCACAACGCCGCACAGAAGATGACGCTCACCGACGGCACCGAGCTGACCCCCGCGCTGGGCATCGGCGCGTTCGCCGACAAGACCCTGGTCCACGAGGGCCAGTGCACCAAGGTCGATCCGGCCGCCGACCCCGCCGCCGCGGGGCTGCTGGGCTGCGGCGTGATGGCCGGTGTGGGTGCGGCCATCAACACCGGCGCGATCAACCGCGACGACACCGTGGCCGTCATCGGCTGCGGCGGCGTCGGTGACGCCGCGATCGCCGGCGCGGCGCTGGTGGGCGCCAAGCGCATCATCGCCGTCGACATGGACAACCGGAAACTGGAGTGGGCCCGGCATTTCGGCGCCACGCACACGATCAACGCCAAGGAACTCGACGCCGTCGAGACGATCCAGGACCTCACCGACGGGTTCGGCGCCGACGTCGTGATCGACGCGGTCGGGCGGCCCGAGACGTGGAAGCAGGCGTTCTACGCGCGTGACCTCGCGGGCACCGTGGTCCTGGTCGGCGTGCCGACGCCTGACATGACGCTGGAGATGCCGCTCATCGACTTCTTCTCCCGCGGTGGGTCGTTGAAGTCGTCCTGGTACGGCGACTGCCTGCCCGAACGTGACTTCCCGACGTTGATCTCGCTGTATCTGCAGGGCCGGTTCCCGCTCGACAAGTTCGTCTCCGAGCGCATCGGGCTCGACCAGATCGAAGACGCCTTCCACAAGATGCACGCCGGAGAGGTGCTCCGCTCGGTGGTGGTCCTGTGAGCGCCATCCAGCGCCTGGTCACCAGCGGCACCTTCGAGCTCGACGGCGGCAGCTGGGATGTCGACAACAACATCTGGCTCGTCGGCGATGACAACGACGTCTTGGTGTTCGATGCCGCCCACAGCGCGGCCCCGATCATCGAGGCGGTCGGCGGAAGGAATGTCGTCGCGGTGGTGTGCACCCACGGCCACAACGACCACGTCACCGTCGCCCCCGAGCTCGGCAAGGCCCTCAACGCTCCGGTCCTGCTGCACCCCGCCGACGACGTCCTGTGGCGGATGACGCATCCGGACAGCGACTTTCGCGCCGTCACCGACGGCGACACCCTGCGGGTGGCCGGTATCGAGCTGCGCGCGCTGCACACCCCCGGACACTCCCCGGGGTCGGTCTGCTGGCATGCACCGGAGCTGAGCGCGGTGTTCAGCGGCGACACCCTGTTCCAGGGCGGCCCGGGCGCCACCGGGCGGTCGTACTCGGACTTCCCCACCATCCTGGAATCGATCTCGGGACGGCTGGGCGCACTGCCTGGTGACACCGTCGTCTACACCGGTCACGGAGACTCCACCACCGTGGGCGACGAGCTGGTGCACTATGACGAGTGGGTCTCGCGCGGCAGCTGAGCCACAGCCTCGTCGGTGGGCTGCTAGCTCTGCACCGGAGGCGGGACGGGGCCCGGCCACACCGCATCGTCGAGGACCACCGGACCGGGCAGCGGTTGCGGCCGGCGGCCCGCCCGAGTCCACCACACGATCGCGACCGCGAGCTCGACGAGCCCGAGCGCGATCACGCCGGCGCTGACCCACAGTGCCCAGCCGGGCGAATCGTCTTTCCCGAACGCCAGCCGCGGGTTGATGTAGCCGCCCACCTGCCCGTCCGCGCGCACGGCGTACTCACCGCCCTGGGCGATCTGCGCGGTCCAGATTCGCACGCGCACATCGTTGTTCACCGAGGTGGTCGAGCTGATGACTTCGGTCAGCACGGGATCGGGCACACCGTCGGGGGCGTCGATGCCCAGCTTGAGTGGTGGCACCGGGAAGCCGCCGTCGATCCCTCCTGTCACCACGGTGTGGAAGGTGATCGTCACCTCGCCCGCGGGCAGCTCCACCTGTCCCGACCCGGGCACCGGGATCTCGCCGTAGGCGTCGAAGTCGTCGAACACGAAAGCGCCGAGCACCAACGTGAGGACCAGCCCGACCACACCGGCGACCAGTGTCATCACCGCACTGATCAGCGCGATGCGGGGCCCGACCCGTCCCTTCACTCGCGCAGTGTCGCATGCCGGGTCGCACGCCGCGCTGTTCGTCGGCGCAGACCGCGCCCGAGGACTACCGTCTCGAAGATGCCCGAGTCGAGCATCGTGGTGCGACCGGAACCGGTCGACAGCGGCACCTACACCGCTGGGTCGCGGCTGCAGGCTGCCGGGCTGTCGCGGGCGACCGAGATCTTCGCCGACGCCGCCGCCGCGGTACCGCTGCCCACCCCACCGCAGCCGATCGTGCTGGCCGACTACGGCGCGGCGACCGGACACAACTCGCTGTTACCTATGGGTGCGGCGATCTCGGTGCTGCGCAACAGAACCCGACCGGAGCACTCGGTGCTCGTCGCGCACACCGATCGGCCGGACAACGATTTCACCGCGCTGTTCCGGACGCTGGAGGAAGACCCGGACACGTATCTGGCCAAGGACCGGGCCGCTTTCGCGTCCGCGGTCGGCCGCTCGTTCTACTCGCAGATCCTGCCGTCGAACAGTGTGAATCTGGGCTGGAGCGCGTGGGCGATCCAGTGGCTGAGCCAGGTGCCCGGACCGGTGCTCGGCCCACACCTGCAGGTGGCCACCTGCGGTGACCGCGAGCTGCAGGCGGCCTACGACAACCAGGCCGCGCGGGACTGGCACGAATTCGTCGCGTTCCGCGGCCGCGAGCTGTGCCCGGGCGGAAGGCTTGTCGTGACCACGATGGGCATCGGGGACGACGGCGAGGCGGGCTTCCGGCCGCTGCTCGCGGCGATGGCCGACGCGCTCGCCGAGGTGACTGCGGCCGGCGTGATCAGCCCCGAGGAGTCGGCGCAGATGTGCATCCCGACCGTGGCCCGCCACGCCGCCGACTTCACGGCGCCGTTCGCGCCATCGGGCATCTTCGAGCGCCTCGAGATCGCTCACCTGGAGATCGTCGACGCCCAGGATCGGTTCTGGGAGCGTTACCAGTCCGACAAGGACGCCGTGGAGTTCGGGGCACGCTGGGCCGGCTTCGCGCGAGCGTCCATATTCGCCGCGCTCACGACGGCGCTGGACGGGGGCCTGGCGAACCCTCGATGCGCCGACCTGCACGAGCGGCTGGAGAAGGGCATCGCCGACCGGATGGCCGCCGCCCCGGAACGCACCCAGATCCCGCTCGCGTACGTCGTGCTGGAGAAGCGCCGCTGAGGTCAGCGGATCGTGCCCACCCCGGGGATCAGCGGTAGGTCCAATGCGGTGACCCAGCCGGGTGAGAGCGCGTTGACCGCCGGGACCGCGTTGAGCGCGCGCAGTCCCGTGGCCAGGCACCCGGCCGCCGCAGCGTCGCGGCCGGACCCGTCGGTGAACCGGAACGCCGTCTCCTGGCTGATGCTGGGCGTGCCCTCGATGTCGACGCGATACACGTCGTTCTCGGTGCCCGACGGCCAGTCCGGTGCGGCGTCGTTGCCGATGCGGTTGACGTGCTCGAGCTGGATGCGTGTCTCGCCGCGATAGACACCGTTGATCGTGAACCGCACGGCCGCAACGTTGCCCGCCTCGATGACACCCTTGGCGGTTGACCGGTCGACGGGGGTCACCCACTTCTCCCACGTCGTGGTGATCTCGTCGAGCATGATGCCCGCGGCGTGGGCGATCATCGGAACCGTTGCGCCCCAGGCGAACACGAGGATGTCGGAGTTCTCCAACATCGCCTTGTACTCCGGCGGTCTGCCGATGCCCATCTCCCGGTCGTAGTCGCCGGTGTAGTTGGTGTAGTCCAGCAGCTCCGAGGCGCGCACCGTGCGGACCTGCGAACACAGGCCCATCAACGTCATCGGGAACAGGTCGTTGGCGAAGCCGGGGTCGATGCCGGTGGTGAAGCACGAGGACTCCCCCAGTTCGCAAGCGACCGTGACGGGTTCGATCCAGTTCGGCGGATTGAGGTGCATCGTCGGCCAGATCCACGGCGTCATCGCGGTCGAGCACACGTCGATACCGGCCCGCAGGAAGCGGGTGATCACCTCGATGTTGGTGTCGGCGTGCGCGGCGGTCGGCCCGTAGTGCACCAGCGCGTCGGGCTTCAGTGCGATCAGCGCGTCGACGTCGTCGGTGGCGGTGATGCCCAGAGGCGCTGACAGACCGCAGATCTCGCCGACATCGCGGACGACCTTGTCGGGGTTGCTGACTCCGACTCCGACGAGGTCGAACCCGGGGTGGTCGACGACTTCGGCGATGACCATCTGCCCGACGAACCCGGTGCCCCAGATGACGATTCGCTTCGGTTCCGCACGTATCACGGTGATGCCCCTAGAAGCAGCGCCGTAGTCCACCCGGTTCACAGATCAGCGGATATCGGTCGACCGGTGTCGAGAGCGGGCCTTTGTAGGCCATCGTGAACGGCGTGTAGATGATGCCCGGCTGCAGACCGCAGTTGCCGTTGTGCTGGGTCTGGCGCACACCCGACATCGTCACGTCGTCGAACTTGACGACCTCCACCGTCGGCTCCCACGACCCGTCCGGGCACTGCATGCCCCGGTCCTTGGGGGTGGTGAAGGCCCACTGGCCGCCGGTGAGCACTGCGTCGCCGCCGACGAGGTCCCCGCTGGCCTGCACGTGCATGCGGCAGCCGACGGGGAGGTACAGCGCCTCCCGGAGGTCGCCGACGACCGGTACGCAGGACGGGAAGATCGTCCAGGTGCCCGGCTTGCCGCCTTCGGGGGTGATGGTGAAGACACCCTCCATGACCTGGTCGGCGTGGGCCGGGACGGCGGCGCCCACCGCTGCGCAGACACCGAGCAGGAAGGCGGCCAGGGTGCGCATCATCGTCACGCCGCTGAGTATTTCAGCCCGGAGTAGACAAAGTCACGGGTTTGCCTGTTCGCGCCGTCGGGTACCTGAAAACCACTGGCTCGAGTACCGGGGTGGTGAATATGGCGAGGACGGCGGTGTCAACCGCTGTCCTCGCCATCTGTCTGCTCGCCGCCTCGCTCACCGGATGCTCGACAGGTAGCCGGGTCGATCTCGGCGACGGCGCGGCCGGATCGCTGATCGCCGCGATCGCGGGTGAGCCCGATCAACTCGACCCGCACAAGACCACCGCGTATTTCTCGTTCGAGGTGTTGGAGAACGTGTTCGACACTCTCGTCGAACCCGACGAGAACCTGCAGATGCGGCCCGCTCTGGCGACGTCGTGGGAGGTCTCCCCCGATCAGCTGGCGTGGACGTTCCACTTGCGCCCCGGCGTGAGGTTCCACGACGGCAGTCCGTTCACCGCAGACGACGTGGTGTTCTCCTACCGCCGGATCATCGACGAGAAGCTCGCCAACGCCGACAAGTTCAGCGCGGGTGACTGCGGTCGAGGCGCCCGATCCGGCGACGGTGGTGATCCGCGTGAGCCGGCCGACGCCGAACATGCTCACCAACATCGGTGGCTTCAAAGGCATGGCGATCGTGTCGCGGCGCAACGTGGAGAGCGGGCAGATCGCCACGAAACCCATCGGCACCGGCCCGTTCCGCTTCGCCGGCCAGAAGAGCGGTGACTCCATCTCCCTGGTGGCCAATCCCGACTACTGGGGCGGTCCGCCGGGCGTGCCCGGGGTGACGTTCCGCTTCATCTCCGAGCCGTCGACGGCACTGTCGGCACTACAGGCGGGCGAGGTCGACTGGACGGATTCGATTCCGCCGCAACGTGTCCGGCAGCTCTCCGACGACGACTCGGTGCGCCTGGCGGTGACGCCGAGCAACGACTACTGGTACCTGGCGCTCAACGAGGCGAAGGCGCCGTGGAACGACGTCCGGGTGCGCCAGGCGATCGCCTATGCGATCGACCGCGACGCGATCGTCGCCGCGACGAGCTACGGCACCGCGAAGGTCAACGAGCTCGCCATCCCCGAGGGCAATCCCTGGTACACCCCGTACGACCGCTACCGCACCGGCGGGTTGGACAAGGCGCGTGAGCTGCTGACCGAGTCTGGTGTCACGCCGGGCGAGCTCGACATGCTGGTCACCACCGAGTATCCGGAGACCGTGACCGCGGCGCAGATCATCGCCGACAACCTGGCGCCGCTCGGGTTCACGGTGAACATCCGCACCGTCGACTTCGCGACCTGGCTCGACGAACAGAACTCGGGCAACTTCGACATGCTGATGCTCGGCTGGCTGGGCAACATCGACCCCGACGACTTCTACTACGCCCAGCACCACACCGACGGCTCGAGCAACGCCCAGAAGTTCTCCGACCCGGAGGTCGACAGGCTCCTCGACGCCGGCCGCGTCGAAACCGACCCCGCCGCCCGCAAGGCCGACTACGACCGCGCCGCAACGGTGATCGCCGACGAGGTCAGCTACATCTACCTGTACAACTCGTCGGTGATCCAGGCGTGGAATCCGGCGCTGACGGGATACGAAGCCCGCCGCGACGGCGCCGTGCGGTTCCGCCACGCGACGCTGGACAAGGGCGGTGATTCGTCATGACGAGGATCGTGACCCATCCCATCACCCGGTTCATCGCGCGCCGGGTGCTGTACTCACTGATCGTGCTGGTGGGCGTCACCGTGGTGGTGTTCGCGCTCGTGCACCTGGTGCCCGGCGACCCCGTTCGCATCGCACTCGGAACCCGCTACACCCCCGAGGCGTACGAGGCGTTGCGTAGCGCCAGCGGATTGGACCGGCCCATCGTGTCGCAGTTCTTCGGCTACGTCGGTTCCGCGCTCACCGGTGATCTCGGCGTGAGTTTCCGAAACGGCGACCCGGTGACCGTCACGCTGATGGAGCGCCTTCCCGCCACGCTGTCGCTGGGCTTGGCCGGCATCGTCATCGCCGCGCTGATCGCGCTGCCCGCCGGCACGTACTCGGCGCTGCGCGAGGGCCGCGTCAGCGACGCCATCGTCCGGGTGACCAGCCAGTTCGGTGTGTCGATTCCCGACTTCTGGCTCGGCATCCTGCTGATCGGCCTGTTCTCGACCACACTGGGCTGGCTGCCCACCTCGGGCTACCGGCCGCTGTTCTCCGATCCGGCGGGCTGGTTGAGCCACATCATCCTTCCCGGGCTCACGGTCGGCGTGGTCGCGGCGGCGATCATGACGCGCTACGTGCGCGCCGCCGTGCTCGACGTCGCCGCCATGGGCTACGTGCGGACCGCACGGTCCAAGGGTCTGTCTCCGCGCGTCGTCACGTTCCGCCACACGGTGCGCAATGCGCTGGTGCCGATCCTCACCATCACCGGAATCCAGCTCGCCACACTGTTGGGCGGCGTCATCGTCGTCGAGGTGGTCTTCGCGTGGCCGGGCCTGGGCCGGCTCGTCTACAACGCCGTCGCCGCCCGCGACTACCCCGTCATCCAGGGCGCGGTGCTGTTGATCGCGGCGCTGTTCCTGGCGATCAACCTGATCGTCGACGTGCTCTACGCCGTGGTCGACCCGAGGATCCGGCTGGCATGACGACCACCGAGCCCACCCGCGTCTCGTCCTGGCGCATTCTGGCGCGCAACCCGGTCACCGCGATCAGCGCGTTGGTCCTGCTGGCCGTCGCCCTCATCGCGGTGTTCGCGAATGCCGTTGCGTCGTACGGAATCAACGACGTCGACGTGCCCGACGCGCTGCAGCCGCCCAGCGGGTCCCACTGGTTCGGCACCGACGAGTTGGGCCGCGACGTGCTCTCGCGCGTGCTGGTGGCCACCCAGGCGTCGATGCGGGTGGCGGTCATCAGCGTTGCGTTCGCCGTCGTCGTCGGCGTGACGGTCGGGGTTCTCGCCGGCTATCGCGGCGGCTGGCTGGACACCGTGCTGATGCGCGTCGTCGACGTGATGTTCGCGTTCCCGGTTCTGCTGCTCGCTCTGGCGGTGGTCGCGATTCTGGGGCCCGGGCTGACGACGACGATCCTCGCGATCGGCATCGTCTACACCCCGATCTTCGCCCGGGTCGCGCGGGCCAGCACTCTGGGTGTGCGCACGGAACCCTATGTGGCGGTGTCGCATGCGATGGGGACCCCCGACCACATGATCCTGCGCCGGCACATCGTGCCCAACATCGCCGGTCCGCTGATCGTCCAGACCTCGTTGTCGCTGGCGTTCGCGATCCTGTCCGAGGCGGCGCTGTCGTTCCTCGGCCTCGGCATCCAGCCGCCGGAGCCATCACTGGGCCGGATGATCTTCGACTCCCAGGGGTTCGTGACGATGGCGTGGTGGATGGCCGTGTTCCCGGGCGCGGCGATCGTGGTGATCGTGCTGGCCTTCAACCTGTTGGGCGACGGGTTGCGGGACGTGCTCGACCCGAAGCAGCGCACCAGCGCCGAAGCCCGGGGGGCGGCGCGATGACCGTGCTGGCCGTGGACGACCTGGGAGTGCGCATCGGCGCGCGCACCATCGTCGACGGCGTCTCGTTCTCCGTGGCCCGGGAGCAGACGGTGGGCATCGTCGGTGAGTCCGGCTCGGGCAAGACCATGACGGTGCTCGCGGCCACCGGACTGCTCGACGCGCCGGGCGCGCGCGTGTCCGGGTCGAGCACGCTGGCGGGTGATCCCTCGATGCAGCTGGTCGGCGCCCGGCCCAAAGACCTTCGCCGCGTGCACGGTTCACGGATCGGGTTCGTGTTCCAGGATCCGGGCACGTCGCTCAATCCCCTGCTCACGCTGGAACGCCAGATCACCGAGTCGCTCGAGACGCACCGCCGGGTGACGCGCCGGGAGGCGCGGTCGCGGGCCCTGGAGCTTCTCGAGGCGGTGGGGCTGCCCGATCCCTCGACGCGTCTGCACGCCTACCCGCATCAGCTCTCCGGCGGTCAGAAGCAGCGCGTGATGATCGCGATCGCGTTGGCGTGCGACCCTGAACTGCTCATCGCCGACGAGCCGACCACCGCACTCGACGTCACGACGCAGGCGCAGATCCTGGAACTGGTGCGCGCGTTGCAACGGGACTTCGGCACCGCGGTGGTGTGGATCAGCCACGACCTGGGCGTCATCGGTCAGGTCGCCGACGACGTGACCGTGCTGCGCGACGGTGCGGTCGTGGAGCAGGCGCCGATCCTCGACATCTTCGATCGGCCTCGCAACGATTACACGCGGGACCTGCTGGCCGCCCGCCCCGTGCTCGATGTCTCTGCACCGCAGGCGAAGCCGGACGCCGACGCGCTCCTCGAGGTCGATGGCCTCGATGTGTCGTTCACCGTCACCACCCCGGTGGGCAAGTCCACCGTTCATGCCGTCGACGACGTGTCGCTGCGCATTCGGCGCGGCACCACGCTCGGACTGGTCGGCGAATCGGGATCGGGCAAATCGACCGTCGCCGCTGCGCTGACCGGTCTGGTGACACCCGATGGCGGCACGGCGACGCTGGCGGGCACGGACATCCTGGGTGTGAAACGTTCCGAGGCCAAAGCGCTGCGCCGGCGGATCGGGCTGGTGTTCCAGGATCCGTTCTCGTCGCTCAATCCCCGTGCCCGCGTGGACACGTCGATCGCCGAACCGCTGACGGTGCACCACCTGGTCGACGGCGCCGCGGCGCGGCGGTCGCGGGTCGCCGAGCTGCTCGACCTGGTCGGCCTGCCGTCCGAGTTCGCGCAGCGGTACCCGCACGAACTGTCCGGCGGGCAGCGGCAGAGGGTGAGCATCGCCCGAGCGCTGGCCGCCGAACCGGATCTGCTGATCCTCGACGAGGCCACGGCCGCCCTGGACGTCTCGGTGCAGGCCCGTGTTCTCGATCTGCTGGCCCGCCTGCAGGCCGAGCTCGGCCTGGCGTATCTGCTGATCGGCCACGACCTGGCGGTCATCCGCAGGCTCAGCCACGACGTCGCGGTGATGCGGAGCGGTGCGGTCGTGGAGAACCGGCCCGCCGAGCAGCTGTTCACCAAACCCGAGCACGAATACACCCGGGCGCTGCTGGCAGCCGTCCCGCCGGTGCGCCCGCGCGCTGCGGTGTGAGCGCCCGTGAGAGGGTGCAGGCATGGGTCAGCTCAGCGGCAAGGTCGCGTTGGTCACCGGGGCGTCGGCGGGCTTGGGCGCCACAACCGCCCGGCTGTTCGCAGACCAGGGTGCGACGGTATTCGGAATCGCCAGGGACGCAACGCGAATGGCCGAGGTGTTCGCCGACCTGCCCGGCAGCGCGTTCGCGTCGGTGGACATTTCCTCGCGTGAGGCGTGCGCCGCGGCAGTCGCGGACTGCGTCGAGCGGTTCGGCCGCCTCGACGTGCTGGCCAACATCGCGGGCTTTCATAAGATGCGGCACACCGCGTCGATGACCGACGAGGACTGGGACGTCGACCTCGCGGTGAACCTGACCGCGCCGTTCGCGCTGTGCCGGGCCGCGCTTCCGCACCTGCTGGCATCGGGCGGCAACATCGTCAACGTGTCGTCGATCGCCGGCGTCGAGGGTGAGGTGTACTCCGCCGGTTACTGCGCGGCCAAGCACGGACTGGTCGGCCTGACGCGGGCGCTGGCGATCGAATTCACCAAGGAGAAGCTTCGCGTGAACGCGGTGTGTCCGGGCGGGATGCCGACCGCCCAGGCCACCGAGTTCGAGGCGCCCGAGAACGCCGACTGGGATCTCATCATGCGCATCGCGTCGCCGCGTGGATTCATGGCGACCGAGGACGTCGCGAAGGTGATCGCATTCTTGGCCAGCGACGACGCCGCTGCGATCCACGGCGCGGTCTATCGCGTCGACAACGGCAAGGGTGCGGGCTGAGTCAGGAAGCGGCGCAGCATCTCTCGCTCGAGTTCCGGGTCCGCGAGAGGCCAGACGACGAACGACAGCACGACCCGAACGATCCACTGAGCAGCGGCCGCGTCATCGTCGGCACAGCCGGTCAGTTTGGCGGCGATGCCCGCCAGCTGAGGTGAGTCCGCGATCCACCCGACGCGGCCACCGCTTCTCGCCGATGCGATCAACGCCCGGCCGAGGGAGTCTGCGCGAATACGGTCCAGCGCGACGGCGACCGCGGTGACCGCGCGCTCCGTGCCGTCGAGATCGGCCACCGCCGCGCGCACCTGCGCGACGATCTGCTCGGCGCTGCGGGCGAGCACGGCGTCCCGGATCTGGTTCTTGCCACCGGCGTGGCGGTAGATCGTCGCTCGCGAGCAGTGCACCCGGGCTTCGAGGGCCGCCATGTCGAAGGCGTCGATGCCCCGGGCGGCGATGATGTCGGCCGCCGCGGCATAGATGCGTTCGGCAGCCGCAGCGCGCCGGTCACCGACCAGCCAGTCGTTGCTCATCGCTCCGCCCTCGTGAGATGTCCGATGCGGATGTTCTCACGATGAGACGATGTAGACGCCGCTTTCTCCCATCACAGCAGTTCAACTGCCGGTTGTGAGACGTCTTGACTGTCGCGGTCCAGAGTGGCGCGTCGAGTTGGTCGGCCACCCTTGACCGCCGTGGGCACCGCCTCCCACCCTGACACCATGACGGGCGATCTCGGCGCGGAGCTCTTCAGCGAGGAGGCGATCCAGGACCCCTACCCGCTGTACGCGCGCATGCACGCCGCCGGTCCGGTGCACCGCATCGGGAACTCCGACTTCCATGCGGTCTGTTCCTGGGACGCGGTCACCGAGGCGGTGGGCCGTCACGAGGATTTCTCGTCGAATCTGACGGGCACGATGCTGTACCAACCTGACGGCACCATCGGTGTCTTCGGCATGGACGAACTCGGCGGTCCGACCCAGGTGCTCGCGATCGCCGACGATCCCGTGCACGCCGCCCACCGCAAGCTGCTCGTCCCCCACCTGGCGGCCAAGCACATCCGCGAGCTGGAATCGTTCGTCACCGCCACGGTCGCTCGGTTGTGGGACACGGCGCTCGACGTGGACCGGGTCGAGTGGATGTCGGCCATGGCCAACCGGTTACCGATGATGGTGGTGTGCCGGCTGATCGGGGTCCCCGACTCAGACGTCGACCGACTGACGGCGTGGGGGTACGCCAGCACGCAGCTGCTGGAAGGTCTGGTCGGCCCCGCCGACCTGGCTGCGGCCGGCGCAGCCGTCGGAGAACTGGCGGCCTACATCGCGGGCCTGCTCGACCGGCCAGCACCAGAGGGCACACTGCTGGCGGATCTGGCTTCGGCCTGCGCGGCAGGCGATGTCGACGCCGTCACCGCACAGGTCATGATGGTGACGCTGTTCAGCGCGGGCGGTGAATCGACCGCATCGCTGATCGGCTCGGCGACCCACATCATCGCCACCCGCCCCGACCTGCAGCGGCGGCTCCGCGACGATCCAGCGCTCATCACGCCGTTCATCGAAGAAGTGCTGCGCGTCGAGCCGCCGTTCCGCGGGCACTATCGGCACGTGCTGCGCGACTGCGAACTCCACGGCTATCAGCTGCGTTCCGGCGCGCGATTGGTTCTGCTGTGGGGCGCGGCCAACCGCGACCCGGCCCACGTCGAATCGCCCGACGAGTTCCGTATCGATCGCCGAGACAGCAAGAGCCACGTCGCGTTCGGTCGCGGCGCACACTTCTGCGTCGGGGCCGCACTCGCGCGGCTCGAGACTCGACTCGTGCTCGAGTACCTGTTGTCGCACACGGATGGTGTGCGCGCCGTGGGGCGGGCTCGCTGGCTGCCGAGCCTGCTCGTGCGGCGCCTGGAGGCGCTGACCCTGGCCGTTCAGAACGGGGGCGGCTCATAGGTTTCGGCCAGCCACGCCTGGTGCTCGCGGTCGCGTTGCGCGTCGAGCTCCACGCGCCGCCTGCGCTCGCGGGCCACGCGATCGCGGCGGTCCTGCTCGCGGGTCCTCGTCCGGCGAGGCATCATCGAGGTCTTGTCGGAGGCGTCCGAGGCATCCGCGGAACTCGGCAGCCCGCCCGTCGACCACGCGAGACTCGGAAAGAGTTGTCCACCATGGGGATCAGTCAGATAGACCAGCCCAGTGGGAGCGATCAGCACGACCGTTCCATCGGGCCGCTGCTCGTCACGCCATCCGTTGTCGCCTGTGTAGAAGGTCTTGATCAGATGATGGACACGACAGTAGAGCTTGGTGTTCGACGGATGCGTGGAACCGGCGGGCCACGGCGTCGTATGGTCGACATCGCATCGCTGCGCCGGAGCGTCACAGCCAGGGAAGCGACACGTCAGGTCCCGCCAGTGCACGAAATCCGCAAGCTGGCGCGACGGCCGATATCCACACTCCGCATCGTCGCCAGGCCTGCCGATCGGACGCACGTCGGCCCCCGCAGCGGCATTCCGCACCGACTCGGCAGGCAGGATTCCGAAGCCGCCCAGGTAGCCGGGTGCGTCGCTGTGCCCGTCGACGGTCGCCTGCTCGGCGAGAATGTGCACCACGACGCGGGCAGCCGAGGCCTCGAGCGCCGCTGCCGGGCAGTCCGCCGACGCACAGCGGCACGCCAACGTGGATTCACCACGGCCGAGAGCGCCGCACGCGGCTGCCCGCCGTTGCATCGGGGTACGAGGATCGGCCTCGCACACCGTGGCGGCCAGCGCGTCGAGGCGCTCATCGAGCGCCGCGGCATCGAGCGCGTCGAGCAACCCACCCGCGAAGGCCGTGCCGGGTTGGTGTGATTCCACAGTGAAATACAGGTTGTCGCGGACGTCCGGCGGGACTCGAACCCCGGCCGGGTCGAATGCTGCGACCCACTGATCCACGCGGTCTTTCAGCTTGTCCTCCGACAAGCGCATCCAGCCGACAAGCTTCGGCGCGAGGGCGGCGTCGAGTGCGGCGATGACGTCGCTTTCGACGTTGTCGGTGCGATTGAGCACGATCCGCACCATGCGTAGATCGATCTCCCCACGCGAGAAGACGGCCGCGATGTCGGGGAGGCGCGAGTGCAGCGACACCGCCATGCGGACCTGGCTTGCTGCGCGCCAGCGACTAATGTTCTGCGCCGCAGACACTTCCGCGGCCACCGCCTCGGTGACGTCGACAACCCAGTGCTCGGCCCCCGGGTGTTCACGACCCCTGAGCGCATAGAGTCGGGCCACCGCGGCGAGACGCTCGGCGATGGCGCGCGACTCCGCGCGGGTGGAGCACCCCATTGCGAGGACGCAATCTATGGCCTCCGCCGATTCGAACATGTGTGCGATATTACCCGCGGGGTCCGACCGCGTTGACTCATCAGAATTGCGCGCGAGGGGGTGGGTCGTTGCCTCGTTGGAAATGCGCGCGTACGTCCAGTGGATGGGGTTGACGTTGGCGCAGCGCAGAGCAATCACCGAGGCGGCCGCGGCCCGCTATCTGCTGGCCCGAAAGGGTGAGAAGACACGGATCCTTGATGAGTTGTGCGCCAACACCGGCTGGCATCGCAACCATGCCCGCAAGGCGCTGACGGGGGCACTGACACCGAAGATCGTCGGCCCACCCAGACCGCGGCCCGTGACCTACGGGCCCGAGGTCATCGAGGCGTTGATTCAGTGCTGGCAGGTGCTGGGGATGCCGGCCGGCAAACGGTTGGCGCCGATGCTGGGTGAGCTGGTAGCGGTGCTGCGGCACTTCCGGGAACTCACCATCGACGCCGACACCGCCGACCTGCTGGTATCGATGTCAGCGGCCACCATCGATCGGCGCCTGGCACCAGAACGGGCCAAGTATCAGCCTCGGGGACGCATCGGGACCAAACCAGGATCACTGCTCAAAAGCCAGATTCCGGTGCGAACCTGGGCTGAGTGGGACGACGCCACACCTGGATTCGTCGAGATCGACCTGGTCTGGCATGACGGCGGCATTCGGGGCGCAGGGCACGCGTTCACATTGACGGTGACCGATATCGCGACCGGCTGGACCGAGAACCGTTCGGTGCCCGACAGAGCCGCCAAATGCGTGTTGGCAGCACTCAACGAGATCGTGCGCACGATGCCGTTTCCCATCCTTGGGGTCGACAGCGACAACGGATCCGAGTTCATCAACGAGCACCTGTTGGGATGGTGCCAAGGCCGCCAGATCACCTTCACACGGGCACGCCCGGGCAACAAGAATGACGGCTGCCACGTCGAGCAGAAAAACTGGTCAGTGGTCCGCACCACCGTTGGCTACCACCGCTACGACTCTGCTGCAGAACTGTTGCTGCTCAACGAGATCTGGACGCTGCAATCCCGACTAACCAACTACTTCTACCCCCAACAGAAACTGATCTCCAAGACCCGTCACGGAGCCAAGATCTCCAAAAAGCACGACCAAGCCACGACCCCATTCCATCGGGCAGTCGATCACCCCGGCCTCACCGTGGAGCGCATCGTGGCACTGACCCGCACCTACTCCTTGATCAACCCCGCCGCTACCCAACGCCAGCTCCATGCCCTCACCGCCGAGCTGTTCACACTGGCCACCAGCAAAATCACACCAGGCGCCACACCCCCGATCACCAAGCGCGCACGCTCACGTGAGGCAACGAATCGGCCTACGCGCGCATCTTGACGTGAGGCAACAGGCCGACAAGCCTGGCCGCCCACATCAGCCGCCCCACGTCATCAGCGTCACGTAGCAGACGGTCCCGACGAGGATGCTCAGCAGCGCGCGCCCGCGCCACAGCTGCAGCCCCGCCGTCACCGCGACCGCCACCGCAAGCCACAGCAGCTGCACCGCGGTCTCCCCCACGACCGTCTTCACCGAATACAGAGCCAGCATCGCCATCACACCCACCGGCATGTGCACGCTGAGGTAGCGCACCACGGCGCTGTGGCGCATCGGTGCCAACACCGCGAACGGCAGTGCACGCAGTGCCCACGTCACCGCCGCGCTCACGCCCACGAGCAGCGCCATGTACCCGGTGTCAGGCATGCCGAGTCCGCCGCCGCAGCAGCAACATCACGGTGAACGCCGCGAACGCGCACACCAGCATCTGTCCGGGCACCACCAACCACGCCCCGGCAGCGCACAGCATCGCCAGCGCCGCCGTGACCGGATCGGGCCGCTGCCGGTACGCCTCGATGCCCAGCACGATGAACAGCGCGGTCAGCGCGAAGTCCAACCCGACCAGCCGATCGATCGGCAGCACTTCCCCCAACAGACCGCCCAGCGCCGCCCCTGTCACCCACAGCACGTGGAACATCAACTGCATGAACAGGATCGGACGTGTGGCCCATCCCTGCGCCTGCGGACTGACCGCGACCGCGTACGCCTCGTCGGAGAGTGTGTAGGTGCTGTACAGCTTCGCCCCGATACCGCGCACCCGATGCAACGGGAACGACAGCGCGTAGAAGATGTGCCGGGAATTGACCACCAGCGTGGTGAGCGCGACGGTCGCGACCGGAGCGCCGCCTGCCACGAGCGCGACCATCAGGAACTCCAGCGACCCCGCGTAGATCACCCCGGCGAACACCGGCGCCCACCACCAGGCGAGCCCGGCGTGCACCACCAGGAAGCCCAGCGCCATGCCCAGCGGGATGAACGCCAGACCGAGTGGCGCGACCAGTGCCAGCACCCGCCGCATCGCCGAACACCTCCTCCGATCCGCCCCGAAGACGCTAGCTTGTCACGCGTGGATGTCTTCGATGAATGGCGACGGGGCGGAACGGCTTTCACCTGGGCGTCGACCACGGCCGCCAACGACGGCAGACACGTCGAGGTCTTCGCACGCCGGTCCGGCACACCCGGTGCGCCGGCGCTGGTCTGCGTGCACGGCTTCCCGACGGCGAGCATCGACTTCTCTGCCCTCGCCGACGATCTGGTCGGAGACGTCGAGATCTTCACCCTCGACTTCCCCGGCTACGGACTTTCGAGCAAGCCGGCGGCGCCCTACGTCTACTCCCTCTACGACGACGCGCGACTGCTGGTGCACGCGATCACCGAGATGTGGGGGCTCACCGATTACCAGATGATCACCCACGACCGCGGCAGCAGCGTCGGCATGATCGCGCTGGCGATGCTCGCCGACAGCTCCGCCCCGATGCCGCGAGAGGTGTTCCTGACCAACGCCAACATCTTCCTGCCGCTGGCCAATCTGACCGCGTTCCAGGTAGCGCTCCTCGACGACACGACCGGCCGTGCCACCGCCGCAGCGACCACGCCGGAGATGCTCGCCGCGGGACTCGGCGCCACCACGTTCATGCCGCGTCGAGATCTGCAGGACCCTGAAATCCACGCACTGGCACAGTGTTTCGCGCACGACGACGGTATCGCGGTCCTTCCCGACACCATCCGCTATCTGCACGAGCGCGCCGCTGACGAACAGAGCTGGCTCGAGCGGCTCTCGGGCATAGACGTCGACACCACGCTGATCTGGGGTCTGCACGACAGCGTCGCACCCCTGCGCGTGGCCACCCACGTGTGGCAGACCTACCTACGGTCCAAGCCGGGCCGCAACCGTTTCTGGGTGGTGCCCGGCGCCGACCACTACGTGCAATGCGACGCACCGGCCGAGCTCGCGCGGATCATCCGGATGACCATGAGCGAGGGCGCCATCGCACTGCAGACCCTCGGCGACCGGCCCGACGGTGCGGTGCTGGTGGATCAGTCAGACCACCGTTAGCGTTGCCGCACTGACGATTCCGACAGCATCGAACGCCTTGCTGATCGCGGCTTGCTGCGCGGCGGTCAGGCCGACCGACTGCGCGGCACTCTGCACCGCGGCCCGCCCGTCGCTGAAGACCGACCCGGCGCTCAACCGGAACATCGCCCGGTAGAACACCTCCGCCCAGGTGTCGTTCGTGACTCCGACGGTGGCCGGATCGGTCATCATCAGGTACGCGGCGTGGCTGAAGATCGTGCTGTTGACGTGCTCGCCCCCATCGTCGAGGGTCCCCTGATAGCGGGTCGCGTAGGTGGCGCGGTGGGGTCCGAGCGACGTGCTGATCGACGTCGGATCAGCGAGGTCGCGGATGGCGCCCAACTCGGAATCCTCCCCGACGAGCCAGCGATCGGAACCGCGATCGTTCTCGATGAGCACACCCATGATGTCGGCCAACGCCTCGTTGAGCGCACCCGATTCACCGGAGTCCAGCACCAGGGAGCCACCCGCCGGCCCGCCGACGACATAGGTGACAACGGCGTGGGTGAATTCGTGGCCGATGACGTCGACCGCGGCCTCGAGGTGGCCGCCGTCGCCGAAGGCGAACTGGTCGATGCTGGGGTCCCAGAACGCATTCTGGTAACCGCCGTTGGGCTTACCCGGATTGTAGAGAATGCTCACTATAACCGGCGCGCCGCTGCCGTCGAACGACGTCCTGCCCAGCACGTCTCGGTAGTAGTCGTAGACCTCCGCGGTGTTGGCGTGCGCGGAGACGGCGCCGCTGTTCCACCCGAACCACCCCCGCTTGACCACCGTGCCCGGCAGGAATCCACCCAGCATGCCGAGATAGGGGAAGGAGGTCTTGTACGTCGTGATGTCGCGGCTGGTGTCGATCAACCGGGACACAGTGGACCACCGTGTGGTGCGGACGTCGATGATGAAGGTCCGTCGCTGGCCGAGCCAGTCCCTGGCGGTGTCGGTGGCCGACACGGGTTCCGCTGTCGCACGTGATGCGACGACGGTGCCGACCGCTGCACCGTCGGCACCGATCAGGACAGCTGTGCCCGGCCGGGACAGCCGGATCCCCGGCACGGCGCCGACGACCTGCCACGCCAGGATCGGCACCGACCCGTTGTCGGGCGCATAGACCACCAGCTGCTGTTCGGCCATGCGCCGCAGGCGTGGTGTCGCGGCGTCGGGTGTGACATCGAAAGTCTCAGAGAGTCCGCGGTAGTGGTTGAAGAGCCCGGTTACCGCGCCGGCCGCATCGGTCACCAGGACGATGTCGCTGCCCAGCACGGGCACACCCGCGACGGTTTCGGCGAAGCGGTAGTAGGTTTCGGCGTCGTCCCCGGTGCCGGCGGTCGACACCGTGATCGCGCCCGGATCGGCGAATCCCTCGTCGATGCCCAGCCTCTGCGCGACACCGTTCATCACCGCAGCCGCATCGGCGGCGCCGGTCACCAGGCGGTCGTCGAACCTGCCGTCGATGGTGCGCACCGCGTCGTCGACGGCGGCGGCTGTATCGGCCGGCACTGCGATGGTGACCTCGGTGGGCTTGCGTCCACCGAGCAGGCCGTGGAGATGGAACGGGTTACCCGGCCTGTCGTCGACCGCAACGGTGAAACTGTCTGCGCGGCCGGCCTTTCCAGCGGACGGCGTGTAGACGAAGCCACCGTCGGCATCGATGGTCACCGAACCCCAGGCCGCACCCGAGCTGACGCTGTAGGTGAGCGCGGCGTCATCGCGGTCCACGGCGTTGAGGCTCCCCCGCACGGAGCCGTCCGCGGCCGGCTCCGCCGTGTCCGGCTTCGCGGTCGGCCGTTGGTTGCGGAAGGTGTACCGGCGCTGCTGGATGGCTTCTCTGCGCGACTCGATCCGTGCCGCGCGCCGCTCCCGCGGCGACGGGCGGCCCGACGATTCCGAGGCCGACGATTGCGAGGCTGACGATTGGGTCGACGTGTCCGAGGGCGCGGCCGATGCGACGCCCGGCGCCATCATCAGACCGACACCGACCCCGAGGACCGCCACACCGGCCCACACCCCCGTAGGCGGTCGACAACTACTGTCCACAGTGACCCCCTCGGCGACGGTGTTCGTGGCGGAACTTACCACCGACAGACAGCGACGCAGCCAAATCTGACGTCGCTGACGACAACCGGATGCGCCTATAGGCTGACAAGGTGAGTCTTCTGCTCGGCCCGGTGTTGCGCCACGTCGGTGAGACGACCGCGACGGTGTGGGTGCAGACCGAGGCGTCGGCGGACGTGGAGGTGCTCGGATGCCGGGCCCGCACGTTCGAGGTGCACGGTTGCCACTACGCCCTCGTTCAGGTCAACGGGCTGACGCCCGACACCGTCACCGCCTACGAGGTGCGCATCGACGGCGAAAAATGCTGGCCGGAGCCGGACTCCGAGTTCCCACCCAGCGTCATCAGGACGCGCGGGCCGGAGACCGCCGACCGGCTGCGGGTCATCTTCGGTTCGTGCCGCTACCCCAAGACCGGCGAGGAGAAGCTCGATCGCAAGCTCGGACTCGACGCCCTGGACTGCTACGCCACCCGGCTCACCGACCTGCCCGTCTCCGAATGGCCGGACGCGCTGCTGCTGCTCGGCGATCAGGTCTACGCGGACGAGCTGACCCCCCAGGCGCGCCAACACCTGTCCGGCCGCCGCTCGTCGGGTCGGCGGTCGGCCAACCGCCGGCCGCCCGACGAGGTGGTGTCGTTCTCGGAGTACGAGGGCCTGTACCGGCACACCTGGGGCGATCCGGAGATCCGCTGGATTCTCTCGACGTTGCCGACGGCGATGATCTTCGACGACCACGACATCCGGGACGACTGGAACACGTCGGCGACGTGGCGCGCCGAGATCAACGCCCAACCGTGGTGGCGGGATCGCATCCGCGCCGGCCTGGCGTCGTACTGGGTGTATCAGCACCTGGGCAACCTCAGCCCGACCGAGCTGGACAGCGACGACGACTACCAGAAGGTGCTCGCCGCCGACGGCGACTCCTGGCCACTGCTGGCCGAACTCGCCGACCGTGCCGACAGCGAGGTCGACGGAGACAAGGGCCTGCGGTTCAGCTTCCGCTGGGATCTGGGCCGCAGCCGGCTGGTGATGGTCGACTCCCGCAACGCCCGCATTCTCGACGGCGGAGAGCGAAAGATGTTGGGCGACCGCGAATTCGCTTGGCTCGAGGAACAGGTCAGCGATCTGTCCGGCGTCGATCACCTGATCATCGGATCGTCACTGCCGTGGTTGCTGCCGCCGGCTCTCGGCGATCTGCAGATCGTCAACGAGATCGCCGCCGGACGTTCGGGGCTGCGCGGGAAACTGGGTGAAAAGATCAGGCAGGGCGCCGATCTCGAGCACTGGCCGGCGTTCTTCGCGTCGTTCGTGCGACTGTCCGAGTTGATCGCCCTGGCGGCGCGCGCGAATGCCGACAGTCCAGCGACGATCTCGGTGCTCTCCGGCGACGTCCACCACAGCTACGCCGCGCGCGCCGACGTCGGGGAGCCCGACGGCGCGCGGGTGCATCAACTGGTCTGTTCGCCGGTGCACAACTACGTGCCCGCCTACGTCAAACCCGCGTTCAAGCTGGGCTGGTCGGCGCCCGCGGCCCGGCTGACCCGCCGCTGGGCGCGCCGGGCCGGGTCACCGGAGCTGCCGGTGTCGTGGCGCAACCTCAGCGGGCCGCTGTTCGGCAACACGATCGCCTCCCTGATCGCCGTCGGCCGCGGGGCCGACGTGGTGTTCGAGCAGCCCCGCGACGACGGCACCCTGGCCGAGGCCGCGACCATCGTGCTCAGTGCACTCAGTGCACCCCTTCCATCTGGCGGCTGATCCACGGCGAGATCACGAACACCACGACACCCGCCACCACGGCCACCGCACCGAGGATGCCGAAGTACGCGGCCTCGTTCGACGTGTCGTAGTAGCCGGCGAGCACACCGGACATCGCCGTGCCCAGGCCGACCGAGAAGAAGTACAGCGCCATCATCTGCGCCCGGAACGCCTCCGGGGCCAGCTTGGTGGTGACCGAGAGACCGATCGGCGACAGCAGCAGCTCAGAGACGGCGAACACGGCCATGATCGCCATCACCAGCAGCGCCGGGGTGCTGCGACCTGTGCCTCCGGCCAGCGGGACGAAGCACAGGAAGGCCAGGCCCATCCCGACCACGCCGTAGGCGAACTTTCGCGGGGTGGTGGGCGCCCGGTTGCCCAACCGCGTCCAGAGCACCGCGAACAGCGGCGAGAGCAAGATGATCCACACCGGCTCGATCGAACCGATCCAGCTCGACGGTGCCGTCCACCCGAAGATCGACCAGTTCATCCGCTCGTCGGAATATACGGCGAGCACGGTGAAGATCTGCTGGAACAGCGACCAGAACACCGCGTTCGCGACGAACAGCGGGATGAACGCCCGCACCCGGACCCGTTCCTGCGCATCCACAGCGGGGCTGCGCAGCATGATCGCGAAGTACGCCACCGACGCGACGACGATGACGCCGGTGGTCACCTGCGAGAGGTTGGCCAGCGTGACGAGGCGCAGCGCGATGGCCACCCCGACGACCACGATTCCGGCGACGATCACCACAGCGGTCTCGGCAACAGCGCTGCGCGGCAACGGGTTCGGCACCTCGCGCCCGTGCTCGCCGAGGTTGCGGCGAAACGCGACGTACTGCGCGAGTCCCAGTGCCATGCCGATCGCCGCCGCCCCGAAGCCGTAGTGGAAGCCGACGTGGGTCTGCAGCAGCCCGGTGATCAGCGGGCCGATGAACGCGCCCAGATTGATGCCGAGATAGAACAGTGTGAAGCCGCCGTCGGCGCGGGCGTCACCCTTGTCGTAGAGCGTGCCCAGCAGCGACGAGGCGTTGGCCTTCAGCGCACCCGACCCCAGGGCGACGCACACCAGGCCCACGCCCACGCCGGTCAGCCCCGGAAGGATCGCGAGCGCGATGTGGCCGATCATCACCACCACGCCCCCGTAGAACACGGTGCGTTCCATGCCGAGCAGCCGGTCGGCCACCCAGCCACCCAGCACCGTGGACAGGTACACCAGACCGCCGTAGGCGCCGACGATCCCGGTTGCCGTGCTCTTGGGCAGCTCGAGCCCGCCGTCGGTGACGGAGTAGTACAGGTAGTAGGCCAGGATGGTGAGCATCCCGTAGTAGGAGAATCGTTCCCACAGCTCGACGCCGAACAGGTTGGTCAGCCCGATCGGATGCCCGAAGAACGTGCGCGGACCCTTGTCTTCTCGGATTGTCATGGGACCACCCTTACACTCGGCTGCATGCCGGTACCTGATACCCCGCGGCCAGGCCAGGAATCAGTGTGGGACTACCCTCGCCCGCCCCGGCTCGAAGACTTCTCCGGATCGATCATCGTGGAACTGGGCGGGCAGGTGATCGCCTCCACCGAGCGGGCGTGGCGGGTGCTCGAGACCAGCCATCCCCCGACCTACTACCTACCGGCGAGCAGCTTCGCCGACGGCGTACTGCGGGAGGCCGACGGCGCGTCGTGGTGCGAATGGAAGGGCCCGGCAAGCTATTTCGACCTGGTGACCGCGACGGCGGTGGCGCCTCGCGCGGCGTGGACGTACCGTCGGCCCACCCCGGGGTTCACCGCGATCGCCGGCGCCGTCGCCGTGATGGCCGCGGCCGTCGATCGCTGCATCGTCAACGGTGAAGAGGTCGTCCCGCAGCCCGGTGGGTTCTACGGCGGCTGGATCAACAGCTGGATCGCCGGCCCCTTCAAAGGTGTGCCCGGCTCGATGGGCTGGTGACCGTCAGCAACCGAGGTCGATGACAGCCGCGGTGACGATGCCGTTCCCGGCCGACAGCGAGATACCCATGTGCTTGTAGAGCGCGTCCACCGCGACCGGTGCCGGCTGCCCACTGCCGAGAATGCTGCACGCGATCGAGCCCGCGGTGAGCAGCTGCTCGCGGGTCAACGACGTGTACATCGGCTCGAGACCCTCGAGGTACCCGGTGGTATCCGCCGTGGCGGGTGCCGCAAGTGTCATCAGCGCTGCCACCGTGCCGGCCACACTCAGAACCACGCGCGATCGGTTCACCGTCCACCCCCTGTCGTCGAGCACATCCTATGCTGCTCGCCGCGCCGCGCGGGGGCTCATTTGTCGGAGAGCCAGCCGTACTGACGCCCGCAGTCGGTGCAGTCCACGTCGAGGAACCAACGGGTGACCCGATCGGAGCCGGCCGACCAGGTCGGCTGAGACGAGATGACCGGAGCCGCGTGACCGCACTTGCCGCACATCGCTTCGATCGGGGCGTTCACCCCACGAACGTAACCGCTGGTACCGCTCTTGACCAGATATTGACGTCAACGTGGTGGGTCGCCACGCCACGCAAAACTGTTGACGTATTTGCCCATATCGAGGGCTAGCTGCACATTGGCCCCCGAGGGTTTGCCCGGCCCGAAGTCCGGCCCGAATTGGTGGTACGGACCGACGACGGAGGCGATGAGCGCGAGGTCGTTCTTCACCGCGGCCATCACGAGTACCCGCATGCGGGTGAAACTGCTCGTCGAGCCCTGGGGGTAGTAGTCGATCGCTTCACCGAAGCCGGGTTGGTACCCGACCATCGCATTCGGGATCTCGTAGGCAACGCGTCCGTCGGGGACGTGCTGCGCCTTCAAGTCGGCGACGATCTGACGGGCCGGCCGGCCCGTCGCGGGCTCACTGAACAGCCGCAACGTACCGCCTTCTCCGCCGGTGAAATCGGCGACGACACCGTCGTCTCCGGTGGTGATCCGGTACGACGAACCGGCCGCCGGGTAGGACACCGAGAAGGAGCCATTGGGCGCGGTGAACCGCGGGTTGATCGCCACCGGTGTGCCGGTGGGTGGCCGCCCACAGTCGGGCGGGCAGACGAATCGCACCGGCGCAGACGTCACCCGGGAGGAGATCACGGCGAGCACCCCGGCCACCAGGACCACCGGAATGAGCCACAGCAGCAACACCATTCGGTGAGACGGTCGGCGAACCGACGAGGCGTGGCTCTCACCGGCGGTGTAGCCGGGGAAGAACGTGGTGGTGGTCAAGACCGGTCACCGTCGGTGTCGGCGCGCCGAGGACGCTCGGACCGGCGCTGGGCGCGCGACGACCTCGACGATGCCCGGGCAGCGACCC
This sequence comes from Mycobacterium kyogaense, assembly GCF_036946525.1. GTDB lineage: Bacteria > Actinomycetota > Actinomycetes > Mycobacteriales > Mycobacteriaceae > Mycobacterium > Mycobacterium kyogaense_A. Next base: position 2,774 of record NZ_JAQIIY010000027.1, on the reverse strand, counting down.
CACACACCGGGCAGAACGCCATGTCGGGCACCACATGGCCACAGTGCTGGCACACCACCGGTTCGTCCGCGACCGTCTCGTCGTGAGCCTCGTGCAGCAGCGCCAAGTGGAGACTGAGTCGCAGCAGGAACAGTGCCGCCGCCGCGACCACTGCGTACAGGGCCAGCATCAACCACTGCCGTGAGCGGGAGATGTCGACCATCCCCAGCGCGATGGACAGCGCGAGCACGGCGACAGCGAAGGCCACCATCACGAAGCGGACCACACCCGGCCGCTGATCCTTCTTGCTCTCGGGGCGGGTGAACCACAGCGCCACGCCCACCAGCCCGCCGGTGGCCGCGGCGATCAGCGGCGCCGCGACGCCCCGGATGCCCGCCTCGACCAGGTAGAACGTCAGCGGGGCATCACTGACCAGGCCGGTCTCGAGCTGCGGAACCAGCCGGGTCATCATCGCCGCGGCGGTGAAGCTCAGCGCGCCGAGCGCCCCGATCATGAAGCCTTCCAACGACTCCCGGGACGGCGGCCCCATCAACCGGATCACGATGACGGGCACCAGCATCAGGATCGCGCCGGCGAGCGGCAGCGCGGCGCCCTGCTGGACCATCTGCGAACCGCTCATGCCCACCCCCACGGCAGCACCGGAGGTCCGGTCGAAGGCCGCGCCGGCCACGAGGACGAACCCGACGCCGAGCACCACTCCGAGGCCGACCGTCAGGGCGAGGATGCGCGTCGGCAGATCCCGCAGCCCGTCGGCCTCGCGCAGGTAGACGATGAACAGTGCGGGCAGCCCCAGCACGCCGACCGCGATCAGAGCCGCGGGCATCCGGAGCAGCGCGAAAGCCACCAGGGCGACCAGCATGGCCCCCAACGCCACCCCGGAACGCGCCGCGGTGCGCCAGATGGGGGAACAGCGAACTCAGCAACGACGGGGACAGCACGCTCTCACCCGGTGCGGCACCGAAGTTCCTGATGCGCAACCAGTCCGGGCCCTCCCACTTGCGGGCGGTCAGATGGCAACCGCACAGTCCGCAGAATTCGCCGTCGGGTACGTCCACCCGGCAGATGCGGCACTCGGTGGTCGGGAAGGGGCTGTCGTCGCTCATGAGTTCTCCTGTTGCACATCGGCGACGTCGCGCACGAGGTTGCCCACCCGCGGGGTGCCCAGACCGGTGACGAGGTCGTAGCCGGGCGCGGCGTCGTCGACGGCGTTGCCGCCCAACGTCACATCGCGGAATGCCGGCAGCCGCGCCCCGGCGGCGATCCGGTAGAGCAGCGGGTTGAGGTCCCCGAGCGGGCGTCCGCCGGTGGAGATCAGATAGTCGTTCATCACCGCGGCCAGACCCGCCCAGATGGGCGCCGCCTGCGACGTGCCGCCGCCGATCGTCGGCTGCCCATCGAGGATGAAGCTCACCCCGGTGAAGGGATCGGCGACCGCGGACACGTCGGGAGTCAGCCGCTTGCCGGTGGCGCGGTCCGTGGGGACGGCCCCTTCGGCACCGCGCTGCCACGCCGGCAGGTCGAACAATTCCGAGACGCCACCGCTGGTGCCCAGCCCCAGCGGTACGTCGTACCAGGACTGCTCGTCGAGCCAGGCACCGTTGGCCGTGGTGGACAGCGTGGTGCCTCCGACGTTGACCATTTCGGGAAGGGACGCAACAGAATTGAGTCCGATGCTGTCCTGCGCGGGCGCCGACGACCAGTCGTCGCCGCTCTTGCATTCCAGGCCGGCGAGATCGCCGTTGGCCATGAATGCGGTGGTGCCGCGGCCGGTCGCGGCGAGCAGCGCGGACTGGGCGGGCGCGAGATCGGTTGCGGTGAGCAGCTTGTCGCACCCCCCAGCTGATAGAGAAGCTCCACACCGCGCCCGGGAACTGCCGATCGACGTCGGCCATCATCTGCCCGATCTTCACGTAGGCGCCGTCGCCCTCCACGGTGGGCCGCGCATTGATCACGACCTTGCGGGCATCGGGGGCGATCGCGTGCACGACGGACAGGTCCATCGTGGTCTCGGCGCTCGGTTCGTCGAATGTCCCGCCGATGACGGTCGGCGTGAACGCCGGTAATCCGTTGCGCGTGGTGAACTCGTCGAGGTCGGACTGACGGAAGCCGCCGAAGGCGAAGATGGCGACCGTCTGACCCTTGCCCGTGTACCCGTCGGCGACGAGCCGGTCGGCTTCGTAGGTGGAACGCAACGCCGTTGGCGTGAGCCCGAACTCGGGCACGTCGAGCGGCAGCTGCCGCGGTTGGTTGTCCCGGAAAGGCGTGTAGCCGAGGAGCCGGCCCACGGAATCGACCTCACCGGTCACCGCGTCGGGAACGGCGGGTTGACGGCGCGAGGCGTAGAAGACCGTGCCGTGCTGTTCGCGGTAGTCGTGGACGTCCACACGGAACGCGCGGCCCATGGCTTGGGCACCGCCTTCGACGACAGCCCAGCGCTGGCCCGGCTGCCACTGGACGGACAGCGCGTGGCTGCCGGCCCAGCGGTTCAGGCCGACCGGGGCGACGGCATCGCGCAGCTCGACGACGAGTTGGGCGGAGCGGTCATGCGACGGCCCCAGATCGACCGCGTGGGCCAGAAGTGCGGCATACGGCCCGCCGATCAGCTGCCCAGGCCCACCGGCCGAGGTCGGCCGCACCGGGGCGACACTGGTGGTGAGGAGTACCAGCACCCCCACCACCAGTGCCGTCAAGCCCGCGACGCGGAACGCAGGCGCACGAACATCAATGACGATGGCTCGTCGTTACCGCTGTGGTGCGCAGGTCACTGTGGTGCG
>NZ_JAQIIY010000026.1:0-103680 GCF_036946525.1 Mycobacterium kyogaense | reverse complement strand
AATCCTGTTGGCGGTCGGCGTGGTGCTGTACGTCCTCGCGCGCGGGTGACGCGGCGACAGGCGGCCACCTCGCGCACGGACGCCGGCGACTGACGCCCCGCGGTCACGGCGCCGATCCAGCCGTCACATGTGTTGTCGGACCGTGACTTCTGGGTAGAAGGCCGATCAGTCCGACGGGTGATGGGATAATGACTCCATGCCGGAATCCGCCAGCGCCTCCGCCTCGCCGTCCGGGCCGTCGTCGGCTGGGTTGGGGTCATCAGCGAGTCAGCTGCCGGCCGGCGGATTCCGCTTCTGGTTCGTCGGGCAGCGCTGGGAATGGTCCGCCGAGGTCGCGCGGATGCACGGCTACGAACCCGGCACCATCGAGCCCACCACCGAACTGTTGCTCTCCCACAAACATCCCGAGGATCGGCGGCACGTGCAGGAACTGCTCGATCACGCTCTGCACTTCGGCGGCTCGTTCAACAGCAAGCACCGCTTCGTCGACACCGGCGGCGTCGAGCACGACGTGATCGTGATCGCCGATCGGATCTATGACGACGAGGGCGCAGTGGTCGGCACCGAGGGCTATTACGTCGATCTGACCGAAACGCTCGACAGGGAACGACGGGCGGCCCTCGACGAGTCGTTACCCGATCTCTTCGAAGCCCGGGCCGCGATCGAACAGGCCAAGGGCGCACTGATGCTCGTCTACGGTGTCGACGCCGATCAGGCGTTCAAGCTGTTGATGTGGAGGTCGCAGCAGACCAACACCAAGCTGCGGGCGCTGGCGGCGCAGCTGGTGTCCGAGCTGAGTGCGGTTACGGTCGACAGCGCAGGCGTGCGCCGCCAGGTCGACCATCTGATGCTCACGGTGCACGAGCGCGTCGGCTCGAACGCCGAGCGCCGATGATGTGGTCGAAGGTGGGGCCGGTGACGGTGAAGACGAAGGTGTGTGGGGCAGCTGGACGTCGTAGAAGGTGTTGACGGTGGCGTTGTGGTGGTGTGCGTCCGCGGTGACGTCGATTCGAGCTCGGTCGGTGCGCTCGCCGATGCGCTCGACGGCGGTCTGTCCAGCGGCGCGGCGGCTCCGGCGAGGGTGTTGATCATCGATCTGACACGGGTGACGTATTTCGGCAGCGCAGGGTTGAACGCCGTACTGAGCTGTTATGAGCGGGGCCGCGACGACGGTGTCGCGGTTCGTGTGGTCGCCGACAATCCGGAGGTGATCCGGCCCATCGAGGTGACCAAGCTGGACACCGTGCTACGGCCCTATCCCTCTGTCGCGGAAGCGTTGGCAACGGACGCCGGTTCGCTGTGACGACTCCCGGCCCGTTCACCGATGGCGGCGAGGTCGGCCGGGACCTCGCTCGGGTGGACTGGGCCGCCACCCCGTTGGGCCCGCCGGAGCGGTGGGCCCAGAGTCTGCAGACCGCGGTCAGCATCCTGCTGTCCTCGCGGTTCTCGATGTGGATGGCGTGGGGTCCGGAGCTGACCTTCTTCTGCAACGAGGCGTACCGCCGAGACACGTTGGCGCGCAAGTACCCCTGGGCGCTCGGTCGGCCTGCGAGCGAGGTCTGGGCGGAGATCTGGGACGACATCTATCCGCGCATAGAGCACGTGATGTCCACCGGCGACGCGACCTGGGACGCCGCGCTGCTGCTGTTCCTGGAACGCTCCGGCTACCCGGAGGAGAGCTACCACACGTTCTCCTACAGCCCGCTGCGCGACGACGACGGCACGGTGGTCGGTCTGCTCTGTGTGGTCAGTGAGGACACCGTGCAGGTGATCGGTGAACGTCGGATGGCCACGCTGCGCGATCTGGGTTCCGATCCCAGCGTCGCCCGCACCGAGACCGAGATCCTCGCGTTCGCCGACCGGCAGTTGAGCCACAACCTGCGCGACCTGCCGTTCACGCTGACGTACCTGTTCGATGCCGACGGGACGGCGCACCTTGCGGGTATGAGCGGAATCGGGGTCGATCATCCCGCGGCGCCGGCCGTCGTCGCGTCGGACGGAGATATCTGGCCGGCGGCGCGGACCGCGATCGGCGAGACGGTCGTCGTCGATCTCGACGACTTCCCGCCGATGCCCACCGGGGATTGGCGCGACCCGCCGACCCAGGCGTTGGTCGCGCCGCTGCTGCAGCAAGGCGGCGCGCCGGTCGGGTTCCTGGTGGCCGGACTGAACCGCTATCGGCCGCTCGACGATGGATACCGCGGATTTGTCACGCTGGTGGCCGGCCACATCGCCGCGGGCGTGAGCCTGGCTCGCAGCTACCGCGCACAACAGCGCAGGGCCGAGGAACTCGCCGAACTCGACCGGGCGAAGACCACCTTCTTCTCCAACATCAGCCATGAGTTCCGCACGCCGCTGACCCTGATCCTGGATCCTGTCGCGGAACTGCGCCGTCGCGAGGACGTCGACAGCGCCGCGCGGGAAGAGCTCGACGTGGTGTGGCGCAACGGGTTACGGCTGACCAAGCTGGTGAACACGCTGCTCGACTTCTCGCGCATCGAAGCCGGCCGGGCGCAGGCAACGTATGTGCCCGTCGACCTGGCTGCGGCGACAGCGGAACTGGCCAGCGTGTTCCGGTCCGCTGTGGAACGGGCGGGACTGACGTACTCGGTGGAGTGTGAGGCGCTCAACGAGCAGGTCTATGTCGACACCGACATGTGGGAGAAGGTCGTCTTCAACCTGCTCTCGAATGCCCTCAAGTTCACCTTCGAGGGCACGATCTCGGTCGCTGTCCGTCAGGACGGCGACCGGGCGCTGATCACCGTGTCGGACACCGGGACCGGGGTGCCGGCCGAGGAGATTCCGCGGCTGTTCGAGCGGTTCCACCGCATCGAGAACGTCGCGGCCCGGTCGCACGAGGGCAGCGGCATCGGGCTCGCGTTGGTCAAGGAACTCGTCGAATTGCACGGCGGCACCATCGATGTGGCCAGTACCCACGGAGTGGGCACCACCTTCGACATCCGGCTGCCGTTCGGTACCGATCATCTGCCTGCCGACGCGATCGCTGCGGAATCGGTCCGCCGCCTCGGCTCCTCGGCGGATGCGTTCGTCGAAGAGGCGATGCGCTGGCAGGGCGGTGAGGATACCGACAACGATTCCGCCGCAACGCCTTTAGGGACGGTCACGACGCGAGATCCGTCATTCGGTGCGGCGGTGCGGGTGCTGGTCGCCGACGACAACGCCGACATGCGGGACTATCTGACGCGGTTGTTGCGGTCCGACGGCTATGTCGTCCAGGCGGTCACCGATGGTGTGCGCGCTCTGGAATCGGTGCGTGCCAACCCCCCGGACATGGTGATCAGCGATGTGATGATGCCGGGGCTCGACGGGCTCGCCTTGGTGTCGGCGCTGCGCGCCGACCGGCGCACCGCAGCGGTCCCGGTGCTGCTGCTGTCGGCCCGTGCCGGGCAGGAGGCGTCCATCAGCGGCCTGCAGGCCGGGGCGGACGACTACATGGTCAAGCCGTTCGCCGCGGCCGAGCTGCTGGCCCGGGTGCGCACCAATGTCGAACTCGCCCGCCTCCGTGACCATCACGCACGGTGGCGCACCGCGCTGGTCGACTCGCTGCAGGAAGCGTTCTTCCTGTGCGACGAGGACGGCGCGGTCATCGAGATCAACGGCGCGTTCACCGACATCCTCGGATTCGACACCTCCGGTCTGCCCTACGCACCGACGTATCCCTGGTGGCCGTCGGCCGACACGGACGCCGACGCTCACCGCGAGGTCGCCGAGGCGTTCGGCAGCCTGATGGACCAACCGCACGGCACCATCGATCACGTGCCCGTCACCCACCGCGACGGGCACCGGCTCTGGGTCACCGCGACGTTCACCCACGCCGAGGACCCCGACAGCGGCAGCAAGGTGGTGGTCGGCACCATGCGCGACGTCACCGCCGAGCACTACCTGGTGCAGCGTGAGTCCGCCCTTGCCTCGCTGAGCGATGCTCTGGCACAGGCGGATACGCTCGGCGACGCAGTGCGCGCCGCCGCCGAACAGCTGCGCGAAGTCTGGCATGCGCGTCGGGTCGCCGCCGTGACGTTCCCGACGGGCGGCCCCGAATCACGTTCGGATACACCGACTGTCGTGAGTGCGGGGGAGGCTCTCGCGGGCTGGGGCGGCCTCTCCGAAGGTGCCCGGACAGCGATCACCGCGCTGCGCGACGGCGATCTGCTGGACCCGGTGACCTCGGAACCCGGGTCGGCCGGTGTGGCCCTGCAACACCCCCGCGGGATCCTGGTCATGTACATCGAGCTCTTCGAACAGCGCCGGTTCACCACTGAAGACCACACCCTGCTCACCGTGCTCGCCGGCCGCCTCGGTCAGGGGTTGCAGCGGGTCCACCAGATCGACCAGCAGCGTGAGACCGCGCTGGCCTTGCAGCACGCCATCCTCGGACCGGCCCTCTCGACGGGGTTCGCGGTGCGCTACCAACCGGCGACCCGGCCGCTGCAGGTCGGCGGGGACTGGTACGACGTCGTCGACCTCGACGACGGCCGGATCGGGTTGATCGTCGGTGATTGTGTCGGGCACGGACTGGCGGCCGCGACCGTGATGGGTCAGCTGCGCAGCGCGTGCCGGGCGCTGCTCCTCGAGCATCCCAGTCCGGCGGCCACGCTGTCGGCCCTCGACCGATTCGCTGCTCGCCTGCCCGGGGCGCGGTGCACCACGGCGTTCTGCGCGGTCCTCACCCCCGGGACCGGCGAGTTGATCTACTCCTGTGCCGGGCACCCGCCGCCCATCCTCGTGCTCGCCGACCAGACGACCGAACTCCTCGACGACGCCCGCTCCACACCGCTGGCCGTCCGATACGGGCAACCGCGTCCCGAGACGCGTGTCACGATGTCGCCGCGCGCCACCCTGCTGCTCTACACCGACGGCCTGGTCGAGCGCCGCAGGGAATCGATCGACGACGGCATCGCCCGCGCCACCGGCGTGGTCGGTGCCCATCGCGGCACCGCGCTGGACGAACTCGCCGACGTGATCATGACCGGGCTGGCGCCCCACAGTGGTTACGAGGACGACGTGGCGCTGCTGCTCTACCGGCAGCCCGGGCCGCTGGACATCGACATCACCGCCGACGTGGCTGAATTGGCGCCGAGTCGCGCAGCTCTGCGGACGTGGCTCGGGAGCGCGGGCGTCAGCCAGGAGCAGACGCTCGACGTGCTGATCGCGGTCGGCGAGGCAGTGGCCAACGCGATCGAGCACGGGCATCGCGACGACCCCGGCGGGACCGTCAGCCTGCACGCCAGCGCGTACGCCGACCACCTCTGGGTGACCATCCGCGACACCGGCAGCTGGAAACCGCAAGCCGAGACGCCGGCGGTCCATCGGGGACGCGGCCTCGGGCTGATGCAGGCCCTGATGCAGGATGTCTCCATCGACTCCCAGACGACCGGCACCACGGTGCACATGCAGGCGAGGATCGCGTGATGGCCACGCCGTTGGAGGTGCACACCGATCGCCGCGACGACGGCACCACCGTGGTGGCGGCTGTCGGCGAACTCGACCTGAGCAATGTCGCCGTGTTCTCCGAGGCACTCGGCGCCGCGGTGCGCACCGGCCGCGACGTCACCGCCCCGGTGCGCGTCGATCTGACCCGGATCGAATACCTGGACAGTGGCGCCATCAACGTCCTGTTCGACCATGCCGACGCCATCGATGTGCTCGTCAACCCGATCCTCTTGTCGGTCCTGACGGTCAGCGGCCTGGACAAGGTCACGAAGGTCGAGGCCGCGCCGCCGCAGTAGTGCAGGCACCCCAGTAGTTCAGGTGTCGGCTTGCCGGCGGGCGCGGGCGCGTCGTTTGCCCTCGTGCATCGCCGCCACCCGCGCGACCGGGATCGTCCGTCCGTGCTCGATCAGCTCGACGGGCAGCCGTTGCGGCACCGGCATCGCCTCGGCCCACGGGTCCCGTCCACCGAGCAGCCCCACCGCCGTGGTGATCGTGAAGTCCGTCGGGTGCACGCTGTCGAGCTCGGACCAGGCCACCGGAAACGACACCGGCGTCCCGGGGCGTAGCCGGGGGCTGTACGCCGCGGCGACGGTCGCCCCGCCGGATCGGGTGGCGTCGACGAACACCTTGCCGGCGCGGTCGGAGACGATGAACGCCGTCGTCGCGATCGTCGGATCGAGCGCCTCTGTGCGCGCCACGAGCGCGCGGGTGGCCGCGGCTACGTCCTCACCGGGCGACTGCAGCCCGCCCAGGTCGAGCGGGACGAAGATGTGCACACCCCTCGACCCGCTGGTCTTCACCGCACCCGTCAACCCGGCGTCCTGCAAGGCCCGGCGGACGAGCCGGGCGACCGCGACGACCGCTGCGAAGTCCGCGCCGTCCGGTGGGTCGAGGTCGAGGATCAGATGGGTCGGCCGGTGGACGTCGGGGGCCAGGCCCAGCGCCGGGTGGTATTCGACGGCCCGCTGGTTGGCTAGCCACAGCAGCGTGCGCCGGTCGTTGCAGAGCGCGTAGCGAACGTCGCGGTGCGACGCCTCGGCCCACATCTGCACGGTCGGCACCCAGTCCGGGGTGTAGGTCGGCACGTTCTTCTGCATGAACGGGGCACGGCCGCGCAGCACACGCAGGACGGTCACTGGGCGATCGGCCAACACCGGCAGTATCCGGTCAGAGACGGCGTCCAGATAGTCGACGAGGTCGCGTTTGGTCGCGCCGCCATCCCCGTCGAGAGGCTGGTCGAGGTTGGTGAGGTCGACCCCGGCACGCTCCTCTGACGACATCAGTCGCACAGCTCCGAATACATCAGTCGCACAGCTCCGACGGCACCCCGCCAGCCTACGGAGCAACGCAACAGTGACGTTCGCGGCCACAGGGCCGACGACATGGTGGCGAACCGGTAACGTCTGCCCGGATCGACAGCGAAAGATTTGATGAGCTAGTTGTATGTATCTTCGACGCGCCGGGTGATGCGCGGGCGGCTCCACGACGTGGGTCTGGAATGGGCGAGGTCACGCTTGATGGGGACGATGCACGATGGCGAGTGAGCACTCGGGAGTGGCGCGGGTAGTCCGCGCGCTCGCCGTGCCCATTCTGCTGGGCTGGATCCTGCTGACCGTCGGGACCAACGTGCTCCTGCCGTCGCTGGAGAAGGTCGGAGAGGACCGCACCGTCGGTCTGGCCGCCAAGGACGGGCCCGCATACATCTCGATGAAGCAGATCGGGGCGAACTTCGAGGAGTTCGATTCCGACAGCACCGCGATGATCGTTCTCGAGGGGGACCACCCGCTCGGCGACGAAGCGCACCGCTACTACGACACGCTCGTCGACAAGCTCGAGGCCGACAAGGCCCATGTCCAGCACGTCGCCGACTTCTGGGGCGACCCGCTGACCGCCTCGGGTGCCCAGAGCGCGGACGGCAAAGCCGCGTACGTCCAGATCAATCTGCACGGCAACCAGGGCGAACCCCTGGCCAACGAGTCGGTCGCCGCGGTGCGCGAACTCATCGACTCCACCCCCGCGCCGCCGGGCATGACGACCTACCTCACCGGGCCGGCGCCGCTGATCGCCGACCAGGCGCACGCCGGCGACAGGAGCATCTTCCGCGTCACGCTGATCACCATCGGCGTCATCGCGATCATGCTGCTGCTCGTCTACCGCTCCATCGTCACGATGCTGCTGATCCTGTTCATGGTGTTCATCGAGCTCGGCGCGGCCCGCGGAATCGTGTCGTTCCTGGCGATCAACAACGTCATCGGCCTGTCCACGTTCGCGGTCAACCTCCTGGTGCTGATGGTCATCGCTGCGGGCACCGACTACGCGATCTTCGCGATCGGCCGCTATCAGGAGGCACTCGGCGCGGGTCAGGACCGGGTGTCGGCGTTCTACACGATGTTCAACGGCACCGCGCACGTCATCCTCGGTTCGGGTCTGACGATCGCGGGCGCCATGTCGTGCCTGAGCTTCACGCGGTTGCCGTACTTCAATTCGCTCGGCGTGCCGTGCGCTGTCGGCACCCTGGTGGCGGTGCTGGCGGCGATGACGCTCGGCCCCGCCGTGGTGGTCGTGGCGAGCCGATTCGGCGCGTTCACACCGAAGCGCGCGATCAGCTCCCGCGGCTGGCGCCGCATCGGCACGGTGGTGGTGCGCTGGCCCGGGCCGGTGCTGGCGGGGACCCTGGCGCTCGCACTCGTCGGGCTGGTCACCCTTCCCGGCTACAAGACCAACTACGACGCGCGCAATTACCTGCCGTCGGACATCCCGGCCAACGTCGGATACGCCGCCGCGGATCGCCACTTCGGCACGGCGCGGATGAATCCCGAACTGCTGATGGTGCAGAGCGACCACGATCTCCGCAATCCGGCGGACTTCCTCGTCATCGACAAGATCGCCAAGGCCCTGTTCCGGGTGCCCGGTGTCGCCCGCGTGCAGACGATCACCCGGCCCGACGGAAAGCCGATCAAGCACAGCACCATTCCGTTCCAGATGAGCATGCAGGGCACGCTCATGCAGCTGAACCAGAAGTATCAGCAGGACCGGATGGGTGACATGCTCACCCAGGCCGACGAGATCCAGAAGACCATCGACACGATGCAGAAGATGTACGGCATCACCCAGCAGATGCGTGACACCACGCACCAGTTGGTGCTCAAGACCAAAGACACTGCCGTCGACGTCGCGACGCTGCGGGACAACATCGCCAACTTCGACGATTTCATCCGTCCGCTGCGCAGCTACTTCTACTGGGAACCGCACTGCTACAACATCCCCGTGTGCTGGGCCATCCGCTCGGTGTTCGACACCCTCGACGGCATCAACACGATGAGCGACGACATCGCCAATATCGTCCCCGACCTGGAACGCCTCGACACGCTGATGCCCCAGCTGGTGGAGCTGCTGCCTTCTCAGATCGAGACCATGCGGTCGATGAAGTCGATGATGCTGACGATGTACCAGTCCCAGAAGGGCATGCAGGACCAGATGGCGGCGCAGCAGGACAACGCGTCGGCGATGGGGGACGCCTTCGACGACTCCCGCAACGACGATTCGTTCTATCTGCCGCCGGAAGTGTTCACCAACAAGGCCTTTCAGCGCGGCATCGCGCAGTTCATCTCACCCGACGGCAAATCGGTGCGGTTCATCATCAGCCACGAGGGTGACCCGGCGACCATCGAGGGCCTCGACAAGGTGGACCCGATCAAGACGGCGGCCAAGGAGGCGATCAAGGGCACTCCGCTGGAGGGGTCGAAGGTCTTCCTCGCGGGCACCGCAGCCACGTACAAGGACATGAAGGACGGCTCGCACTACGACCTGCTGATCGCCGGAATCGCCGCCGTCACCTTGATTTTCGTCATCATGCTGATCATCACCCGCGCCGCGATCGCCGCGGCGGTGATCGTCGGCACGGTGCTGCTGTCCCTCGGTGCGTCCTTTGGTCTGTCGATTCTGCTCTGGCAGCACCTCATCGGTCTCGAGCTGCACTGGATGGTGCTACCGATGTCGGTGATCCTGCTGCTCGCCGTCGGCTCGGACTACAACCTGCTGCTCGTCTCACGGTTCAAAGAGGAGAAGGAAGGCGGGTTGAAGACGGGCATCATCCGCGCGATGGCGGGCACCGGATCGGTGGTCACGTCGGCGGGGCTGGTGTTCGCGTTCACGATGGCCTCGTTCGCCTTCAGTGACCTGGCGGTGATGGCCCAGGTCGGCACCACGATCGCGTTGGGTCTGCTGTTCGACACCCTGATCGTGCGCTCCTTCATGACCCCGGCGATGGCCACGATGCTCGGCCGGTGGTTCTGGTGGCCGCAGCACGTGCCCAGCCCGGCGTCACGACGCAGACTGGCCGCGCTCAGGAGCTAGCGGCGAGCTTTCCGATCGGCGTCGCGTCGAGGTGCGCCAACAGGTCAGCGGCGTTCTCGAACACGGCAGCCGCGCCCGACTCGGACAGTTCGCCCCTCGACACACCGCCGGACAGGACGCCGACCGAGGTCAGGTCCACTCGGCGGGCCGCCTCACAGTCCCAGACCGCGTCGCCGACGAACACCGCCTCGGCCGCGGTGACGCCGGCCCGGTCCAGTGCGACCTCGACGATGTCGGGTTGCGGCTTGGCCGTGTCGACGTCCTCGGACGACGTCACCTCCGACACCACGTCGTCGCAGTCGAGAACCTCACGCAGCGTGCTCAATTCGTCGTCGGGTGCAGAGGTCGCGAGCACCACCTGTAGGCCGAGGTCGGCGATGCGCCGCAGCAGGTCGCGCGCGCCGGGAAGGGGAGTGAGCAGATGCGCACTCTCCCGGTAGAACTCGCTGTGCTTGTTCTTGAGTTCATCGAGCTGACCCTGGCCGGTGTCGTCACCGGCCAGGGTCTTCACGAGCGTCGTGCCGTCCATGCCGATGCACCGGTGGATCCGCCACGCCTCGACACCCACGCCTTCTGCATCGAAGGCGCGAATCCAGGCGTAGATGTGCAGGTAGTTTGAGTCGACTAGGGTGCCGTCGACGTCGAACAACACGGCGGGACGAGACGATGCCATGGACGAACTCAGGGGACTGTCACGCAGCCGACGCCGGGCACGCAGCCGCTGCCACCGCCGGGGCCGCCGCTGCCGGTCGGGCCACCTGGGATGGAGCCGCCGCCACCGCCGGGGCCGCCGCTGCCGGTCGGGCCGCCTGGGATGGAGCCGCCGCCACCGCCGGGGCCGCCGCTGCCGGTCGGGCCGCCCGGGATCGAACCGCCGCCACCGTTGGCGTCGCCGCCGCCGGTCGCTCCGCCGGGAACCGAACCGCCGCCACCGTTGGCGTCGCCGCCTCCGGTCGCACCGCCGGGTGCCGGGCTCGTGCTCATCGACGGCGCGGTGCTGCTAGCCGGTGTCGTGGTGCTCGTGGTGCTGCTCTCGGTGGTCGACGAGGTGCTGCTCGAATCGCCGCTGTCACCGCCGCCGCAGCCGACGGCGAACACGAGCAGCGTCGCGCCGCCGAACACAGCCAGTCGAGTCCTCGGATGGGATTTCATGGGCCACCAATCTGTCGAAGGGTGCCCCGCAGATACCCGAGCCTCCGCGACCCGAAACTCCCCGCGCTACGCCGAGGGGCCGTCGTCCGCTGAAGCATCGGTTCCGCGTGCGTGGCGGGGGACCGATGATTCCGCCGCGTGGCGCGGTGTCGCGCCGTGGCGTCTGTGCGTCGCCCGGCCCCGCGCGGGAGCGGTGTTAGAGCCCTCCGCCGCGGCAGACCCCTCCGCGGCGGCCGAGCCGTCGTCATCGGCGTCGCCGTCCTCGCGCACCGTCGATGTCGGGGTGTCCAGGACGGGCGCCGCGGCCGGATCGGCCAGCGTGTCGGCAGTCGACGGCGGGGCGGCGATCGTCTCGCCCATGTCGCGCAAGGAATGGATCAGATAGTCGACAGGCCCCGAGATCTGGTCAGTGACAGGAGCTTCCACGACGGAGCCGAGCAGGCCGAAGTACTCGTCGCGCTGGCCGTCGACGCGGCCGTTGAGCAGTCCGTCAACAGTGCGTGCCGGGATGTTGGCCAACGCGCCGACGGCACGTACAGGGTCCAGATCGGTCGCCGCGCCGACGACCTCGGCCGCGCCGGCACCGCCGGCCAGCACGCCACTGGCTGCGGGCATGGTCAGTCTGACCAGCAGGCTGTTGGCTGTGCGGAACGGCTCGCCGCTGCCGACCACGCGGCCGAGGCTGGCGACCGGTTGGTTGGCCGCAGCGAGGACGGCGTGAGCGAACGCCTCGGGGTCCAGTTCGGCGGCGGCGCGGAGTATCTCGACGATTCCATGATGCTGGTTGTCGGCGATCGCCCGAACAACGGGCAGAGGGTCCTCGAGGTACTCGTCGACGAGACGCCCGGCGTTGGTCAGCGAGCGCGACAGCACCTCGGGGTAGTACTGCAGCGGACTCTGCGTGACATGCTGAACCACGGCTGAATTCTCAACGCGCACTTGGTCGTCCGATACCGGAGATGGTGCGACGACGATGGTGCCCGCGCCGACGGCGGCCACCCCCACTGTCAGCCACGGGCGGATGGCCTTGCGCATGTGGCACCCCCCTGTGTCGGCGAACCATTGCGCTGCCCCCCGACGATCTCAGCGCAAAGTAGCACGCTGCTCCGACAACCGGCGAGCGCTTATCCGGTGCGTTGGGCGCTGGGAAACTCCTGACTGGTTGCTGGGGGTACTCTTCCCGCCATGACCGCAGGTGCGATCAGGAGCGTCCGGTGAGCGGGGGGCTGTTCGCCCTGCTCGACGATGTCGCGGCACTGGCCCGACTGGCGGCCGCGTCCGTCGACGATGTCGGCGCAGCCGCGGGGCGAGCGACCGCCAAGGCTGCCGGGGTCGTCATCGACGACACGGCGGTGACGCCGCAGTACGTGCATGGTGTCACCGCCGAGCGCGAACTGCCCATCATCAAGCGCATCGCCGTCGGCTCGCTGCGCAACAAGATCGTCTTCATCCTGCCGGCGGCGCTCCTGCTCAGTCAGTTCGCGCCCTGGCTGCTCACGCCGATCCTTATGCTCGGCGCGACGTACCTGTGTTACGAGGGCGCCGAGAAGGTGTTCGGCAAGCTGCTGGGCCACGGCGGCCACCACGGGACCGCCTCCGCGCAGGGGCCGGACGCCGAGAAGCAGATGGTGGCGGGCGCGATCCGCACCGACTTCATCCTCTCCGCCGAGATCATGGTTATCGCGCTGAACGAAGTTGCCTCCGAATCGTTTTGGCCGAGGCTCATCATTCTGCTCGTCGTCGCGGTGGTGATCACGGTGGCGGTCTACGGCGTGGTCGCCGGCATCGTCAAGATGGACGACGTCGGGCTCCACTTCACTCAGCGGTCAAGTAGCTTCGTCCAGCGCATCGGGCGTGGGCTGGTGGCCGGCATGCCGAAGCTGCTCAGCTTCCTGTCCGTCGTCGGAACGGCGGCGATGCTGTGGGTGGGCGGGCACATCCTGCTCGTCGGCACCGACACCCTCGGCTGGCACGGCCCCTACTCCCTGGTGCACCACGCCGAGGAGGCCGTGCACCACGTGGGTGGGGTCGGTGCGGTGCTGGCCTGGCTGGTCAACACCGCGGCCTCGGCGGTGATCGGACTGATCGTCGGTGCGCTGGTCGTCGGGATCGTGTCGGTTCTACCGTTCGGCAAGAAGAAATCCCACGCCTGACCTCTCACCCATCACTGCGGTCGCGGTCGGCCAGATAGGCCAACAGCTCCGGATCGGAACTGGTGAAGCGCGCCGCCTCCTCACCCCCGTCGCAACGCAGCAGCGCCACGGTGACGGCGTCCGGGGAGCGGCCGATCACCTCCCAGACGGCCCCTGAATCGGCCCAGCGCTGGAGTTCGGCGACACGGTCCATCGCCTCAGCGTGCCACCTCCTAAGCTCGCCGATGTGCACGCTGGTTCGGCTGTCGCGGTGGCGGCGACGTTCACCTGGTTGGGCATGGTGCTGGCGATTTCCTTCCTCGAAGCCCCGCTGAAGTTCCGCGCGCCGGGCGTCACACTGCCCGTGGGGCTCGGGATCGGCCGCTTGGTCTTCCGTGCCCTCAACGCCTGCGAGGTCGTGCTCGCGGTGGCGGTGATTGCCGGCGTCCTGACCGCCCACGTGACCGGTGTGGCGCTGACCGCGGCGGTGACGGCGGTCGTGATGCTGGCCGTTCAGGTGCTGCTGGTCCGCCCGGCGCTCACCCGCCGCTCTGATCGCGTGCTGGCCGGGGAGGACGGTCCGCGGTCTCGCGCGCATCTCGGGTACGTCGGGCTGGAGGCGGTCAAGGTGATCGCGTTGGCGATCGGGGGAGTGGCGCTGCTGGCGGGTTGATCACCCGGGTGTGAGGCTGCCCCGCCGGTGGCCGTCGTGCACGGCGATCAGCGCGGCGATCGGTTCACAGGTGACCACGCCCGTGCTCCGCGGTCACCTGGTCGACGACGGCGTAGTCGGCGGCGGCCGCGCCGCCGCTGCTGAGCAGCGTGGTCGTCACCGGCACATGGCGCCCCAGCTGCAGGAAGTGGTCGCCGTGTGGGCGCTGATCGCCACGGAATCCCCACAGCCCGCGCAGCGTGGTGGCACCGCCGGCGTGCTCGGTCGCACGCAGTCGCGTCATGAGCTCGCGGTGCACGGGGCGGCCCCCGTATCGGGTGTCCTCGTTGGTGTGCACCGTGATCTTGCGCGAGCGCCAGTGGCCGGGGGGCTCGGCGACCGTGCGGCCGTCGACCTTGCAGACCACGACCGGGGCGATGCTGATCAGTGCGGTGCCCAGCAGGGCCGTGAGTTCGTCGAGCGCGGCCGACGCCTGCGCGCGTGGACCGACGCCGGTGACGAGCACGGGAACATCGGTGTTGCTGCTGAAGAACCGCGCCCGGCGGCGCTGACCTGAGACGGTGCCGTCGACGCCGAGGAAGACGTCGGCGGTGACGAAGTCGCGTCGGTGCAGGACCTCGCACACCGCCACATAGCCCGGTGCGCCGGCGGCCGGCTGCTTTCGCCCGAGGAGAAGGGACAGCCGCACCGGCTCGTCGCCGGTCGGGACCTCCGGTGCCAGCCACGACCGCTCGAGAGTGATTAGTCCGCGTTGGGCCAGTGTGACGACCCCGTCGGAAAGCGCCCGGATCCGCTCTGGGCGGTCGGCAACCGTCACCGTCACCGGAGGGTCTTCGGACAGCGTCAACGAGCGGTCCGTGCGCAGCACGTGCGTGGTGCCGAATCCCGCGATGCCGCGCAGGCAGATGCTGGCCGCGACGTTGTCCCGGGCGAAGAGCTCGGCCAGCGCGTCGGCAACGAAGCGGCCGTCTGTCCGTTGTCGTTCGGCGAAATAGGCTGTGAGCGTGTGTATCTCGGTCACAGCGCGGCTCCCAGTCGCTGCCCGAGCCACGCGGCGAGCAGACCCATGACCATGCTGACCCCGATGTTGGCCAGCGCCGAGACCAGCTGACGTTCCTCGGCCAGCCGCTGCGTCTCCAGCATCCACGTGGAAAAGGTCGTGTACGAGCCGACGAAGGCCGTGCCGACCAGCAGCGCCACGTGAGGACGCAGTGCCAACCCGGCGAACGCGCCGAGCAGGAACGCGCCGCTGATGTTGACGACGAGCGTCCCGAACGGGAACGGCCGGCTGATGCGCCGCGACACGGCCTTGTCGACGGCGAGGCGGGCGACCGCGCCCAGGCCGCCGAGCAGGGCGACGCCGAACCACACCAGCGCGGTCATCGACGTGTCCGCACCCGGCGGACCAGCGCCGTCGCGAGGTAGACCGCCACCAGGCCGGCGGTCACGCTGGCCGCGGTGTAGGAGAGGGCCAACCCGTAGTGGCCGTGCTCGAGCATCTTGATGGTCTCGACCTGCATGGTGGAGAACGTCGTGAGCCCTCCGCAGATCCCGGTGCCCAGGAACGGTCGCCGGTAGCTTGACACTGGCAGACGTTCGAGCAGGCGGGTGACGAACAGTCCGAGCAGGAATGCGCCGACGATGTTGACCGTGAACGTGGGCCACGGCCAGCGCGCCGGGTCACCGGCCGCGAGTTCCTCCAGGCCCGCGCGGGCCAGGGTGCCGACGGCGCCGCCGGCGAACACCGCGGCCAATTCGCGCCGGTCTGTGGCCATGGCGCACAGTATCGCGACTTGTCACCGGTCCCCGGTGTTGCGGGGGCGCGTGGCGTAGCAGAATCGATTCCATGGCTGCGAACCCACGTGCCGGCCAGCCGGCGCAACCCGAGGACCTCATCGACATCGCTGCGGTGGTGACGGCCTACTACTCCGTCGTCCCCGATCCCGACGACGTCGATCAGCAGGTCGCCTTCGGCACGTCGGGGCATCGCGGCTCGAGCCTGGATGCGGCCTTCAACGAGGCGCACATCCTGGCGACCACGCAGGCGATCGTCGAGTACCGCGCGGCCCAGGGCACCACGGGTCCGCTGTTCATCGGGCGGGACACCCATGCGCTGTCCGAGCCGGCCTGGGTGTCGGCGCTGGAGGTGCTGGCCGCCAATGACGTTGTCACGATGATCGATTCGGCCGATCGCTACACCCCGACGCCGGCGGTCAGCCACGCGATCCTGGCCTACAACCGGGGCCGCGACAGCGCGCTCGCCGACGGCATCGTCGTGACGCCGTCGCACAACCCGCCGCGCGACGGCGGCTTCAAGTACAACCCGCCCAACGGCGGCCCCGCGGACACCGACGCGACCGGAGTGATCGCGCGTCGCGCGAACGAGTTGCTGCGCGACGGGTTGAAGGGTGTCAAGCGCATACCGCTGGCGCGGGCGCTGACCACCGTGCAACGTCACGACTATCTCGAGGCATACGTCGCCGACCTGCCGAACGTGGTCGACATGCACGTCATCTCCGCCGAGGGCATCCGCATCGGCGCCGACCCGCTGGGTGGCGCCAGCGTGGACTACTGGGGAGCGATCGCCGAGCGGCACAACCTGGCGCTCACCGTGGTCAACCCGCTGGTCGATGCGACGTGGCGGTTCATGACGCTCGACACCGACGGCAAGATCCGGATGGACTGCAGCTCCCCGAACGCGATGGCGTCACTCATTGCGAATCGCGACAGCTACCAGATCGCCACCGGCAACGACGCGGACTCCGACCGGCACGGCATCGTCACCCCCGACGGGGGTCTGCTCAACCCGAACCACTACCTCGCCGTGGCGATCGACTATCTCTTCACGCACCGGGCGGAGTGGGCGGCCGAGACGGCGGTCGGCAAGACGGCGGTGAGCTCGTCGATCATCGATCGTGTGGTCGCCGGTCTGGGGCGCACGCTCGTCGAGGTGCCGGTGGGCTTCAAGTGGTTCGTCGACGGGCTCGTCGGCGGGACGATCGGGTTCGGTGGCGAGGAGAGTGCCGGCGCGTCGTTCCTGCGCCGGGACGGGTCGGTGTGGACCACCGACAAGGACGGCATCATCCTGGCGCTGCTGGCGTCCGAGATCCTCGCGGTGACCGGCTCCACGCCGTCGCAGCGCTACCGGGAACTGTCTGAAAAATATGGTGCGCCAACGTATGCGCGTATCGATGCACCGGCCAACCGCGAGCAGAAGGCGCGGTTGGGCAAGCTGTCGCCCGAGCAGGTGAGCGCGACCGAGTTGGCGGGCGAGCCGATCACCGCGAAGCTGACGAGTGCGCCGGGTAACGGGGCACCGCTGGGCGGACTGAAGGTGACGACGGAGAACGCGTGGTTCGCGGCGCGGCCGTCGGGCACCGAGGACGTGTACAAGATCTACGCCGAATCGTTCCGCGGCCCTGACCATCTCGCCGAGGTGCAGGAGGCGGCGCGAGAAGTGGTGTCGGCGGTCATTTCGTGAGTTCTGTCGCCGACGGCGACAGTCGCACGACCCCGCGTCTACCGCGCGAGGTGTGGGTGCTCGTTGCCGCCAACGTGGTGGTGGCGCTGGGCTACGGCGTGGTGGCCCCTGTGCTGCCGCAGTACGCCCGGCACTTCGGCGTGAGCATCAGTGCCGCCACGTTCGTCATCACGGCGTTCGCGGTGCTGCGGCTCGTGGGCGCGCCGCCCGCGGGGATGCTGGTGCAACGGCTGGGGGAGCGGCGCGTCTACATCAGCGGACTGTTGATCGTCGCGGTGTCCACGGCCGCGTGTGCGTTCGCCGAAACCTATTGGCAGCTATTGGTTTTCCGCGCTCTGGGCGGTATCGGATCGGCGATGTTCACGGTGTCGTCGCTGGGATTGCTGATCCGCATTTCACCACCGGACGCGCGGGGCCGGGTGGCCGGGCTGTTCTCGTCGGGGTTCATGGTCGGTTCGGTGGGCGGGCCGATCCTGGGGAGTCTGACCGCGGGACTGGGGTTGTCGGCGCCGTTCCTGATCTACGGCGCGGCGCTGCTGGTCGCGGCGGCGGTGGTGTTCGTGAGTCTGCGCAACTCGACGGTCATCACGCAGTCGGACGACGACGTCGAGGAGCCGTTGCCGTTCCGGACCGTGTTCCGGCATCGGGCCTACCGGGCGGCGCTGCTGTCGAACTTCGCGACCGGGTGGGCGTCGTTCGGGCTGCGGATCGCGCTCGTGCCGCTGTTCGTGGTGGAGGTGCTCGGACGCGGGCCGGGTGCGGCAGGAGTGGCGTTGACCGCGTTCGCGGTCGGCAACATCTCGGTGGTGATCCCGAGCGGATACCTGTCGGATCGGCTGGGACGGCGCAAGCTGTTGATCTTCGGGCTGAGCCTGGCGGCGGTGTCGACGGCGCTGGTGGGGTTCACCACGTCGCTGCCGGTGTTCCTGGCGGCGGCCTACGTCGCTGGAGCGGCCACCGGGGTGTTCGTCTCGCCGCAGCAGGCCGCGGTCGCCGACGTGGTGGGCAGCAAGTCGCGCGGCGGGACGGCGATCGCGACGTTCCAGATGATGGCCGATTTCGGATCGATCGGCGGGTCGCTGCTGGTCGGGCTGATCGCGCAGTACACGTCCTACGGGCTGGCGTTCCTGGTCAGTGGCGTCATCCTGGGCGTGGCCTGCATCGGCTGGGTGTTCGCGCCGGAAACCCGGCCCCGGGTCGTGCGCGAGCGGACCGAGGTGCGGCCGCTCGGTCCCGAAGCCGGCGGGGAATGCCCGTGACCTGCGATTTTGAGCGGAACCAGGTCGTGGTGTAGCTTCGATGAGCACAACAATCCGGGGCTATGGCGCAGTTGGTAGCGCACCACACTGGCAGTGTGGGGGTCAGGGGTTCGAATCCCCTTAGCTCCACAACGAGAAACCCGCTCGGACCTCGGTCCCGGCGGGTTTCTTGCTGTTCGAAGGGTCTGATTTCGGCCCGCCCCCACCCGATCGCGTAGGTTCTTGGGCCATGGCAGAGGATCAGACCCCAGACGTTCCGCCGGATCACCTCTCCATCGATCCGCGCAGCCCCTTCTACGACGAAGAGGTACTCACCCGCGACGTGGGCATCCGCTTTAACGGCGTCGAAAGGACGAATGTCCACGAGTACGACGTGGCCGAGGGTTGGGTGCGCGTCGAAGTCCCTACTGCCAGGGACCGCCGCGGCAATCCGATGGTCGTGAAGCTCAGCGGCACCGTCGAGCCGTATTTTCGCGAATCGCAGTAGCGCTCCGCCCGTCGGGGAATGTCTTCCGGGACGCAGCTGTTCGTATACCCCGTGGGGGTATGCGATGAACGCGGAGGACGACCATGACGGTGACGCACGAGCATGCCGGTCACGGCGCTGACCACGCAGCTCAGTTCCGAAAGCTGTTCTCGGTCAATCTGATTCTGGCGATTCCCGTCGTCGCGTTCTCGGCCATGTTCGCCATGCTCGTCGGCTACGACGTGCCCAGCTTCCCCGGCGCACAGTGGATCGCACCGCTGATCGGCACGGTGATGTACGTCATCGGTGGGCGTCCTTTCCTCACCGGTGCCGTCAGCGAAATCCGTTCACGCAAGCCCGGAATGATGCTGTTGATCGGCCTCGCGATCACCGTCGCATTCACTGCGTCGTGGGGCGCGAGTCTGGGCCTGCTGCACCACGAACTCGAGTTCTGGTGGGAACTGGCGTTGCTCATCGTCATCATGCTGCTCGGGCACTGGGTGGAGATGCGCTCGCTCGCCCAGACGACCTCTGCTCTGGACTCGCTTGCCGCCTTACTTCCCGACGAGGCGGAGAGAGTCGACGGCGACCGGACGGTGACCGTCGCACCGGCAGACCTGCAGGTCGGCGATGTGGTCGTCGTCCGACCCGGTGGCAGCGTCCCCGCGGATGGCGTGATCGTCGACGGACGAGCGGACATGGACGAGTCGATGGTGACCGGTGAATCGCGTCCCGTCACCCGCGCCGTGGGTGACGCGGTCACGGCGGGCACCGTCGCCACCGATTCCGGCCTGCGCGTCGAGGTCACCGCCACCGGCGACGACACCGCCCTGGCAGGTATCCAGCGCCTGGTCGCCGAGGCGCAGAATTCGTCGTCGCGCGCCCAGCGCCTCGCCGACAGAGCCGCCGGTTGGTTGTTCTGGTTCGCCTTGCTGACCGCTGCTGTCACGGCAGTCGTGTGGGCACTTGTCGGGGATCCGGATGCATCGGTGGTGCGAGCGATCACCGTGCTCGTCATCGCCTGCCCGCACGCGTTGGGATTGGCGATTCCCCTGGTGGTGTCGATCGCCACCGAGCGGGCTGCGCGTGGCGGTGTCCTCGTCAAGGACCGGCTGGCATTGGAAGGGATGCGCACCGTCGACGCGGTGCTGTTCGACAAGACGGGCACCCTCACCACGGGCGAGCCCACGGTGACCGCCATCGACTCCGAGGCCGGTCTCGATGACGATACGGTGCTCGCGCTGGCTGCCGCGGCCGAGGCTGACAGCGAGCATCCCCTGGCAAAGGCCATCGTGCGGGCTGCTCGCGATCGCGGCCTCGAAGTGCCCTCGGCGGTTGCGTTTTCGTCATCTCCTGCAGTCGGGGTCACGGCGACCGTCGACGGTCGCGAAATCCGTGTAGGTGGGCCTCGCTTGCTCGACGAGGTCGGTGCCACGGAGATCGCCGCCGCCACCACGTGGCGTGTCGACGGCGCGATCATCCTGCACGTGGTTCGCGACGGCGTGGTGATCGGCGGCCTTCGCCTCGCTGACGACATCCGGCCGGAATCCCGCGATGCCGTCGACGCTCTCCACCAGCTCGGGATCGAAGTGGTGATGATCACCGGGGATGCCGAAGCCGTTGCGGAGGCCGTCGGGCGGGAGCTCGGTATCGACCGGGTGTTCGCGGGTGTGCGTCCAGAAGACAAGGCCGCCAGGGTTTCTGACCTGCAGCGTGAAGCCAGAAGCGTTGCCATGGTCGGCGACGGGGTCAACGACGCACCCGCGCTGGCCGCTGCCGACGTCGGCATCGCGATCGGGGCCGGCACCGACGTGGCGATCGCCTCGGCAGGGGTGATCCTGGCCAGCTCCGACCCACGCTCGGTGCTGTCGGTGATCGAGCTGTCCCGCGCGAGCTACCGCAAGATGAAGCAGAACCTTTGGTGGGGAGCGGGATACAACCTCATCGCAGTGCCGTTGGCTGCTGGGGTGCTGGCGCCCGTCGGGTTCGTCCTGCCCATGTCGGTCGGCGCGGTCCTGATGTCGTTGTCGACGGTCGTGGTGGCGTTGAACGCGCAGCTGCTGCGTCGACTCGACCTGCGCCCGGAGTCCAGCACGCGCGCCGTTCTCAGTACCGGGTGACCGGCCGGTCAGTGCGCGTGGTTGTGAGCCGCGTGACCGCTCAGGGGTACCGCCGAGG
Organism: Mycobacterium kyogaense; assembly: GCF_036946525.1. GTDB lineage: Bacteria > Actinomycetota > Actinomycetes > Mycobacteriales > Mycobacteriaceae > Mycobacterium > Mycobacterium kyogaense_A. The sequence goes on along the minus strand of NZ_JAQIIY010000026.1, from coordinate 82,532 downwards.
GGATCGGTTCGGTTGTGGCCGAGGGTGACTGGACGGGGCGCAGGGCCGGCGGGGGAGTCGCTGCCTCGGGAGCGCCACCGCCGTCGGTGTGACCGGCCGGTCCATGGTCGCCGGTGTGATGACTGCCGTGCTGGAGGCCGGAGGCCGCGCCCACTGTCGATGCCATCGCGACAACGCCGACGGCGCCGACGAGGATCGCGGCGCCGGCGAACGCCGGCACGGGCGCTCCGCGCAGGCCGCGGTACCACACCCAGCCCGCGCCCATCACGACATATATCTGGAGCAGCGCGGCGCACACGTCAGCGCCGGCAATCAGTTCGACGTGTCCGGCATTCGGGCCGAAGGGAGCTCCCGCGGTGCGGGAAACCGCCCACAAGACAAGTGCGCCGGCGTTGATCAGAACTCCGGCCGTCAGTACCGAAATGGTGGTGTGCACCAGAACCGATCGAGCCCAGATCACTTGGAAGAGGGCCAGCAGGAAGAAGAACGCGCCGGAAGGAGCCCACTCCTGCCAGTGCGTGGGAACGACTGCGATGTGAATGATGGCAGCGCCCAGCGACGCCAACGCCGCAAGGCGAACTGCCAGTCTGCTGTCCGTCATCCTGACGGTGTACGGCGCCACTCGTCCGATGATGTCAGCAGGCGGACCCGTCAGAAACTCTGTGACACCACTTCGCCACCCGAACGAGACGGCCCCGTCACCTTGGCGGTGTCGCCGTCGGATTCGAGCAAGCCGTAGGGCATTCCTCGAGAACCGCTCCGCGCCATGGGACGCGTCGGTTGTTCATGCCCGACCCTCAGGCCACTTGGTTGTCGGGTGGTGCGGGTCCGCCGGGTTCTGCGGGGTCGCCTGATGGGGTCGATGGGTAAGCCTCCATATCGGCGACCGGATCGGCTGGTTTCGCGGTGGACGTTTCGGGCTCGTCCACCTCGTCAGGGCGGAGGAGGCGTTCGGGGGTGTGGTGGGTGTTGATGCGGGTTTGTCCGGTGTCGAGCTCGGGTGGTGGGGTCCATTCGACTTCGTGGCGGGCGTTCATGGATGTGGTCCAGCCGCCGGGTGTGACGGAGCGGTTGTCGGGTGGGCAGGCCAGGCCGAGGTCGTCGATGTTGGTGAGCCCGCCATCGGCCCAATCCTGTGTGACGTGGTGGACCTGGCAGCCGTACGCACCGACAGGGCAGCCGGGTTTGGTGCAGCCGCCCTCGCGGCCGATCAGCATGATCCGCTGCGCCGCTGATGCCGTTCGCCGCGCCCGGAACAGGTCCAGCGCCGCGCCGGTGGCGCGGTCGAAAATTGCCAGATAGTGGCTCGCGTGCGCGCCCATCCGGATCACATCTTTGATGGGCAGGCGGGTGCCGCCACCGGTCACGCCGATCCCGGCGCGGGATTCGAGGTCTTGGAGGGTGGTGCGCACGATCACGGTCACCGGTAATCCGTTGAGCTGACCCAACTCGCCGCTCATCAACGCGATGCGCCCCACCGCCAGCAGGGCGTCGTGTTGGCGTTGGGCGAGGCTGCGGTGATCGTTGTCGATCTGCTCTTGGGTGGGGGTGCCGGAGATGCAGGGTTCGGGGTCGTCGGGGTTGCACATGCCGGGGGCGGCGTAGCGGGCGAAGATCGCTTCCCACACCGCGGCGGCTTCCGGGGTCAGATCTCCCTGCCACGCCGTCATCCCTTCGCGACCCTGCCGAGATTTCTTGAGACTCCGTTTGCGGGTGCGTTCGGTGTCGTCGGGTTCGGGGCCGTCCTGATCGAGCAGGAACAACTCCAACTCCGCGGCATCGTCGGTGGCCTTCGGGCCGGCACCACAGGCGATACGCGCTACATCAGCCTCGAACTGCTCCCGCGTCGCGGCGTCGACGAACCCGGGCAGTTTCTTGACCGCTTTACGGATCACCTCCACGTGTTCGGGGGTGATCCGGCCCTCGGCTTGCGCGGCCGCGGTCGCCTCCAGCACCGGGGGCAGGAGCGCTCCGGTCATCGACTGCCGCGGGGCGAGCAGCGCGGCCTCGGTCAACCGGCGATTCGCTTCCGGACCGCTGATCCGGTAGCGCACAGCCAGGACGTCTTTCCAGTTCTTGGCGCCCATCTTCTGCGGAGTCGTCTCGGCCTGCAGCCGCGCCAACCCACGATTGCGGGCCGCCGGCAGCCGACACCCGGCCGCTTCGATCTCGTCGAGCAGCTCCACCACGTCCGCGGCGGTCGCGAGGTCCAGATCGGCAGCGAGCACGCCATCGACCGCGGACCGTAGGACCGCCACCGCCTCCCGCACCTCCGACATGACTCGAACATACATTCGACCACCGACATTTCCGGGCCGCTGGAATGCCGCGGCGAGAAACCGCGCGGACCAGCTAATCACCGGTTACTTTCGACGCGATGAATGCTTCGCGGGTTATCGGACGGGTGGGCGCGCTGGCGGTCTTCTTCGGGATGGGCGCCGCGGTGATGACGAGTTGTCCCATGGCATCTGCGGCGCCGGATTCGTCGTCGGCCGACTCCTCGCAGACGGCTGCCAAAGAAGCGCCACGATCCGGTGGCGCGCGACCGCTGCGGGAGCGCGGTGACGACAAGGCCGAGTCGCACCAGCCTCGGCGCAGCAGTCTGGCAGCTCGCCGGGAGGCGCGCCAGAGCGCCGCCGACGACGCGGCTGATACGCCGGCGGGCGACGCCGCACCGCGCACGCGGATGCCCGCCACGGAGCGTCAACCGCGGCCAGCATTGAGCGAAAGGCGAAATGATACAAGCCGTCCGATGACGGCTCGCCAACCCCGCTGGAAGGCCGAGACGGAGACCGTCACCGTCGCATCCACACCGCTGGTCAAGCGAGCGGAGATGCGCGCAGCAGGCGATGTGCCGCCTGGTGTGGTGAGCCTTGCGCTCACATCGGTGCTCGAGGTCGGCCTCGCGGTCGCGGTGTCGGTGCTCAACATCGGCATGCCGAGCCCCACTGCCGCGCCACCGCGATTGAAGTTGAACGGCTACAGCCTGCTGCCCGACTCCACGGAGGACATCACATCGTTCTACGGCCGCTGGACCTACCTGCCCGGCGCGCCGAGTCTCGTTCAGGGCCAACAGAAGTTCGACATCGTCGATCCGCGCACCAAAGAATCGGTCGGTGAATTCGACGCGCTGGTCGGGCGCGGGCTGGGCTACAACTACACCTCGCTGCTCGTCACCGACAACGGGGGAGCGAACGTCGGAACCGGGCCGGGGCAGGTCCCACCGGTCGGATCGCTGATCGCCACGTTCACGGTCGGTCCCGTCGGATGGGCCTATTCGTCGATGCCGACGGCAACCGGAGACGTGATCTCCTTCAAGATCGTCACCCCGTTCGGCAGCATCCCGCTGCCTCTGACGTTCGACGGCGCCGCCGGCATCGCCGACCACACTTTCGACAACAGACCTGTGAAGCTGACCAACGGTTACAGCATCGCACCCGCTGATCCCGACGGTGAAACCATCACGGGCACAAGCGGAATTCAGCCGCTGTTCACCAGCATCCAAGGCCGACAGGTCTTCGGGATCTTCGATTCGACGGGCACCCAGGTCGGGACCTTCGAGGGCGTCTTCACGACCACCTCGGACATCCTGGGCACGTACACCCAGGCGATCCTGGTCACCGCCAACGACGGTGTCGACGTCGGCACCGGCGACGGCCAGATTCCTCCGGTGGGTTCGGTCTACAACGTCGTCTATGCGGGCAACGATGACAACTACGTTCTCTACCAATCCCTTCCGTCGCCGGCGGGTGACGTGGTCATCGTCCAACAGGTCGGCCCGAGCGGGGTGCAGACGAGCACCAAGACCTTCATCGACGCATCGGAGCCACCGTCGACGCAACCGCTGAAGGTGTCACGCGGCCTGACGCTGGTTCCGGTCTCGGCATTGCAACCCGTCGGCGTGAACGGTCTGCCGCCCAGGGAGATCCAGTACCAGGGCTATCAGCAGTTCGACGTCTACGACGCCAAGGGCACTCGCATTGGTCGTGTCGACGCCGACGTGATGACGCAAGACGACCTGTACGGAATCCGCAGCGAGGCGGTGCTCGTCACCAACATCGTCGACGGTGACGGCGGAACCGCCAAGGGTGACGTCCCGCTCGTCGGCTCCGTCATCAACATCGTGACGCTGGGCGACAGCCGATTCGGCACAACGCAGTTCGTCATGCCCGACGGCAGAGTCGACGTCAAGCGATCATGGATCACCACGCCGCTGGGCAACATCCCGGTGTTCCGGGCCCGCACGTGGGTGCCTGATCGCGTCGACGTCTCCTACGCGACGGTGACTGTCTGAGAACGACCCTCAGCGCGCGTGCTCGTCGGCGACGTCCAGCGCGGCGTCGAGAATGCGCAATCCCTCGGCGATCTCGTCGTCGGTCACGTTGCACGGCGGCACCGCATGGATGCGGTTGAAGTTCGCGAACGGCAGCAACCCACCGGACTTGCACGCCGCGATCACGGCGTTCATTGCCGGGCTGGAACCGCCATAGGGGGCCAGCGGTTCGCGGGTCTGCTGGTCTGCCACCAACTCGATCGCCCAGAACACGCCGAGCCCGCGGACCTCGCCGACGCTGCGGTGCCGAGCGGCTAGCTCACGCAGGCCGGGGCCGAGCACGTCGGAGCCGATGCGCGCGGCATTGGCCACCATGCCCTCGTCCTCCATCGCGGTGATGGTCGCGACGGCGCAAGCGGTCGCCAGCGGATGGCCCGAGTACGTGAGGCCGCCCGGGTAGGCGCGGTCGGCGAACGTCGCGTAGATCGCGTCGTTGATCGCCACGCCGCCGAGCGGAACATAGCCTGAGGTAACACCTTTGGCGAACGTGATCAGATCCGGGACGACGTCGAAGTTCTCGATCGCGAACCAACGTCCGGTCCGACCGAAACCGGCCATCACCTCGTCGGCGATGAACACGATGCCGTGGCGATCGCAGATCTCGCGCACACCGGCCATGTACCCCGGCGGGGGCACCATGATGCCCGCGGTGCCCGGCACCGATTCCAGGATGATCGCGGCGATGGTCGACGGGCCCTCCATACGGACCAGTCGGTCGAGGTGCTCGAGCGCGCGCTGAGTCTCCTGCTCCTCGGTCTCGGCGTGGAACGTCGAGCGGTACAGGAACGGTCCGTCGAAGTGCACGATGCCGGCGTTGCCGTGGTCGTTGGGCCAGCGGCGCGGGTCGCCCGTCAGGTTGATCGCCGTCTCGGTCCCGCCGTGGTACGAGCGATAGCGCGAGAGCACCTTGTAGCGACCGGTGTGCAGGCGGGCCATGCGCACCGCGTGCTCGACGGCGTCGGCGCCGCCGTTGGTGAAGAAGATGCGGTTCAAGTCGCCCGGAGTACGCTCGGCGACCAACCGGGCCGCCTCCGAGCGCGCGTCGTTGACGTGCTGAGGCGCGATCGTGCACAGCTTGGCCGCCTGCTCAGCAATGGCCGCAACGACTTTCGGGTGCTGGTGGCCGATGTTCGTGTTCACCAGCTGCGACGAGAAGTCGAGGAGGCGGTTGCCCTCGCCGTCCCACACGTAGGAACCCTGCGCCGCGAGCACGGTCATCGGCTTGATCTGAGCCTGCGCCGACCACGAGTGGAAGACGTGCTGGCGGTCCAGATCATAGGCACGCTGCCCGCGGGCGATAGCCGTGTCGAGGTCTTCGCCGGTGGGCAGGGCGCTCACTGTTGACGTCATTGCGTTCTTTCGATCGTGGCGAGCGCGCGCGAATGCACGTATGACACCGGTGTGTCGTGTGCAGACACGCGCGCTCGCGGGGAGGGGGCTAGTTGGTGGGGAAGCCGAGGTTGATGCCGCCGTGTGATGGGTCGAGCCAGCGGGTGGTGATGGCTTTTTGGCGGGTGAAGAACTGCACGCCGTCGAGGCCGTGGGCGTGGCTGTCACCGAAGAGGGAGGCTTTCCAGCCGCCGAAGCTGTAGTAGGCCATGGGGACGGGGATGGGGACGTTGATGCCGACCATGCCGACCTCCACCTCGTTCTGGAAGCGGCGGGCGGCGCCGCCGTCGTTGGTGAAGATCGCGGTGCCGTTGCCGTAGGGGTTCGAGTTGATGAGGTCGAGGGCTTGGTCGTAGGTGTCGACGCGCACGACGGACAGGACGGGACCGAAGATCTCGTCGGTGTAGACGGTCATGTCGGGGGTGACGTTGTCGAGCAGGGTCGGCCCGAGCCAGAACCCGTCCTGCCCACCGTCAGGGGTGACGGTGCGGCCGTCGAGGACGACCTTCGCTCCGGCACTTTCGCCGGCGTCGATGTAGGACGCGACTTTGTCGCGGTGGGCTTGGGTGACCAGGGGCCCCATGTCGGAGTCTTTGGTGCCGTCGCCGGTTTTGATGGTGGCGGCGCGTTCGGCGATCTTGGCGACGAGGTCGTCGGCGATGGGTCCGACGGCGACGGCCGCGGAGATGGCCATGCAGCGTTCCCCGGCGGAGCCGAAGCCGGCGTTGACCATCGCGTCGGCGGCGAGGTCGAGGTCGGCGTCGGGCAGGATCACGGCGTGGTTCTTGGCGCCGCCGAGGGCTTGGACGCGTTTGCCGGCGGCGGTGCCGGTGGCGTAGACGTATTGGGCGATCGGGGTGGACCCGACGAACGACACACTCTTGATCTTGGGGTTGGTGAGGAGTTCGTCGACGGCGGTCTTGTCGCCGTGGAGGACGTTGAACACTCCGGCGGGTAGGCCAGCCTCGGCCCAGAGGCGGGCCAGCCACAGTGCTGCTGAGGGGTCTTTCTCGGAGGGTTTGAGGACGACGGTGTTCCCGCAGGCGATGGCCAGCGGGAAGAACCACATGGGGACCATGGCGGGGAAGTTGAAGGGGGAGATGATGCCGACGGGTCCGAGGGGCTGGCGGATGGAGTGGACGTCGATGTTGGTCGAGGCGTTTTCGGTGAAGCCGCCTTTGAGGAGGTGGGGGATACCGCAGGCGAACTCGACGACTTCCTGGCCGCGGGCGACTTCGCCGAGGGCGTCGGAGACGACTTTGCCGTGCTCGCTGGTGATGATTTCGGCGAGTTCGCCTTTGCGCTCGTTGAGGAGTTCGCGGAACCGGAACAGCACCTGGGTGCGTTTGGCCAGCGACGTGTCGCGCCAGGCGGGGAACGCCGCGGCGGCGGCGTCGATGACGGTGCGGGCGTCGGCGACCGAGGCCAACGCGACCTGACCGGTCACCTCACCCGTCGCCGGATTCGTCACCGGCGCCGACGCACCCGACGCACCCTCGAACACCTCACCGTTGACCCAATGCGAAATCTGCGCAGCCATACCGAGAGTCTCGCGCGCGGAACGAGGTCAGAGCAGATACACACTGTCACCAAATGGCACCGCCGGAATACACTGTGTCAATGCCGTTGACCGTGAGTGAGGTCGTCGCTCTACCTGTGGTGCAGCAGGGCGATCCCGAGGTGCTCAGCGATCAGCGGTGGGCCGAGACCATCCGCTGGGTCCACGGCAGCGATCTGGCCGACCTCTCCAGCCTGCTTCAGGGCGGAGAACTGGTACTGACCACGGGTAAGGCGCTGGCCCGCCATCCGCGAAAGTACCTGCGCGGCCTCGCCGACGCGGGTGCACTCGGCGTCATCGTGGAGGTGGGCACGCAGGTGCCCGCCCTGCCGGCCGGCGTCGGCGCCATCGCCGAAGAACTCGCACTCGCCCTGGTCGTCCTGCATCGCACTGTCCGGTTCGTGGAGATCACCGAAGCCGTGCACCGCCGCATCGTCGCCGAACAGTACGACGAGGTGGCCTTCGACCGCCGCGTGCACGAGACCTTCACCGAGCTGTCCATGAAGCGCGCCTCGCTGGGCGGAATCGTCGATGCGGCAGCACAGATCCTCGCCGAGCCCGTTGTGCTGGAGGATCTTTCGCACCAGGCACTCGCTGTATCGGCCGGAATACCCGCAGACCTGCTCGACAACTGGGAGCGGCGCTCCCGCCGCAGTCCGGGACGCACCGGGCAAGCGGAGCCCTGGGCGGTCACCGGTGTCGGACCTCGCACCCAGCAGTGGGGGCGGCTGGTCGTGCCGCGCGCACCAGCCGACGAGCACCGCGCGAAGATGGTGCTCGAACGGGCCGCCGCGGCATTGGCCATGCACCGGATGATCGAGCAGGACCGAACGGGCCTGCAGCATCAGGCGCAGAGCGGGCTCATCGACGACGTTCTGCGCGGGCGCCTCACCGATGAGCGCGAATTGGCGGCGCGCGCCCAGGCGTTGGGGCTGCGGCGGGTCTCCCGATATCTTCCGGCCACGGTGCGCGCGGAACGGCCGTCCCCGTCATCGGATCCCGTGGCCGGTCACCGGCGAGCCATCGCGTTCCTCGAGGCTGTCGCCCACACCGTCAACGCTTCCGGGCACACCGGCCTGTTCGCGCTGCGGGGTGATTCGGAAGTCGTCATGATCCTCGCCCTCAAGGACTCTCGTGCCACAGACGCTGCACTCGCGGCTTTGGGTGCCCGCCTACGGGAGGAGGTGCGACGAGTCGACGGTGCGACGGCGTCGGTGCTCGCGCTGGGGCCGCCGGCCGAGCAGATCGCCGACGCGGTATCCGGGTTGGCCGAGGCGGCGCACATTGCCGAAGTGGCTCTGGCGCAGGGGGATCGGCACCGCCCCTACTTTCGGGCCGCCGACGTCCGGCTACGCGGCCTGCTGTCCCTGCTGCGTGACGATCGGCGTGTCCAGCAGTTCGCCGAGACCGAACTCAAAAGCCTGCTCTCCGAGGACCTCCCGAACACGCCCACCAACCTGACGGTGCTGCGGGAGTACCTGCGGCTCGCGGGCAACAAGGCGGCGCTCGCAGAACGTCTGCACATGAGCAGACCGGCCCTGTACAAACGGCTGGCCGCTATCCGTGCCGCCGTGGGCGTCGACCTCGACGACGGGGAATCGATGACGTCCCTGCACGTCGCGCTGATGATCGTCGACGGGGCCACCGGGTCACGCGAGTGATCGCGACGGCCGCCACGCCAGGAAGCCGACCGCGAGGCCGACGAACGGGATCGCGGCCAGCACGGTGCTCAGCGTGACGCTGCCTCCGGTCACCAGCGTGAAGTTCGACAGCACCAGCCACAGGCTTGCCAACAGTCCGAGCACCGCCAGGGCGGGCGCGATCCGGGTCGTCCACAGGCCGCCGTGCTCGCGATGACGAAGGAAGAACACCAGCACCGCAACAGACGTCGTCAACATCAGCACCACCATGCCGACCGTCGCGACGCCCGCCATCGAACCGAACACGCCGACCAGCGGGTCGATGCCGAGCAGCGCGAGGACCGCGACGATGACCGCTGCTGTCACGGTCTGGACGAGCGACGAGAACGACGGGGATGCATGGTCGTCGTGCACTGTGGCCAGTCGCGACGGCAGCAATCCCTTGCCGGCCAGGACGAACTGATAGCGCGCGATCACGTTGTGGAACGACAGCACGCAGGCGAACAGGCTGCTCAGCAGCAGGACGTTGATAATGTCGCGGCCCACGGTCCCGAGCATGTCGCCGGTGGTGTCCAGCAGCATGTTGCCGTCGCCGTCGAGGGTCTTCTGTGCCACGCCGGTCACCTGATCGGGCCCCAGCGCCACCACGAACGCCCACACGGTGATCGCGTAGAACGCGCCGATGATGATGACCGCCGCGTACGTGGCGCGCGGGATCGTCCGCTCGGGGTTGCGAGCCTCGTCCCGGAACACCGCCGTGGCCTCGAATCCGATGAACCCGGTCAGCGCGAACAGGATCGCGATCCCGATGGTGCCCTGGGTGAACGTCGACGGGGCGAACGAGGTGAACGTGATGCCGGCCGGCCCGGGTGTGGCGACCATCACGACGTCGAGGACCACCACGATGCCGATCTCGAGCGCCAGCGCGACGCCGAGGACCTTGGCGCTCAGGTCGATGTGCCGGTAGCCGAGGACGGCGACGATCGCCAGGATGGCGAAAGAGTAAGCGGGCCAGGGGATTGCCGGCCCGTTATAGTGCGCGACGGTGTCGGCGATGGCCCAGCCGATGTAGCCGTAGATGCCGATCTGGATCGCGGTGTAGGCGATCAGGGCCACCACCGCGATGCCCTTGCCCATCCGTTCGCCGAGGCCGACGGTGACGTAGGAGAAGAAGGCGCCGGCCTCGGGCACGTGGGGAGTCATCGTCACGAATCCGATGCTGAAGACCAGCAGCACGAGCGCGGCGATCACGAACCCGACGGGTGCGCCCGCACCGTTGCCCAGGCCCATCGCCAACGGCATGTTGCCGCCGATCACCGTCAGTGGGGCGGCCGCGGCCACCACCATGAAGACGATTCCGACGGGTCCGAGTTGTCCTGTCAGGCGCCGAGATTCGGTAGTGGTCGTGGCGGTCATCGGGTCTCCTCGAGGGAAAATGCGGTGCGGAGCAGGTCGTGGTCGATCGCGTGGGCGGTGAAGCCGTGGCGGCCGGTCATCGTGGTGGCGGCGACCATCGCGTTGACGATGGCCTCCTCGGTGGCGTCGATAGTCAGGTCGAAGAGTCGGGTCATCAGCTGCGGCGCCACCATGCGGACGCCGATCTCCGGTGCAGCGGTGTTCACGTCCTCGTCCCACGCATACGGGGGGATGCCGCGGTTTCCGGTCGAGAACGCCAGCATGAGATCGCCGCTGTACTGTTCGCCGGTGCCGCCGAGCCGGCCGACGGCCAGAGCCGCACGCTGCGCCAGGCGAGTGCACTGGTGGGGGAGCAGGGGCGCATCGGTCGCGACGACGACGATGATCGAGCCCGATCCGGGTTCGTACCGCGGCGGCAGGTCGGGCAGCGGTACAGCCTGCGGTCCGATGAGCTCGCCGACGTGAACTCCGTTGATGCGCAGGCGTTCCCGGCGACCGTGATTCGCTTGAACGAGGACGCCGACCGTGTAGCGACCTGTTGCGGTCTCGGTGACACGTGACGACGTCCCGATGCCGCCTTTGAAGCCGTGGCAGATCATCCCGGTGCCGCCGCCCACGTTGCCTTCGGCGGGTGGCTGCGCCGACGCGTTCTCCAGCGCGGCGCGGGCGTGTTCGGGCCGGACGTGAAAACCGTTGATGTCGTTGAGCAGCCCGTCGTAGGTTTCGCCGACCACAGGCAGTGACCAGTAGACGCCGTCTCCGCGGGCGCGCACCTGCGCGGCGACCAACTCGTCGCGCACGACGCCGACGCTGTGGGTGTTGGTCAGCCCGATGACCGATGTCAGCTCGCCGGATTCGCGGATCCATTCCAGACCGGTGAGCTCGCCGCTGCCGTTGAGGCGGTGCGCACCGGCGAACACGGGCTCGGTCCAGATGTCGTCGTGTGGCACGACCATCGTGACGCCGGTGTGCACCGCGGGTGGCCCCTCGGCGTTCAAGGTGACGTGCCCGACGCGCACCCCGGGCACATCGGTGATGGCGTTGTGCGCACCGGTGGGGTGGTCGCCGATGATGACGCCGAGGTCTCTTGCCCTCATGACACGCTCCATTGTTTTCCGGATTGGAAAAGAACTATGCGCCCGTGTCGTGGATCACGCAACCGGAAAGGCAGAATCAATCTCACGACACCGGAGAGGGGGGTGCAGACAGATGGGTCGGCCGAACACCCAGGCGCAGCGACGCGCCGACATCATGGATGCGGCGATCGGCCTCATCGAACGCCACGACCTGGCCACTCTCAAGCTCGCCGACGTGGCCGCCGAGCTCGGTCTGACCGCGAACGCGGTGCGCTACTACTTCAAGGACATGGCCGAGCTGCTTTCCCAGCTGGCGCTCCGTTCGGACGTGCGCTTCTACGAAGAACGCCGCCGTCTCGGGGAGCGGACCGACGACCTCTCGCAGCAGCTGGCGATGACGATCGCGGCGGGCCTGCCCACCGGGGCCGAAGACGCCGAGTGGCGGGCCATCTGGCGGGCTGTGCTCGCCGCGGGGTTCGAGCTCGACCAGCGTCGCGACGTCCAAGGGATCTATCACCGCCAGGTCGGCCTGTACCGGGATCTGCTGACCGCCGGTGCCGACGCGGGCGTGTTCACCCTCTCCGCGCCGGCGCGCGACATCGCGATGACGCTGATGGCGATGGAGGACTACCTCGGCTACCGCATCGTGGCGCGCGATCCGGAGATGGATCGCGCGACGGCGCTGCGTCTCATGCGGCAGTACGCGCAATCTGCCACGGCAGCAACTCTTCCAGAGCTGTGAATCACGTTCGGCGGTAAGCGGATTCGATCTGAGCGGCGTTGTTGCGCAGCAACGGCGGCTCGTTCGTCAGGACGAACGTGGTGTTCCCGCGCTGCCATACTGTGAGCGAGGGGTCGTCAAGATCCACACCCTCGTAGTGCGGGTGGATGAACAGCTTGCCCAGATCGGCGTTGCGCACCGCATCGGCGTTGCTCTTGTCGGTCGGTGAATCGGCCCAGCCGTCGTAGCGGCGGGCGACGTCCACGATGTGCCACGGGGTGTCGGTCGGGGTGGCGAGCCCGGTGGTGCGCGCGGTGGGATCGCCGACCTTCGCGCCTCCCGAGGCGCGCAACGGATTGCCGAACAGCACGAACGTCATGCGGTCGGGTCCCGGCGCCGTCGGGTCCTGCGCGTGCTGGCGCATCCATTCCGAGGCCACCTGGGCCCCTTGGCTGTACGCCAGCACGATGATGGGGCCCTGCGTGTCGCGTATCGCGGCGTCGAGATTTGCGACCCCGGTCGGAATCGAATCCAGCGCCAGATCACGCGGGTAGTCGACGACTCTCATCGTGTAGGGCCCCGTGCTGAACACCCCGCGGAACTCCTCGGCCATGGTGTCGCGGACGTGGAGATCCGCCCCGGGCAGCGCGAGAACGGTGCCCGCCGAGGGGATGCCCAGCCGGGTGGCGGCCGCGGCCGACAGGCCGGTCGTCGCAGAGCCGTCCTGGCGAGCCGCGAACCGGTGCCCGAGGCATCCCGAGCAGAGCAGCGCAAGGACGATCACGAGGACAGCGCGTCGTTTCACATGACGATTCACAGAAGCCCCGCTTTCGTCCGTTCCGCCACCGGGCCTCCGCGAGGATACCTCTGGCACAACAGTTCTCAGCTGGACGCCGGCTGTGAGTCCGCCGCGCACTCCATGTCGATGCCCAATCGGGCACACAGATCGAGGAACGTCGTCGCGAAGTGATTGCCGCTGGTCTCTGCGCGCAGGGCCGCCCAGTCGAGCTGTTCGCGGACCCCCCGCACCACCGGAAGCAGTTTCGCGAAATCGCAGTGGTGCTCGTGCAGCGAGTGCAATTTCTGCAGGATCACTTCGCCGGGCGTCAGCACCGGCATCGACAACGCGAGAACGTCGAGGACCGGTGCGCCGGCGATCATCGCGGGATCGACCGGCACCCTGTTGATCTGATGCAGCACATCGATGACTGCCGGCCCGTCGACGGAGAGCGCCGCTTTGAACAGCCAGTCCTCCGGCGGGCGTCGGATGTCGAAGCCTGCTTTGGACAGCGTTGCGGCCGCCGCCTCCACGTCCGGCTCCGCGACGACGAAATCCACGTCATGGGTAGGTTCTGGCGCGCCGTACGCCCAGAGCGCGAAACTTCCGGCCAGCGCAAACGGCGGGCCGTCGGCTTTGAGCGCCGACGCCGCCCGGCGCAACGCCTCGGGCAGATCTTCAGGGGACATGCGCACCGCCGTGGGTTTCGACTGCAGGGTGGGTAGTGCAATACCCATGAAGTTGGTGACCTTCAACATCCTCCATGGGCGCACCGTGGGTGGCGATGTTGATCTCGACCGCTTCGCCGATTGCATCGAGGGGTTGGACGCCGACATCCTCGCGCTGCAGGAAGTGGACTCGGTCCAGCAGCGGTCCGGCATGGCCGACCTGACAGCACTGGCCGCCGAGGCCATGGGCGCCCGTAGCCACAGGTTCGTCGCTGCGATCTCCGGAACGCCGGGCGCCACGTGGATGGCCGCGACGGGGGAGGAGCAGCCGGGCACCGCCGCCTACGGCGTGGCCCTGCTCTCGCGGTACCCGGCGGCCAACTGGCAGGTGGTTCGGCTGCCTCGGATTCCGGTCCGATTCCCCATGTACTTCGGCTCGCCCGGAGGGGTGCAGATCATCCACGAGGAGCCCAGGGCTGCGGTGATCGGACATTTCGACACCCCTCTCGGCGGCCTGACCGTGGCGAACACGCATCTGTCCTTCGTGCCGGGGTGGAACCGGCTACAGCTGCGCCGGTTGTTGCGCGACGTCGACGGGATGCCGGGACCGCGCATCGTGACCGGTGACCTGAACATGTCGCCTGCAGCGGTGCGCCGCCACACGGGTCTGCGCGCGCTCGCGTCGGCGGCCACCTTCCCCGCCGACGTGCCCACCCAGCAACTCGACCATGTCCTGACCGACGATCCGGGCCTGCAGGCGCGTGCGTGCCGGACGCCGGCAGTCGCCATCTCCGATCACCGCCCGCTCGTGGTCGATCTGCATCGCGGGTGATCCGAGGAAGGACTTTGGTCCTCGCGCCGGGGTGTCTGCAGACCCCTGACCTGCGGGATCGGCGGGGGTAGCGTCGAGGTGGGCGGCAACGACGCTGCCCGGTCAGGAGGCGAACCTCATGAGCGAACCAGCCGCATCGCTGGGCATCGTCGTCTGCGTCGACGGTTCCCCGGCATCCCGGGTCGCCGTCGACTGGGCCGCGCGGACCGCGGCGCGTCGGCGCAAGACTCTGACCCTGGCTCACGTGCTGCCCTCGGCCGGCATGCAGTCATGGGTCCAGGTGCCACTCCCGCCGGCGTTCCTGCAGGACGAGCAGGACGCGGCACGCGAGATCCTCGACAACGCGGCCGGGGTCGCCCGGGCGGCCGCCGGCGAGAACCTGGGCGGGCTCGGCCAGAAGATCCTCTCCGGTCAGCCCGTCGCGGCCCTGGCCGACCTGAGCGCCGATGCCGACATGATCGTCGTCGGCAGCCGGGGTCTCGGCACGTGGGAACGGCGACTCCTGGGCTCGGTCAGCACGGGTCTCGTGCATCACGCCAGATGTCCGGTCGCCGTGATCCGCGACGAAGATCCCCTCATCGCGCATCCGGATCAGGCGCCCGTGGTGGTGGGCATCGACGGGTCCCCGGCCAGCGAGCACGCCACGGCGATCGCCTTCGACGAGGCGTCACGGCGCGGAGTCGACCTCGTGGCGGTGCACACCTGGAGCGACGCGGGATACGAATTGCCCAGCGAGCCCTGGACCGAGGTGCAGCCGGAGGAGAACATGCTGCTGGCCGAGCGGCTCGCCGGCTGGCAGGAGCGCTACCCCGACGTCACGGTGCGCAGGGTGGTCTGCCGCGACCAGCCCGCCCGCCGGTTGCTCGACGAGGCGGCGACGGCTCAGTTGGTGGTCGTCGGAAGTCACGGTCGCGGTGGCTTCGCGGGCATGCTGCTCGGGTCGGTCAGCACCCAGGTGGTCCAGTCGGCGCGCACGCCGGTGATCGTCGCCCGCCGCTAGGTCGTCAGGGCCGCGTACCGGTCGACGTGGAAGTCGGTGGAGCCGAACTCGTACTGCAGGGCGGTGAGCCTCTTGAAATAGTGGCCTATCGCCAATTCCTCGGTCATTCCCATCCCGCCATGCAATTGGACTGCCTGCTGGCCCACGAAGCGGGCGGCCCGGCCGACGGTCGCCTTGGCTGCTGACACCGCCTTGGCGCGAGAGACATCGTCATCGTCGTCGAGGTGCAGCACCGCCAGATAGACGGCTGCGGCGGCCTGTTCGACCTCCATGTACATGTCGACCATGCGGTGCTGCAGCACCTGGAAAGCGCCGATCGGCTGCCCGAATTGCTTGCGCTGCTTGGCGTAATCGACGGTGTCGGCGAGGACCTTGCGCATAGCGCCGACCGCTTCTGCGCACACCGCTGCGGCTCCCTCGTCGCGGGCACGGGAGACCGACGACCAGGCGCGGCCCTCGTCGCCCAGAAGCGTTGCCGGCACCCGTGTCAGCGTGATGTCCGAGGCGAGCCTGTCGTCGATGGTGTGGTAGTGATGCATCTCCAATCCCGCGGGCGCGGCGGCGATGGCCGAACTGATCTCGATGGCGAACAGGGAGATGCCGTCGCTGTCCGCGCGGGCGCCCGAGGTCCGGGCGACGACGAGCACGTGGTCAGCCAGCGGTGTGCTCGCCGAGACGATCTTGGTTCCCGTCAGGACCCACCCGTCACCGTCGCGTTCGGCCGCGGTCGTCACGTCCTGCCAGTTCTCACCCGAGGTGGGTTCAGTGGCCGCCACCGTCACCACCGTTGCCCCCGAGACGATTCCGTCGAGCAGTGTCGCGGCCAGCGGGCCCCCGGCCCGACGCAGCAACCCGGCCGCGACCACCGCGGTGTCGACATAGGGCTCGACGACCAGTGCATGGCCGAGCGCCTCGCAGATCAGCATCATCTCGACCGGACCCCCGCCGATCCCGCCGAGTTCTTCGGGCAGCGTCGCACCCAGGATGCCCAGCTCCTCGGCGAATGCGCGCCAGATCTCGGGCTGCCAGCCTGCTCCGGATTTCGCTGCGGCGCGGCTCTTCTCGAGGTCATACCGAGTTGCCAGGAACCGGGTCAACCCGGCGCGCAACAGATCCTGCTCGTCGTCGAACGTGAAGTCCATGTCCCTCTACAGCCCCTCTAGAGTCCCAATGCCGCTTTGGCCAGGATGTTGCGTTGAATCTCGTTGCTGCCGGCGTAGATCGAGCCCGCGCGATCGTTGAGGTACCGCAGGGGGGCCGCCGCCTGCCACGGCTCGCCGCTGACGTAACCGTCTGCGGGCGGCTCGAAGTGGGCGATCGGGCCACCTGGACACGTGGCGTGCGGTTGGTAGGCGCGACCCCGCGGCCCGGCGGCCTCCATGGCCAATTCGGTGATGTGCTGGCTCAACTCGGTGCCGAGCACCTTGAGCATCGACGACTTGGCGCCGGGGTTCCCGCCCGCGGACACCACCGCGAGCACCTGGTACTCGAGGATCTCCAGCACCTCCGTGCGGATTCGCACGTCGGCGAGCTTACGGGCGAAGGCCGGGTGCTCGGAGAGTCGCCCACCCGCCGGACCGGGTTGCTCGGCGGCGGCCGCGGCGATGTCCTCGACCATCACCTGCAGGCCGGGCGCCGCCGCCCCGCCGCCCCGCTCGAACTCGAGCAGGTACTTGGCCACCGTCCACCCGTCGTCGATCTGCCCGATGACGTTGGACTTCGGGACGCGCACCTCGTCGAAGAACACCTGGTTCTGCACCTCCTCACCGGAGGTCATCACCAGCGGGCGGATCTCGATGCCCGGCGACGACAGATCGATCAGCACGAACGTGATTCCCCGCTGCTTCTTGTCCGACCGCGTGGTGCGCACCAGTGCGAACATCCAGTTGGCTTCCCGGGCGTGGGTCGTCCAGATCTTGCTGCCCGTGCACACCAGGTGGTCGCCGTCGTCACGGGCGGCCATCGACAGCGCGGCCAGATCCGAACCCGCTTCCGGCTCCGAGTAGCCCTGGCAGAAGAACACCTCACCGGTGAGGATTCCGGGCAGGAAGTAGTCCTTCTGGGCATCCGTACCGAACTCGATGATCGCGTGCGCGACCATGCGGATGCCCATCGGTGACAGCGACGGCGCACCGGCCAGCGTCGACTCCCTGGTGAAGATGTAGTGCTGAGTCAACGACCAGTCGCAGCCTCCGTGGGCGACGGGCCAGGCCGGCGCGGCCCAGCCCTTCTCGTGCAGGATGCGCTGCCACTCCATGCTGGCGTCGTGGTCGGCATACACGCTGGTCATCAACTTGCCGGCGCGCCGCAGCTGCGGAGTGAGGTGCTCGTCGAGAAAGGAACGCACTTCGTCGCGGAAAGCGAGATCGGCAGGCGACCACGTCAGGTTCATGCCAAGAGAGTAAACCTAGTTAGTTAAGTGGAAAACCACCCGGGTGTCTGCGGCGCGGACCCCGTCAGTGCCGGTGGTAGGTTGACTGTGTTGCCACGTCCAGTCATGGCAAACTTCAGCAACGCCCGGATGGGCTTGTCGCGATCTCGCTGACAGGACTATGCGAACTGGCTGACACATTCGGCAAATCAGAGGCAGACAACGGTGTACCCCGACGTGGTGTGGCAGGACGAAGTCGACGTCGTGTGTACCGATGTCGGTCCTGCGGGTCTGTTGTGCGCTCTCGCGGCATCGACCCGGGGCGGCGCCGTGCTGGTGGCCGCGCAACCGCGCCACACCCGAACCTGGTTCGACACGCTGCGCGGTGATACCGCCACCACGGGATACGCCTCCGCGCTGATCGACGACATCGACGTCAAGAAGCTGCCCGACCACCCCGATGCCCTTCCCGTCCGTGCCGTGAAACCCGTCGAGGCCGCGCCTGCCGGCCGCAAACGGCGGATGGTTCCGCCGTTCGACGGTGGCCGGCTCCGACGCTGGACAGGGGAGTGTCTCGCCTCCCCGATGGGTTACCTCTACACCCGGGTCACCCCCTGGCCGTCGTCGCAGGTGCAGTCCGCCGACGGGGACATCGTGGAGGTGATGACCGCCGACGTTCCCGCGAGCGCGATCGGCGAACCCGGGGGACTGGATGCGTGGTTGACCGCGCAGGCCCGAGAACATCGCCTCGTGGCCGAACCTGTCGACGCCATCGACCGGTTGGTGTTCGACGACTCCACGGTGGTCGGGGTGGTCTTCGCCACCGCAGACGGACCACTGGCCGTCCGCGCGCGCCACGGTGTGCTGCTGTGCGGTCAGCCCGGCGTCGCGCTGCAGGCGCCGGCGCGTACCGGGAAGGTGGCACTGGTCGGCAGGTCGGCCAGTCGTTTCGGCCGGGTCGAACTCCTGACCGACGGCTGAGGCGCCGGCTCAGAAGTCGACGTCGATGCGACCCTTGGCCAGCAGTGACTCCATCGGCCCGGCGGCAATGGGCCGCGACAGCAGGAAGCCCTGAGCGCGGTGGCACCCGTGGCGCAGAAGCGTCAGCGCGGCGGCCGTGGTCTCCACACCCTCGGCGACCAATTCGAGGCCGAACGCCTCGGCCAGCGCGATGATGGCTCGCACGATCGCCAGATCGCCTGGATCAGAACCTAATTCGGTCACGAAGCTGCGGTCGATCTTGAGGGTGTCCACCGGCAGCGACTTCAACTGCGACAGGGCGCTGTACCCGGTGCCGAAGTCGTCGATGGCGACCAGCACACCGGCCTCCTTCAGGCCGGCGAGCGTGATGCGTGTGGTCTCGATGTCCTGGACCACGACCGTCTCGGTGATCTCCAGACACACCGAACCCGGGGGCAGGCCGTTGTCCGCCATCGCACCTTTGACGCTCTCCACGAAGCCCTCGGTGACCAACTGGACCGGCGACACGTTGATCCGCATCACGGAGTCGTTGCCGTGGCCGCGGGACCGCCAGGCGGCGAACTCCGCGCATGCGGTGCGCAGCACCCACCGACCCAGCTCGCCGGCCATGTTGATCGACTCGGCGACGCCGATGAACGAGTCCGGGGTCAGCAGGCCTCGCGTGGGGTGTTGCCACCGCACCAGTGCTTCCATGGCGACGATGTCGCCGGTCCGCATGTCGACCTCGGGCAGGTAGTGCAGCAGCAGTGCGCCACTTTCGACCACGGTCTGAAGATGCAGCTCGATGTCGTTGCGGAACTCGTTCTCCAGCGACATGTCCTCGGTGAACACCGTCACCTGATTGCCGCCGGAGTTCTTGGCGGTCAGTACGGCCTGGTCGGCCTTGCGCAGCAGATCGGAGGTGCTGTCATGGCCGGGCGCGCCCAACGCCACCCCGATGCTCACGGTGCGCGTCAGCATCTCCCCGTCGATGGACACCCGCTCGCGCAGGGCCGCCTGCAAGCGCAGCGCCAGCGCCTCCGCCGACTCGGCGTCCATCGGAGTGGCAGGCACCACCACGAACTCGTCTCCGCCGAGCCGCGCGATCAGAGTGGGGCCGTCGGCGCTGCGGCGGAGCCGTTCGGCGAGCACCCTGATGAACCAGTCGCCGGCCGTGTGGCCCAGATAGTCGTTGATCGCCTTGAGCCGGTCGAGATCGAAGAAGAGCGCCGACACCGGCCCGGGTTGGCCATCGGTCAGGCGCGCGTCCAGATGGCTGAGCAGCGCGCGCCGGTTGAAGAGACCCGTGAGGTCGTCGTGGTCCGCGAGATAGCGCAACTGTTCTTCGGCGTCTACGCGCGCTTGCACCTGCGCCAGCAGGGAGGCGATGGCTTTGAGCGCGTTGAGCTCGGCACCGGTCCAATCGCGGTCCCCGAACTTCACGAAACCCAGCACCCCGGAGGTCACCTCGCCGGAGAGCAGCGGCACGCACGCCATGGAGGTCGCCGCCACCTGCCGGCCCTCGTTGATGGTGCGCTGGTAGTCGTCGGTGGCCGGCTCGGGCCGAAAGACCACCGGTTCCTTCTGGTGCTCGGCCATGGCGAAGACGGGATCGGCGTCTTGGAAGTACACGACGGCGAGCGGATCCGGATCGGGGATGCCCGGCCGCACCGGCCACTCGGCCACCAACACCGACGCCCGAACCGTGTGATCGTTGCGCCGGAGGAAGCTGACGTCGACGCCGAAGTACGCCACCAGGTCGGCCAACACGTTCTGGTAGAGGTCTTTTGCCGTCGCGGACGTCGCACCCATGAGTTGCGTCGCGACCGATGTCACCACCAGGTCCAGGCTCTCGGGCAAGCGACCCTCTCCGTATCCGCGTCAGTTCGGCGACGAGCTGTCTCCCCGGCCGCGACGCCGGCTGATGACCGACGGCTTCGGCGCTCGGGACAGCCTCAGCACCAACGCCAGTGACTCAGCGGGATTCGCGGATACCAACGTCCGGAAAGTGTATTGCAGCTCAGCCAACGTATTGGCGAAGCGCGGCGACAGCGCGGCAAAGTCGTCCCCGTCGGCGGCGTACAGAAATGCCGGCGACACCGGTTGCACGGCTAATCCATGCTGCTGGGCGCATATCCACACCGACTCCACCGCCGCTCCGGCGCGGGCGTAGTCGACGAGCGTGTGGCCCGCGACCGTGACGATCGCCACACCGGCGGCCGCCGACACCTTGGTCCGGCTGTCATCGCCGAGGGCGGTACCGGCGTCCCACGCCGCGAGATGAGCCATGACGTCACCGCGACGCAGGATGTCGAGCAGGACCACATCGGCGTCGTCGAGATCGAGGCTGCGCACCTCGATCCCGGTGTCCGGCGAGGGATGCCCGGGCCATCGCAGTTCATCGATCATCTGTGCGTGCAAACGCGGTGTCAGGTAACGGATCCGGTCTGCTGTGGCCAGGATCGCGGCGGCGCGTTCGAGGTCCGACGGATCGGTCAGCAGACACAGCCGCGCGCCCTCCAGATCGGCCGCCTCACTCAGCTCGCGGACGAGTGCATCATCGAGCTCGACGCGCGTGCCCTGCCGACGATTGGTCTCCCGCCGCATCATCGCGGGATAGAGCTCGGCCAGCGCGCCATCAGGTTCGGTGCCGCCGAGGTGCACCACGGCACTGAGCGGGAACCGTTCATCGCCGACTCGGAAGTCGACGCGCGCCCCGAATCCCCGGGCCGCGGCGGCTACGCGCGCGTTGAACGTGGCTGCGCCGACGGCCACCGCGCTCCCGCGGAAACCGACGTCCATGGCCGAGGTGAGGTCCGGGTCGAGATGGATGGACAGGCTGCCGCCCGGCGCTTCGATCCGCTTCTCGATGATCCACGGTTGGGTGTTGCCGCCCGACGGCGCCCGCGCAGCCGCCGCGGCGACCACGTCGATGACCTCCCCGGCCGGCTCGACCGCTGTCTCACCCTGCGGCCGTTCGTCCGAACCGCCGACGTCGAACCCCGGGCTCGGTTCACGCATCTGGTCGAGCAACGCGGGCACGTCCACCTTGACCCGGCCCGAGGCCAGCGGTTCGCCCAGCCCGATCCGCCGGACCGCCTCGGCCACCGACGCGGCGCCGACGGCCACTTCGGAGGACAGCTGCGGCCACGTCGTCAGGGTGGCGCCGACCTCGAGTAGCGAGGCCGCCATCCGCGACGGGAGACCAGAGGCCTCGATGATGCGAAGAACCCGCGGCACCTTCTCCTTGGTGCTGAGGCCGGCCAGCGCAGCGGCGTCCATCTCTGCGAGGTCGCCCAGCATCCCGTGCAGCAGTGGTCGGTCGCGTTCGGTGTCGAAGCGTTCGACGTCCAACAGTCCGCCGCTGCTCGTGGCCATCAGCACCGGGATGCCCCGGGCTCGTGCCGCCGCGCGGACGAGCACCTTGGCGTCCAACGAATCGCACTCCTCCACCAGAACGTCGAGCCCGTCGAGGAATGCGTCGACCGTGTCGGGCGTCAACCCGTCGCGCTGCACGACGACGGGGAGGTAGGGGTCGAGTTCGGCGAGCCGCCGCGCGCACACCACCGCCTTGTTCACCCCGACGTCGAGAAGGGTGGCGGGCACCCGATTCAGATTCGACACGTCGATCGCATCGAAGTCGGCGAGTCGGACTTCACCGCACAGCCCCTGGGTGGCCAGGGTGTGGGCGATCGCGTGCCCGACGCTGAGCCCCACCACGCCGATTCGAAGCCGCCCCAGCGTCGCCATCTCGTCGCCGGAGATCAGATTGCGATTGCGGTCCAATCGCAACCGGCGGTACCCGCGGGGGCCCAGCACACGGGCCAGCACGCGACGCCACGGGTAGTACGCCCAGCGGTCAGGCTCGTCCAAGATGTCGGCCGGTACGGCCGGGCGGACTGCGGCCAGCTCCGCACGCTGCGCAGACACCGTGTCGACCACCTCGATGAGGGGATCGTCGCGCAGAGCTGCCCATCGCTGCGCGTCCCCGGGATCGTCGGGGTCGAGCACCGATGCGGCGTGGGGCGGATCGACAGGATGGTTCTCTTGAGCGTCGTTCTTTCCAGCCGCGTTCATTCCGGCCGAGTTTATTCGAGCCGCGTTCATCCCAGCCGGCGCGGCGCGGCCGCGACAGCTGCGTCTACGGCGAAGTCCGCCCCTGGCGTCATGGCGCGCTTGTCGGCCAGGAATGCGGCGAGCTGGCGCGGCTGGGCGTGATTGGCGAACGTGAGGCGGTCCCACCAGGCGATCCTGGTCTGGTACCGCACGTCGGGATACGGCGTCGGCGGGATCTTCGCAGCGAGCACTCCACCCGAGGTCAGCCACCTTTTCAGCACATAGGACGCAGCGGTCGCGACGACGAACTGGATGCCCAGCAAGTCCATGGCGTGCAGAGGTGTACGAGCGATGCTCGTGGTCAGTCGGCGGCTCAACTCGGGGTCGTCGGCGACCCACGCCGTCTTCATCTCCGCCACGCCGAACGGCAGACGGTCAGCAACCATCTTTCGGACGGCGTCCTCGCCATCCTGTCCCGCCCATTCCTCGATCGCGTGGCATTCGGCTATCGACCTATAGGGCCCCTTTGCGCGCAGTCCACCGACAACTCGACCGCGCTGATTGACGCATGCGGCGAATAAGGCGGTGTCGTCACCGCGGTGTAAGGCGTCTGTGTCGATCGCCGCACCGATGCCATGTTGTTGATAGCTGTGTGACGCTCCTGTGACGAAGTCGGACCACAACTCGGGTTCCGTCGACGGCCGCGCGTAGACGACGGTGCATTCAGTGACGGGGTCCCAATATCGCGGACTGGCGCTCAGCCTGTCGACATCTAGGTCAGCAAAGGCAAAGTCGGGTCGCGTCATTTCGATCCATTCGTCCGGCGGCGCAATGGTGGGGGCGGGTAGTGCGCAGAACGCGGAAAAACACGTTCATTCTCGAGTATCTCGCTCAAGCACAGTCAAATTCCAGCTAGCCGGAAGAAGTCACGCACTAAATCTGAATCCGGTAAAGGTCACGATCAGGTCACGATCGCGACACGCGTGTTCGTGGCAATTGCCAGGATCGGAGTCGGCGCAGCTCAGACGGCCACGACGTAGCCGTGGCGAAGATTCAGCCCCAGATGGTTTCGATCGCAAGAGGCGCCGGGTGGCCCTCCTGAGTCCTTTGCTCTTTTTGCAGACTCAGGGACGAATCCTCGCTGCACATCGGCGCGCTGACGGCACCGTCAGTGCGGTTACCGTCCAGTAACGACCCTGTTTCGAGGCCACCGACCCCGGGGGTGGCAACGCGGCTCGCCATCCGCTGCCGGTGTAGGGGGTCAGCGTTGCGTGAACGACGCGCCCACGTGCCGGTGGTGCCGCACGGGCGCGACGACACGCGGATGCGGCCCTGATTCCGCAGCTCGGCGGTGTTTGCCAAACTCGCAAATCGCGATATCGGCGCATCGGCGCCGCACATGTTATTGACCCTTGCGATAGAAATAATGCCGGTGCGAGGGCGCACTTTGTTGTCGCACTTAAATAATCCAGAAAACGAATTACGAATACACCCCAATTCGCCTCATGGCGCACGCTGAGAATATTTCGGCACTCGCTGACACAATTTTTGGGCATCCGTCCCGCGACGTTTCGTGGCACCCCGTTATGGCACTGTTGGGAACGGTGTCAGGGCTGTGAGTCAAAGGAGACGCAGGTGAAGAAGTTCAAGGATCTGGCCGAGTTCGTCGACGCGGAGGGTTCGCAGCTCGGGCCGACCGGCTGGCTGGAGATCACGCAGGACCGGGTGAATCTTTTCGCCGATGCGACCGACGACCATCAGTGGATCCACGTCGACCCCGAGCGGGCGGCCACCGGTCCGTTCGGCGGCACGATCGCGCACGGGCTGCTCACGCTGTCACTGCTGCCGTACTTCACCCACCAGCTCTACACCGTCGACAACGTCGCGATGGCCATCAACTACGGCTACAACAAGGTCCGGTTCATCACCCCGGTGCGGGTCGGTGCGCGGTTACGGGCACGCGCGCAGATCTCGACGATCAGTCGACTCGACAACGCCGTTCAGGCGACACTCGCGGTCACGGTGGAGATCGACGGGTCCGAGAAGCCCGCGGCGATCGCCGAGTCGATCGTGCGTTTCGTCGGGTGATCAGCGGGCGGCGGCACCGGCGGCTTTGACCAATCCGCCGCCGACGATCAGTCGCTGGATCTCACTGGTGCCTTCGTAGAGCCGGAGCAACCGCACGTCGCGGTAGATCCGTTCCACCGGCACATCGCGCATGTAACCGGCGCCGCCATGGATCTGGACCGCGAGATCGGCCACGCGACCCACCATCTCGGTGCAGAACAGCTTCACCGCCGACGGTGCCAGCCTGCGGTCCTCGCCGGTCAGCCACTGCCGGGCGGCATCGCGCACCATGGCCCGGCCCGCCATCACCCCGGTGTACTGATCGGCGAGCATCGCCTGCACGAGTTGGAACTCGCCGATCGGGGTTCCTCCCTGCGTCGCTGTCGCGGCGTAGGCGACTGATTCGTCCAGGGCTCGCGCGGCGGTGCCGACCGCCAGCGCGGCGATGTGAACCCTGCCTCGGGCCAGAGACGCGAGCGCTGCTCGATAGCCGATGTCCTCGGCGCCGCCGATGAGCGCGCTACTGCCGACCCGGACGTCGGTGAAGGACACATCGGCGGTCCAGGCGCCCTCCTGGCCCATCTTCTTGTCCTTCGCGCCGACCGTCACCCCCGGCGCGTCGGCGGGGACGAGGAACACCGCGATGCCGGCGCCTTGGGCATCGGCGGGCCGGGTGCGGGCGAACGTGATGAACAGGTCAGCCGTCGGAGCGTTGGTGATGTATTGCTTGGCGCCGTTGATGATCCAACTGTCACCGTCGCGAGTCGCCTTCGTGCGCAGACCTGCGGGGTTGGACCCCGCGCCCGGTTCGGTCAGCGCGAACGACGCGACGACGTCTCCCGAGGCGATGGGTGCCAGCCAGGTCGACTTCTGCTCATCGGTGCCGTAGCCGACGAGCACCTGGCCGGCGATGCCGTTGTTGGTGCCGAACATCGACCGCAGCGCGAGCGACGTGTATCCGAGTTCCATGGCGAGCTCGACGTCCTGGGCCAGGTTCAGGCCGAGCCCGCCCCAGTCCTGCGGGATCGCGTATCCGAACAGCCCCATTTTCTTGACCTGTTCGCGGAGGTCGTCGGGGACCTGGTCCTCGGTCAGGATCTCCTGTTCGCGGGGCACGACGACGGTCCTGACGAAGTGGCGTGTCTGCGCGAGGATCTCGCGGAAGTCTTCGTCACTAACCTCGGCGCTGGTCATCGGTCTCCTCGGGTCGGTTCGCCCGAGATCGTATATGAAATACGATATCGGCTCGAAGTCCGACGACGTGAGGATGAACGGCTATGGGATTACTGGACGGACGGACCGCCGTGGTGACCGGGGGAGCACAGGGGCTCGGCCTGGCGATTGCCCGGCGCTTCGTCGATGACGGAGCCCGGGTCGTGCTCGGCGATGTGAACCTCGAGGCGACGCAGGTCGCGGCCGACGGACTCGGCGGTGCCGACGTGGCTCGGGCGGTGCAGTGCGACGTCACCGACGCCGGGCAGGTCGAGGCGCTGGTCGCCGCGGCGGTCGAGCATTTCGGCGGTCTCGACGTGATGGTCAACAACGCGGGTATCACGCGCGACGCCACCATGCGCAAGATGACCGAGCAGCAGTTCGACCAGGTGATCGCGGTCCATCTCAAGGGCACGTGGAACGGTCTCCGCGCGGCCTCGGCGGTGATGCGCGAGAACAAGCGCGGGGCCATCGTCAACATGTCGTCGATCTCCGGCAAGGTCGGCATGATCGGCCAGACCAACTACTCGGCAGCCAAAGCCGGCATCGTCGGGATGACCAAGGCGGCCGCCAAGGAGCTCGCCTATCTCGGAGTGCGGGTCAATGCGATCCAACCCGGACTGATCCGGTCGGCGATGACGGAGGCCATGCCGCAACACATCTGGGACTCGAAAGTGGCCGAGGTTCCGATGGGCCGTGCAGGGGAACCGGACGAAGTGGCCGGAGTCGCGCTGTTCTTGGCCAGCGATCTCTCCTCGTACATGACGGGAACGGTCCTCGAGGTCACCGGCGGACGCCACCTGTGACCCGTGCCGCGGTCATCTGCGAGCCGGTGCGCACACCGATCGGGCGTTACGGCGGCATGTTCGCGTCGCTGACGGCGGTCGACCTCGGCGTCGCGGCCCTGCAGGGCTTGCTCGCCCGCACCGGCGTGAAACCTGACAGCGTCGAGGACGTCATCGTCGGGCACTGCTACCCCTCGATGGAGGCGCCGGCCATCGGCCGCGTCATCGCCCTCGACGCCGGCCTGCCGGTGACTGTGCCCGGCATGCAAGTCGACCGACGCTGTGGCTCTGGACTGCAAGCGGTGATCCAGGCCTGCCAGCAGGTCGCAGCCGGCGACCACGACGTCGTGATCGCCGGCGGCGCGGAATCGATGAGCAATGCGGTGTTCCACTCCACGGACATGCGGTGGGGCGGAGCCCGCGGTGGCATCACGGTGCACGACGCGCTGGTGCGGGGCAGGACGACGGCGGGCGGCACGCACCATCCCGTGCCCGGCGGCATGCTGGAGACCGCGGAGAACCTCCGCCGACGGTATGGGATCGGGCGCCAGGAACAGGACGAGCTCGCGGTGCGCTCCCACGAGCGCGCCGTTGCAGCTCGCGCGCAGGGCCTGCTCGCCGAGACCATCATTCCGGTGGCCGTGCGCTCCCGCCGCGGTGAGGACGTCATCGACACCGACGAGCATCCTCGAGCCGACACCTCACTGGCCAAGCTCGCTGCGCTGCGGCCCATCCTCGCTGCGTCCGATCCGGAAGCCACTGTCACCGCGGGCAATTCGAGCGGACAGAACGATGCGGCATCGATGTGCCTGGTCACCACCGCGGAGAAAGCCGCCGAACTCGGTCTGACGCCGCTGGTCACACTCGTGTCGTGGGCGGTCGCCGGTGTCGGTCCGGAGGTGATGGGTATCGGCCCTGTGCCGGCGACCCGGCAGGCGCTCGCCAGAGCAGGCCTGAGGCTCGCCGATGTCGACCTCATCGAGCTGAACGAGGCGTTCGCGGCACAAGCGCTCGCGTGTACACGCGAATGGGGCTTCAGCGCAGGGGATTTCGAGCGCACCAACGTCCACGGATCGGGCATCTCCCTGGGTCATCCGGTCGGGGCCACGGGCGGGCGGATGCTCGCGACGCTGGCGCGGGAGCTGCACCGCCGCGGCGGCCGGTACGGGTTGGTCACCATGTGCATCGGCGGCGGGCAGGGGTTGGCCGCCGTCTTTGAAAGGACGTCCGTCTGCGAAAGGACATCCGTCGCCGAAAGGGCAGCGCTATGACGAGACTGGCTCAAACCCTCGGGCTGACCGAATTCCAGACCGAGATCGTCTCGACGGTGCGGGCATTCGTCGACAAGGAGGTCATCCCGGCCGCGCAGGAACTCGAGCGCTCCGACACCTACCCGCAGGCGATCGTCGACGGCATGCGCGACATGGGGCTCTTCGGGCTGATGATCCCCGAGGAGTACGGCGGACTCGGCGAGTCGCTCCTGACCTACGCGCTGTGCGTCGAAGAGCTGGCCCGGGGCTGGATGAGTGTGTCCGGGGTGATCAACACCCACTTCATCGTCGCGTACATGATCCGACAGCACGGGACCGAAGCTCAGAAGCGAAACTTCCTGCCGCGCATGGCGACCGGTGACACCAGGGGTGCGTTCTCGATGTCGGAACCCGAGCTCGGGTCCGATGTGGCGGCAATCCGGACCAGGGCCGTCGACAACGGCGACGGCACCTACACGATCGACGGCCAGAAGATGTGGCTGACCAACGGGGCCAGTTCGACGTTGGTCGCCGCGCTCGTGCGCACGGACGAGGGGGCGGACCGCCCGCATCGGAACCTGACCGCTTTCCTGGTCGAAAAGTCCACGGGCTTCGGCGAAGTGGTGCCGGGTCTCGTCGTTCCCGGCAAGCTCCACAAGCTCGGCTACAAGGGCATCGACACGACGGAACTGATCTTCGACGGCTACCGCGCTCAGGCGTCGGACATCCTCGGGGAAGCACCCGGGCAGGGCTTCTTCCAGATGATGGACGGAGTCGAAATCGGCCGTGTCAACGTGTCCGCCCGGGCATGTGGGGTCGGCGTCCGCGCGTTCGAACTCGCGGTGCGTTACGCCCAGCAGCGCAGCACCTTCGGCAAGCCGATCGCCGAACACCAGGCCATCGCCTTCGCACTCGCCGAGATGGCCACCAAAGTGGAAGCGGCCCATCTGATGATGGTCAACGCAGCGCGCCTCAAGGACTCCGGTGACCGCAACGACGTCGCAGCAGGTATGGCGAAGTACTTCGCGAGCGAGGCCTGCGCCGAGGTCACCCAGCAGAGCTTCCGGATCCACGGCGGCTACGGCTACTCGAGCGAGTACGAGATCGAAAGACTCATGCGTGACGCGCCCTTCCTCCTGATCGGGGAGGGCACCAGTGAGATCCAGAAGAACATCATCAGCAAGCGGCTGCTCGCCGACTATCGAGTGTGACCTGACGATGAGCATGCCCGATTTCGCGAGCAGGCCCCAGCTGGCCGAGGACGTGGCGGCAGTGGTGAGGCGCAGGATCTTCGACGGCACGTACGCGGCGGGGAGCTATGTGCGACTCGAACAACTCGCCGCCGAACTCGGCATCAGCGTGACGCCGGTGCGTGAGGCGCTCTTCGAGTTGAAGGCCGAAGGTCTGCTGGACCAGCAACCGCGGCGCGGCTTCGTCATTCGACCGGTCACCGAGCGCGACATCACCGACGTCGCCGAGGTGCAAGCCTTCATCGGAGGGGAGTTGGCCGCGCGCGCGGCCGCTGCGATCACCGACGCCGAGCTGGCCGACCTGTCGGCGGTCCAGGCCGATCTCGAGGAGGCGTACGCCGCCGGCGACGGGGAACGAGCGGTCCGGCTCAACCACGAATTCCACCGCGCGATCAACGTCGCCGCGCACTCCCCGAAACTCGCCCAGCTGATGTCCCAGATCACCCGGTACGCGCCTGAAACCGTATTTCCCGCAGTGGACGGCTGGCCGCAGAACTCGAACCGGCACCATCGTCGCGTGCTGGCCGCTTTGGCGGCACGCGATCACGCGCAAGCCCGCGCGGCCATGGCGGAGCACCTCACGGCCGGGGCCTCACCGCTGATCGACCACCTGACCCGCCGCGGCGTCATCGATTGATCGCCGGCGGGCCTACTCGTCGTCCAGGAGCGCCCGCATCCGGGCGGGACTCGCCACGGTGGCCCCGGCGGACCGGACCTGCACGGTCAATGCCTTGTCAGAGGTGACGACGACGATGTCGGCGGGGTGCTCGTTGGCGTGGACCAGCCTGACGATCTCTGCGTCAGCGGAGTCGGGTGCTGCCGTCGGGGCGTGCGCGACGGTGATCACCGAGGATTCGATCGGCGGACGTGGCGGCTGCTCGAACACCACGGTCACGTCGGTGCTCTCTGTTCCGGCCCACCGCTCGAGAGCACGCACCAGCGCCACCATCGCGGCATGCCGGTCGCGCCACCAGCCGTCGGGCCTCGCGCCGATCACGTTCATCCCGTCGACGACCCAGCGCACGCGGTCAAGGTAGAACGCCCAACCCATCGATGTTGCTAGCCGGTAGCGAGCGGATGATCCGCAGGAAAACACTGATGACGATTTCCGCCTCCCACAGCGGATCATCAGCTAATCTTCGCGCAGGTAGAAATATTACGGAGCTGTCAATATGCAGGGCCGCGTCGGGGGACGAACTATGAGCGGCCTGGTAGAAGGGCGTGCCAAATTCTCAGGCTTCCCCAATCCGCTGACAGGTGTCGACGGGCAGGGTAGCTTCCAATGCGCAGTAGCGAGACGCTATGTTTCGTGTGCTGCGATTGCGGAGCCGTCCCGTGGCTCATAGGTTATGACCAGCTCACGCAACGATCGCGCCACCACTGAACAGGGGGATCGGCTCATGACGCTTCCAACTCTTTACTTCTCTCGGCCTGCCACGGTGCTTCCGGACACGGCAATGGACAACGACGACATCCTTGCGCTGGTTCGCAACGAATTCTCAGGTCCGGCCGCGGAGTGGGACGGGGTCGAGCAAACCATTCGATACGTCTTCGATCGGTGCAACACCAAGACGCGATACCTGGACCAGAGCACCGACCTGATGCCGGCCGAGTTTGCGTCGCAGGCCGCCAAGGCCTGCCTCGAGGAGAACGGGGTAGCCGCCTCCGATCTCGACCTGGTGGTGTACGGCGGGATCGCCCGAGGCAATTTCGAGCCCGCGACCGCCGCTGAGATCGCCGGCATCCTGGGCGCCGGGAACCTGCACGCCACTGATGTGACCTGCGCCTGCGCGGGCCTGATCGAGGCGATGCACACCGTCGCCGGTTACTTCGCCCTGCATCCGGAGATGAAGACGGCGCTCATCTGCTCCGGTGAACTGATGCGCGGTCGGATCGCCTACGACATGAAGGGTCTGCAGGACGTCGCGGTGTACGCCGCCGGGCTGACGCTGGGCAACGCCGCCGCGGCGATGCTGGTGACCCGCGAGCCGCTCGCCGGTGGCAGCGCGCGCGTGGAGGGCATCTTCCACAAGACGCTGAGCGAGCACTACGACCTGTGCAAGACCCCGATCGACGGGCATTTCACCTCGAAGTCGAAGGAACTCTTCGCGCTCTCGGTGCACGCCGCACCGTTGATCAAGGAGATGTGCGACGACATCGGGTGGTCGACCGAGGAGGTCGAGCACTACGCGTTCCACCAGCCCAGCGAAGCGGTCCTGGAGCGGGTGTTCACCGAGCTCGGCGCGCGTCCGCAGGCCTGTGTGCACACGCATTCCCTGTACGGGAACACCGCGAGCACCGCGTGGGCACTCGCGCTCGACTACCGACTCAAGCACGGCACCGTCGAGCCGGGTGACAAGATCGTCATGGCAAGTGCCGCAGCAGGTTTCACCATCGTGGGTGCAGCCGCCGTGTGGGAGGGCTGAATGGATCGTTACCTGCGGGTCTACCGAGTCATCAACAAGACCTTCGGGTTGTGGCTCCGGCCGCTCGGTACCTTTCTGATCCTGCAGGTGCGAGGAGGCGTCTCCGCGGCCACCATGGGCCTGGATCGCCTTGTGTTCCCACGCTACAAAGACGAGCCGCTCGATCGCCCGATCTTCATCATCGGCAACCCGCGCAGCGGCACCACTTTCTTGCACCGCTTTCTGCTGAGCAACGGCGGCCTGTCCGCGTTCGAGCTGTGGGAGATGCTCTTCCCGGCGATCACCGCGCGGAAGCTGCTCGGACGGATCGTGCCCAAGCTGGATCGGCTCTCGCCGGCGCGGTACCACCCCTCGGATGTCCACGACACCAGCTTGCGTGGCATCGAGACCGACGATCCGGCGTGGTTCTTCCACACTCTCGACGGCCCGTTCGCCTGGGCGTACTTCCTGGCCTGGCAGGACACCTGGGGGAGTGACCTGTCTCGGCGCTGCTTCGGCATCGACGGGGCCGCCCCGCAGGAGCGGGAGCGGTTCTTCGGTTACTACGAGGAGCTCTGGCGAAGAAACCTCTACTACAAGAAGGACCGTCGCATCCTCGCCAAGACGAGCATGCTGACGTTCCGCCTCGACGAGGTGCTCGAACGCTACCCGGATGCCAAGCTCGTCTACATCGTGCGTGATCCGGTCGAGGTCATCCCGTCGGGGATGTCGCTGATCGCGAGTGTGCTGGAGAACGGCTACGACGCGTTCAATCGCACGTCGGGCGAGGACCAGCAGCGTTGGGTGGAGAACCTCTACCAGGCGTCCTGCGCGATGCTGAAGGTGTTCCACGACGCCTACACCTCGGGCGAGATCCCGGAGAAGAACCTCTGTGTGGTGCGCTATCCCGATCTGATCCAGAACCTGGAGCCGACGATCGAGCGCATCTGCGAGTTCGCCGAGATCGAGCCCACGGCGTCATTCCTGGCAGAGGTGCGTGCGCAGGCCGAGAAGCAGCGGTCCTACAAGAGCAAGCACCAGCACGCGCCCGACCGCTTCGGGTTGAGCGCAGAGCGGATCCAGAACGACCTGTCCTACGTGTACGACACCTTCGACCTGCCGCGGAAGGTTGGCTGAAGGCCGGCGCTACGGCAGCGGGTAAGGCGGTCGTCACCCGCTGGTCAGCAAAATAGTGAAAGTTTTCTGGTTAACTCTGGAAACGGGCTGTGGAAACGGTCCGCAATTGTATAGTTTCGGTCACAAGTCGTTGGTAGTCCTGGGGAGAGCAATGAACGCTGGTTGTTACGTCGGTCGTATCGGAGGCCTGGCGGTCGCCCTTGGTGTGGGCGCCGCGGTCTTCGCGGGCCAGGGGGTGGCCTATGCGGACTCCACCGACACGGGCTCGGCATCGGAGACCGGAGGCAGCCAGACCGCCGGTGGCGGCGCAGCCGCTGGCAAAGAGACGAGCAAAGACACGACCACGGGCGGCCAGGACGCCAAGAGTACCGACAAGAGCACCGACGAGGGCTCGGGAGAAGACGCCGACAAGGGTTCGGATAAGAAGGACCGCAAGAACGTCTGGAAAGAGCTGTTCAGCGGTCACAAGCCGAAGCCGGGAACCGAGACGGATGAGCCGTCCGACACTCCGCAGGTGCCCTCCGACGATGCGGCCGAGACACCCGCCGACGACAGCGACGCGGTGAAGGCACCGACGAAGAAGCCGCGCTGGTCCTGGAAGCCGGCCGACGCCGGCGCGTCGGCCGGTGACGACACCGAAAACGTCACTGTCACCGCGCCCGACGACGTCGCGCCGCCGAAGTCCGACAAGCCCGCCAAAGGTCTGAAGGGTCTGCTGTCGGCCATCACCGTGGACGCCCCCGAGGCGGCCACGACTCCCAAGACGCTGGTCAACGTGTCGACCACGACGGCGAAGACGACCGCCGAGGTCACCGCCGACACCGAAGAGGCCTCGACCACGACCGTGTCGCAGGGCCCGCTCGTGACACTCTTCAAGAAGTTCCTCGACGCGTTCACCGGCAATGCGCCCGCCGCGCCCAACGCCAACTCGCCGTTCGCGTGGCTCGTTGCCGCGGCCTCGCGCCGCGAACTCGACTCGCAGGCGCAGCAGAACGATCCGACGATGGTGTGGAACGGTCTCGAGGTCCGTCCGGTGGGCGAGCCCACGATCACGTCGTTCTACGGCAAGTACACGATGGTGCCGGCGTTCCCGGGCGTCCTGCAGGGCAAGCAGGACTTCGAACTCGTCGATCCCGAGACGGGCGACACGGTGGGAACCATCAGCGGTCTGGTCGCCATCAACAACGACATCGGTTCGGGTAACCGGTCGCTGCAGATCGTCGTCCTCGACGTCAAGAACATCGCCGAGGGCTACGAGCAAGGCGTCGACAACAAGGACATTCCGCCGGATGGCTCGATCTTCGCCGTCGTCACCAACGGCCGCGGCGGCACGCAGTACTCGGCGCTCGCCCAAGAGGGCAAGGACGTGGTGACCTACAAGTACATCACCCGATTCGGGTCGTTCAAGATGAACCCCGATCCGTTCCGGATCAACTACAGCGGAGCCGATTTCCTCACCGACTACGAGGGGATCAACCGGCCGATCCACACCCAGGACGGGTACTACATCGCGCCGATCGCTGACGACTCGATGGACTTCACCGGGTTCGTCGGATACGAGCCGCTGTTCAACGCTATCCAGGGCACGCAGAAGTTCGGTGTCTACAAAGAAGGCACGAACGAGTTGATGGGCACGTTCGACGGCGTCGCGACCGTCACGTCGGACTTCTGGGGCACCACCAGTGAGGCGATCATCGTCACGTCCACGGACGGGGCCTCCGGCGTCAACGCCGGCGACATCCCGCCGGTCGGAACCGTGTACAACATCATCTACTGGAAGGACGAGTTCTCCTACGCGCTGTACTACTCCAAGCCGCAGCCGGGCAAGGACATCGTCAAGACGCTGCTGATCTCGCAGACCCGCAAGGGTCAGGTGGTCGACGAGCTGCCGCTGAGCTTCAACGCGTCGGAGGAGCCCACCCGCGACTCGTACACGGTCGGCGACTACACCTTCAAGCCCACGTCGGACATCACCTACACCGGGGTCAACGGCCTTCCGCCGCGCGAGGTCATCGTCCAGGGCTACCAGCAGTTCGACGTGTACGACTCCAAGGGAGTCAAGATCGGTAGCGTCGACGCCGACGTGAGCACGCAGTGGGACATCTCCCGCGGCTACTCGAAGGCGATCCTGGTGACCGACGTCAACAGCTCCGTCAACGGGGTCGGCACCGACAAGGGCGAGGTGCCGCCCGTCGGCTCGATCTTCAACATGAAGTACATGGGCAACTCCCCGTTCGGTGAGGGCTACTACTCGATGCCAGATCCGGACGGCGACAAGACGCGCTACGAGCTGCGCACCTTGTTCGGGACGATCCCGCTGCCCAACATCTACAACGCGTCGAAGGGGTTGGCGGACTACGACTTCTACACGCCCTACGGCAAGGACAGTGCGGAGAGCAACCTGTTGAGCTTCGCCGGTGCACAGTCCGGCGGACTGCTGGGTGCCGACCAGAATCTTTGCGTGCTCGACGCGTCGGCCTGCGACGTCGCCTGATCTCGTCACAACAGCGGTGCGTCGCCTGGTCCAGGCGACGCACCGCTGCTTTTTTCCGAAAGTGTTGCGCTAGATCAGGATTCGGCGGTCGCCTGGTCCCGCGCCCAGCGGTAGTCGGCTTTGCCGGCGGGGCTGCGCACGATGACGGGACGGAACACCACGGCCTTGGGCAGCTTGTAGCGCGCGAGCACCGTTCCCGCATGGTCGATCAGCTCCTGTGCCGTGGCCTCGACACCCTCGGCGAGCGCGACGACGGCAACCACCTCCTGCCCCCACCGGTCACTGGGTCTGCTCGCGACCACGACGTCGGCGACGGCAGGATGCGACGCGACGGCGGTCTCCACCTCCTCGGCGAAGATCTTCTCCCCGCCGGAGTTGATGGTCACCGAGTCACGGCCCAGCAGCTCGACCACACCGTCGGCGAGGTGACGGGCACGGTCACCCGGAATGGAGTAGCGGACGCCATCGATGACCGGGAAGGTGGCCGCGGTCTTCGTCGCATCGCCCTTGTAGCCGAGAGGGACGTAGCCGCGCTGGGCGAGCCACCCGATACCGTCGTGGCCCGGTGACAGGATCGTGCTGAGATCCTCTGCGGCGACGAAGGTGTCGGGTCCCGCGGTGAAGGTGCCCGTCGACACCGCACCCGGTGCCGACATGTGGGTCATCTGCGCGCCCGTCTCCGACGAGCCCACGCTGTCGACCACCATCAGATTCGGCTTGGTGTCGATCAGGCGCTGTTTGGCGGTCGGCGTCAGCCGGGCCCCACCGCTGGCCACCACGGCCAGCGAGGACAGATCGGCGTCGGTGCGTTCGAACGCGTCGGCCAGCGGCCGCGCCATCGCATCGCCGACCACGGTGACGGTCAGCACCTGTTCGCGTTCGATCGTGCGCACCACGTCGTCGACGTCGAGGTGATCGGTGACCGCGGAAAACACCACGGTTTGACCCATGGTCATCGAGGTCATCACGGCCCACTGGGCGGCCCCGTGCATGAGCGGTGGCAACACCAGCAACTTGGTGCCGGGTGACTCCGCGCATCGCGTGGCCAGGTCGGCGTAGCTGGTGGCGCTCTCCCCGGTGTAGAGGCTACGTCCGCCGAACGACGCCATGAAGATGTCGTGCGATCGCCACAGCACACCCTTGGGCATGCCGGTGGTGCCGCCGGTGTAGAGCACGTAGAGGTCGTCCG
This sequence comes from Mycobacterium kyogaense, assembly GCF_036946525.1. GTDB lineage: Bacteria > Actinomycetota > Actinomycetes > Mycobacteriales > Mycobacteriaceae > Mycobacterium > Mycobacterium kyogaense_A. The sequence goes on along the minus strand of NZ_JAQIIY010000026.1, from coordinate 45,945 downwards.
GTGACGGCTCGACGGGCGGGGCGTCAGCCGGACCGTCGGCCACGATCGACTCGTAATCGACAGCGCCGGGCAGCAATTCGTGACCGGAGTCGTCGGCGATCTGGATCAGCACACGCAGGGAGGGGAGATCGGGCAGAACCTCGGCCAGGCGCGGTGCGAATGCGGCGTGGTAGAGCATCGCCGTGGCGCCCGCGTCCGCCAGCAGGTACTGCAGCTCACTCGTGACGTAGCGGTAGTTGACGTTGAACGGCGCGACCCTGGCGCGCCACGCGCCGAGCATGCCTTCGACGTACTCGGGTCCGTTGTGGGCGTATATGCCGAGCAGATCCTGTCCGACGTCATGGCCGGACAGCGCCGAGCGCTCGGTGTGGCAGCCCAGTCCCTGCTCATGAAGGAAGCGCGCCAGCCGATTCGACCGTTCGACGGTCTGCGCGTAGGTGAACCGCCGATCGCCCGCCACGATGTACTCGCGGTCGCCGATCGCCGCGGCGATGGCGTCGATGGCGCCGGGGACGGTGAAGTGTGTCGGCTCTGACATGGTGTGGACTCTAGACGGCGTCGCCGCCTGAGTGAACAACTCCCTCAGAGTTGTATGGTCAGGGTTGTAAGGTCATGGCATGGGTGAGCGGGCGCTCGACGAGCTGGGCTACTACCTGTTGGCCGGTGCCGGCGGCGATGGTCCGGCGAGCCTGCTCGGGGAGGCCCGGCAGGGGGAGGCGCTGGGGTTCGGCACCGCGTTCATCTCCGAGCGGTGGAACGTCAAGGAGGCGGCCTCGCTGACCGGTGCGGCGCTGGCCGTCACCGAGCGCATGCAGATCGCGACAGCGGCGACCAACCACAACACCCGCCACCCGTTGATCACCGGCTCCTGGGCGACGACCATGCACCGCCTCTCCAGCGGCAGGTTCACCCTCGGCATCGGGCGCGGAATCGCCGCGATCTACCAGGGTTTCGGGGTGCCCGCGGTGACCACGGCCCAGATGGAGGATTTCGCGCAGGTCATGCGCACGCTGTGGCGCGGTGGAGCCATCGTCGGGCACGACGGCCCCATCGGGCAGTATCCGGTGCTCTATCTCGACGGGGACTTCGACGAAGACATCCGGCTGGCGATCGTCGCGTTCGGCCCGCAGACCCTCGCCTTGGGCGGCCGTCAGTTCGACGACGTCATCCTGCACACCTACTTCACCCCGGAGACGCTGCAGCGCGCGGTCCGGATCGTCAAGGACGCTGCCGAGCAGGCCGGCCGAGACCCCGACCGGGTCCGCGTCTGGTCGTGCCTCGCCACCGTCGGCGACCACCTGAGCGACGAGCTGCGCCTGAAGAAGACGGTGGCCCGGCTGGCGACCTATCTGCAGGGGTACGGCGATCTGCTGGTTCACACCAATGGCTGGAATCCGGAAGTGCTGCAACGCTTTCGCGCCGATTCCGTGGTGCAGTCCGTGGCGGGCGGGATCGACCACAAAGCGACCGCGGATCAGATCGAGCACATCGCCACGCTCATTCCCGACGAGTGGCTCGAGCCGGCGGCGACGGGCTCGGCGCCGCAGTGCGCCGCGCGGGTGCGGGCGGAACTCGACCTGGGTGCCGACGCGGTGATCATGCACGGCGCCACACCTGAGGAGTTGGCGCCGATCGTCGCCGCCTATCGCGCGGCGGAGTCCTGAGCGTCAGCAGCAGCGTGCGCCGGGGTCGGCGTCGGCCGCAGCGTGCCGGTGCCGCCAGTACTCGCGTTCCGACATCACCGCCTCGCCGGCGTGTAGCCGCGCCCGGTGCTCGACGTAGCGCTGGTAGTGGTTGTCGCCCATCAATGACTGCCAGTACCAGCTGATCTGGTGGAGTGCCCGGCGTGTCCTGTCGGTAACGCGTCCCATTGCTTCTGCACCTCCTTTTCGGCGGAGGTGGGGAACATGCCCGAGGGCGCGAACATCCGCGACGGTACCGGCTCGTCCTCGGTGAGAGGTGCGCCGTGGCCGCGAATGGCACGCAGCGCGACGATCGCGCCGGCGACGAACACGATGATCACCAGGGCGGCGAAGATCACCGACAACGTGCCCTGGATGAAGGTGTTGCGAATGACGGCGTCCAGTTGGTCGGCGTTCTTGGCGGCACCGAACGACGTCTCCCCGGCCTCTTTGGCGTTGCGGTAGGAGAAGTGCTGGGTCCAGTAGCCCACCTTCGGATCGCCGGAGAAGATCTTCTGCCACGACGCCGTCATGGTCACGGTCAGGTCCCACAGCAACGGAATGCCGGGAATCCACGCCCATTTCAGCAACCCACGCTTGATCACGACCACGGTGACGACGGTCAGCGCGATCGCGGCAAGCAACTGGTTGGCGATGCCGAACAGCGGGAACAGCGTGTTGATGCCACCGAGGGGATCGGTGACGCCCATCAACAGGATGCTGCCCCAGGCGGCGACGACGACGATGCTGCACACCCAGGCGCCGACGCGCCAGCTCGGGTTGCGGAACTTCGTCAACGGCCCGCCCAGGTTGCCCAGTCCGTCGGAGAGCATGAAGCGGGCCACACGGGTGCCCGCGTCGACCGTGGTGAGGATGAACAGGGCCTCGAACATGATCGCGAAGTGATACCAGAACGCTTTGAGGCCCGCCCCGCCGAAGACCTGGTGCAGTACCTCGGACATGCCGAACGCCAGGGTGGGTGCGCCGCCGGTGCGGGACACGATCGTCTCCTCGCCGACGCTGCGTGCGGCATCCGAGATCTCCTGGGCACTGATCGGGGCGCCGGAGAGCCCGAGCCCGTTGACGTAGTCGGCGGCGCTCTGCGCGGTGGTTCCGGTGGACGCCGAGGGCGCGTTCATCGCGAAGTACAGGTGCTGGTTGAGGATGGCGGCGGTGATCAGGGCCATGATCGCGACGAACGACTCGGTCAGCATGCCGCCGTAACCGATCAGCCGCATCTGGCTTTCCTTCTCCAGCAGCTTGGGTGTGGTGCCCGAGGAGATCAGCGAGTGGAAGCCCGACAGTGCGCCGCAGGCGATCGTGATGAACAGGAACGGGAACAGCGAGCCGGCGAACACCGGGCCCGACCCGCTGGCGGCGAACGAGGAGATCGCCGGAGCCTCCATCACCGGGCGGGCCAGCAGGATGCCGACCGCCAGCAGGGCGATGGTGCCGACTTTCATGAACGTCGACAGATAGTCGCGGGGAGCCAGCAGCAACCACACCGGTAGCACCGACGCGGCCAACCCATAGATGATGATGCACCACGACAGGGCCACCTTCGAGAGCGTGAACCACTCGACGCCCCACGATGTCTCGGCCACCCAGCCGCCCGAGACCACGGCCAGCAGCAGCAGCGCCACGCCTATCAAGGAGACCTCGGAGACCCGGCCGGGCCGCAGGAAACGCAGATAGAGACCCATGAAGATCGCGATCGGGATCGTCATCGCGATCGAGAACACGCCCCACGGGCTCTCGGCGAGAGCGCCCACCACGACGAGCGCCAGCACGGCCAGCAGGATCACCATGATCACCAGCACGCCCACGATCGCTGCGATGCCGCCGACCACGCCGAGTTCGTCGCGAGCCATCTGACCCAGGGACCGGCCGCGGCGGCGCACCGAGATCGACAGCACCAGGTAGTCCTGCACGCAGCCGGCGACGACGGCGCCGATGATGATCCAGATCGCGCCCGGCAGGTATCCCATCTGCGTGGCCAGCACGGGCCCAACGAGCGGGCCGGCTCCGGCGATCGCCGCGAAGTGATGGCCGTAGAGCACCCGCCGGTCGGTGGGCAAGTAGTCCGTCCCGTTCTCGAAAACCTCGGCCGGCGAAGCGATTTCATCGCGCGGACGCACCAGCTTCATCTCGATCAGGCGTGCGTAGAACCGGTAGCCGATGACGTAGGTGCAGACCGCCGCGACGACGAACCAGACCGCGTTCACCGTTTCGCCGCGGAAGAAGGCGATCATCGCCCACGCCAGCGCGCCGAGCACGGCCACCGCCGCGAAGATGATCTTGTGCTTGGTGGTGATCGGTGACCGGTCGATGATCGCGACCGGGGGCAGATCCTTATCGGTGCGGACGTAGGTGATGTCCCCGTCGGACTCCTCGATGCGGTCCCATGGTGCGGCGGTTGGTGTGGCCATAAGCCTGCCAATCCCTCCCTCGTCGGCTCGACGCGAATGTGGACGTCTCGATCGTCGCACCGGACGATCCTGGCTCGCGGCCGAACCCCGGTTTAACTCTCGTCGACGCCCGTGTCAGCCGGCGCGGTCGTGGAACGCTCGCACGGTGGCGACGGTGTCGGCCTCGTCGGCTGTCTTGTCGTCGCGGTAGCGCAGGACCCGCGCGAAACGCAGGGCCATCCCGGCGGGGTACCGGGTGGAGGTCTGGATGCCGTCGAACGCGATCTCGACGACCTGTTCGGGGCGCAGCGTGACGACGTAGCCGTCGGTGGGACCTGCGCCTGATGTCGCGGCTGGCGCCGCTCCGTCGGCCAGCTCCATGAAGCGCTGGGTCTGCCAGGCCAGCATCTCGTCGGTCATCCCCTTGAACGTCTTGCCCAACATCTTCAGCTCGCCCGTCGTCTCGTCCCGGGCTCCGAGATGAATGTTCGACAGCTTGCCGGTGCGCCGCCCCGACCCCCACTCGACGGCCAACACCACCAGATCGAGCGTGTGCACCGGTTTGATCTTCAGCCAGCCGGCCCCGCGGCGTCCGGCTTCGTAAGCGGCCTCTACGGATTTGGCCATCACGCCCTCGTGACCCGCCGCCAGCGTGATGTCGAGGAAGCGTTGTGCTTCGCCGGGATCGGAAGTGACCAGCCGGTCGACCCGCTGATCGGACGGCACGAGGGCATCCATCACCGCGATGCACTCGTGTGCCGGACGGTCCAGAAGATCGGTTCCGTCGGCGCGCAGCAGATCGAAGAAGAAGACCGACAGCTGCTGTTCGTGTGGGCCGGAGCTGCCGCGACGCCCGAACCGGGAGGCGGTCACCTGGAATCGGTGCGGCCGCCCGTCGGGTTTGAGCGCGATGGCCTCGGCATCGGCGATCAGGTCGGTCACCGGCAGCGCCAGCACCGCGTCCACCACCTCGGGCAGCCGCGACGTCACGTCGTCGAGGCTGCGGGTGAAGATCGACACCTGATCCCCGTCGCGGTGGATCTGCACCCGCGCCCCGTCCAGTTTGGCCTCGAAAACCGCGGTGCCGCCGAGGCGCTCCAACGCGTCGGCCACATCGGTGGCGGTCTGGGCGAGCATCGGACCGACCGGCGTGCCGACCCGCAACGTGAACTGCTCCAGCGCCTCCTCACCGCCGGCGAGGGCCGCGGCCGCCACGGACGGCAGGTCGCCGCTGAGCATCGCCGCACGGCGCACCGACGCTGCGGGTGCACCGGACGCCGCGGCGACCGCGTCGACCATCACCCCGATGAGCGCGCCCTGGCGCAGCTCCCCGCCCAGCAGCCGACTCAGGAACGCCTGCTCGGTGTCCGTGGCCGCGGCGAACAGCCCGCGCAGCAGCTCCGCGCGACGAGCCTGCGAGCCCTTGCCCGCGGTTGTGCCGATCTCGGTGAACGTCGCCTCCACCTCGCCGACGGTCAGTACCGGCGCGTCGGCGGGGGCAGGCAGTGCGCGCAGCGCCGCCCACCCGACACCGATCTGGCGCTGGGTGAGCTCACCGGACAGCCACGACACCACCACCGAGACCGTGTCGGAAGTCTCGGCCCCGGCCTGGCTCAGCAGCTCGCGCAGGCGTGCGCGTTTCGCCAGCCGTGACGACGAGGCCGCCACGTCGGACGAGGCCTGCGCGATGTCTGCTACCAGCACGCAGCCACCTTGGCACAGGGGTCCGACAGCAGACTCACTTCACGTTGAACGTGATCGAATGCCAACCCGTGGCACCGTCGGGCACCGGGTCGGCGCGGTCGGGCGTCTGGGTGTAGCCGCTGTTGTCGGTGGCGCGCACGGTGATGGTGTGGAAGCCCGGCGCGGCCTGCCAGTCGAAGCTCCACAGCCGCCAGGTGTCCCCGGAGTAGGAGGCGCCGAGCGTGGCCTGCTGCCAATCGCCGTCGTCCATCTTGACCTCGACAGAACGCACGCCCCGGTTCTGCGCCCACGCGACGCCGCCGAACCGCGTCGGCCCGGCCGTCACGTCCTGTCCGGCCCGGGGGATGTCGATGCGCGACTCGGTCTTGATCGGTCCGCGCGCCGCCCACCCCAGCTTGGTCCAGTACGCCTCGGCGCGGTCGAATCGGGTGAGCTCGAGGTCGGTGACCCATTTCGTCGCCGACACGTAGCCGTACAGCCCCGGCACCACCAGCCGTGCCGGGTAACCGTGCTCGACGGGCAGGGGTTGCCCGTTCATGCCGATCGCCAGCAGCGCGTCGTCGGCGGTGAGCGCCTCGACCGGGGTGCCTGCCGTCCAGCCGTCCACCGACGTCGACATCACCATGTCGGCGTCGGGGCGCACACCGGCCTCGGCCAGCAGATCGGCGACGCGGTAGCCGGTCCACACCGCGTTGGAAATCAGTTCGCCGCCTACCGGATTCGACACACAGGTCAACGTCACCACCCGTTCGACCACCTCGAAGCGGTCCAGGTCGGCGAAGTCGACGGTCACCTCGCGGTCGACCATGCCGTGGATGCGCAGCTTCCACGCCTCACGACTGAGTTGCGGCACGGTCAGCGCGGTGTCGATCCGGTAGAACTCGTCGTTGCGGGTGACGAACGACGGCAGCGCGATATCGGGAGGCTGTACGTCGGCGGGGATCGGGGCCGCGGGCTTGGCGATGCGGGGGAGGGCGAAGGCGTTGCGGTCTCCGGACACCGACGACGCGAGCCGGGTGATGACGACCCCCGCGACCCCGCTAGCGGCGCCCGCGACGATCAACCCGAGGGTGATCAGGGAGCGGCGCCTGCCGGTGTCGGTCTGTTCCCCGGCACCGCCATCCTCACGGGTGAAACGACGCGACGTCAGGAACCGGAGCACGGCGACACCGCAGGCGGCGCCCACCACCGTGGGAATGATGTCGAGCGCGCCGGCGCCCGCTCGCGACAGCACAGCCGCGCACCCGAGAACGCCTGCGGCGACGATCATCGCGCTGCCCCACGGGCGACGCGGGGTCTCCACGATGCCCGCGACGATCGCGAGCGCCGCGACGACGACGAGCACCGCGACGGTCAGGAAGAGCTTGTCCGCGGTGCCGAATGTCTGGATGGCCCACTCCTTGAGTGGGCCGGGGGTTCGTTCTATCACCGAGGAGCCGACGGCGGTGCGGACGTCGGCCTGCGGGCCGAACGCGGCCCCGACCAGCTGCGCCACCCCGACGGCCACCGCGGCCGCGGCGACGCCGCGAGCAGCTCTGTCGCCCTGGGTGGTCATGGCGCCCAACCTACCGGCGGGGCGCGTCGGCAACCCTTACCGAATGGTGTCGTCGGCGGGGTGCTCGGAACCCATAGGGCGCACTAGGGTCCAGATGTGGCCACCATCGCCGATCACGTCATCGAAGCGCTGCACGTCAGCGGAGTCCGACGGGTCTACGGCCTGCCGGGGGACAGCCTCAACGGATTCACCGACGCCCTGCGACGCTCGGGCGAAATCACCTGGGAGCACGTGCGACACGAGGAGACCGCGGCGTTCGCGGCGGCCGCCGATGCTGCGCTGACCGGCGCGCTGGCGGTGTGCGCGGGCAGCTGCGGGCCCGGGAACCTGCACCTCATCAACGGCCTCTTCGACGCGCAGCGCAGCCGGGTGCCGGTGCTGGCGATCGCCGCGCACATCCCGCGGACCGAAATCGGTTCGGAGTACTTCCAGGAGACCCACCCGCAGGAGCTGTTCCGGGACTGCAGTGTGTACTGCGAGCTGGTCAGCACACCCGAGATGTTGCCGCGCATCCTGCACATGGCGATGCGGGCGGCGGTCGAGGAGTCCGGCGTCGCCGTCGTGGTCGTGCCCGGGGAGATCTTCCTGCAGAAGGCGGATCCCACGGCGTGGCAGACGCGGCCCGTGCGCGCGACGACGTCGGTGGTGCGGCCCGACGACGCCTCGCTGCGGCAGGCGGCCGAGCTCCTCAACGCTGCGCAGGCGGTCACGATCCTGGGCGGCGCCGGCGTGGAAGGCGCCCATGACGAGCTCGTGGCCCTGGCCGATCTGCTCAAAGCCCCGGTGGTGCATGCGCTGCGCGGCAAGGAGTTCATCGAGTACGACAATCCGTTCGACGTCGGGATGACGGGGCTACTCGGGTTCGCGTCGGGTTACAAGGCGATCAAGGAATGCGACACCCTGCTGATGCTGGGTACCGACTTCCCGTATCAGCAGTTCTATCCGGATCACGCACGGGTGATCCAGGTCGACATCCGCGGCCGGAACCTGGGGCGTCGGACGCCGGTCGACCTTCCCCTGGTGGGCACCGTGAAGGACACCGTGGCGGCGCTGATGCCGCTGCTGCGTCCCAAAGGTGACACCGCGCACCTGGAGCGCTCGCTGCGGCACTATCGCAAGACGCGTGCGACGCTGGACAAACTCGCCGACAACGATCGCGACCGCACCCCGATCCGGCCGGAATACGTTGCGGGCACAGTGAATCGGCTCGCTGCCCCCGACGCCGTGTTCACCGTCGACGTCGGGTCGCCTGTCGTCTGGGCGGCACGCTATCTCGAGATGAACGGGCGCCGCCGGCTGATCGGATCGTTCAACCACGGCACCATGGCCTGCGCCCTGCCGCTGGCGATCGGCGCGCAGACCGCGCAGCCGGGCCGGCAGATCGTGGCCTTGGCGGGCGACGGTGGACTGACGATGTTGTTCGGCGATCTGATCACGTTGGTGCAGAACCGGCTGCCGGTGAAACTCGTCGTGTTCAACAATTCGTCGCTGAACTTCGTCGAACTCGAGATGAAGGCGGCGGGCATCGTCAACTTCGGCACCGATCTGGTGAATCCCAATTTCGCGGCGGTCGCCGAATCCATGGGGATCTTCGGCCGCCGCGTCGAACATCCGGGGCAGTTGGAGCAGGCGCTCGCGGATGCGTTGGCCACCGACGGTCCGGCTGTCGTCGACGTGGTCACCGCACGGCAGGAGCTGTCGATCCCTCCGACCATCACCGCCGAACAGGCGAAAGGCTTCTCGCTGTACGCGATCCGGACCATCCTCGCCGGCCGTTCCGACGAGTTGCTCGATCTCGTCAGCACCAACGTCGCTCGACGCATCCTGGACTGATCTGTTCGAACGGCCGGATCTGCCGGTGCCGCACCTGACACTATGGCGGACATGCCAGTCGAGGTGATGCTGTCCCCGTCCGATGTCGACGCGCTGCAGGCCTGGATTCGCGAGATCGGGCTCGGGTCGACCGTGGACGACGTCGCCCCGCTGACCGGCGGCTCCCAGAACATCGTGGTGCGGGTCAGCGTCGACGGACGGCCGATGGTGTTGCGCCGGCCGCCGGAACATCCCCGTCCGACCAGTGACGACACCATGCGGCGCGAGATCGCGGTGCTCAGCACCCTCGCCGGATCACCGGTCCCGCACCCCGAATTGATCGCCGGCTGTGACGATCTCGATGTCCTCGGGGTGGTCTTCTACCTCATGGAGTGCATCGACGGGTTCAATCCCGGCACCGACGTCGACGACGCCTATGTGCGCGACGCCGACATGCGTCACGACGTCGGTCTGTCCTACGTCGCCAGTCTGGCGCGGCTGGGGCAGGTGCCATGGCAGGGGAGCGCTCTCGGGGCGTTGAAGCGCCCGGGTTCCTTTGTTGCGAGGCAAGTTCCGCAGTTCATGCGGCTGCTCGAGAGCTACCGGCACGAACACTACGCACCGGAATCGTTCCCCTCCGTGGCGGGGCTCGCGGAGTGGCTGACGGCCAACCTTCCCCCCGAAGCGGAACCCGGCGTGATGCACGGCGACTGCCATCTCAACAACGTGTTGTTGCGTCGCGACGTCCCGGAATTGGCCGCGTTCATCGACTGGGAGATGTGCACGATCGGGGACCCGCTGCTGGATCTGGGATGGCTGCTGGTGTGCTGGCCGGACGGCCCGAACCCGATCCAGGCAGGTGCGGCGCTGGCCGATCTGGGCGGGCTGCCGAGCCGCGCGGAGTTGCTGCGCGCCTATCGCGACGCCGGGGGCAGGGCGATTGACCATCTGGACTGGTACATCGCGATGGCCTGCTTCAAACTCGGCATCGTGATCGAGGGCACGTGGTCGCGGTATCTTGCTGGGCGGGCCAGTGCCGAAGCCGGGGAACGGTTGCACACCTCGGCCGAGAACCTGATCGCCCTGGGCACTCGAGTCACCCAGGGCGACAACGCTTTTCTCTGATCCCTCAGTATGCGTCCAGGCCGAGCTTGACGGCCAGGGCGAGACCGGCCACCCCGATGACGACCCGCATCGGTCCCGAGGGTGCGTGGCGGACGACGACGGGACCCAATCGAGAGCCGATGAGGCACCCCAGGCCCAGCGCGACGACTGCCGGCCAATCCACCGGAGCAACGCAGGCGAAGATCACCGCCGCGCTGAGATTGGCTGCACCGAGGACGACGTTCTTCGTGGCGTTGGCGTGGGCCAAACCCGCTGCGCCCGAACGCAACAGCAGCGCGAGCAGCAGGACCCCGGCAGCCGCGCCGAAATATCCACCGTAGACGCAGATTCCGCAGACGGCTGCGGCCTCGGCGATTCTTCGGACCCGATGGCCCCGGGTGTCACCTCCCGGCTCGGGGGGAGGTTGCACCGGGGCCAGGATCGCGAGCGAGGAGAAGCCGAGCAGCAGGGGCACCACCTTCTCGAATCCCTCGGCAGGGGTGGACAGCAGCAACACCGCACCCGCCACTCCACCCAGCACCGCGACGGGCAACAGCCGCATCACACGCTGCCTCTGCCCGGCCAGTTCGGGACGCGATCCCAGGATCGACCCCACGCCGTTGAACACCAGGGCCACGGTGTTCGTGACATTCGCGGCGACCGGTGGCAATCCCGCAACCAGAAGCGCGGGGTAGGTGGCGACCGAGGCCAGGCCCGCGATGCTGCCGGTGAGTCCGCCGAGGATGCCTGCCGCGACCAGGAGCAGCGTCAGCGACCACGACATTGGGCCTATTTTGCACGAGATGTGCGCGAGCCCCACCGGTCCGGCGACCGCGTCGCCGCTTCGAGCTAATGGCAACGTGATAATTACGCGGGTAATTGACTTTGCTGGGAATCTCAGGAATGTTTCCTGACGGTGATAAACGTATCGGCTTGTGCTACCTTTAAAGACGTCAAATGCTGTGCAGTTCAGTGTATTGCCGTTGTTTGGCAAACAATACAGAGATTGCTGATAGCCGGTCTGTAATTTCGCGGTGCGCATTTCGCCGGCGTTGCAGCGGCATCGGACACGGCAAACTCGGAGGTGAAGATGCTTGCCGCGCTGACGCGCAGCGGGCTACTATCGCCGACGTGCCGAAGCGACTCGTAGTAGCAACCCGCAGCGGGGTCTGATCCAGACCGACCCCCCGCTGTGGGTCGTTGCGCAGTCGTCGGTCGCTCTCCTCGACCTCAAGGCCGGCACATCATGAACTCTCCGATCGCCACGATCGCCCCCGCTCGGACGTCGTCGTTCGCCGCCAGGATGATCGGCCGCGCTCCCGAACCGCTGCGGGCGCAGGCCGACAGCCGCACCTACGACGAGTTCGTCGCCGAGTTCGCGCCGACGACCGGCCCGGTGCGCCTGGGCCAGTGGGCCTGCGCCGAGGCTGACCGCCCGTCGGCCCGGTGGGGGCCGCAGGCGCAGACGTACCGAGCGACGCTGGCGCTGGGGGACCGCATCGGGACCGCGCACGCAACGGCGTGTGGTCCCGTCGCCGCCCTCACCGCGATGCTCTACGACCGCGGTGTCGCCGTGGAGATGACAGCGTTCCATCAGCGCACCGTGGGCGACGACATCGCGACGTTCATCCAGGGCGGCAACGGCACTCGCAGCGAGTGGGCCATGGGCCTGTCATCGGACCCGGTGCAGTCGGCGTTGCGCGCGATCGTCGCGTGCGCGAACCGACTCCTGGACTGACTCCTCCGCGCAGACGGCTCAGCGCAGCGGGCGCAGGACGATCGGCATTCCGTCGAGCGGCACGGGCATGCCACCGTAGTCGTAGCGCGGTGTGTAGCCGGCTTTCGGGAGTTCGAGACGGTACCGCGTGAGCAGGCGGTGCATGACGGTCTTGATCTCCAACTGGCCGAACACCATGCCGATGCACTTGTGTGCGCCGCCACCGAACGGAGCGAAGGCGTAGCGATGCCGCTTGTGTTCGTTGCGCGGCTCCGTGAAGCGCTCCGGATCGAATTTCTCCGGATCGGTCCACAGCTCGGGCAGCCGGTGATTGATGGACGGCCATGTCACCACCGCCGTGTCGGCAGGGATGTAGAAGCCCAGCAGCTCGGTGTCCCGCACGGTTTGGCGGAAGTTGAACGGCAGCGGCGTCATCATCCGCAGCGACTCGTTGACCACCAGATCGTAGGTCTCGAGCTTGTCCAGAGCCTCGATGTCGAGCGGTCCGTCGCCGATGCGCTGGGACTCTTCGCGCAGGCGCTCCTGCCACTCCGGATTGGCAGCCAGGTGGTAGGCCATCGTGGTCATCGTCGAAGTGGACGTGTCGTGGGCCGCCATCATCAGGAAGATCATGTGGCTGACGATCTGGTCGTCGGTGAAGCTGCGGCCCTCTTCGTCCTGCGAGTTGCACAGCACGCTGAACATGTCGGTGCTCTCCGAGCGACGTTTCTCGCCGATCCGACTCAGGAAGTAACGCTCCAGCGTCTCGCGTGCCTTGATGCCGCGCCACCAGGACAGCGGCGGAACGGGCTTGCGCACAATGGCATTACCCGCGCGTGTGGTGGTGGTGAAGGCCTGATTGATCGTCGTGACCAGTTCGCGGTCGGTGCCCGCGGGGTGGCCCATGAAGACCTCGGACGCGATGTCGAGCGTCAGCTCCTTGATCGCGGGATAGAAAAGAAAGCGCGGGTCGTCGGCGACCCAGTCGTTGCTCAGCACGCGGCTGGCCACCGAATCGACGTGGGGGACGTAGCCGGAGAGCCGGGTGCGGGTGAACGCCTCCTGCATGATGCGGCGGTGGAACAGGTGCTCTTCGAAATCGAGGAGCATCAGCCCGCCGTCGAAGAACGGCCCGATGATGGGGTCCCAGGCGCGCTGGGAGAAGTCCTTGTTGCGGTTGGTGAAGACGGCCTGGGTCGCGTCGGGGCCGAGCGCCATCACCGCCGACAGGGCCGGCGACTGCGAATAGAAGATCGGGCCGTGCTTGCGGTACTGCTCGACGATGAAGTCCGGGCCGCCGCGGAACGTCTCGATCATGTGGCCGATGATCGGCAGCCCGGAGTCGCCGGTGATCGGCTTCAGATCGCTACCCGCCGGCGGCTCGGCGAACACGAACCGCTCCCACTCCTTGTCCTTGAGGCGCTTCTCGACGGCCCCCATTCCGGGGATGGTGAGGGCGGTGGGCTTGAGGCGTCGTTTGGCCTGGTCGATCCAGTAGTCAGTGGCGCTGATCGTTGGCATCTTGGCACTCCTGAATGAGGGTGACTGTGGTCGATGTCACTGCTCAACATCCTGGACGACCTACTTGACGGCTGTCAAGTTTCGCGGAGTTTGTGTCCTGTGCATTGCGATGCAAAGGTTTATTGCCATGACCGCCGATCCCGTCAGCAGCGATCCCCGCCGGACCCGCGGTGACCGCCAGCGGGAAGCCATCATCTCGGCGGTGCGCGAGCTGCTCGAAGAGCGGTCGTTCGCCGATCTGTCGGTCAGCACGATCAGCGAGCGTGCCGGCGTCGCCCGATCGGGCTTCTACTTCTACTTCGATTCCAAGTACGCCGTCCTCGCGGTCATCGTCGCCGAGGCGATGGCCGAGCTGGATCAGCTGACGCACGACTTCGCGCCGCGTGAGCCGGGTGAGTCCCCGTCGGCCTTCGCCACGCGGATGGTCGGCTACGCCGCTGCCGTGTTCGCCTCCAACGACCCGATCATGGCTGCCTGCAACCTCGCCCGAAGCACCGATGCGCAGATCCGCGAGATCATGGACGACTTCCAGGACACGGTGGTCAACAAGATCGTCGGGCTCGTCGACCAGGACTTGGGCCCGCGACCCATCTCCGACGACATGCAGGCCCTAGTTCGCACGCTCGTCGCCGTGACGTCGATGACCCTGGCCCAGGACAGCGCGTTCGTCGGACGTAGCACGGACCCGAAGCGTGGGGTGGAGATCGCCCAGCGGCTGTGGCTGTACGGCCTCTGGGGCGGAGACGAGCTGTCCGAGCAGTGAGGCCGGCCGGGGCTCGCTCGGGGGCCGGTAAGGTCACCTTTCATGGGATTCGGCGACGGTTTCGCGAGGAAACGGTGCCTGCTCACCGGTGCTGCCAGCGGAATCGGACGCGCGACGGCGCTGAAACTGGCGGCCCAGGGGGCGGAGCTCTATCTCACCGATCGTGACGCCGACGGGCTGGCTGCCACCGTGGCCGATGCTCAAGCTCTCGGCGCAGTCGTCGCGGCGCACCGCGTGCTCGACATCACCGACCTCGACGCGGTCACGGCGTTCGCCACCGACATCCACACTGCCCACGGCGCAATGGACGTCGTGATGAACATCGCGGGCGTGTCGGCGTGGGGCACTGTCAGTAAGCTCACCCACCAGCACTGGAAGTCGATGATCGACGTCAATCTGATGGGGCCGATCCACGTCATCGAATGTTTCGTGCCACCGATGGTCGCGGCCGGCCGTGGCGGCCACCTGGTCAACGTCTCCTCAGCGGCGGGTCTGGTCGCGCTGCCGTGGCACGCTGCCTATTCAGCCAGCAAGTACGGTCTGCGTGGGTTGTCGGAGGTGCTGCGTTTCGACCTCGCGCGTCACCGGATCGGGGTGTCGGTGGTGGTGCCCGGTGCGGTGAAAACGCCTCTGGTGCAATCGGTTCAGATCGTCGGGGTGGATCGCGAGGACCCGCGCGTGCAGCGGTGGACCGACCGCTTCGGCGGGCATGCGGTGTCGCCGGAGAAAGCGGCTGACAAGATCCTGCGTGGCGTACAACGCAACAGATATCTGATCTACACCTCGGTGGACATCCGCGCGCTGTACTTCGCCAAGCGATTCTTCTGGTGGCCGTATGCGTTCGCGATGACGCGGGTGAACGTGTTGTTCACCCGTGCGCTGCGGCCGCCCCGGCGCCGCTGACCCTCAGCGCGTCCCCCAGTTCCACGGGGGAGTGGTCAGCAGTTCCTGGCCGTCGATCTTCGTCTCGCCCCAATCCTTGACCAGTTCGATCTCGGTCGTCTCGTCCTCGCCGAGTGGTGCCGCGGCCAGTCGCTCCCGCAGTGTCGCGGAGTGTGTCACCACGACGACCTGGGTCGTCGACGCGGCGGCGCAGATCAGGTCGGCCAGCGGGGGTAGCAGGTCGGGGTGCAACGACGTCTCGGGTTCGTTGAGCACCATCAGCGACGGTGGCTGCGGACTCAACAGCGCCGCCGTCCAGAGGAGGAAACGCAATGTCCCGTCGGAGATCTCGGCACTGCGCAGCGGGCGGAGCATGCCGCGCTGGTGTACGTGGAGGTCGAACAGTCCCTCGGTGACCGACACCGAGACCGTCGCCCCGTCGAACGCGGCGGCCACGGCACGGTCGAGGTCGTCGACGCCGGTCTCCACGATCGTCTGTATCGCCGCGGCCAGATCCGAACCGTCGTCGGCCAACACAGGTGTGCGGGTTCCGACGTGCGGTCGCCGCGCCGGAGCGTGCGCGTCTGCTCGGAACCCGTCGTAGAACCGCCAGTCCCGCAACCGTTCCCGGACCATCACCAGTTCGGGTGCGGCGCCAGCCCATTCCGAGAGCACACTGCGGTGCGCCGGCAGGTTGCGCGACAGCTCGTCGAAGCCTCGACTGCCCTCGGAGGCGACCTCCACCATTCCACGCACGCGGCGCACCAGCGTGGTCGTCGGCCGGGCAACCGGGCCGGCGAAGACCAGCTCGCGTTTGATCTCCGGATCGCGGGTGAACGCCGACTCGACTGCCTGGGGCAGGCCGAAGTCCACGAGATATCCGAAATCATCGGCAGCGTAACCCAATTCGATTGACACCGAGCGGGTGCGGGGGCCACCCTGGGCGGCCCCCGTGCGTCGTGCCCCGCCGAGGTGTTCGGGACCCGCCCACATCGCCGATTCGACGCCGCCTTCCCGGGCGAAGGAGCCGATCACCTCGCCGCGACCGCAGTCGGCCAGTAGGCGCAGCGCCCGGTAGAGGGACGACTTGCCGGTGCCGTTGGCGCCGGTGACCACGGTCAGTCGACGCAACGGCAACACGAGATCTCGAAGTGAGCGGTACCCGCGAACCGCGACGGTGTGCAGCATCGGAATCGACGCTAGCTCCCGGCACCGACAGGTGCGACGTCGGTCATCGACAGCTCGAGGCGAACACCGAGAAGCCGCACGGGGCGCGCGAGATCGAAGTCCCCGAGGAGCGCGAGCGCGGTGGCGACGACGTCGGCGGAGTCGACGGTCGGCGCCGGCAGCGTGCGGATCTTGGTGCGGGTGTAGAACGTGGCGGTCCGCACGGTGACCGCCACCCGGGTCACCACGCGCTGCTGCTCGACGATCTCGGTCAGCGTGCGCCGCGCGAGATCGGAGACGGCCGCGGCCATCTCGTCCCGGTCGGTGAGGTCCTCGGAGAACGTGACGACGTGACTGCGGGACCGCGGTATCCACGGTGCGGCGCGAACCGTCGTGTCACCACCGCCCTTGGCAAGCAGCAGGATCCACAACCCGGTGGTCGGCCCGAAGGCCGCGGTGAGCACCTCGGCGTCGGTGGACGCCAGTTCGGCGACGGTCGTGATACCCATCGCGGCAAGCTTTTTCGACGTCTTGGGGCCGACGCCCCACAATGCGTCGACGGGTCGCTCACCCATCGTCGACATCCAGTTCTCGTCGGTCAGCGCGGCGATGCCGCCCGGTTTGCCGAAGCCGGTCGCCACTTTGGCCCGCTGCTTGTTGTCGCTGATGCCGACCGAACAGGACAATCCGGTCTCCGCGGTGATCGTCTCCTGGATGCGCCGGGCCAGCGCAAACGGGTCGGTCTGGCCGCCGCCCAAGTAGGCCTCGTCCCAGCCCCACACCTCCACGGGATGGCCCAGATCGCGAAGCGCGGTCATCACCTGCTCCGAGGCGGCGTCGTAGGCGTCGGGGTCCGACGGAAGGAACGTCGCGTCCGGGCAGCGCCGTGCCGCCACACGCAGCGGCATCCCCGCGTGCACGCCGTGTGCGCGGGCTTCATACGAGGCGCAGGTGACGACCTTGCGCGCCTCGGTCGGGTCGCCGTTGCCGCCGACGATGACGGGCGCGCCGACCAGATCGGGTCGGCGCTGCAGTTCGACCGAAGCGAGGAACTGGTCGAGGTCCACGTGCAGGATCCACCCGTCGGACTGTCCCTCGGCGATCATGTCCCGCAGATCTTGCGGGCCAGCGTCTCCCATGCGTCGCCGAGTTCGTCCAGCGTGCGGCCGCGGTCGACGGTCTCGTGGCGGACGTAGTCGGCGTCGAGGAGAGCCAGCAGTGCGGTGGCCTGGGCGTCGAGATCGCCGCTGGTGCCGCCGTCGTCCAGCAGCACGCGGACGTGGTGGTGGTGCAGCATCATCGGCGCGTTGAAGCGCATCTGAGGGTCGCGACCGACATCGGAGAGCAAGGCGAAGTGGCTGTTGACGAAGCACAGCCGTTCCCGGCCATAGGCGATCAACCGGTCCAGTGCCGGGGCGCCCGGGCCCAGGGGAGGCGGTCCGAACAGGATGGCCTGCTGCTGAGCCTTCTCGTCCTCGTCGAGCAGTACGATCATCAACCCGGCGCGACTGCCGAACCGTCGGAACAGCGTCCCCTTGCCGACCCCGGCTGCGGCGGCGATGTCGTCGGTGGTGACAGCCTCGGCCCCGTGCTCGGCGACCAGTCGGCGCGCAGCCTCCAGCAGCAGCGCGCGGTTGCGCGCGGCGTCACCCCGCTCGGGTGGGCCGGAATCGATCGACAGCATCGTCAGGCCGTCATCCGCGCTCACCTGGCAACTTTAACTCAGCCGGAATCAATCGGACCGCGGTCCGGTTAAACTCTGCAAGTATCGAAGGCAATCATCGCGAAGGACGGATAGGAGAAGTGATGGCGGAGAGCACGGTTCTGGTCCTGGTCGGCAGCCTGCGGAAGGAGTCGATCAACCGGCAGTTGGCCGATCTGGCCGTCGAGACGGCGCCCGACGGGGTCACCCTGGAGCGGTTCGATCGTCTCGGCGAGCTGCCGTTCTACAACGAAGACATCGACAACGAGTCGGCGCCGGAATCGGTGAAGGCTCTGCGGGAGGCCGCGGGCCGCGCCGACGCCGCGCTGGTCGTCACCCCCGAGTACAACGGGAGCATCCCCGGCGTACTCAAGAACGCGATCGACTGGCTCTCGCGCCCCTACGGTGACAGCGCACTGAAGGACAAGCCGCTGGCCGTCGTCGGCGCCGCGCTCGGGCAGTACGGCGGCGTGTGGGCGCACGACGAGACCCGCAAGTCGTTCGGGATCGCCGGTCCGCGCGTGGTCGAGGACCTCGACTTCTCGCTGCCCTCGCAGACGCTCGACGGCAAGCACCCCCGTGAGAACGCGGATGTGGTCGCCAAACTGCGCGACATCGTCGGCAAACTGGTCGCCGAGATCGGCTGACACCCACCTCACTCGCCCGGCCTCGCTCTCTGCGAGGCCGGGCGATGTCGTTTGCTGGGCCAATGCGGGGGTCGTGTCGGCCCAAGCGGTGTTGTCGGTGCGTCCTGGTAGACCAGAGACATGGATGCGCGAGGCCCCTGATGTGATCTCGGACACGCCGAATTGGGCGCGACACACCGAGGTGACCAGGGAAAATTCCAAACGTGTTATTAAGTCCATCTTGTGTGTGCTCTACTAACGAGGCACAACATCTAGTGCCCTAGGGTGGAGAGCGACGCAAGACGCGATCTGCGCTCGGCGGGGATTCGGGGGGAAGTTCTCTTCTCGGATCGGCGTTGAGAGCAGGGAGGGTAGATCGCCCGGCCAGCTGATCGTCGGATGGGGTGTGCAGTGACTTGCAGTTACCACGAAACACCCGTTGTTGTTGAAAACTTTCGCTGAGGGAGCGCACATGACTGTCACCGTGTACACCAAGCCGGCCTGCGTTCAGTGCAACGCCACCTACAAGGCTCTCGACAAGGCGGGCGTGGCCTACGACATCGTCGACATCAGCGTGGACTCCGAGGCCCGCGACTACGTGATGGCGCTCGGTTACCTGCAGGCACCCGTCGTGGTGGCCGGCAACGACCACTGGTCGGGCTTCCGCCCGGACCGCATCAAGGCCCTGGCCGGCGCATCCGCCGTCACTGCCTGAAGAAGCTGACAGGGCCGTCCGACGCATCGACTGAGGGGAGCAGGGGAGTGAGCAACCTCGTCTACTTCTCCAGCGTGTCGGAGAACACTCATCGGTTCGTGCAGAAGCTCGAACTGCCCGCCATCCGCATTCCCCTCAAGGAGCGGATTCAGGTCGACGAGCCATATGTGCTCGTTCTCCCCACCTATGGCGGCGGGCACGCCAACGGACCCGATCCCGATCGCGGGGGATACGTCCCCAAGCAGGTGATCGCGTTCCTCAACGATGAACACAATCGGTCGTTGATCCGCGGCGTCATCGCCGCGGGCAACACCAATTTCGGCGCCGAATTCGGCTATGCCGGGGTGGTCGTCTCGCGCAAGTGCGGCGTCCCCTATCTCTACAGATTCGAACTCATGGGAACGACGGACGACGTGTTCGCCGTCCGCGCAGGATTACAAGACTTCTGGAAGGACCGGACGTGCCACCAACCGTCACAGCTGCAGAACCTGTAACCACCACCGGCGCACACGCGCTCCCGGGCGAGATGGATTACCACGCCCTGAACGCGATGCTGAATCTGTACGACGCTGACGGCAAGATCCAGTTCGACAAGGACGTCCAGGCGGCGCGGGAGTACTTCCTGCAGCACGTCAACCAGAACACCGTTTTCTTCCACAATCAGGACGAGAAGCTCGACTACCTGGTTCAGAAGGACTACTACGAGCGCGAGGTACTCGACCAGTACTCGCGGAACTTCGTCAAGACGCTGTTGGACCGCGCGTACGCCAAGAAGTTCCGATTCCCGACGTTCCTGGGCGCGTTCAAGTACTACACCTCCTACACGCTCAAGACCTTCGACGGAAAGCGCTACCTCGAGCGCTTCGAAGACCGTGTGGTGATGGTGGCGCTGACGCTGGCCTCCGGCGACACCGTGCTGGCCGAGAAGCTGGTCGACGAGATCATGGACGGCCGCTTCCAGCCGGCGACGCCGACGTTCCTCAATTCGGGCAAGAAGCAGCGCGGCGAGCCGGTCAGCTGCTTCCTGCTGCGCATCGAGGACAACATGGAGTCGATCGGCCGCTCCATCAACTCGGCGCTGCAGCTGTCCAAGCGCGGCGGCGGAGTTGCGTTGCTGCTGAGCAACATTCGCGAGCACGGCGCGCCGATCAAGAACATCGAGAACCAGAGCTCGGGTGTCATCCCGATCATGAAGCTGCTCGAGGACTCGTTCTCCTACGCCAACCAGCTGGGCGCTCGCCAGGGCGCCGGCGCGGTGTACCTGCACGCGCACCACCCGGACATCTACCGGTTCCTCGACACCAAGCGCGAGAACGCCGACGAGAAGATCCGCATCAAGACGCTCTCCCTCGGTGTCGTCATCCCGGACATCACGTTCGAGTTGGCGAAGAAGAACGAGGACATGTACCTCTTCTCGCCCTATGACGTCGAGAAGGTCTACGGCGTCGGCTTCGCCGACATCTCGGTGACCGAGAAGTACTACGAGATGGTCGACGACGCCCGGATTCGCAAGACCAAGATCAAGGCGCGTGAATTCTTCCAGACCCTGGCCGAGCTGCAGTTCGAATCCGGCTACCCCTACATCATGTTCGAGGACACGGTGAACCGGGCCAACCCGGTCGAGGGCAAGATCACCCACAGCAACCTGTGCTCGGAGATCCTGCAGGTGTCCACACCGTCGGAGTTCAACGACGACCTCTCCTATTCCAAGGTCGGCAAGGACATCTCCTGCAACCTGGGCTCGCTGAACATCGCGAAAGCCATGGATTCGCCGGACTTCGCGCAGACCATCGAGGTGTCGATTCGCGCGCTCACCGCGGTCAGCGACCAGACCTCGATCACGTCGGTGCCGTCGATCGAGCAGGGCAACAACGAATCCCACGCCATCGGCCTGGGACAGATGAACCTGCACGGCTACCTGGCCCGCGAGCGCATCATGTACGGCTCGGAAGAAGGTGTGGACTTCACCAACATCTACTTCTACACGGTGCTCTACCACGCGCTGCGGGCGTCGAATCGCATTGCGATCGAACGGGGTCGGGCCTTCGGCGGGTTCGAGCGGTCGAAGTACGCGTCGGGGGAGTTCTTCGACAAGTACACCGATCAGGTGTGGGAGCCGGCCACCGACAAGGTGCGGCAGATCTTCGCCGACGCCGGCATCCGCATTCCGACCCAGGAGGATTGGAAGCGGCTCAAGGAGTCTGTGCAGCAGCACGGCATCTACAACCAGAACCTGCAGGCGGTTCCGCCGACCGGATCGATCAGCTACATCAACCACTCGACCAGCTCGATTCACCCAGTGGCGAGCAAGATCGAGATCCGCAAGGAAGGCAAGATCGGTCGCGTCTACTACCCGGCGCCGTACCTGACCAACGACAACCTGGAGTACTACCAGGATGCCTACGAGATCGGGTACGAGAAGATCATCGACACCTACGCCGCGGCCACCCAGCACGTGGATCAGGGATTGAGTCTGACGCTGTTCTTCAAGGACACGGCCTCCACGCGCGATGTGAACAAGGCGCAGATCTACGCCTGGCGCAAGGGAATCAAGACGCTGTACTACATCCGACTGCGGCAGATGGCGCTTCAAGGCACTGAGGTGGAAAATTGCGTCAGCTGCATGTTGTAGCCGCTTCTCGGTGACGGCGCGGTTCCTGTGGCCGCGAATGAACGGCCAGGAGGCCTGATCTACGGAGTGCGGCTCCGGTCGGATTCGCGCTTCCGCTACGTCGGTCTAACAACGAAGACCGCGCAGGTGCGGTTGCGGCAGCACTGGAAGCTTGCTGCGAACGGTAGAAAGACGCCCTTCTACGACTGGTTGCGGAAGCAGGATCGCGAGAACGTGATTGTGCAGCCACTCGACTGGGCAGACGGACTCGACGAGCTCGGCGAGGCAGAGATTGCGTGGATCACCTTGCTACGGCAAGAAGGCCATTCACTGCTGAACCTGGCTGACGGAGGACTCGGACCGACCGGAGTGGAATGGACGCCTGAGATGCGGGAGGCCGCGAGGATCCGATCGACTGGGAGGAAGATGCCCAGCCGCTTCGGACAAGAGAATCCCTTCTATCAGCGGGAGCACTCCGCCGAGCAGCGGGCGAAGTGGTCGTTAGCCCGTCGGGGCAAGAATGCCGGGACTGACAATCCGAACTTCGGGAAATTTGGTTCCGACCACCCGAGTTTCGGTCGTGTGATGCCAGACCAAGCGAAAGCCAAGCTTTCCGCAGCGAGGACAGGCTCCGGGAACCCCAATTTCGGTCGAACCGCGAGCGCGGAAACACGAGCCAAAATGTCGGCTGCGCGCAAAGGCCGACCTATGCCTTCAAGTCGCCGCAGCGCCCACACCCGGTATCACACGAACAGAGGCGTGTTCAGCGAGAACTGTCCGCATTGCCATGATGATCGACCAACTTCGCCGTAGTCGTCGACGTCAACCCAAGATGACGCCCGCGGGTCGTGGGAGTTCCTGCGAATAGTGCCCTCCGGCATCAAGGACTACGAAGTTCCGCGGGGTCAGAGAACCGGCACGCAGACTTTCGTTCGAAGGCGATCCTCGGGTACCTCGCGTGGATCGTCGAGGTAAAGATTGAAATGGTGCGTGGTGACGTCATCGGCAGTGCGGGTCAGACTCAACCCATGCTTCGACATATAGGCACCGATAAGCTCGTGTGCCCGCGGAATGGCCTCCGAATAGGGCCCGGTGACTGTCGCCACCACTGCTCGACGCTCTTGCGCGGCAACAACTTTCAGCGGCGCCTCAACCGTAGTCTCGTCAGGTACGTTCACGAACACCGATTCGTCGACGTCTGACTCCCGGAATTCGTCGTCGTGCTCGATGCAGCCGCAGAGTTGGCCTGTTGCGAGACCCTGCTGCTGCAGAGCGGGCATGAAGCGACCCCAGAGCTGTCCCTCGGCTGCGTAGTTCGTGACTACATCGCGCAGGTAGACAAGGGTCTGGGCGGGAATGACTTCTTCTGTGATCGTGTCGGTCATGCTGGACTCCCTTTCGGACAGTAGGTAGTCAATGTGTCGGAGCCGCGCGTTAGCATCCGCGGCTGCTGCCACCAACTCGATCCGTTGAGCCAACAGGGCTGCTTCGAACGCGGGCGTGCCACGGACAGCAAGCAAGGCTCCGATGGCTGACACGCCGAATCCGATGTCGCGCAGCCGCCGGACCGCGGCTGCGTCGGCCAACTGTGCCGCGGCGTACTTGCGGTAGCCGCTGATCGGGTCCACCTGCTCGGGCACTAGGACTTCGTGGGTGTCGTAGTGGCGAAGCATGCGAACCGAGATACGGCTCAGTGAGGAAAACCTGCCGATCGTCATCAGTAACGGGGTATCGGTCACGGCTAGAACTGTGCCGCCTCACACGGTGTGAGAGTCAAGTCCGCACGAGACGCGTGCGCGGTTCTACAACTCTGTGGGATGAGGGCAGGTGTTCGAAGATCGCGTCAGCGGTCTGAAGCCTGATCAGCGCGTGCTGCCTTCAGGCGCCGCTCTTCGCGCAGCACGTTCTGGTAGCTCTCGCGTTCGGCGACCAACCACTCTGGCTTATCTGCCAGCAGTGCATCGATCTGCTCGGTGGTCAGCGCTTCGGTGACTCCGCCGCGGGCCAACCCTGCGATCGACACACCGAGCTTCGCCGCCACCAGATTCTTCGGGTGTGGGCCGTTCCTACGCAGCTCCTGCAGCCACTGTGGAGGATCGGCCTGCAGCGCGGCGAGCTCGTCGCGGGTGATGGCGTTGCTCTGGAACTCCTCGGGTGTCGCCGGCAGGTAGACGTCCAGCTTCTTTGCCGCGGTCGCGGGTTTCATCGACTGCGGATTCGGCCTGCTCATGCCGCTAAGCGTATCGGTAGCCTGTGGCGATGGTCCCGCCGTCGCAGCCGTCGCTCATCGTCGGCTACGTCCCGGGCGGCACGCCGGCGAAGTGGGCCCGCCACTGGACGCAGCGTCACCCACAGGTTCGGCTGGAGCTCACCACGATTCCCGCGGCCGAGGCTGCTGAGGCCGTGCGCTTCGGCACCGTCGACGTCGCGGTGCTGCGCCTGCCGACCGACACCTCTGGTCTGGCAATCATTCCCCTGTACGCCGAAACCACCGTGGCCGTTGTCGCGGCGGACCACCTGCTGAGCGCCGCCGACGAGGTCACCGCCGCCGACCTCGCCGACCAACCACGGCTCGTGCCTCTCGATGACGTCGTCGACTGGCCTGACGCACCCGGTACCCCGGCCGAGCATCGGCCCGAAAACGTCTCAGCGGCAATCGAACTCGTCGCCGCCGGAGCGGGTGCGCTCATCGCACCGCAGTCGCTGGCGCGGCTGCACCACCGAAAAGACGTCACCTACCGGCCCATCGTCGATGCGCCCACCTGCGCCGTCGCGCTGGCCGTGCCCGAGGGGCCGCAATCGGCGCTGGTCGACGATTTCATCGGCGTCGTCCGCGGCCGCAAGCCGGGCTCGTCTCGCGGTCAGACGGATCCGGCGCCGAAGCGCACCGCACGCGAGAAGACCCTCGCCAAGCAGGCCGCCCGCGCCGCCGCAGGCAAGGTCGCCCGCAAGCCCGGGAAGCCCGGTAAGCGCTCCCGGTAGGCCTGGTGTGCACACAGATCGTGCATGACCGCCGATCAGCGATCTGAGCGCACACCAGAGCGTCACATCGTCAGCATGCCGTCGCCGTTGATCGTCCACGCCGGGTTGAGCGCAACCTCCCACACGTGACCGTCCGGATCGGCGAAGTAGCCCGAGTACCCGCCCCAGAAGACCCTTTCGGCCGGCTTCAGCAGCGTGCCGCCCGCGGCGACGGCCTGCTCCAGCACAGCATCGACGTCGGCTTCGGAGCGCTGGTTGATCGCGATCGTGATCCCGCTGAAACGTCCGTCGACGGGATGGTGGGCGTCCTCGGCCAGATCCGCGCGGCCGAACAGCGCCAACGCCATGCCGGGCAGTTGGTAGAACACGACGCCCTCGGGTGCGTCGTGGGGCTGCCAACCAAGGCCGTCCTCGTAGAAGCGGCGGGCCCGCGCGAGATCGTCGACGCCAAGCGTGATCAGGCTGATGCGTTGCTCCATGGCCCGACGGTAGCGCCGACCCCCGACACCACACCGCCGGGTGTGGACTGTCACTCCAACACCCGGCGGGGCGCCGACGTTGCGGCGGGGTGGTCTTTAGAAGGTGTGCTGGGGGCCCTGGGCCTTCTTGTACAGCGACTTGAGCATCCGGTCGCGGAAGTGGGCGTTGTCGATCAGTTTGATGCCGGTGTTGGCGACCGCCGGAATGCCCGCCAGCTTGTGAAAGTACCTGCCGCGCTTGTACTCCCGGCCCCACGCGGCTTCCATGCGCTGCCCGTAGTTCGTGAAGTCGTCGGGTCCGCCGTTGGTCAGCGCGGCGATCGCGCACTCACCTGCAGCCAGTCCGGACTCCAGGGCTTTCGAAATGCCCGCTCCCGATGCCGGTTTGCCTGCACCCAGCGAGTCGCCGGTGAACAGCACACCCGGGCGCCACGCCGGCCACGCGGTGAAGCCCATGGGCAACCGCCAGGCGCGCACGCTCTTGTTCTTCTTCAACTCCTCGATGGGCGGCAGGTCCCATTCGCGGGGCAGCGTGCGCAGGAAGTCGCCCAGGAACTGCGTCGCGTTGATCGACTGCCAGTTCTTGTAGCTGTTGACGTAGCCCAGGCCGATGTTGAAGATTCCGTCGCCCATCGGGAACACCCACCCGTAGCCGGGCAGCTGGTCACCCTGGAACTGGAGCTTGAGGTAGATGTCGAGGCTGTCGGAGTCCGCGCGGTTGGCCGGCATCTCCGAGCGGATCGCGATCGCTGAGTAGCCGTTGTACTCGGAGTCGATCTTCAGGGCCCGCTTGATGGGGGAGTAGGCGCCATCGGCGGCGATCACCGCGTCGCCGTAGACCTTCTCGCCGCTCTTGAGGACGACACCGATGACGCGCCCGTTGGCGTCGAGCTCGGGTCCGGCCACCTCGGCGCCCTGGCGCACTTCGGCGCCCGCGGACTCGGCGTGCTTGAGCAGCGTCGTGTCGAGGTGTTCGCGGCTCACAGTGTGCCCGTGGTTGGGCATGCCAGGACGCGTCGGGAACGACAGTTCCCAGCGGCTGGGGCTGAAGACCGTCACACGATTGACGCGGTGATAGGTGGCCACCTCGTCGGCCAGCCCCATCTTCTGCAGGTAGCTCACGGCGCGCGCGGTCAGGCCGTCACCACAGGGTTTGGCCCGGGGGAACTGTGCCTTGTCGAGCACCACCACGTTCGCTCCGGTCTGGGCGGCCTGCCATGCGGCTGCCGATCCCGACGGCCCCCCACCTGCGATGACCAGGTCGTATCGCTGCGTCATATCTCTCGTCTCGTTGCGCGGCTGTCGCCCGAGATAGTACCGATTCCAGGGCGCGCCGCGCGGCGCGGCCGTGATGATCTGTTGGTGACGGGCTCTCCGCGGCGCGCAGTCAGGGCAGGTCAGCCGCATGTGCACCGGGTAGAGTGTCCGCGTGCGACGAGGGCCGAGCAGGCGCGCAGCCGACGAGTCGGGCGTCAAGGTGGACGCCCGCAGTGAACGCTGGCGCGAACACCGCAAGAAGGTGCGGTCGGAAATCGTCGACGCCGCGTTCCGCGCGATCGACCAGCAGGGCCCCGATGTCTCACTGCGGGAGATCGCCGAGGAAGCGGGCACGGCCAAACCCAAGATCTACCGGCACTTCACCGACAAATCCGATCTGTTCCAGGCGATCGGTCAGCGGATGCGGGACATGTTGTGGTCGGCCATCTTTCCGTCCATCAACGTCTCGACCGATCCGGCGCACACCATCATCCGCCGCGCTGTCGAGCAGTACGTCCGGCTGGTCGACGACCACCCGAACGTGGTCCGGTTCCTGATGCAGGGCCGGTTCGCCGAAAGCGAGTCGACGATCCGTGCGGTGAACGAGGGCCGTGACATCACGTTGGCGATGGCCGACATGTTCAGCCACGAGCTGCAGGACATGGAGCTCGACGGCGCGGCGTTCGAGCTGGCCGCGTTCGCGACCTTCGGGGCCGCCGCGTCGGCGACCGACTGGTGGCTGGGCGCACAGCAGGACATGCCGCGGCGCCTGCCGGCCGAGACGTTCGTCGATTACCTGACCACGATCATGCTCGGCTCGATCAACGGCACCTGCGAGGTGCTCGGCATCCGGATCGACCCTGATCTGCCGCTGCACGAGGGCGTCACGCGACGCGAACAGGTCGCCTGAGCGTCGCACCGCTAGTCGCGACACGCACCACAACATGTTGCGTCGTGAGCCTTTTTCGCACCCAACAAGTTGTAGTGTCGGTGGCGGCCTGTAAAACAGCTCACACAGGCGAAAATTCGGCGAAATGGGGTTCTCGTGAGTGATGGCATCAAGCTGATCGACCGTGTTTCTGCGATCAACTGGAACCGCCTGCAAGACGAGAAGGACGCCGAGGTCTGGGAACGCCTGACCGGCAATTTCTGGCTGCCGGAGAAGGTGCCCGTGTCCAACGACATCCCGTCGTGGAACACGCTGACCGCCCATGAGAAGCAGCTGACGATGCGGGTCTTCACCGGCCTGACCCTGCTCGACACCATCCAGGGCACCGTCGGCGCGGTCAGCCTGATCCCCGACGCTCTGACGCCGCACGAGGAGGCGGTGTACACCAACATCGCGTTCATGGAGTCGGTGCACGCCCGCAGCTACAGCAACATCTTCTCGACACTGTGCTCGACCGCCGACATCGACGATGCGTTCCGCTGGTCCGAGGAGAACCCCAACCTCCAGCGCAAGGCGGAGATCGTCATGCGTTACTACAAGGGCGACGAGCCGCTCAAGCGCAAGGTCGCCTCGACCCTGCTCGAGAGCTTCCTGTTCTACTCCGGCTTCTACCTGCCCATGTACTGGAGCAGCCGGGCCAAGCTCACCAACACCGCGGACATGATCCGGCTCATCATTCGCGACGAGGCCGTGCACGGCTACTACATCGGATACAAGTTCCAGCGCGGTCTGGCCTTGACCGACGAGAACACCCGCCAGGAGCTCAAGGACTACACCTACGAGCTGCTGTTCGAGCTGTACGACAACGAGGTCGAGTACACCCAGGATCTCTACGACGAGGTCGGCCTCACCGAGGACGTGAAGAAGTTCCTGCGCTACAACGCCAACAAGGCGCTGATGAACCTGGGCTACGAGGCGCTCTTCCCGCGTGACGAGACCGACGTCAATCCGGCGATCCTGTCCGCGCTGAGCCCCAACGCCGACGAGAACCACGACTTCTTCTCCGGCTCCGGTTCCAGCTACGTGATCGGCAAGGCCGTCAACACCGAAGACGAGGACTGGGACTTCTGACATGACCAAGCCGTCGAGCGGTGCCCTCGAAGAGGAGCCGCTCGACGCGCCGAAGCGTTCGACGTGGCGGGCTCTGCTCGACGCGCTGAGCCCGAAGACCGTCTGGTCGATGTCGGACGGCTACCCGGTCGTGCTGAAGCAGTTCATCCAGTTCTGTCTGATCATCGTCTACCCCGGCTGGGTGCTGGGCATCCTCGGATGTCTGGCGGTGTACGGGCTGTTCTGCATCACCGTGTGTCCCGTTCTCTGGTTCTGTTCTGGCCGATGCGGGCGTGGATGAAGAAGAACCGTCCCGAGGAATACGCGGAGAGTCAGCGCAAGAAGTAGCTCCGCGTCGCCGGATGCGTCGTCACCTGCCGCCGGACTCTCCTAGCTTCGCTCGTGGGCGTCTTCCATGACGGTGCGCCCGATCTCGGCGTAGGTGCCCGGTCGTGCGCTACGCAACCAGAGTGCGTACCCGATGCCGATCACGAACACCGCCAGGATCAGATAAGGGGCACTCTTGAACACCAGAGAGTTGGCGGCATACCCGGCCGCGAACGCGCGGTTGTCCCACAGCAGCCACACGACAAACGCCATCGCCACGCCGCCGAGCAGGGGGCACACCAAAGTGGTGATCACGTTGCCGGAGTGGACTTTTCGCACCCAGAAATACCAGATGACCGCGGCAGAGCAGATGGCTTGCACGAGAAGGATCGCGGCGGTGCCGATCAGCGCGAGCAGGCCATAGATGTTGACGTAGGGCACCAACGCCGGCGTGTCCACCGGCACGCCATCGGCGTCGGGCACCTGCACCGCGGTGAACACCGCGAACAGCACCACGATGACGAGAGTGATCACGGCCTGCACCGCCGATGAGATGTAGGGCGAGCCGTGCTTGGGGTGTGCTGCGCCGAGCGTCGACTTGATCGCGCCCACCGGGATCTCGCGGCCGAGGGCGAACAGGTAGCGCGACGCCGCGTTGTGGAACGCCAGCGCGCACGCGAACGACCCGATCACCAGCAGGATCTTGTAGACGTCGAGAAGCACACCGCCGAGGTTGGCCTGCACCAGGTTGAAGAACAGGTCGAGTGGCGATGAGCTGATCGATGCCTCGACCGAGGTCTTCGCGCCGTTGCCGGCGAGCACCATCGAGGAGATGAACGTGTAGAACAGGCCGAGGCCGATGACCGCGATCAGCGTGGCGCGCGGGATGATCTTCTTCGGGTTGCGCGACTCCTCGCCGTAGACGGCGGTGGTCTCGAAGCCGACCCAGGACCAGAACGCGAAGAACAAGCCGATGGCCATCGAGCCGGCGGCTGCTGCGGTGCCGAATGCACCTGCGGGAAGGCTCTCGAACGCATTGTTGAGCAGCACGGTCTGATTCAGCATGAAGCCGTCGGGGCCGCCGCCCTTGGCGATCACCGTGAACGCCAACGCGAGCAGGATCAGCACTTCGGAGACCAGTGTGACGCCGAGGATGGCGGCGGTCAGGCTGATGTGGAAGTGGCAGAGCATCCCGATGATCACGATCGCGCCGATCGCGAAGACCGGCCACGGAATATCAACTCCGGCAATGGTTTTGAGTGCGTCGTTGGCGAAGTACGCGCAGCCGCCGATCAGGGAGCCCTCGAACACCACGTAGGCGAAGGTGGCCAGGAACCCGCTGGCCATGCCCCACACCTGCCCGAGGCCATGCGAGATGAAGCCGTAGAACGCACCGGTGGTGGTGATGTGCTTGGCCATCGCCACGTAGCCGAGCGCGAACAACGTCAGGGCGATCGTGGCGAACAGGAACCCGGCGGGTGCGCCGAGGCCGTTGCCGAAACCCACGGCGATCGGCACGTTCCCGGTCATCGCCGTGATCGGCGCGGCGTTGGCGACCGCCATGAAGATCACCGCGACCATGCCGATCGCGCCCTTCTTCAGCCCAGCGGGCGCTGCGGTTGATGTTTCAGCGGATTCGGCTGCGGATCCGGTGGCCATCGCGTCTCCTCAGGGGGGAACCAGTGCGAGAACGGCCCGAACGCACACGGACCGGTCAGAGCCTCGCACCGTATAGACCACGCGACAACCGGAGAAATGCAGTGTTAACACGCCGTCCAGCAAGCCCACAGGTCGGCACCAGCGGCACACCGTGACGGCACAAAAAATTCGGCCGCTCGTCGGGTGAACCCCGACGAGCGGCCGAACCGAAGTGACTACCTCAGGGTCGAGGTGTCGATCACGAACCGGTAGCGCACGTCGCTGGCCAGAACGCGCTCGTAGGCCTCGTTGACGTATTCGGGATCGATGACCTCGATCTCCGGCGCGACGTCGTGCTCGGCGCAGAAGTCGAGCATCTCCTGGGTCTCCGGGATGCCGCCGATCATGGAGCCCGAGAGGCTGCGCCGCATGCCGGCGAGCGGGAACGGAGGCACCTCCATCGCGTGCTCGGGCATACCGAGTTCGACCAGTGTGCCGTCGCGCTTGAGCAGGCCCAGATACGCGCCCAGGTCGAGATTCGCCGACACGGTGTTGAGGATCAGGTCGAACTTGCCCGCGAGCGTCCTGAAGGTGTCGCGGTCGCTGGTGGCGTAGTACTCGTCGGCGCCGAGACGCAGACCGTCTTCCATCTTCTTCAGCGACTGGCTGAGAACGGTGACGTGGGCGCCCATGGCCTTGGCGAGCTTGACGCCCATGTGGCCCAGGCCGCCCAGGCCGATGATCGCGACGTTCTTGCCGGGGCCGGCATCCCAGTGGCGCAGCGGGCTGAACAGCGTGATGCCCGCGCAGAGCAGGGGAGCTGCCTTGTCCAGAGGGATGGAGTCGGGGATGCGCAGCACGTAGTTCTCGTCGACGACGATCGCGCCGCTGTAGCCGCCCTGGGTGGGTTCGCCGTCGCGCCCGACGGCGTTGTAGGTGCCGACCATCCCAGAGCCGGTGCAGTACTGCTCGAGGCCGTCCTTGCAGTTCTCGCACTCGCGACAGGAGTCGACGAAACAACCGACGCCGACATGATCGCCGACCTTGTACTTTGTGACGTCAGAGCCGACCTCTGTGACCACACCGGCGATCTCGTGGCCCGGGACCACCGGGTAGTTCGGCTGACCCCACTCGCCCTTGACCGTGTGGATGTCGGAGTGGCAGATGCCGGCGAAGTGGATGTCGAACGCGACATCGTGCGGGCCCACGTCGCGGCGGGTGATCGTGGTCTTGGTGAGCGGCTCGGTGGCCGAGGGGGCTGCATATGCGGAAACGGTGGTCAAAGTCTCATCCTCTTGTCGTCTTGTCGTCTTCACTGCACGGGTCAGCCCGCCCAGCGGGCCGAGCAGTTCAACATCGAGCATGCCCGGTATTCATCCATGCGCATACCAGCGCGTGAGAATCGTCACGAGCTGGCGGCGGTCAGCGCCTCTCGGGTGCGGTCGTGCAGCGCGGTCGGATCGGCAATGCCCAGCACTCTCAGGCAGGCGTCGGCGACGTGGCCGGGCAGCCGTTGGCGCGCCACCCCCTCGGGGGTGGACCACATGTTCACCAGGGACTCGACGAGTCGGAACGGCAGGTCGGCCGCCGCCGGATCGACCCCGGTGTCTTCCAGGATGGCCGAACTCAGCTCCAGGTAGTGCCGGTGCAGCCGCTCGCGTTCGGAGTAGAACGGTTCCAGCCCCGCGTCCCGGAGTTCGGGCAGCAGATAGAGGGCGCCGAGGTTCCACCGGCCGCTGAGCAGTTGCCTGCCGTCGAAGACCGCCAGCGCGTGCAGTTGCTGGGCCTCACTCATCGCCGGGTCGGCGTCACGGAGGACGGGAACGATCGACAGGGTGGGGGAGACAGTCTGGCTCAGCAGGGCGCACAGGATGTCGTCTTTGGTCTTGAAATAGTGGTACAGCGACGCCTGCCGGATGCCGACGGATTCGGCGATGTGACGTGTCGAGGTCCCTGCGTATCCCTGCGTGGTGAACAGTTCACCTGCGGCATCGAGGATTTCGTCGCGAGCGGTGACACCGGGTCGGCGCTGGGCCTGCAGCCGGGGTCGTCCGGCGCGGGTCAGCGGCATGGCTTCATCGTGGCCCATGATCGGGCCGAAAAGTACCTCCGCTCATATCTGTCACGCGATAGAAACACGGGACATCCATCGGTTACCTCGGCCGTCAATTGGTTACGCCAGCGACACCCACGGGGCGTCGAGTCCGAGAAAACTGTCGATCGACAGGCCGGCCGCGCATCGACGAGCTGCCGCCGCAAGACCCCTCGACCCCGGGAGCGCCACGTGGGCACTACCGCATCCACTGTTGCCGACGCGGCAGCAGCCCCGGACGCGCCGGCCACCGGATCTCCCGTGGCCACGGTCGCCGACCTGCACGTCACGTTCACCCGCAAGGGGCGCGACGTGCACGCCCTGCGTGGCGTGTCGCTGGCGATCGCCCCGGGCGAGATCGTGGGACTGGTGGGCGAATCCGGTTCGGGCAAGAGCGTTCTCGGCTTCAGCATGCTGGGGTTGCTCGCCGATGGTGCACGAGTCGAGGGCCGGGTACGGGTGGCCGATTCGGACATGCTGCCGGGAATGCCCGGATTCGATTCGAAGAACCTGCGCAAGGTGCGCAGGCTCGACCTGGGTGCGGTGTTCCAGGATCCGATGACGTCACTGAACCCGACGATGCGCATCGGCAAGCAGGTCGAAGAAGTGGCGGGGAGCCCCGAGGAGGCGCTGCGGCTGCTCACCGCCGTCGGCATCCCCGACCCGAAGTCCCGGATGCGCGCCTACCCGCACCAGTTGTCGGGAGGTCTGCGCCAGCGGGTGATGATCGCGATCGCCATCGCCGGCGATCCCGAGCTCGTGATCGCCGACGAGCCCACCACCGCCCTCGACGTCACCGTGCAGGCTCAGGTACTGGCTCTGCTGCAGCGGCTGCGCGACGAGATCGGCTGCAGCATCGTGCTGATCACCCACGATCTCGGTGTCGCCGCGCAGATCGCCGATCGCATCGCGGTGCTCTATGCCGGACGCATCGCTGAGATCGGGCCCACCGCAGGTGTTCTCGACAGTCCCGCGCATCCCTACACCGCCGGCCTCCTCGGCTCCCGGTTGACGCTGCACACCGCGCGCAATCGCCGGCTGGCCGCCCTGGCCGGCTCGGTACCCAGCGCAGTGGATCCGTTGCCGGGGTGTGCGTTCGTTCCCCGGTGTGCCCTCGCCGCGCCGGAGTGCGAGCAGTCCCCGCCGGACCCGATCGCGGTCGCTCCGGAACGGGTCAGCGCCTGCGTGAGCACCCCCGCGGAGGTCGCCGCGCACTATGGCAGGCCCGCCGAGTCCGTCGCCGATCCCGCCGCAACCGCGGCGGTCACCGCGGAGGACGCACCGTCCGCCGTCGACCTACGCGATGTGACGAAGACGTTCACGGTGGCGCGGCGGTGGCTCGACCGCACCACAGGTGCCGGCAAACTCCAAGCGCTGCGCGGGGTTTCGCTACGTGTCGCGCACGGGGAATCCGTGGCGTTGGTGGGGGAGAGCGGCTCCGGCAAATCGACGTTGTTGCGGGTGATCGCGGGCCTGGAGAAGGCGTCGTCGGGCACCGTGGCGCTCCCCAGCGGTGAACGCCCGCAGATGGTGTTCCAGGACGCGGGTGCGTCGCTGACGCCCTGGCTGTCAGTCGGCGAGATCATCGGCGAGCGGATCAAGAAGGGGTCTCGCGCCGAGCGCCGAGCCGCGGTCACCGAGGTCCTCGAACGCGTCGGGCTGCCGGCTGACATCGCCACCGCCCGGGCGGGTCAACTCTCGGGCGGGCAGCGGCAGCGGGTTGCGCTGGCACGTGCCACCGTGATCCCGCCGTCAGTGCTGCTGTGCGACGAACCCACCAGCGCGCTGGACGTCTCTCTGGCCGCGTCGGTGCTGAACCTGATCGCCGATCTGCGCCGCTCCCTCAACATGTCGGTGCTGTTCGTCACCCACGACCTGGCGGTGGCGCGCGTCGTCGCCGATCGCATCGCGGTCATGTACCTGGGCCGCATCGTCGAGGTGGGCTACGCGGACGAGGTGATCAGCCGGCCCGCCCATCCCTACACCCAAGCGCTGGTCGCCGCCATCCCCGACCTCGGCCGCGAATTGCGTTCGCTACCAGGGGAACCTGCGAGTCCGCTGGCACCGCCGGACGGATGTGCCTTCCATCCGCGCTGCCCGATCTCGATCGACGCGTGCGCCGACCCCGGCCTCGACGTCCGGCTCGAGGGCCGCCCAGGCAGCCCGCACCGCGTTGCCTGTATCGAACGGAAGGCCGACTGATGGCATTGGCGGTTCCGATGGCGCCGGTGCGTTCGCGGCGTCCCCTGCGTCTGGTGCGCATGCCCACCTCGACGCTCCCACTGCTGAACTGGATCGGGTTCGCCTCGATCTTCGTCGTGACGGCCGTGGCGATCGCGGTGCCGGTGCTCGCGCCCTATGACCCGCTGCTACCGGTCAGCATGCCGCTGCAGCCGCCGGGCACCAGCGGGTTCCTCCTGGGCACCGACAGCATCGGGCGCGACATCCTGTCGCGGGTGCTCTTCGGGGCCCGCTCCAGCTGGTTCGCCGCCCTGGTCGTCGTCGCCGTCGGGTTGTTCATCGGCGGGCTGATCGGGTTGATCGCCGGAGCGGCCGGGGGCTGGCTGGACTCCGTGCTCATGCGCATCACCGACGCGTTCCTCTCGCTGCCTGCACCGGTGCTGGCGATCGCCGTGGTCGCCGCGCTCGGACCGGGATTCGTCCACACCCTGATCGCGGTGTCGATCGTGTGGTGGCCGTTCTATGCGCGGCTCGTCCGCGGAGAAGTGGCGCGCCTGGCGGCCCGCCCCCACGTGGAGGCGGCAAAACTGGCCGGCGTCAACCCGATTCGGCTGGCCATCCGCCACCTGCTGCCCGGCGCGCTGCCCAACAGTCTGGTCGCCGCGAGCCTGGACATCGGCACGCTGATCCTGACACTGGCGGCGCTGTCCTTCCTCGGACTCGGTCAGGCCGCACCGGCCCCCGAACTGGGTGCCGACTCCGCGCGCAACCTCAGCTACTTCCTGCAGCAGTGGTGGATCCCGGTGATGCCGGGCCTCGCCGTGCTGGTGCTGGCACTCGTGGGGAACATCGCAGGCGATTGCCTGCGCAACCTGATGAAGGACCGCGGATGAAGACGTTCGTGATGACGCGGCTCGCCGCGATGCTCGCGATCCTGATCGCGCTGACCGGAGTGTTGTTCGTGCTGCAGCACATCTCGCCGCTGGACCCGGTGAAGGCGCAGATGGGGGCGCAGGCTTCGGGCGAGGCCGTCGCGGCGCGCCGGGAGGCGCTGGGCCTCAACGACCCTGTGCTCGTGCAGTTCTGGCACTATCTGACCGGCGCGGCGAGCGGCGACCTCGGCACGTCCTATCGGACCAGGCACTCGGTGCTGTCGGATCTCGGTACGTTCTTCCCCGCCACTCTGGAACTGGCGATGTACGGTCTGGCGATCGCGCTGGTGCTCGCCGCCCTGCTCGCGGTCAGCACCACGCTCAAATGGCCTGGCGCCCAAGTGTTGCGGGCCGTCCTGTTCACCAGTGCCTCGGCACCGATGTTCCTGCTGGGCATCCTCGGCCTGCTCGTGTTCTACAAGACGCTCGGATGGGTGCCAGCCAACGGTCGTATCGCGCTGGCCGACGTCCCCGACGGACCGACCGGTCTCTTCACGATCGACGGACTCCTGCACGGCAGGTTCGACGTCGTCGCCGACGCGCTGCATCACCTCCTGTTGCCGGCCGTCGTCATCGCACTCGGCCCCGCCGTGGCGATCGGACGCGTGCTGCGCAGCAGCCTGATCGACGACATCGACAGCGACTACGCCAGAACCGCCCGCGCCAAAGGCCTGTCGGAGACCCAGATCATGGCCCGCCACGTCCTGCGCAACTGCGTCGGCGCCGCACTGTCGATGACGGGATTGCAGGTCGGCCTGATGTTCTCCGGCGTCCTGGTGGTCGAGCAGGTGTTCGGCTGGCCGGGGATCGGCCAGTACATCGCGCAGAGCATCCCCGTCGCGGACTTTCCCGCCATCGCCGGCGTCACGCTCATGCTCGGCGCCCTCTACGTCGTCATCAACACGGCCGTGGACCTGCTCCAGGCCGCCGCAGACCCCCGCATCGCAGTCACAGGAGGATAGGTGCCGAAACAGCCACTGATCGTGGGCAATCCCGTGCTCGTCGTCGTCGACATGCAGGAGGCCGGCGACATGCCCGCCGACGAGGTGGGTATGGAATTCATGCCCGGCTTCGACGGCCGCGTCGCCCGCGCCCAACGCATGATCGACGCCGCCCGGGCGGCGAGCATCCCCATCGTGTTCTTCCAGGAGGTGCACCGGCCCAGCGGTATCGACTTCGGCCGTGAACTCGACGGTATGGAGGGTGAGCACTGCGTGGACGGCCGCCCCGGCACCCCGCTGCATCCCGCCCTGCTGCCCGATCTCGACGGGCCGAATCACGAATTCCACATCGTCAAGCGGCGCTACTCCGGCTTCATCGGCACGGAGTTCGAGATCGTGCTCTCCGGACTCAAGGCCGACACGCTGATCCTCATCGGCGGACTCACCGACGTCTGCGTGCACTACACGTTCGCCGACGCGCACCAGCGCGATTTCTACGTCCGCGTGGTGACCGACTGCGTCGGCGGCTCGACGCAGTACCGCCACGACGCCGCACTCGACGCGATGGAGTACCTGCAGACCGGTGCCATGCGCACCACCGAGGAGATCCTCGACGCCTTCGCCGAAATCGGCGCAGCGACACACGTTCTGGAAGGAGCGGCACGATGAGCCGACGTCTACGATTCGGCGCCGCAATGGCAGCGCTCGTCCTGACCCTGAGTGCCTGCGGCGGATCGGATTCCGGCAGCAGCACGCCCAACGCGGCACCCACCGACAAGGTGCTGCACCTGTCGTTCCTGCAGGACATCGGCCAACCCCCGGACCCCGACATCTACTACGCCGGCCAGGGCCTGCTGCTGACCACGAACACCTATGAAGGTCTGCTGCAGTACAAGGCCGGCACCGAGAAGCCCGAACTCGAGCCGCTGCTGGCCACCGAGTGGACGGCCTCGCCCGACAACCGGGTCTACACCTTCAAGCTGCGCGAGGGCGTGAAGTTCCACGACGGAACACCGTTCACGTCGGCAGCGGTGAAGGCCTCCTTCGACCGGCGGGCCGCGGTCAACCAGGGGCCCGCGTACATGGTCTCCGACATCGAGTCGGTCACCACGCAGGGCGACTACGACGTCACCGTCACGCTCAAGGCACCCAACTCGGCGTTCCTCGACTACCTCGCCTGTCCGTACGGTCCGAGGATGCTCAGCCCCGAAGGGCTGCAGAAGAATGCGGGCGGCGACAACGCGCAGGGCTATCTGACCAACCACGATCTGGGCACCGGTCCATACACGCTGACCGCCGCGGAGGTCGGCTCGAAGTACGAGCTGACCGCATTCGGTGACTACTGGGGCACGAAGCCGTACTTCGAGAAGGTCGAGATGCCGGTCATCACCGACGTCTCGGCGCAGCAGTTGCAGTTCAACAACGGTCAGCTCGCCGCGATCCTTCACGATCTGCCGTCCTCGGCCGTGCAGTCCTACCTCGACAACAAGGCGTTCGCCAATTACTCGCTGCCGACCATGATGTCGAACTTCGTCTACATCAACCCCAAGAAGGGGATGATGGCCGACGCGAAGAACCGCAACGCCGTGATGCAAGCCGTCGACGTCGACGAACTGGTCAAGCAGACCTACTTCGGCCGCGGCAAGAAAGCCGAGCAGATCTACCCGCCGAACGTCATGGAGGCGCAGTACGCCAAGCAGTCGGTGACCCACGATCCGTCGGTGCTGTCCGGCATCGCCGCGTCCCTGCCCGCCGACCAGAAGGCCGTCACCATCGGCTACGACTCGTCCAACCCCGACAACCAGCTGATCAGCAACCTGCTCCAAACCCAGCTCGCAGCAGCCGGTCTCACCGCGAAGGTGCAGGCCTACCCGACCTCGGAGATCTACGGCTGGATCGGCGGCGACGGGCAAGGGGCGCCGGAGATCATGACCTACCTCGGGTGGCCCGACGCACCGTCGCCCTACACCTGGGGCCACATCTCCTGGGATGCCGACGGTGGTCTGAACTTCTTCGGGTGCTCCTCCCCGGGAATCGCCGACGCGCTGGCCAAGGGCTTGCCCACCGGATCGGACGCCGACTTCTCCACCGCCGGTGAGGAAGCCGTGAAGACGGGTTGCTGGCTCAACGTCGCGGACGTCAACGACTTCATGGTGGCTCAGCCGTGGCTCAAGGGCGTCGACGCGGCCCACGTCGTGACGAACCCGAATTCGCTGCGCCTGGCGGCACTCTCGGTGGGCTGATGGTCACGCTGACGCGGCGCAGCGGCGTCCGCCGGATCGTCCTGCTCACCCTGGGCTGGGAGGACCTGCCGAAGTCGGTGTCGGTGCACGGCGCACCCTCGGACATCCGGCTGCGGGAGCCGGTCCCCGGTGTGTTGCTGCAGACCGACGGCGGTTGGGTCCTGCTCGACACCGGGTTCAACACGGCGCTGATCCGCGACCCGTACCTGCGGCGCCGCTACTACCCGAGTGTCGAGTACCAGCCGATCCTGCCCGGACCGGGGGAACCGATCGAGGAGTCGTTGTCCGACATCGGAATCGACGCCGACGACATCCGCGTGGTGGCGGTGTCGCACCTGCACACCGATCACGCCGGCGGGCTGAAACTGTTCGCCGGCAAGGTCCCGGTGCACGCCCAGCGGCGTGAGGTGGAGTACGGGTTGGCCAATCACCCGGAACCCGAACGGCACGCGATCTTCCGGGTGGACTTCGACGATCCGTCGATCGACTGGCGGCTCGCCGACGGTGAGGCCGACATCGCGCCCGGTGTCACCGCAGTCCCCACCTACGGCCACACGCCGGGGCATCAGAGTTTCGTCGTCGAACTCGACGAGACCGTCCGCGAGGAAGGGCGGCCCGCCGGCTACGTGTTCGCCTTCGACGCCGCCGACCTGACGGAGAACATCGAGGGCGAACTCCCGGTCGGCGGGTTCATCGACGTCGACCCCGAGGAGACGGTGGAACCGATCCGGCGGCTCAAGAGGTTGGCCCACGACAAGGGGTATCCGCTGATCCCCGGTCATGATCCGCATGTGTGGCCGGAGATGACACGGCACTTCGACGAGCGATTCGCGCGGTGATCGACCTGGTTCTGCGGGCCGATCGGGCGCTGATCGACGGCCAGATCCGGGCGGCGTCGGTGGCCGTCGCGCGCGGAGTCGTCGTCGACGTCGGAACCCGCGACGCCGACTACGCGTCCAGCGCCGAGGTCTCGGTGGCGCCGGGTGCGGTGCTCCTGCCGGGATTCGTCGACACCCACGTCCACGTCAGCGAACCCGGTCCCGACTGGGAAGGGTTCGCGAGCGCGACCGAGGCCGCCGCGCGCGCCGGCATCACGACGCTGGTCGACATGCCGCTGGATTCGTTGCCGGTCACCACGACCGTCGCCGCGCTGAGTGTGAAAAGGGCAGTGGCAGAGGGCCGATGCGATGTCGACGTCGGCTACTGGGGCGGCGTGGTACCCGAGAACGTCGGCGCTTTGCGGCCGCTGGCCGAAGCGGGAGTGCGCGGGTTCAAGTGCTTTCTCGCCGACTCCGGCAACCCGCATTTCGGCCACCTCACACCCGAGCAGTTCACCGCCGCTGCACGCGAGGTCGCCGACCTGGAGTCGGTTCTGCTGGTGCACGCGGAGGATCACGACGTCCTCGCCGAAAGCACACCCGCATCGGGACGGTCCTACGCGTCGTTCCTGGCATCCCGGCCGGCGGCCGCCGAGGTCGGCGCCGTCGAGCTGGCGGTCGCGGTGGCGCGCGACACCGGCGCCCGTATCCACATCGTGCACGTGTCGAGCGCCGAGGCGGTCGGGGTCCTCGCCGCCGCCACAGCGGACGGTGTCTCTGTCACCGCCGAGACTTGCCCGCACTATCTGACGTTCGCCGCCGACCAGATTCCGTCCGGGGGAACGCAGTTCGCGGTCTGCCCGCCCATCCGCTCCGGTGATGACCGCGATGCGCTGTGGGGCGCGCTGGTCGACGGGACGCTCGACATGGTGGTCTCTGATCACTCGCCCTGCTCGCCGGCACTCAAGGGGGCGGGCGATTTCGGCGCCGCATTCGGGGGGATCAGCTCGCTGCAGGTGAGCCCCCGCGCCGTCTGGACACAAGCCGCGCAGCGCGGTGTCGGGCTCGCTGAGGTGAGCCGATGGATGTCGGAGCGGCCCGCGCGACTGGCGGGCTGGACCGACCGCGGCAGCATCGCCGTGGG
This sequence comes from Mycobacterium kyogaense, assembly GCF_036946525.1. Lineage (GTDB taxonomy): Bacteria > Actinomycetota > Actinomycetes > Mycobacteriales > Mycobacteriaceae > Mycobacterium > Mycobacterium kyogaense_A. The sequence goes on along the minus strand of NZ_JAQIIY010000026.1, from coordinate 4,943 downwards.
AACCCGCGCCGACCTCTGCGCCTTCGACCCCGACTCCACCGAACCCGTCGTGGCCGAACATCTGCGACACCGGCACGCACTGACTCCGTACGACGGCATGGTGCTGCGCGGGCGTGTTCTCACGACGTGGGTGGAGGGCAGGCCGGTCTACGAGGCCGCCGGGGTGACGGCGTGAGACTCCTCGTGCTCAACCCCAACACGTCGGCGTCGATGGCCAATGACATCGCGTCGGCCGCGGCCGCGGCGGCGCATCCGGGCACCGAGATCGTTTGTCGCAGCGCCCCATTCGGAGCCGTCGCCATCGACTCCGCGGCGGAGAGCTACCTGTCGGCGGTTGCGGTGATGGACCTCGTCGCGACCCTGCAGGCGTCGGGGGAGTTCGACTTCGACGCCGTGGTGCTCGCGGGATTCGGCGAGCACGGCCGCGATGCCCTCGCCGAGATGCTGACCGTTCCGGTGTTCGACATCGCCGAGTGCGCCGCCCATGTCGCCCACCTGATCGGGCGCCGCTTCTCCGTGGTGACGACGCTGGCCAGGTCGATCGCGCCGATCGAGGACCGGCTGCTGCTGGCCGGCCTCGACGGGCACTGTGCGTCGGTCCGGGCGTGCGGTCTGGGCACCGCGGAGGTGGACGCGGACCCCGCAGGCGCGGTCCGTGCCATCGTTGCCGAGGCGGCGCGCGCCGTCGCCGAGGACGGCGCCGACGTGATCTGCCTCGGCTGCGCCGGTATGGCCGGAGTGACCGCTGCCATCGCCGAACACGTCGGAGTGCCCGCCGTCGACGGCGTCGCGGCGGCGGTCGCGCTCGCCCAGGCGGTGGTGGGCCTCGGACTGTCGACCAGCAAGGTCGGGGTGTACGCGCCGGGCCCGGCCAACCCGCGGAGCCACTGGCCGCTGTCGGCGGCGTTGGGGCTTCGATCATGAACGGACAGAACGGGATCGACCTCGCGTCGCGGATTCTCGGCGGAAGCGTCGTCGCCGCCAGCGACGAATCGTTCGGCGTCAAGGAACGTCTCGTCGACCCGGCCGAACCCGCCTTCGTCCCCGGCACCTACGACCTGCGCGGCGAGGTGGTCGACGGGTGGGAGACACGGCGTCACGCCGGACCCGAGGGCGATTGGGCCATCGTTCGGCTCGGCGCCCCGGGTGTGGTGCACACCGTGGACGTCGACACCCGGTTCTTCTCGGGAAATCACCCGACCGCCTGCCGGGTGGACGCTTGTGCGCTCGGCCTCGCGCAGGACCCGACGGCACCCGGCGTGGGGTGGACGCCGCTGACGGAATGGACTGCGCTCAAGCCTGATTCAGTCAACAACCTGGCGGTGGCCGACCACCGGCGCTGGACGCACGTGCGGCTCAGGCTCGCCTCTGACGGCGGGGTGGCCCGGCTGCGCGTCCATGGCGAGGTCCTTCCCGACCCGGCCGAGTTCTGCGACGTCAGCGTCGAAGTGTCCGGGCTGGAACAGGGTGGCCGCGTCGAATGGTCCAGCGACAGTTTCTATTCCGATGCCAGTGCGCTGATACGGCCGGATCGCCCCCGCACGATGGGCGATGGCTGGGAGACCCGCAGGCGCCGGGACATCGGCCCCGAGACGCACGACGCGGTTCTGATCTCGTTCGCGGTGCCGACGGACCTGCGCAGGCTCGAAGTCGACACCTCGTGGTTCGTGTTCAACGCCTCCCGGGAAGTGTCGGTGCTGGCGAGCCGCCACCGTCCGGATCTCAACGGGTGGGCGATGGTGCCGTTCGACGTCCCGGTGCTCGACCGCACGCCGCTGGCCGCCGACACGCGGCACCGATTCGCCGTGGCCGTCGACGACGTCTGCGCACTGCGGGTGCAGGCCTATCCAGACGGCGGCCTCGCCCGCGTCCGGGCGATCGGCACGCCGACAGCCGCGGGTATGGAGCTCCTGCGCGCCCGCTGGGACGAGGCCCGATGACCGAGGTCTCGGCGCAGGACTGCATCGGATTGTGGCGGCGCGTGCTGCTGGTACCGGCCGAGGGGCCGCCGGACACCTCCACCGACGTGTTGTGGCTGCAGGGGCCGACCGGGTACGTCGACACCCGCGGCTTCGCCGGCGCCCTGTCCCAGAGCGACGATGTCTTCAGCTGGCGCCGCGACGTCGACACCGAGCCGACCGACATCCCGGATGCCGGCCGAATGCGCTGGGAAGCAAGCACACTGGTCGAGACCGGGGTGCACGAAAGCTATACCGAGCACTGGGTCCGAGAGTACGGGCCCGCCGAACCCGCCGGGGCGCTGTTCCTGTCTGCCGGCACCCAGCGCGCCGTCCTGGTGCGTGTCGGCCGGCTGATCGGATGGGCCACCGCCGCCGGAGCCGTGGTCGCCGACTCGGAGCGGATTCAGGGCTGGCCGTGCCACGAGGACCACATCGTCGCCGACGGTGTGCGCTGGACGATCACCGCACGAGAGGGAGTCACGACATCGTGAGCAGTGCACGGAGCACTCCAGGGTCATTCACATCGATACCCGTCATCGACATCAGCGGCTTGAGCTCGGACGAGGTCGCCGACCGGGAACGGGTGGCGGCGTCGATCGGCGCCGCCGCTCGCGACATCGGCTTTTTCTACATCAACGGCTCGGGCATCGACGAGGCACTCTTCGACCAGCTGCTGGCAGCCACGAAAGCGTTCTTCGCCCTCCCGCTGGAGGAGAAGATGCGCAGCTACATCGGCCTGTCCCGATGCCATCGCGGCTACGTTCCGATCGGCGAGGAAGGCGTCGAAGCCGGCGTCGGCGATTTCAAGGAGGCCTTCGACACCGGGCTGGACCTGCCCGCCGACGATCCTGATCACTGCAGCGGTAACCCGATGCTCGGGCCGAACACATGGCCCGCGCTGCCCGGCTTCGCGGCGGCGGTCACCGCCTACTACGACGCGATCATGGCCGTCGGGCATCGGTTGCTCCGCGCGTTCGCCGTGGCCCTCGGAGAGGACCCCGACGTCTTCTCCCGCCACACCACCAAGCCGCCGAGTCAGCTGCGGCTGGTGCACTACCCCTACAACTCGGACGCCAGTGACGCACCCGGGATCGGCGCGCACACCGACTACGAATGCTTCACGCTGCTCAAGCCGACGGCGCCAGGGTTGGAAGTGCAGAACGGCGCAGGCGAGTGGATCGACGTACCGCCGATCGAGGGCACCTACGTCGTCAACATCGGCGATCTGCTCGAGCTCTGGACCAACGGGGTGTACGTGGCCACCAGCCATCGGGTCCGACGCGTTGCCGAAGAGCGCTACTCCTTCCCGCTGTTCTTCAACGTCGACTACGACACGGAGGTCGCACCTCTCGCGCAGTTCGCCGACGCGGGCACCACGGCGCGCCCGGCGTTGCGGGCGGGGGAGCACCTCTTCGCCCAGACGGCCCAGACGTTCGCTTACCTACGTCGCCGGATCGAATCCGGCGAGCTGGTGCTGCCCGACGGTGCTCTGGAGCCCAACCAGTTCGGGCAGCAGGCGCGCCAGCACGACCGCATCAGTTGATCGGAGCGTTGACCAGTCGTAGATCGGCCATGATGCCGCGGGCGGCGACGATGCCCTCGCCCGTCTGCCAGATCTCGTTGTTGACCGCGTAGACGCGATTGTCGCGATTGGCCGACAACTTCCTCCACGCGTCGCTGTCCATCACCTTCGGGGCCCGCTCCCGCGCCTCGGCCGTCGCGAACGAGACATAGACGATGTCCCCGTCGGCGGCGGAGAAGTCGGGCGAGCCCGAGAGATCGGCGTCGGAGATGCCCACCTCGACGTAGGGTTTGTCCGAAAAACGTTGTGAGGCAGGTCGATCCACGCCCACATCGGCGAGAATGCTGCCCGGGAAGTTGTCGGTGCCGAACACCCGCATGGTGGTGTCGGTGAACTGCACCACCGAGGCTTGGAAATGCACGGCGTCACTGTCGGTGCCGACCCGGTCGGCCTGGCGGTCGAAATCCTCGACGAGCCGGTTGGCGGCGTCGAGCCGGCCGGTCGCGGCCCCGACGGCCCGCAGATCGTCCTTCCACGCCACACCGGGCGGACCGGTGAACACCGTCGGCGCGATCTGCGCGAGTGCCGGGTGCTCCGAGGGGGTGAGTCCCACCGAGCCGAGGATCAGATCGGGGCGTGCTCCCCGGACGGCATCGAGGTCCGGATCGGTGCGGTTGCCCGCCGCCGGCAGCTCGTGGATCGCGGTGCCGAGGTAGGACGGTTGGTCGGGGGAGCCGTCGGGCAGCGCGGCGGCGACGCCGCGGGACTGCAGCCCGAGGGCGCAGAGCGCGTCGAGCTGGTCGCCGGCGAGCGCGACGATGCGCTGCGGATCGGCCACGACCGTCGTGGTGTCCGGTATCGGGGGTGTGATGGCGTGGCCGGTGGCGTTACGCACCTCGCGCTCGGGCGGCCCGTCATCGAGCGGTGCGGGTTCGGGCGCGCAGGATTCGTCGGGCCGGCGGTCGTTGCCGAGCACCCCGGCGCTGGCGATGCGGGTGGTGCTGGTGACGATCGAGGTCGGACCGGCTCCGGGAGCTGCCGGCTCGTCGGATTGACCGCACCCCGACAGCAGTGCCGTCAGTGCCGCGCCGAGCGCGATCACCGGCAGACGGAGTGCCCCTGGTCGGCGTGTCCGTGCTGTTGCCATCGCGACGCCCATCGACACGACGCCGACGGTAACACCCGGTGTCCTCCAGGAGGCTCCCCGCGCTGGTCACGCGGGTCGTCGGCGCCGCTGCTGACATGATTACGACAGTTTGTAGGACCACCCCGACTTCTGTCGGGTTCGGGGGTTACGATTGCGGTCGAACTTCACCGGGAAAGCGTGTCGGCAAGCCTGTGCCATCCCGGTGCGTCAGGAAGGTTGGAGGACCAATTGGTAGCCGAAGCGCCCCCAATCGGAGAACTCGAAGCGCGGCGTCCGTTCCCGTCGCGCATCGGGCCCAAAGGCAACCTGATCT
>NZ_JAQIIY010000025.1:0-86453 GCF_036946525.1 Mycobacterium kyogaense | reverse complement strand
CCCTGGCCCGGCACGTGCTGCTGGAGATCGACCACATGAACCTGGCCGGTCACGTCGAAGAGTTCGGCCGCACTCTCGGCGAGGAGCTGCTGGAGCCGACCCGCATCTACGCCAAGGACTGCCTGGCGCTGGCCGCCGAAACGCAGGTGCGCACGTTCTGCCACGTCACCGGCGGTGGACTGGCCGGAAACCTGGAGCGGGTCATCCCGCCCGGTCTGGTCGCCCATCTGGACCGCGGAACGTGGACCCCGGCACCGGTGTTCGCCATGATCGCTCAGCGCGGCCGCATCGAACGCGTCGAGATGGAGAAGACGTTCAACATGGGTGTCGGGATGGTGGCCGTCGTCGCGCCGGAGGACACCGACCGCGCACTGGCCGTCCTGACTGCTCGTCACCTGAGCTGCTGGACCCTCGGGACCATCGAGAAGGGCAGCAAGGACGCGTCACGAGCTGTGCTCGTGGGCCAACACCCCCGATTCTGACCGGGGGAGCCGGACGCACCGGCGGCTAGGGCCGCCAGTCGTCCTCGTCTACCCAGCGATCGTCCGACGGGACGTCACCGCCGAGGCGGTCGTCGTCACCACCGGCCAGCTCGCGCTGGAGCCGCTCGAAATCAGTCTGCGGTGAGCTGTACTTGAGCTCACGAGCAACCTTGGTCTGCTTTGCCTTTGCCCGGCCGCGGCCCATGGGGGAACCCCCTCGCGCAATAACGGAGCGGCCTAATTACTAGGCGGCTCCGATCTGAGTGTGTCTATTGTCCTGCCGACACTTTACCGTGCCGAACGCCGCGGCGCTGGCAGGCCCCGTTTTGCCCCGGTCACCGCGCGGCGCCGCGTAGCCGGTCGACCGCCAACCTGCCTGCTCCCGCCACGTCGGCGGCCGGCAGGGAATCGGGATCGATGGTCGCCGACACTGCCACCTCGCCGCCGGTCACCAGCGCCGTGTCCGCCGGGAGACCACGCTTGAGCAGCGCCAGCGCGACCGGGCCCTCGTCCACGTGCTCGACCACGGTGCCCAGCCGGCCCACGGTGCGGCCACCGGCCAGCACCGGGTCGCCCGTCGCGGGCCGATCAGTGGCGCCGTCCAAGTGCAGCAGCACGAGCATGCGCGGCGGCTTGCCGAGGTTGTGCACCCGTGCGACCGTTTCCTGGCCTCGATAGCACCCCTTGTCCAGGTGCACCGCCGAGCCGATCCAGCCGACCTCGTGCGGAATCGTGCGCTCGTCGGTGTCGACGCCCAGACGAGGCCTCAGCGCCGCCACCCGATGCGCTTCGAAGGCCCACACCCCGGCGCGGCGCACCCCGGCCGCCTCCAACCGCTGCAGATACGACGCCGCCTGGTCGCGTGGCACCACGAGGTCGACCTCGTCGTGCGTACCCGGCAGCGCACGCAGGAAGCCGCCGTCCGGCAGAGCGAGGGCGGTGCCGGACACCGGCAATGCCGGCACCCCCATCGCCTCGAGCACCGCCGCATCGGCCACCGCAGGGCCCAGCAGCGTCAACACCGCAAGGTCCGCCGGCTCCACGACCACGTCAGCCCAGAACACCATCCTGCGTAGGAAGGTCAGCAGCGGCTCGCCACGCCACGCTTCGGTGTCGAGGATCGTGACGCCGTCGAGCTGCGTCTGCACCCAGTGATCTTCGACGCGTCCCTGCCCGTCGAGACTGAGATTCTCCGTCACCGCGCCGTCGGGGAGATCGCTGACGTGCTGGCTGGAAATGGTGTGCAGCCAGCTCCTGCGTTCCGCTCCGGTGAGCTGCAGCACCGCCCGGTGCGACCGGTCCACCACGATCGCGCCGTGGGCGGCCGCCCGCTGCTCACCCAGCGGATCGCCGTAATGCCAGACCGCGCCGGAGTCGGGTCCGTTCTCGGGCGCTGGAACCGCTGAGGTGTGCGCAGACATGCCTCAACTCTACGAGCCGGCCGTTCGCGGGCGCGGCTACGCTGATGCCCCATGGCCGGACTCAGCGTGGTGGTCTCCCTCGACGGCGGCGTCGTCGATCCGTCTGCGCCTCTGCTGCACGCCGACGACCTCGCGGCCGTGCGCGGCGACGGGATCTTCGAGACCCTGCTGATCCGTGACGGAAGGCCCTGTCTGCTCGAGGCTCATCTCGCGCGGCTCACCCACTCGGCGCAGCTGATGGACCTACCCGCCCCTGACCTGCCGGCGTGGCGGTCGGTCATCGACCAGGCTGTCGCCAGATGGCTGGCCGACGGTGGCGACGAAGGCGTGCTGCGGCTGGTGTACAGCCGCGGCCGGGGAAAGCGACCCGACCGGAACCGCCTACGCGACCGTCGGCCCGCTGGCCCCACGCGTGGCGGAGGCTCGCCGCGCCGGCGTGGGGGGCGCTGACGCTCGACCGCGGCCTCGCCTCGAACGCCGACGAGACCATGCCGTGGCTCGTCGCCGGAGCCAAGACGCTGTCGTACGCCGTCAACATGGCCGCCCTGCGCCACGCCGAGCGGCACGGCGCCGGTGACGTCGTCTTCGTCAGCTCCGACGGCCACGTCCTCGAAGGTCCCCGGTCCACCGTCGTCATCGCCACGACCTCCGACGACGGCCGGCCCTGCCTGCTGACGCCCCCGCCCTGGTATCCGATTCTGCGCGGCACCACGCAGCGGGCGCTGTTCGAGGTGGCGCGCACCGCCGGTTACGACTGCGACTACCAGGCTCTACGACCCGCGGATCTCGTGGCGGCACAAGGGGTGTGGCTGGTGTCGAGCATCACGCTGGCGGCGCGCGTGCACACCCTCGATGGCACAGCGCTGGCGCCGGCCCCGATGGCCGCCGACATCGCCGCGCTGGTCGACGCCGCCATCGTCAGCGATCGCTGACAGAGTAATTCCCTTGTCGCGCAGCCAGAGCGCGAGTACCTTCGCCTGTACACAGGGAAGGAGGTGGTCCGACAAATTGATTGACTTATGGACATGTGAGGTGGCTGCGAGCTAGCAGCGCCGGGGAGCGCTTGACGCCTACTGCGCGCGCTGGCGAATTCCCCGCAGCCACCCGGCCCCCGAGCCCCTCGGTTGAGTCCGACCGAGGACCACGGCTCGGGGGCTGCTCCGTTTCTGGGGCTGAATTTCTACGGCTGGGCCGGCGCGTCCGGACCCGGCGCCAGCGACGAACACTCCTTCATCGCGGCTTCCCATGTCGCCGGATCCACGCCAGCCGGCGGGCCCGTCATCGGCCCGGGTGCGCTCGGCATTCCGTGCTGGCTGAGGCAGTACGCCAGCGACCCGTGCCCGACGCTGGGAGACACCGTCGTCGACGACGGCGCAGGCTGCTGCTGGGCGGGGGCTGAACACGCCGTGACATACGCCGTGGCCATGCTCGCCGCGCACACCGCCACGGCCGTCGCGCGCCGCACTAACCGACGAACCGAGCCAGGCGGGCGGACAGATGCGGAACGAGGCCGCCGTCCGCGTCCACCCGCTCTTCGACGTAGGCCAGGTCGCCGCCGTCGACGATCCCGTACAGCCGCTTCGCGCCGCCCACGAGAATCCCGGACTTGCTGCGCGCCAGCGCGTCGGTGACCAGCTCCCACGACGACTGGTTGAGCGGCCGCCCGTAGAACAACTCCACATAGCCCGCCGAATGAGCCAGCAGGAGCTCGATGGCCTGCGACTCACTCGGATCGCCCGGATCGTTGACGAAGCGCCAGAAACCCGTCTCCCGCAGCGTGTGACCGTCGTACTCGCCGTCGTCGGTCAGCCGCCAGGAGCGCGCTTCCCAGTTCAGGTAGTCGGCGCCGTCATGGGAGACCACGATCTGCTGTCCGAACCGGTAATCACCGTGCGCACCGCGCCCCTCGCCCTCGCCGCGCCACACCCCCACCAGCGGCAGCAGGGCCAGCAGACGATCGTCGAGATCGGCGCCCTCACGGAGGTTTGCGGTGTCGGCGGGTACGGGGGAGATCGCCCAACGACGGAATGTTGCGCGTGGCGGTCTGCCGGGCGCGCTCGGCAGCAGCGGCGACCGCCTCGTCGCCAGAAGTCACGACTCGTCGGTGATCAGCCGGTACAGCGCATACAGCGCGAACCACGTGATCACCACGACGGCCGCGACGAGCAGAAGTTCGTAGAACAGCACCACGAGGGAGAGTCTAGCTTCCGCTCACCGATCAGCTGGAATCAGCTGACCTTGCTCTCCCACTCGGGGCAGAAGGCGCCGGTGGCCGCCCCGACGAAATACCCGGCCTGATAGTCCGACCAGTCGGTGACGCTGGTCAGATCGGCGACCTCTTGTTCGAACGACGCGCCGTTCTCCCAGTCCTGGCAGACCGCGCGGCCGGTGTCGAGCACCTGCTGGGTCTTGTCCGAAGGCCAGGTGATGCCGCCCTTGCCGATCACCGTGAGGAAATCGCCTTCGGGATCCGCGAGGGCGGCGGGTGCGCTGATCAAGCCGACCGAGGCGAACGCCGCGGCCGCAGCAAAGGCGATGGTGATCTTCATTGTCGGGTCCTCGAAGGTGGTGGCCTACGCGGGTGCGCGGGCAGTGCACCAATCGTCGCCGACATCAGCTAATCGCGCAGGATTTTCACAGCAAGATCAACAGGGACTTGTCAGGAGCCGCGCCCCGAGGGGCGCGGCTCCCGTCGTCGTCACGCTGTGCCTGATGGCGCGACTCCTACGTCGTCACGCTGTGCCTGATGGCCTGACTCCGTCAGGCGACCTTGACGTCGACCTCGTGGATCCCCGCGCCCGACGGCGCCACGGTCGCATCGCCGTTGCCGACCTTCGACAGCGCGCGCAGCGTCCAGGTGCCCGGCGCGGCGAAGAACCGGAAGTCACCGGTCGCCGATGCGACGACCTCGGCGGTGAACTCGTCAGAGCTGTCCAGAAGCCGCACGAACGCTCCGCCGACCGCCTGGCCCGAACCGTCCACGACGCGGCCGGTGATGACCGTTTCCTTCTCCAGGTCGACGCTCGCGGGCAACGTCAGTCCTTGTTTCGGTGCAGAGCACATATCAACTTCCCAACTCGATCGGGGCGCCCACCAGGGAGCCGTATTCCGTCCAACTGCCGTCGTAGTTCTTGACGTTCTTGTGGCCCAACAGTTCCTGCAGCACGAACCAGGTGTGCGACGAGCGCTCCCCCGATGCGGCAGTAGGCGATGGTCTCCTTCTCGCCGTCCAGGCCGGCGTCGGCGTACAGCTTGGCCAGGTCGTCGTCGGACTTGAAGGTGCCGTCCTCGTTGGCCGCCTTGCTCCACGGCACGTTGATGGCCGACGGGATGTGCCCGGCACGCTGGCTCTGCTCCTGCGGCAGGTGCGCGGGCGCCAGGATCTTCCCCGAGAACTCGTCGGGGGAGCGCACGTCGACCAGGTTCTTGGTGCCGATCGCGGCGATGACCTCGTCGCGGAACGCGCGGATGCTCGTGTCCGGCTCCTTGGCGGTGTAGCTGGTGCTCTCGCGGGTCACCGTGTCGGTGGACAGCGGGCGGGCGTCGAGCTCCCACTTCTTGCGGCCGCCGTCGAGCAGCTTGACGTCCTCGTGGCCGTAGAGCTTGAAGTACCAGTAGGCGTAGGCGGCGAACCAGTTGTTGTTGCCGCCGTAGAGCACCACGGTGTCGTCGTTGCTGATTCCCTTGTCCGACAACAACTTCGAGAACTGCTGCTGGTCGACGAAGTCGCGCTTGACCTGATCCTGCAGATCGGTCTTCCAGTCGAGCCGGATCGCGCCCGGGATGTGCCCGGTGTCATACGCGCTGGTGTCTTCGTCGACCTCGACGAAAACGGTGTTCGGCGCGTCGAGATTGCTCTCGGCCCAGTCTGCTGTGACCAGGACGTCGGAGCGTGCCATGGAGGGGATCCTTTCGACTACGAATGAGTGGGTGTGAGGCGGAGGAACAACGGATAGAGCTGGCAGCCCAGGCAGATGCCGAAGGCTGCGTTGAGAAATGCGGCGGCCAACGCGAACCCGGTGGCCACCAGTCCGAGCGTCGGCAGCCCGGCGACGAAGGCGGCAACACCGACGACGGCGAATGCCAGACCCAGCGCTTGGGCGAACTTCAGCGGAGGCACCGGTTCCCGCTGCGTGACGGGGCCCAGCCGCGGTGCCACGACACGCGCGAACAGGACCCCGTACGGGTGCCGCCGCGGACCGAGCGTGGCGCCGACGGCGAACACGACCGCCTGGACTGCGAGCAGCGCAGCGGCAGCAGTGGTGCTGACCGCCGACAGCAGCAGGGTGGCGACCAGGACGGCGGTGGTGATCCACGCGACGAAGCGCGGACCGCGGACGTCGACCTGGTCCGGTGCGCGGTTCTGTGTGGTGTTCGACACGTGCGACATAGAAATGCTCCTGTTGTCTGGACTGGCTGGTGCGACTCCTACGAGACGCCCGGAGAGTGCGGCGCGAACGACCGCGCAGCTACTCAGCAGCTACGACAACAACAGCAACAACCCGCAACGCGGCACAGATCGACTGCGCGGCGCTTGGTGAGCCGGAGCTCGACACGGGCTGACACGGCTGACAGCTTACCGAACAACCACGTGATCAAGCCAACAGCGGCAGCAGTGCCGACCGCAGGTCAGCGGCCGTCGGCACGCCGGACGCCCGATAGCGTTGCCGCCCCTCGGCGTCGAACACGAACGTGGTCGGAAGCGACAGCACGGAAAGGCGGCGGGCGGCTTCGGGATTGGCGTCCATGTCGATCTCCACGTGCGCCACGCCGGGCAGCCCTGCGCACACCTGGTCGACGACACGGCGCACCCCCGCACACGGACCGCACCACACCGCGCCGAAGTGCACGATCGTCGGTCCGGTGCCGGACAGGCCCAACTCGCTGGTGTCCACGGCAGGCGCATCGTCGGTCGCGGTCATCACGCCAGACCGCCGGTTGAGCAGCCGTCCGACGACGACCGCGACACCGATGGCGACGATCAAGACCGCGACCACGGCCACCCACGAAGAGCTCATGACAACCTGAACCCGTCGAGGGGCACCGTTACTCCCTCGGCGATGCCCTCGATGATCACGTCCGAGCCGCGGGCGCCCTCGCTGGTCGGGGCGATCCCGAATGGAAGCTTCTGCCCGGGCAGCTCGGTGGAGAACGCGGCCAGCACCGCGGGCAACTTGTCGGCCGGGACGTCCTGATCAGCCGTGCCCGGTCCGGTCAGCACGCCGGTCGCGGTCACCGTCAACGTGGTCTTCGCGGGCCCGGTCACCGACAGGTCGACAGCGATGCTCACGCGCTCGTCGACACCGGCCTGGCGCGGGGTACCGGTGAACACGACGCCCTTGTTGCTGGAAATGCCGGACTCGGTGGTTCCGCCGGTCGAATCGTTTGTTTCGCGGGTCGGCGCCTCGACCAGCAGATCGGGGATGCCCATGAAACGGCCGACGTGGGTGGAGTCGATGATGATCCGGCTTTCCACCTTGCCGACGGGCAGCGTGGCGTCCGGCGCGATCAGCCAGGAATCACCCAGATCCACCGAATGAAGGGTCGCCTCCAGCGAGGCTTTCCCGACGACAGGGTGATCAACGCCACTGGCCTTGATCTCCACTTCGTTGTAGTGGTGATCGGCCGCCTGCGTCAGAAAAGGGAAACCGAGGATCGCCACCGAGGGGTCCCACTGCAGATCCGCAGCCGTCCGCACGCTCCTGGCCAGGCGATATTCGGCGTAGATCGCGGTTCCGAAATCGACTCCGAGCGCTCCGAGGAGGACCACGACCAGCGTGGCGATGGCACCGACGACGAACCTACGCACGCCGACATTGTTGCCCACGCACTCGCGGTCGCACGTTCGGCGCGGCTTAAGAGCAGGTGGCACGCTATCGTTAGGAAGCCATCGGCCGAGTAACGGCCGTATGTCAGATATGAATCTGGGAAGTCACCGCGCGACAAAGGCGTACCGGCGAGGTCCCAGATGATCTCCACGGCGCTGGAGGGGACAGTTGGACCTACTACTACTGACTGTTGACCCGCATCCCGAATCCGTCCTGCCGTCGTTGTCGCTTCTGGCGCACAACGTGCGGACGGCGCCCACCGAAGTGTCGTCTTTGCTGGAAGCCGGAACCGCGGATGTGGCGATCGTCGACGCCCGCACCGACCTGGCTGCAGCGCGCGGCCTGTGCCGGCTCCTCGGCACCACCGGGACGGCAGTTCCCGTCGTCGCCGTGGTCAACGAAGGCGGCCTCGTCGCGGTCAACGTGGAATGGGGCCTGGACGAGATCCTGCTGCCCAGCACCGGCCCCGCAGAGATCGATGCCCGATTGCGGTTGCTCGTCGGCCGTCGAGGCGGGATGGCCAACCAGGAGAACGTGGGCAAGATCAGCCTCGGGGAACTGGTGATCGACGAGGGGACCTACACAGCCCGGCTGCGTGGTCGCCCGCTCGACCTCACCTACAAGGAGTTCGAGCTGCTCAAATACCTCGCTCAGCACGCGGGCAGGGTCTTCACCCGGGCCCAGCTGCTGCAGGAAGTGTGGGGCTACGACTTCTTCGGCGGCACCCGCACGGTCGATGTGCACGTCCGCCGGCTGCGCGCCAAGCTCGGCACCGAGTACGAGTCGCTGATCGGCACGGTGCGCAACGTCGGCTACAAGGCCGTCCGTCCTGCCCGGGGGCGTCCCCCCGCTGCGGATGCCGACCTCGTCGACGACATGGACGAGGACCCCTACGACGACGACGTCGCCGACATGGACAGCCTGGATCATGCCGACGTCCCGGGAACTCCCGCCGACGCCCTGCGCAGATCGTGACGACGGTCGGCTGGCACGAGCGACTCTCCGAGCACCAGCAGCACCTCATCCGCGATCTCATCTCCGCGGCGGCCCAGCACGACGGGATCGCGCCCGTCGGTGATCAGGTGTTGCGCGAACTCGCCCACGACCGCACCCGGCATCTTCTCGCCGAGGGCGACGACGCGGTGCTGGGGTATCTCAATCTGGCGCCCGCCGGGGACGACGCCCCGGCGATGGCCGAGCTCGTCGTGCACCCCCAGGCGCGGCGGCGCGGGATCGGCTCGGAGATGATCGAGACCGGCCTGCCGGCCGGTGGGGCAGACGCCCGCATCTGGGCGCACGGCAACCTCGCGCCGGCCCGAGCCACCGCCGACGCGCTCGACCTCGTCGTGGTGCGCGAGCTGTGGCAGATGCGACGGAGCCTGGCCGACCTGCCCCCGACGCCGGCGCCGGACGGGGTGCGGATCACCACCTACTCCGGCCCGGCCGACGACGCCGACCTCCTCCGGGTGAACAACGCCGCGTTCGCCTGGCACCCCGAACAGGGCGGCTGGACCGACGCCGACATCGCCGAGCGGCGCACTGAGGCGTGGTTCGACCCGGCAGGGCTGTTCCTGGCTCACGACGTGGCCAGTGGGGAAATGCTCGGATTCCATTGGACCAAAACACATTCCGACGATTTGGGTGAGGTGTACGTGGTCGGGGTCGACCCGTCCGCGCAGGGCCGGGGTCTGGGCGCCGCGCTGACGCTGACCGGCCTGCACCATCTCGCCGACCGGCTGGCCACCCCCGGCCGCGACGCCGAGGTGATGCTCTACGTCGAATCGGACAACGCCGCCGCGGTGAAGACCTACCGACGATTGGGTTTCGAGGTCGCGACCGTCGACGCCGCCTACAGCCGCCGCACCACCGATCACCTGTGAAATCGCTGTACCTGTTCACCTCTCGTTCATTCGTCATCCGCAGTATGTCAATGACCGCCGCATAGCTTGCCGGGTGAGCTCGGAGCCGCACCGGCCGCCGACACACGTGGATGACGAAAGTGGGATCAGTGAAGCGCAAGAGCATCGGCAAGACGTTCGGCACGACGGTCTCGGTCGCGGCGGTCGCCGCGATCACCCTCGCCGGATGCGGCAGCGACAACAACGCGCCGTCGGCAGGCTCAGGCTCGTCGAGCGCCGTGTCGGGAAGCAGCTCGGCCCCCGCTGACTGTGGTGGCAAGAACTCGCTGACCGCCGAAGGTTCGACCGCCCAGCAGAACGCCGTCGCTCTGTTCAACCAGGTCTGGGGTCAGAAGTGCCAGGGCAAGAACCTGTCCTACAACCCGACCGGTTCCGGCGCGGGCCGCGAGCAGTTCATCGCCAAGACCGTCGACTTCGCCGGCTCGGACTCCGCGCTCTCCGGTGACCAGGTGGCCGCCGCCGCGCAGCGCTGCGGTGGCAACCCGGCATGGAATCTGCCCCTGGTGTTCGGGCCCATCGCGATGGCCTACAACCTCGACGGCGTCGACAAGCTGGTGCTCAACGGTGACACCCTGGCCAAGATCTTCCAGGGCCAGATCACCAAGTGGAACGATCCGGCGATCGCCGCGCTGAACAGCGGTGCCACCCTGCCGGACACGGCGATCACCCCGATCTACCGCTCCGACTCCTCGGGCACCACCGACAACTTCCAGAAGTACCTCAAGGCCGCCGCGCCACAGACCTGGACCAAGGACGCCGGCAGCGAGTTCAACGGCGGCGCCGGCGAGGGCGCCTCGAAGTCCGCGGGTGTCACCCAGGCGGTGCAGGCCACGCCCGGCTCGATCGGCTACGTCGAGAAGGGCTTCGCCCAGCAGGCAGGTCTGAAGTACGCCCAGATCGACACCGGTGCCGGCGCGGTCGAGTTGACCGACGAGACCGCAGGCAAGGCGATCGACGCCGCGAAGTTCGCCGCCGAGGGCAACGACCTGACCCTCGACCTGAACTCGCTGTACGGGACCAAGGAAGCTGGCGCCTACCCGCTGGTGCTGGCCACCTACGAGATCGTCTGCTCGGCCGGATACGACGCGGACACCTCCGCTGCGGTCAAGTCGTTCCTGACCGTGGCCGCCAACGACGGCCAGGGCGGACTGTCGAGCGCCGGCTACGTGCCGCTGCCCGAGCAGTTCAAGGAGCGGCTGCTGACGTCCATCGACGCCATCAAGTAACCACTGTTCGCTGGCGCGGTAACGAGTTCGAGGCGAGGATGGGTGCCAGACACTGATGACGTTCAACAGTATCGAGAAGGGTTCTGACGGAACTTCTGTGACTATCCCCAATCCGACGGGCGCGGGGTCGGGTGAGGCCCTGGCCGCACCCCACCCCGAGCCGACGCCGCTCTCCACGGACCCTTCCCGCAATGGCGTGGTGCGCCTGGGCGACCGGATCTTCCGCGGACTGGCCGAGGGCTCGGGCGTTCTGATCGTCGCGATCATCGCCGCGATCGGGATCTTCCTGCTCTGGCGGGCGATCCCCGCGCTGGCGCGCAACGAGCAGAACTTCTTCCTGTACGGCGGGAACTGGATCACCACCGACACGTCGGCGATGCAGTTCGGCATCCTCGACCTGCTGCAGGTCACGGTGTTCGTGTCGGTGTTCGCCCTGGTTCTCGCCATGCCGATCGCGCTGGGCATCGCGATCTATCTGACGAACTACGCGCCCAAGCGGGTGGTCGGTCCGCTCGCCTACATGGTGGATCTGCTCGCCGCGGTGCCGTCGATCATCTACGGCGTGTGGGGCCTCTACGTGCTGGCGCCGGTGATCAGGCCGGTCGCGTTGTGGCTCAACGAGAATGTCGGAGCCTGGTTCTTCCTGTTCGGGACGGGCAACGCCTCGGTCGCCGGCGGCGGCACGATCTTCACCGCCGGAATCGTGTTGGGGGTGATGATCCTTCCGATCATCACCGCCGTCACGCGCGAGGTGTTCGTCCAGACGCCGCGCGGACAGATCGAGGCGGCGCTGGCACTCGGCGCGACGCGCTGGGAGGTGGTGCGCACCACCGTGCTGCCGTTCGGGATGTCGGGCTACATCAGCGGCGCGATGCTCGGCCTGGGTCGCGCGCTCGGTGAGACGATCGCCCTGCTGATCATCCTGCGCGGCACCCAGTCCGCGTTCGGGTGGACGCTCTTCGATGCCGGCTACACCTTCGCCAGCAAGATTGCCGCTGCCGCATCGGAATTCAACGACCAGTACAAGGCGGGCGCCTACATTGCGGCCGGGCTCGTGCTGTTCATCCTGACCTTCGTGGTGAACTCGCTGGCCCGGGCCGCGGTCTCCGGAAAGGACCGGTCTGCATCATGAGTTCGCCGACTCTGGACCGCCCCGTCAAAGCGCCGACGTTCCAAGGCGTCAGCACGCGCCGCAAGGTCACCAACTCCGTGGCGACCGTACTGGTGACGGCCTCGGTCGTCGTCGCTCTGGTGCCGCTGCTCTGGGTGCTCTACACCGTGGTGGCCAAGGGGATCGGCGTGATCACCTCCAGCACCTGGTGGATGAACTCCCAGGCGGGCATGACGGCCTTCGCCGCCGGCGGCGGCGCCTATCACGCGATCGTCGGCAGCCTCCTGCAGGCCGCCGTGTGCGCGGTGATCTCGATCCCGATCGGCGTGTTCGTGGGGATCTATCTGGTCGAATACGGCGGCGGGACCCGACTCGGCAAGCTGACCACGTTCATGGTCGACATCCTCACCGGTGTGCCGTCGATCGTCGCGGCACTATTCATCTACGCGCTGTGGGTGGCGACGCTGGGGTTCGAGCGGTCAGGCATCGCCGTGTCACTTGCGTTGGTGCTGTTGATGATTCCGGTCATCGTGCGCTCCACCGAGGAGATGCTGCGCATCGTCCCGATGGACCTGCGCGAAGCCAGTTACGCACTGGGCGTCCCGAAGTGGAAGACGATCGCGGCCATCGTGATCCCGACTGCGATGTCGGGCATCGTCACCGGCATCCTGCTCTCGCTGGCCCGAGTCATGGGAGAGACGGCTCCGCTGCTGATCCTGGTGGGCTACTCGCAGGCCATCAACTTCGACATGTTCAGCGGGTTCATGGGGTCGCTGCCCGGCATGATGTACGACCAGACATCCGCCGGTGCCGGCGCCAATCCGGTTCCCACCGACCGTATGTGGGGCGCGGCGTTGACATTGATCATCGTCATCGCGCTGCTCAACGTCGGCGCCCGATTCATCGCCAAATTCTTTTCCCCCAAGAAGGTCTAGGAGAAACCCATGGCCAAGCGACTCGATCTCAAAGACGTCAACATCTACTACGGCGCCTTCCACGCCGTCGCCGACGTGTCGATGGCAGTGCCGCCGCGCAGCGTCACCGCATTCATCGGACCGTCGGGCTGTGGCAAGTCGACGGTGCTGCGCACCCTGAACCGGATGCACGAAGTCATCCCGGGCGCCCGAGTCGAAGGCTCGGTTCTGCTCGACGGTGAGGACATCTACGGTGCGGGCGTCGATCCGGTCGGCGTGCGCAAGACCATCGGCATGGTGTTCCAGCGGCCGAATCCATTCCCCACCATGTCGATTCGCGACAACGTGGTGGCGGGCCTGAAGTTGCAGGGCGTGCGCAACAAGAAGACCCTCGACGAGGTGGCTGAGCGCTCGCTCAAGGGTGCGAACCTGTGGACCGAGGTGAAGGACCGGCTGGACAAGCCCGGCGGCGGACTCTCCGGCGGGCAGCAGCAGCGCCTCTGCATCGCCCGAGCGATCGCTGTGCAGCCCGACGTCCTGCTGATGGACGAGCCGTGTTCGGCGCTGGACCCGATCTCCACGCTGGCGATCGAGGACCTCATCGCCGAGCTGAAGCAGGACTTCACGATCGTGATCGTCACCCACAACATGCAGCAGGCCGCCCGCGTCAGCGATCAGACGGCGTTCTTCAACCTCGAGGCGACCGGCAAGCCCGGCAAGCTCATCGAGATCGACGACACCGAGAAGATCTTCTCGAACCCGACGCAGAAGGCGACCGAGGACTACATCTCCGGCCGTTTCGGCTGAGGCGACCCTCGCAACAAATTCCACCCTCGCAACAAGTGAGCCCCCCGGAGGACATGTCCCGGGGGGCTTTCTTGTTGCGGCTTTCTCAGCGAGCGGCCGGCAGCTCCGCTTCGTCGGGAGCATGTCCGGTCACCTGGAAGATGACGCGGCGTGCGATCTCCACCGCGTGGTCGGCGAAGCGCTCGTAGAAGCGGCCCAACAATGTCACGTCGACCGCCGCGGCCACGCCGTAGCGCCACTCGCGGTCCATCAGCACGGTGAACAGGTGGCGGTGCAGGTCGTCCATCGCGTCGTCTTCTTCGCGGATGCGCGCGGCCTTCTCGGGGTCGCGCGACACCAGCACCTCGCGGGCGCTCTGGCCGAGTTCGACTGCGACGCGGCCCATTTCGGCGAAGTAACCGTTGACCTCCTCGGGCAGCGCGTGCTGAGGATGGCGGCGTCGGGCGATCTTGGCGACGTGCAGGGCGAGGGCGCCCATCCGGTCGACGTCGGCGACGATCTGGATCGAGCTGACGATCGCGCGGAGGTCGCCGGCCACCGGGGCCTGCAGGGCCAGCAGCACGAACGCGCTCTCTTCGGCTCGCACGCTCATCGAGACGATCTGTTCGTGGTCGGTGATCACCTGCTCGGCGAGGGCGAGGTCGGCTTGCAGCAGGGCTTGCGTGGCGCGCTCCATGGCAACGCCCGCGAGTCCGCACATCTCGCCGAGCTGGGCACTGAGGCCTTCGAGCTGCTCGTGGTAAGCGGTACGCATGACCAAAAGCCTACGGGTTACCTGCGCAGATCGTCACGAGCCGGGGAGTGAACGCCAGGTGAATGCCGCCCTTTATTCGCAAGACGTGTCCGCGGCGTTGGTCACCGTCAGGTCCTCGGGCAGCGCGCTGGCGGTGTTCTTGGACCCGCGCAGTACGTGCACCTTGACGGTCGCGCCACTGGGAATCGGCGCCCCGACAGACGAGTAGTCCTTGCCCAGGACGACCTGCACGACGTCACCGAGGCCGCTGGAGCGTTCGATCGTCGGGTCGGGGAACGACGACGCCACGGTCGCGGCCGCCTCTTCGTTCCCGGGGGAGAAGAAGACGGTGGTGTGGTCCAGCGGGCCGGGGTAGTCGTCGGGATCGGTGATGACGAAGCCGTGGGTCCGCAGCGCATCCGCGGCGGTGGAGGCCAAACCCGATTCGGAGGTCGAGTTCGACACCCGCACGGTCACGTCGGCGGGGTTGGTCGCGACGGCCTCGATGACCTCGCCATCCGTCGGCGCGGGCGACGCGGGTGCGCCGTTGGTCGGGGACGTGGGTGTGCCGGGGACGGGGGTGTTGTCGGCGTTGCGTTCCTCGGGCAGCGGGTCGTCGTTGATGATCGCGTCGAACAACGCGCGCATGTCATCGGTGCGCGGAATCTCGTTGCCGTACTCGTCGGCGTAGCCGACTGTCGGCACGGTGACGAACGTGATCCGGCCCGCGTTGACTCCCTGCACCGACTGGCCGAGGTCGACCAGGTCCTTGGTGTCGAGGTTGTCGACATAGCTGTCGTTGATGAACATGTTTACGACGTTGTTGAGCTTCGACAGCGAGAAGAACGTGTCCTTGGAGATCAACGACCGCAGCAGCGACGACAGGAACCGCTGTTGGCGTTTGATGCGCCCGTAGTCACCGTTGGTCTCGGTGGTCACCTGGCGGGCCCGCACGTAGTTCAGGGCCGTGTGCCCGTCGACGACCTGGCGGCCCGAGTTGGCCAGCACGGTGCCCAGCTCGTAGTCCTCGATCGGTGTCGGGCTGCACACCTCGACGCCGCCGAGCGCGTCGACCATCTTGGAGAAGCCGGCGAAGTCGACGGCCATGAACCGGTTGACGTGCAGACCTGACAGCTTCTGGATGACCTTGACCAGGCATTTGGGTCCGCCGACGGCGAATGCGGAGTTCAGCTTGTATTCGGTGTAGGCCTCTTCGGGTCCCCAGGACTCGGTGTCCTCGTCATAGATGGGCCCGTATTGGCGGGTCTCGGGATTCCAGACCTCGCACTTCATCGGTTCGATCTTCAGGTCCCGAGGGAAGGACACGGCGACCACGCGCTTACGGTTCGCCGGGATGTTGACCAGCATCACGGTGTCCGAGCGGGCCCCGGCGGCGTCCTCGGTGGTTCCGGCGCCCATCTCGCTGTTGTCGCCGATGCGTGTGTCGGTGCCGACGATCAGGAAGTTCTCGTCGCCGAACTGCGCATTGGGGTCGACGATGTCGCGGGAGTCGGGGTCGAGCGCCGACACCCGATTGAGCAGGTTGTTCTTCGACGACTGCCACTGCCAGGCGCCGCCGGTCAGCACCAGGGCCAGCACCGCGACCAGGGCTGCGACGACCCTGCCGACGATGACGCTGCGGTGATGCCGTGGACGCTCTGCCTTCGGCGCTTCGGGTGCCGGAGCCGCAGCGGTCAGGTTCGGCAGTTCCGAGGGGGCGGTGTGCAGGGCGGGCAGGATCGTCGTGTCGAACTCGTCGGCGGGGTAGGGCTCGGGTTCGAGCTCCGGCCCGGGTTCGGCCTCGGGTTCAGCCTCGGGTTCAGCACGGTGACGGGTGGGTTCGGGGATCGGTGCGTCTTCGCCGTGGATTTTGGCGATGAGGTCGGCGACGGTGATCGGCGCGGATTCGTCGTCGCCCCGTCCGGGGGCGGCGGAGTCCTCGTCAACAGGGTCGGTTCCGCGCTCCCACGGCGCGGCGCCTGGTGCCGGCCGCGACGATCGGGTAAGCCATTCGTTGTCGCGGTTGGGATCGTCGGAATCCGGGCGGCCGGGAGTGGCGTGATCACCGTCACTCATCGTCTACCGGCCTTTCAACTCCCACTGCTCCCGCGGGCGTCTCGATGACGGCGCACGCACCGTGGGGTGGGCGCCGTCCCAACTCAATAAGCACTGGTCCCGCCCCCGTGTTCGGGGCCGGGTGCCTCAGCGTTTTCGCTGGCGTCTCATCGTACTGAGACATCCTGAGAGAGAGCTAGCCGACGGAAGCCGTCAGCCGAGGATCGATATGCACTCGAGACACATGTCAAACAGGTGCTCAGCCGCCCGAATGCATGGCGTCGGCGCCGACGGGGACTGCGCAGTCGTCGGGATCGTCGAGCCAGTGCTCCGGCAGTGACACCGACGCGGCCGACCCCTGGCGTCCGCGGGGGCCGTTCGCGGCAGCGGGGAAGGGCACGTCGGGCTCGAGCTCGCCGAGCAGATCGTCGAGCTCGGAGATGGTCTTGACCAGTGCCAACGACCGTCGCAGGTCCGCTCCCGCGGGGAACCCGTGCAGGTACCACGCCACGTGTTTGCGCATGTCGCGCATTCCCTTGTCCTCTCCGAAGTGCGCAGCGAGCAGCTCGCCGTGTCGACGAATGATCGACGCCACCTCGCCCAGGGTGGGCGGGGTCGCCGGTGTCTCGTCGTTGAAGGCGGCGGACAACTCGGCGAACAGCCACGGCCGCCCCAGGCAGCCTCGGCCGATCACAACGCCGTCGCAGCCTGTCGCGGCCATCATGGCCAGCGCGTCACGAGCGTCGAAGATATCACCGTTTCCGAGCACTGGAATACCGGTGACGTGGGCTTTGAGTGCGGCGATCTGCTCCCAGTCGGCGGTCCCGGAGTACCGCTGCGCGGCCGTGCGGGCGTGTAGTGCGACCGCTGCGGCGCCTTCCTCGGCGGCGATCCGCCCGGCATCGAGGTGGGTGTGGTGCTCGTCGTCGATGCCGATGCGGAACTTGACGGTCACGGGGACGTCGGTGCCTTCGGTGGCTTTGACTGCGGCTGCGACGATCTGCCCGAACAGCCGCCGCTTGTAGGGCAGGGCGGCGCCGCCGCCGCGGCGGGTCACCTTGGGCACCGGGCAGCCGAAGTTCATGTCGATGTGGTCGGCGAGGTTCTCGTCGACGA
Organism: Mycobacterium kyogaense; assembly: GCF_036946525.1. GTDB lineage: Bacteria > Actinomycetota > Actinomycetes > Mycobacteriales > Mycobacteriaceae > Mycobacterium > Mycobacterium kyogaense_A. Next base: position 68,841 of record NZ_JAQIIY010000025.1, on the reverse strand, counting down.
TCATCTTGGCCGCGGCATAGGTATTGACCGGGTCGACGGTGTAGAGCTGCAGCGACCGCGGGGATTCCTCGGGCGCGAACGTCGTCATGTGCATCGTGACCGGATGCCGCTCGACGAGGGCGCGGGCGGTCACCATCTCGCAGACGTAGAGCCCGCTGACGGTGCCGGCGCGGGCGAGTTCGAGTTCTCGGCACAGGGTCCGGAAGGCGACGTTGGTCACCCCGGCCATCGGGGCGAGGACGACCGGGCTGCGAAGGTCGAACGGCCCGATCCGCAGGGACCGGGCCGTTCGGGACGAGTTGGGTGCTACGACGTCGATGATCCCACCAGCTGAGCCTTGGCGGCCTTCTTCTCCGCCATCTGACGCAGCCGCTCCTCGCGACGCTGCTTGGCGATCTCGAACTTGTCGACGGCCTCCTGCAGTTCCTCGACGAGCAGGCCGAGATCGTCACGCATCTTGGCGCTCTCGCCGTTGAAGTCCTCACGCTCGAAGATGCGCCACTTCTTGAGCACCGGCATCACGATGTCCTCGAGGTGGATGCGCGGATCGTAGACACCGCCGGAGGCGATGGTGACCGCGCGCCGCCGGAAGTCGGGGATTGTGTATCCGGGCATCTTGAAGTTGCGCAGCACCTTGTGCAGCGACTTCATCGCCTGGTCGGGCGCGATCTCGAAGCCGGCCTCGGAGACGTCGCGGTAGAAGATCATGTGCAGGTTCTCGTCGGCGGAGACGCGCTGCAGGAGCTGGTCGGCGATCGGATCGTCGCAGGCCTTGCCGGTGTTGCGGTGTGAGACGCGGGTGGCGAGCTCCTGGAACGTCACGTAGATGACCGAGTCGAACAGGCTCTCGGCGAACAGCTCGAGACCGCCCTGCTGGTTCTGGCCGGGGGAGAAGCCGCGGGTCATCTGCTCGACGCGCAGCATCTCCAGTTCGACGGGGTCGACGTTGCGGGTGACGACGAGGTAGTCGCGCAGCGCGATGCCGTGCCGGTTTTCCTCGGCGGTCCACCGGTTGACCCAGAAGCCCCACGGCCCGTCCATGCTGAAGTTCATCGCGATCTCGCGGTGATACGACGGCAGGTTGTCCTCGGTGAGCAGGTTCGTCAGCATCGCGACCCGCGCCACTTCGGAGAGCTTCGACTGTTCGATGTCCCAGTCCTGGCCGCCGAGGGCGTAGTAGTTCTTGCCGTCGGACCACGGGATGAAGTCGTGGGGGTTCCAGTCCTTCTTCATCTTCATGTGCCGATTGACCAGGGGCTCGACGACGGGCTCCAGCTCGGTCAGCAGCTGCAGATCGGTCAGATCCTTGGCCATGACACCTCCGATTATCTGTACCTCGTAGTTGCAGTCAATATATCTGTGTATGCCGGTGACATTCAAGTCGCCGCGCCGGAGGTCACATGTGCGCCGCGCGAGGTGGGTCAGCGCGTGGCGGCGTGCAGCAGCAGTTCCGCGCAGTGATCGATGAACTGCTCGCGCGTCGCGGAGAGCCGACCGTCCAGGTAAGCGGTGAACAGTGCTGTGAGTGCCCCGATCAGCCCGGTGGCAACCATCGCCTGCGAGGTCGGGTCGGTGATGCGGGTCAGGTTCTGCTGCAGCAGCTCGATGAAGTTCGGCATCCACCGCGCTCCCGAGCGGGCCAGGACCGGCTCGGCCTCGGGGGCGAGCAGCAGGACGCGGCCCCGCGCCGGATCGTCGACCATCATCGCGACGAACCGCTCGACCGCGTCGCGCATGCTCTCCGACTTCGCCAACGTCGCCATCGCCGCGCTGCCGACCTCGTCGTAGACCGCGGCGACGTAGTCGTCCCGGTCGGTGAAGCTCTCGTAGAAGTAGCGCTCGGTCAGTCCCGCCGCGCGGCACGCGGCCCGTACCGTCAGGCTGGGGCCGCCCGGGCTGCCCAGCAGCTCGATGCCCGCGGCGATCAGATCGTCGCGGCGCAGGGCAGGGCGCTCCCGCACGGGGACGCCCGACCATCTGCCCTGCCGTTGACCGGACGACACGGTCCTCCTAGACTCCGTTTTGACAACGCATGTAGTCAGAATTGGGGTAGCGCGAACAGTGACTCAAGATACGTCTGCCACGTGCCCGGTGACCAGCGAGTCCGGTGCCGACACAGCGGTCGCCTCCGGCTGCCCGGTGACGGGCGGATACGACGACCTGCCGGCAGCGTTGGGCCCCGACTCGCTGACGTGGAAGTACTTCGGGCAGTGGACCGGAATGCTGCAGGGCCCGTGGGCCGGCTCGATGCAGAACATGCATCCGCAGCTCGGCGCGGCGGTCCAGCAGCACTCGATCTTCTTCCTCGAGCGGATGCCTCGGCTGTTCCGGTCGGTGTATCCCATCGGCGGGGTGGTCTTCGACGGGGACCGGGCACCGCGCACCGGGGCGCAGGTCCGCGACTACCACGTCGGCATCAAGGGCGTCGACGACCAGGGCCGGCGGTACAGCGCGCTGAACCCCGACGTCTTTTACTGGGCGCACGCCACGTTCTTCAAGTCCACGCTGCTGGCGGCCGAGTGGGTGGGAGGCGGACTCACCGACGCGCAGAAGCATCAGCTCTTCGACGAGCACGTCACGTGGTACCGGATGTACGGCATGAGCATGCGGCCGGTGCCCGCCAGCTGGGAGGACTTCGAGCGGTACTGGGACCACATGTGCCGCACCGTGTTGGAGGACAACTGGGCTGCCCGCGAGGTGATGGACCTCTCGACGATGCCCAAGCACCCGTCGCTCGACTGGCTGCCGGACGGACTGTGGCGGCTCAACATCGCCGTGATGCAGCGGTTCTTCAACTTCGCGACGGTCGGTCTCTACGACCCGCCGGTGCGCGAACTCATGGGGTACTCGTGGTCGCCGCGGCAGGAGCGGCTGCACACACTCTTCGGCCGCGCGGTCTACCTGAGCACCAGGCTGATGCCGAAGCGTATGCTGATGCACCCGCGGAAACGCTCGGCATGGGATCGGTCGCAGGGCCGGCTACCCGCCGACGCGCCGCTGGTGGAGACCCCGGCGCGCAATCTTCCGCCGGTCGAGTACCGCGACGACCCGCACTTCTACTGCCCGAAGGTCTGAGCGCGCGTACGTTCGACGGTGTGCTGGGCAAACTGACCGTCGCTCCGCTGCTGATGATCCTGGCGACCGGCACCGCCGGCTCTGCCGCCGCCGAACCGCGCGACGACGCGTCGACGCAACGCATCGTGGTCAGCGCGCCGGAAGCGGATTCGGCTGTCGGCGAGCTGACGACCTACGAGCGTGTCGACGGACGCTGGCGCGTGGTGCTGGGCCCCACGCCTGCCGATCTCGGCCGGCTCGGGGTGGGCGCCCCGGCCGATGACGTGTTCCGGACGCCGGTGGGCACGTTCCCGCTGGGACAGGCGTTCGGACGCAGCGAGAACCCCGGCACCCGCATGCCGTACTTCGTCGCGACCGACGAGGACTGGTGGGACGAGGACGTGGATTCGCCGACGTACAACACCCACGTGCACGCCGCGGAGATCGACTCGGAGGATGCGGAGAACCTCTACGACTCCGGGGTGATCTACGACTACGCCGTGCTGATCGAGCACAACCCGCAGCGCGTCCCGGGGCGTTCGGCCGGCATCTTCCTGCACGTCACCGACGGTGAGCCGACGTGGGGATGCGTCGCGATCGGGCGCGATCAGATGCGGTCGGTCCTGCAGTGGCTCGATCCCGCACAGCGGCCGGAGATCACCATCGGGGTGGGAGTGCCCGCACCGGCGTGACGAACCAGTCGGCGGGTGGGAAGCGGCCGTAGGTGCCGTGCGGATCGCCGGCCAGCGTCAACTGGTGTTCGTAATCGGCTCGGGCGCGCAACCCGGCGTCGCGGATGACGGCCGCTTTCCTACGACGGCGGGCGGCGAGGACGAACACCGCGCCGGTGACGAAGATCACCGCGGGGTACCACCCGAGCCACAACCACCAGAGCGCCACTGCGGCAGCGGTCGCCGTGAGCACGGGATGGCGCGGATACCAGGGCCGCTGCGAGCGTGGAGTGAGCATCGACGCCGATCCTACGAGGGGCTCGCCGCGGCCGCGTCAGGTTTGCATCGGCGCCGTTCGGGCTAGCTTGAAAGGATGCACGCGCCGGAGGTTCTGGGCGGTCGCTACGAGCTGCGAGGCATTCTGGGCCGTGGTGGCATGGCCGAGGTGCGCGACGGCTGGGATCTGCGGCTGGGCCGCCCGGTGGCGGTCAAGCTCCTGTACCCGTCGGTCAGCGAGCCCGACACCCGTCGCCGGTTCGCGACCGAGGCCCGCGCAGCGGCCGTCGTCGACAATCCTCACGTCGTCGCGGTACACGACACCGGTGTTCATCGCGGCCGCGATTACATCGTGTTGGAGCGCCTGCCGGGGCGCAGCGTGGCCGACGCGCTGGCCCGCGGCGGACCCATGCCGGCGCAGCACGTCCGTGGGATTCTTCGCGACGTCCTCGACGCACTGGGCGCCGCACACGCCCGCGGAGTGCTGCATCGCGACATCAAACCGGCCAACCTGCTCTACACCTGGTTCGGCACCGTCAAGGTCGCCGATTTCGGGGTGGCCAAGAGCGCGGACACGCCGCAGACGCTGACCAACCGGGTCTTCGGGACGATGGCCTACATGCCGGCGGACCGGATCTCCGGCCGGCCCGCGGTGCCCGGCGACGATCTGTACGCGCTCGGCGTCGTGGCCTACGAGGCCCTCACCGGTCGCCGGGCCTACCCGCAGGAGACGCTGACCGGGTTGGCCGACGCGATCGCGGCAGGAGCGATCACACCGCTGTCGGTGCTGCGGCCGGATCTCGACCCCGCGTTGGTGACCACGGTCGAACGCGCGATGTCGCCGGACCCGCGGTGGCGCTTCGCGACGGCCGAGCAGATGCGGGCATGTCTGGACGGAGCGGCGCAGGCGCCGCAGCGCGTCGTGGCGGTGCTCGCGGGCGTGGCGGCAGTGCTCGCGGTGCTGGTCGCAGCGCTCGTGCTGATCGTTGGGTGACGTGGTGCCCCCACCAGGGCTCGAACCTGGGACCTGCGGATTAAAAGTCCGTAGCTCTACCGACTGAGCTATAGGGGCGTGGCGTGTGTGCCTGCAAAAGGATACTGCGGGGGTGGCCGTTTGAAGATCCGGGTGCCGGTACCCTAAGCTATCGAAGCTCCCAACGAACTTGGTTGTGAGTACCCCGGAGGAATTCGGACTTGGCCCCCATCGTCTAGTGGCCTAGGACGCCGCCCTTTCACGGCGGTAGCACGGGTTCGAATCCCGTTGGGGGTACGCGCAACGCGAGTTGGTCGGGTTGCACGAGTAAGGCCCTGTGGCGCAGTTGGTTAGCGCGCCGCCCTGTCACGGCGGAGGTCGCGGGTTCGAGTCCCGTCAGGGTCGCAGTAATGCGGCGTAAGGCTGGTCCGGTCGAAAGACCGGCGCCTTCCGGCCAGGTAGCTCAGTTGGTACGAGCGTCCGCCTGAAAAGCGGAAGGTCGCCGGTTCGATCCCGGCCCTGGCCACCATTGTCGGCGATGCGGTTGCTCGCCTGTCAGCCTCGGGAATTCCAGACCAGCGGTGCCAAGTGGATCCAGCTGCCGTTCTCGACGGTGTCGACGAGGAACCCGGCCAGATCGACTCGGTTAATGCGTATGCCGGGCTTCTCGGTGCCGGCCAGCGCGGCGCGCACGGGACCACGGGACGGTTTGTCGGTGAGCGCGACCGCCCTGGCGAGAGTCCAGTCGGTACCGGAGGCGCGCACGACCTCGTCGACGCCGCTGTGGTCCACGAAGCCCGCCTTGATGTTGGAGATGTTCACAGACAATCGTGCCAGCGGGTTGAGGCGAGCCCAGTCGTCGCCCGCGCCCATCGTCGAATTGACGACGATCCTGCGGATGCCCTGCTCGCCCATCACGGTCAGCACGTTGCGGGTCGCGTCGGTCATGAACATCGGCGGGCTGACTGGCTTGGCCCACGGGTTGTCCGACGCACGCGAATTGTTGAGCGTGCTGATCACCGCCTCCGTGCCCTGGGCGGCCGCGCGGATGTCGTCGATACGCGCCGGCGTGCCCGCGATGAGTTCCACGCCGGCCGGGGCCCGGACAGCGTCGGGGTCACGCACCAGCGCGCGCACATGGTGGCCGCGTGCGGCGGCCTGGGCGAGTACGTGGATTCCGGTGCGGCCGCTGCCCCCGAGGACGAGCAGAGTGGTCATGGTCTTTCCTTCAATGGACGGCCTGCGCGAGAAGCGCGGCGTTGTCGTTGAGTTGTCGGATGATCGGTCCGGCGACGTGCAAAGCGAGTCGTAGTGACTGTTGATCGCTCGTGGAGAGCGTGGCCAGGAGTGTGGTGAGTTTCTGATCGTCTTCACTACGTAAGCGATGCAACAGATTCCGCGCGCTTTCGGTGATGTCGACGATCGTCGCGCGGCCGTCGTCGGGATCGGCTGCGCGGGTCACGAGGCCGCGGCGCTCGAGCCGCTGGATCAGCTGCGTCATGGCCGGCTGGCTCACGTGGATGGCGTCGGACAGCGTCGTCAACCTCGTCGGGCCGTCGACACTCACGGTGTGCAGCACCTCCATCGCGGTCACGCTGAGCTCATCGCGATTGAGGAGGTGGCGCGTCGCCAAGAACGCCGTCTGCCGAACGGCTTCGGCGATGTCAGCGTGCGGCTCTGTCATGCGGCCAATATACATCACTGCATTATCTAAATAATGGCGGCTGTGACCCTCTTCTGGTCATAGGTCGGAAAATTCGATGCTCCAGCTGCTGCTGGCTTGGCAAATGACTACGTGCTGTTATCTATATGGGACCTGCCGCTCGCGCCCCATCGGGCCACGCGAGTGCGCGGCTACCATGAGTCCCCATGAACAGCGGAAGGTCGCGGGCGTGATCCCGGCCGTGGCCAGTACGAGCATCCGTGGTGCCGTCGCTGCGGTCACCGCCGGTCTGGCCATGACCCTCATCCCTGGAATCTCCGCGCCCGCCTCGGCGCAACCCACCCACACGGTGACCGACCTCGTCGACGCCGCGGTGCGTCGCCTGCAGATCGCCGAGCCGGTCGCGGCCAACAAGTTCCACACCCGCACCGCCGTCGTCGACCCTGCGCGCGAGCAGCAGGTGCTCGACAACGTCGCCGGTCAGGCGCGGGACTTCCAGATCGACCCGACCTACGTCACCACCGCGTTCCGCGATCAGCTCGACGCCACCGTCGGCATCGAGTACCAGCGGTTGGCGCAGTGGACGTTCGACCCCGCCGCTGCACCCGCCGATGCGCCCGACCTCGCGAAGTCGCGGGAGATCATCGACGCGCTCAACCGCGAGATGGTGACGCTGATGGCGGAGGAGTGGCCCAAGCTCCACTCGCCGCAGTGCCCTGCCGAACTCGACGCGGCGAAGTCGTCGGTGGCGACCGCGCGTGGCCTCGATCCGCTGTACCGCCAAGCGCTGGATTTCGCGACCCGCAGCTATTGCCGGTGACATGAGCGACTTCCGCCAGCGGCTGCTGGACGGCCTGGAGGCGTCGATTGCCGAGCAGGGCTACGCCAAGACCACGGTCGCCGAGATCGTGCGCAGGGCCCGGACGTCCCGGCGCACGTTCTACGAGCACTTCACCAGTCGCGACGAGTGTTTCGTCGCGTTGCTGTCGGAGGCCAACGCCGATCAGATCCAGCAGATCCGCGCCGCGGTCGATCCGGCCGCGCCGTGGCAGAAGCAGGTTCGCCAAGCCATCGAGGCGTGGATTGCTTCGGCCGAGGCGCGATCGGCGTTGATGCTCAGCTGGATTCGTGACGTCCCGGCGCTGGGCAGTGCCGCGCGCGGGTTGCAACGCGAGGCCCTCGACCACTTCATCGACATGGTGGACGCGCTGAGTGACAGTGCCGAATTCCGTTCGGCCGGAATCGGTCCCGTGCCCCGTCGGCGCACCGTCATGCTTCTCGGCGGGCTGCGTGAACTGACCGCGATCACCGTCGAGGAAGGTGGCCGGCTCAGTGACATCACCGACGAGGCGGTGGAGGCGTCCATCGCCCTGGTGGGGCACCGGGATCAGCGCGGAGCCGCGGCCTGCTCGTAGAGCGTCGGATCGTGGGCGCAGACGATCATCAGGTCCGGTTCGTTGCGACGGTGCAACTCGACCAGCCGGGAGTGGTTGTCCGCCACCTGCTTTCGGTTCTCCGCCACGGCCTGTTCGAACGCCGTCAGTGCGGGCACCCGAGGATTCTGCTCGAGGGTGCCGGCCTGGAAGAATGCGTCGCCGGCGTGGAGTATCCAGCGGTCGCCGGCGTCGACGGCCACGCAGGCATGCCCGCGGGTGTGGCCGGGCAGTGAGATGAGCGCGAAACCCGGGCCGATGTCGGTGAGCTCCCGGGCGGCCGCGAACCCCCGCCACGCTTCCCCGGTGATGTCGTACTCGACGAGATGAGGGCCGTGGGCCCACTGCTCGGCCCGGTATCGGACTCGATCAGGCAGCGCGGGCGAGCGCACGGCCTGGTCCACCTCGGTCGTGGTGACGTGGACCTTGGCGTCGGGGAAGTCGGCCAGACCGCCGATGTGGTCGGCGTCGAAATGCGTGGTGATGATGTGGCGCACGTCGGTGCGGTGATAGCCGAGGGCCTCGACCTGGTTCACCGCTGCTTCTGCCATGTCGAAGGACGGTCGGAAGAAATACGGCCGGAACCGGCCGAAGCGCGCCGGTCGCCGGCAGTCCAGCGTGCCGAATCCGGTGTCGACGAGCACCAATCCGCTCTCGGCCTCGGCCAACAGCACGTGGCACACCAGAGTGCCTGCGCCCCAGGGCCGCATCGTGCCGCAATTCAGATGGTGGACTTTCACCAGTCGTCGCCCCCCGCGTCGTGACCGATGTGATTTTCTCACATTGTCGGGCAACCCTAGCGTGCGCGGGGCGGAGCACCCGGGCAACGTGCGTCGGCCCGTCTGGGGCAGCGCCGCGGTTGCGGTACTTTACCGACATGGTCCGGCCTGCCCAGACGGCGCGCAGCGAGCGCACGCGGGAAGCGCTCCGGCAGGCTGCGACGGTGCGCTTCCTGGCCCAGGGGGTGGAGGAGACCTCGGCCGAGCAGATCGCCGCCGATGCCGGCGTCTCGCTGCGGACGTTCTACCGGCACTTCTCGTCCAAGCACGATCTGCTGTTCGCCGATTACGACGCGGGACTGCACTGGTTCCGCGCGGCGCTGTCTGCGCGATCACCCGACGAACCCATCATCGAATCGGTGCAATCCGCGATCTCGGCTGCCCCGTACGACGATTCAGCCGTCACCCAGATCGCGGCGATGCGGGCTCAGGATCTCGATCCCGGCCGGATCGTGCGGCACATCCGGCAGGTGGAGGCGGACTTCGCGGAGGCCATCGAAGAGCGAATGGCCGTCAAGGATCCGCAGGCACCCGGCACGGAGAAGCGCATGCGCATCACGGTGACCGCGCGGTGCATCGCGGCGGCGGTGTTCGGTGCGATGGAAGTCTGGATGCTGGGGGAGGACCGCTCTCTGCCCGAGTTGGACAGGCTGTGTCGCGAGGCGCTGGCGCTGCTGCAGACGGGGGTCGGAAACCCCGGCTGATCCATGTTTTGTCAATATTGACAAAACATGAGGGTGCGTGTCAGCCTCAGGCGATGACGGACTTCGACGTGATCGTCGTCGGCGCGGGGCACAACGGCCTGACCGCGGCCGCACTGTTGCAACGTGCCGGCCTGCGCACCCTCTGTCTGGAAGCCAAGCTCTACCCCGGCGGGATGGCCTCGACGGTGGAGCTCTTCGACGGGTTCCGGTTCGAGATCGCCGGGTCGGTGCAAGTGCCCACGTCGGCTGTGGTCAGTGAGGCGTTGGGACTCGACGCCCTGCCCACTGTCGACCTCGACGTGATGAGCGTGCAACTGCGTGGCGTCGGCGACGACCCGGTCATCTACTACACCGATCCGATGAGGCTGTTGACCCACCTCAACGAGGTGCACGGCGCCGAGGCCGTCAACGGTATGGCCGGCCTGATGGCGTGGTGTCAGGCCCCCACGCGGGCCCTCGGACGCTTCGACGCGGCACGGCCGCCGAAGACGCTTGATGAGATGTATGCCTGTGCGACAAACGAATTCGAACGCCAAGCGATCAGCGACATGCTGTTCGGATCGGTGAGCGACGTCCTCGACCGCCACCTGCCCGACCGGGAGAAGCACGGAGCGCTGCGCGGCATGCTCGCCTTCCTTGCCGTCAACACCACCTTCCGCGGACCCGAAACACCCGGCAGCGCTGCGGCGCTGGCGTTCGGGCTTGCGGTGCCCGACGAGAACGCCACACTGATCAAGAAGTTCCGCGGCGGAATGGGCGCAGTCACCGAGCATCTCCTGACGATGTTCACCGACGCAGGGGGCGCACTCCGGTTGCGCAGCAAGGTCGCCGAGGTGCTGACCGCGGACGGCCATGTCGGTGGTGTTCGCCTGGAGGACGGTTCGACGCTCACCGCTCCCGTCGTCGTCTCCACCCTCGCCCCCGATCTCACGGTCAACGGACTCCTCGATCCCGCCGTCGTACCCGCCGACATCAGGGAGCGATACGCCCGCGTCGACCACCGCGGCAGCTATCTCCAGATGCACTTCGCGCTCGACGGTCCGCTGGAATTCGCGGCGCCCTACGAGGTCCTCAACGCCCCCGAATATCATTCGGCCATCGGCCTTTTCAGTACCCCGGAGGAACTGCAGCGGCAGTGGGAGGACGCCAAACGGGGCATCGTTCCCGCCGATCCGGCCATCGCGCTACAGATCCCCTCGGCCAACGACCCCACCCTGGCGCCACCCGGCAAGCATGCGGTGTCGGCCTTCTCACTGTGGTTCCCCCTCACCGAGGAGGCCGCGAGCTACGGCGATCGCAAGACCGAGATGGGGCAGCGCGTGATCGAGAAGATCACCCGTCTCGCCCCGAACTTCGAGCGGCTCATTCTGCGCCACACCACCTTCACGCCCAAACACATGGGCACGATGTTCGGCGCACCCGGCGGGGACTACTGCCACGGCCTGATCCACCCTGAGCAGATGGGACCGAACCGGCCGGGACCCACAGGCCATGTCGATCAACCGCTTCCGACGGACGGCCTGTACCTGGCCGGGGCCGGTTGCCATGGCGGGCCCGGCATCACGTTCATCCCGGGTTACAACGCGGCGCAGGAGGTTCTCGCCCGGAGGTGACCTACGTGGCCGGTGCCGGCCCGCCGGAGGTCGCGCCGCCCTCGTCGGACCAGTCGACGCGGTCGTCGTCGGCGCCCTTGGACGGGTCGCTCATCACGTCGTCGTCGGCCTCGTCGGCGCCGGCATCGGTGTCAGTGGTGCGGGGATCTGTGCTCACCTGCCAGGTCTACCCCGGCGCTGGCATTCCATTCACTCGCGGCGCGCCTGCAGCTGGGCCATCCAGTCCGCGGGGACACGTCCCCGCGGGCCCGGCACCGTCTCGTCGACAGGCCGACTCTGCGGCGCGGCCAGCTCGGGTCCGTCGTAATAGGCCTCGGTCGAGTAGTCCCAGAACCAGTCTTCGCCCGGTTCGAAGGACCGGATGATCGGGTGGCCGCTCGCGCGCCAGTGCGCTGCAGCGTGGCGCTGCGGCGAGTCGTCGCAGCAGCCGATGTGGCCGCACGCGGCGCACCGGCGCAGATGCACCCACCAGCCGCCTGCGGCGTCGCACTCGACGCAACCGGTACCGCTGGGCGGCGCAGCAGGGTCGATGTCACTGCTCACAGTCGACGAGCCTACGGGCCCGGTCCGTTGATCTCGACCGAACAGCAGCTTCGGTGCTCTATGGTTCCCCCGTGGCCACCAAGGATTCGCGCGAAGTCGTGATCGAAGCAACGCCGGAACAGATTCTCGACGTCATCGCCGACGTCGAAGCGACCCCGACGTGGTCGCCGCAGTACGAGAGGGCCGAGGTGCTGGACCGGTTCGACGACGGCCGTCCCAAACAGGTGAAGATGGTGGTCAAGGCGGCCGGCCTGACCGACGAGCAGATCATCGAATACACCTGGGGTGACAACGAAGTCAGCTGGACTCTCGTGTCGGCCGGCCAGCTCAAGGCGCAGGACGCCAGCTACACACTGACCCCTGACGGCGACAAGACGCGGGTGCGTTTCGACATCGCGATCGATCTGTCGGTGCCGCTGCCCGGCTTCATCGTCAAGCGCACGATCAAGGGCGGTGTCGAGACGGCAACCGAGGGGCTGCGCAAGCAGGTGCTCAAAGTCGTCAAAGGCTAAGCGAGCCGGTCGAGCGCATCGGGCTCGGCAATTGTCAGCACGGCGTCGACGATGGTCGGCTCGGCCTGCAACCTGTTCTCCAGATCGCGTAGCGTCTCGGCGATCCGCGATTCCGCGGCGTCGCCCACCAGATCGACGCTGGCCACCAGGAACAGCTGTTTGGGCCCGACGAACACCAGTCGGATGAATCGGACGGAGGCCACCTCTGGCATCCGCTCGATCTGAGCTATCGCGGCCTGACGGAGACGCGGGCTCGCCGATTCGCCGACCAGGAAGCGGCGATTGCGGTCGATCAGGATCACCGCGACGACGCCGAGCAGCAGGCCGACCAGGATGGAACCGATCGCATCCCAAATCGCGTCGCCGGTCAGCTGGTGCAGACCGATGCCGGCCAGCGCAATCAGAATTCCGAGAAGGGCCGCGGTGTCCTCGGCGAACACCGCGCGCGTGGTCGGATCGGAGGTGTCGAGCACATGGGAGAGCAGTTCTCGGTCGTAAACGCTTGCCTCTGAGCGCAATTGACGGAATGCCTGCAACAGCGACGACCCCTCGAGGACGAACGCGACACCGAGCACGATGTAGGCCACCAGGTAGTTCTCCGGGCCCGACTCCCCGTGCAGGATCTCGGTGATGCCGTGCCATACCGACACCGTGCCGCCGACGACGAAGAGGCCCACCGCGGCGAGCAGCGACCAGACATAGGCCTCTCGGCCGTAGCCCAGGGGCCTATCCCCGTCCGGCGGCCGGGCACTGCGCCGATTGGCGACTATCAGGAAGCCTTGATTCGCGGTGTCGGCCCAGGAATGAGTCGCTTCCGCGGTCATCGAGGCCGATCCGGAGATGACCGCGGCGACGGTTTTGGCGACGGCGACGGCGAAGTTCGCGGCGAGCGCGATGACCACCGTCCGCGTGCTCTCCCCGCCGCTCGGTGAGTCGAGCTGGGCCTCGGTACGTGCGGGGTCGGGCCCGGTGTCGGGCCCAGAGTCGGGCACAGCGTTCATGGCAGCGTGCATTGCCCGCCGCGAGCGGGCACAAACGTGGCGGTCCGCGCCATATTAAGAACTGTCATAAAATTAGCTGGACAATATCCTGCGCATGTTCGGGACCACCGTTATGCTTTGCCGCATGGCTGTCCGTGCTTCCAGCGAAGTGGTGATCGAGGCGCCACCCGAGGTCATCCTCGACGCGTTGGCCGACATCGAGGCGGTCGCATCCTGGTCGGCGCTGCACAAGGCGGCAGAGGTCATCGACCGGCACCCCGACGGTCGTCCTCACCACGTCAAGGCGACGGTGAAGATCATGGGGATGAACGACAAAGAGCTGCTGGAGTACCACTGGGGCGACGACTGGGTGGTGTGGGACGCACAGCGGACGTCTCGGCAGCGCTGCCAGCACGGCGAGTACAACCTGGTGCAGGAAGGTGAGGAGCGCACGCGGGTGCGCTTCGACCTGATCCTCGATCTCGCGGCGCCGTACCCCGCATTCCTGGTCAAGCGGGCCAAGCGGATGGTCCTCGACGTCGCGTTGGAGAACCTGCGGCAGCGGGTCATGGCCGGCGCGCGTTAGGAACGGTGCGCTAGGAACGCAGCGCGCCAAACCGGTCGATCGCCTCGTCGAGCGTCTGCTCGCGTTTGCAGAACGCGAACCGGACCAGGTGGTTCCAGTCGCCGGCGTGCGACGCGGCCGGATCGCAGAACGCCGACATCGGAATGGCCGCCACCCCCCACTCGCTCGATCAGCTCGGTGCAGAACGCCCTGCCGTCGTCGTAGCCCAGCGGTCGCGGATCGGCGGTCAGGAAGTACGTCCCGAAGCTGTCGAACACGCCGAAGCCGATCTCGCGCAGCGCGGCGGCCAGCCGGTCACGTCGGGTCTCGAAGGAGTGGCACAGGGCGTCCACCCACTCGTCCCCGGTGTCGAGCGCCGCGGCGACGGCGGGCTGGAACGGCGCCCCGCCCACATAGCTCAGGTACTGCTTGGCCGCCCGTAGTCCGGCGATCAGATGGCTCGGCCCACACGCCCACCCGATCTTCCAGCCGGTGACGTTGAACATCTTTCCGGCGCTGGAGATCGTGACGGTGCGCTCTGCCATGCCCGGATAGCCGGCCAGGGGACGGTGTGTGCGGCCGTCGAACACCAGGTGCTCGTAGACCTCGTCGGTGATGACCAGCAGGTCGGCGTCCACCGCCAGTTCGGCGAGAGCCTTCAGCTCGTCGTCACCGGCCACCGCGCCGGTGGGGTTGTGGGGTGAATTGACAATGATGGCAGCAGTTTTCGGGGTGATTGCCGCGCGTAGTGCGTCCACGTCGATGGTGAACCGTCCACCGTCGTTGCGCATCGGTATCGCACGCCGGTGGCACCCCGCCATGGCGATGACGGGGGAGTAGGAGTCGTAGAACGGTTCGATCAGCAGCACCTCGGAGCCCGGTTCGACCAGACCCAGGATGGACGCGGCGATCGCCTCGGTCGCGCCGACGGTGACCAGCACCTCGGTGTCGGGGTCGTAGGAGATTCCGTAGCGTCGCCGGCGCTGGTCGGCGATGGCCCGGCGCAGGGGTGCGATTCCCAGGCCGGGCGGGTACTGGTTGTCGCCGTCGGCGATCGCCTTCTCCGCCACCGCGAGCATGTCGTCGGGCCCGGCTTCGTCGGGAAATCCCTGGCCGAGGTTGACCGCGCCGAGTTCGGCAGCGCGAGCCGACATCTCGGCGAAGATCGTCACCGCGTACGGGTGCAGCCGCTCAACCGTCATTGTTCCGAGGTTAATAGCTCAGCCGGCATGCGTGGCCCGGGCCGAGATGGACGAAATGGCGAGCTCGTCTCGGCTTTACCCGCCCCAACGTCGGTTTGGGCGGGGGTGGGTTCTCAGAGGTGGCGCGGCGGGGTGACCGGCTGCTCGGGCCACTCGGCCAAGTCGCCGGCCACCGCGGCCGTCGCGTCGAGGAATCGGCGCAGCAGCCGTTCGGGATCGTCGGACGTCCGGACGGTGCGGTACGGCAGCACGAATTCGCCGAGCCCGGCGTCGAAGGAGGCGCCCTCGACGCCGAGGTCGGCGGTGTCGTAGCCGTCGGGCTGCGGGTAGGCATAGGCGTAGAAAACGCCTTCCTCCGCGCCGCCCGGCCAGTAGCCCGCGCTGGCAACCTCGGCGTTGTAGGCCTCTGTCATCACCCAGTCCGGGCAATTGGGCACACCGCCCGGATGCGGTGGCGCCTGCCGACCGGAGAAACGCGTCACGGCCAGGTCGAAGGCACCCCAGAAGAAGTGCACCGGGCTGCTCTTGCCGGTGAAGTCCGCGCGGTAGTCGGTCATCACGCGATCGGCGCTGACCAGCGAGGTGAAGAAGTTCCTCACCGCGGCGGCGTCGTAGCTGGCGTGCTCGGTGTCCTCGGCGAACGGGGTGGCGTGCTGCAGCTCCACGGGAGTCGGGCTGATCGGCACGTCGATGCCCAGGTCGTCGAGGTGGCCGCGGAACTCGGCGTAGAAGTCGGCCACACTACGTGGCTGCAGCGCCATGCTGCGCGACCTACCATCGGTCACCCGGATGTGCAGCACATGTTCGACGAGGTCGAAGCTGACGTCGAAAGCCGTTCCTTGCCAACGCATCAGGGAGGTCGTCAATCCTCGGGCGTCGACGTAGAACACGGAGTTCCACCAGTGGTTGACCGTCGGCGTGGCCGCCAATTTCACCTTCCCGACGATCTGAGTCCACAGATGAACCGTGTCCCGGGTGTCCTGCCACTCCGCCACCACCAGTGCCGGCCAACCGTTCGCTTGTGTCATCAGACCATCATCGACGACGGGCGGCGGGAATGGATCCGAGTCTGCCCGCGCTTGAGAGAAGCATGACGTTCACCCTCGGCGCGGATGCGGCGCTGCGCAAGCCCCTTCAGTTCGGTGCGCTCTCCACGGAGAATCGACTCTTCATGGCGCCGTTGACCAGATCGCGAGCCGACGCCGACGGCACGCCGTCAGCGCTGGCCGCGGAGTACTACTCGCAGCGCGCGCAGGCCGGTCTGATCATCAGCGAGGCCACCGCGGTCTGCGAGCAGGCCAACGGCGCCTACCTGAACACCCCGGGTATCTACACCGATCGTCAGCAGGACCGGTGGTCGGAGATCGCGTCGGCGGTGCACCGTGCGGGCGGCAAGATGTTCGTCCAGCTGTGGCACGTCGGCCGGATGGCCCATCCGGAGATCAGCGGCTTCGACGCGGTGGCGCCGTCGCCGATCGCCGCCGACATGGTGACGCACACGCCCACCGGCAAGAAGCCGCTGCCGGTGCCGCGGGCGCTGACCGTCGAGGAGATCGCCTCGATCGTCGGGCAGTTCCGCTCTGCTGCTCGCCGGGCTGTCGACGCCGGAATGGACGGAGTCGAAATCCATTCCGCCAACGGCTATCTGCTGCACGAGTTCCTCTCCGATGTCGTCAATCAGCGCACCGATTCCTACGGCGGCTCCCCGCAGAACAGGGCCCGCTTCGCCGCCGAGGTCGTCGAGGCCGTCGCCGACGAGATCGGTGCCGACCGCGTGGGTCTGCGCATCTCACCCGGGAACACCGCCGGTGACATGTCGGAGATCGACCAGATCAGCGCGTACGAATTGCTGCTGTGCCGGATCAAGTCGCTGGGCATCGGCTATCTGCAC
This sequence comes from Mycobacterium kyogaense, assembly GCF_036946525.1. Lineage (GTDB taxonomy): Bacteria > Actinomycetota > Actinomycetes > Mycobacteriales > Mycobacteriaceae > Mycobacterium > Mycobacterium kyogaense_A. The sequence goes on along the minus strand of NZ_JAQIIY010000025.1, from coordinate 51,982 downwards.
ATCGTCAGTGAGCCGTCCGCCGAGCCTTTCGCCGCGCTGCGCACTCAGTGGGAGGGCACCCTGGTGCTGAACACCCCGCGCACCGTCGACACCGATTTCGAGACGCTGGAGAACCTCGCCAAATGGGGCGTGATCAGTGCTGCCGCCGTCGGACGCGGGTTCCTGGCCAACCCCGATCTGGTGACGCGCCTGGAGGTGGGAGCAGAGCTCAACGAGCCCGACGTGGCGACCTTCTACGCCCCGGGACCGGCCGGTTACATCGACTATCCGACCCTGGACGAATTGGTGACGTCCCAGTCGGCGTGACGCTACGGCCCCCGGTCGGGTGGCCTAGGTGGCGAACAGTCGGGCTGTGCGGGTTTCGTGACGCATGCCGCTGATCTCCAGGGTGGGCGCGGTGCTGCTCACGTCCTCGAGAGCGCGCCGGCATGCCTGCGCGGCGAGGTCGACGATCAGGTCGACGGCACGGACCTGTGTCCGCTGGCTCGCCAGGGGGCCGAGTCGCCCCAGCCGGATGGCGGCGCTCAACATGGCGGCCAGCTGAGTTCTCAGTGAGCCCATCACCGCCGCGCCGAGCGCGATACCCAATTGCGCCTGGAGTGCTCCTTCGACCACGGCATTGTGGCCCGGTGTGGCAGCTGAGAGAACCGCGACGAGGTAGTCGGATTCGGCGGCCAGCCCGGTGGCGTGCGCGGCCGAGGCCAGTTGCCGGCCCGTCGATGTCGACGCGGTGCGGCCGTTGTCGGACAGCTTGTAGGAATCGAGGCGCTGATCCAGTTCCAGCAGGCTGCCATCTGTCGCGTGGGCCCGCCACGCAGCTGCGACGAACGTCGCATCCAGCGGCGCGTAACTCTCGGACAGATAGCCCATGACCGCCTCGGCGATGTCGGCGGGCCCGGCGTCGGCCCGCTCGGTCAGCCACTCCTCCAGCCCGTGGCTGTGCACCATGCGACCTGACGGAAACGCGCTGTCGTGCAGTTGCATCCACAGCGCGAGGCTGGCCGCGGGCTCAGTGGTGATGGCCGGCATGGGTACTCGACGACGTCCGTGACCAGCCCAGGGCGGCCAGCCGCACAGATGTGACGGTGCCGACGATCCCGAGCTCGGCGAGGAGCTCGACCGCAGCCTGCTCGCTGGTGAACAGGGGTGCGGCGACTCCGAAGTCGGAGACGTCGATCGGCGCGTGTTGATTGCCCAGCAGGTATCCCAGCAACAGCATTCGGCGTGCTCCGTCAGCGTCGGCGTGGTCGGCGAAACCGGCGGTCACGGCCGGTTCGGCGGGCCGACGCACCACCACGATCGCTGTCCCGTCGTCGGCGATCACCTCGCCGGCCCGCAGGAACGACCCCCGCGGGAGGGTGATGCGGATCTGCAGGCCGGTGTCGGAGGTGACCACTTGGCGGTGTTTGGCAGCATCGCCCCACCCGATGTCGACGTGATGGCGCACGCGCCCGTCGAACCTGCCGTCGTCGGCATCGCCCAGGTCGGCAATCGCGTTCACGCGGCGTGCCCGGGCGTGAGCGTCGGCGCGACGGATGTCGACCAGGCGCGGCAGGCAGCGAACAACCGCTCGCGCACGCGAGCCAGCTCGGGGGCGTGCGGCGCACCCACGCGCACGAAGACCCCGTTGTCGCCGGGCAGTGAGCTGGCTCCACCGGGGCAGTCGCCGAGCGCATGTCTGATGTCCCGCACGAGCGCGCCCGTCGCACGGCCCGGCGTCGCAACCACGAACGTGGCCAGGTAGTCGCCCTCGATCAGCGGTCCGCCGTGGCCATCGCAGGGCTGTACCAGCTGCCGGTCCCGGGCGACGATCCGACCGTCGACACCGATCTCGAATGCACTGTCGTAGCGCGCGAAGCGGAACCGCTCGCCGTGCGCGATCCTGCCGGCGGCGACCGCGTCCCACCCGACGTAGATCCCCCCGGTCTCGACGTCGACGCGCAGCCGCTGGGTGAAGGAGGAATCGGCGTGCGGAATGACGGTGCCGGGGCAGTACTCGAGGTGCGCGCCGGCGTCGACGGTGAAGGCCATGCGGTGCCGCGAGCCGGGACCATCGCCGGCGAAGACCTGGGTGGCCGCCTGCGTGGTCAGGCGCAACTCACTGCGTGCGCCGCACCGCACCACAGTCATCAGATTGTCATCGGAAAACGTTCCGCCGCTGGGGCTTTGAACACACAGCGTGGCTGCGCCCGGTCGGTCGGGATCGCAGTGCAGCGGTGTCGTGACGCGCTGCGGATAGCGTTGGTGCAGCCTCGCCGCACGTGTGCGCCCCGAGGCGTCGGCCACGACGTGGATGTCGAGTGTGCCGGGGTGGATCGTCGTCACCGGATGGCCACCTCCAGCATCGCGCCGTCGATGACCAGTTCGGTCAGCCGGGCGAGGCCGTCGCCCGAGTTCAAGTCGGTGAAGACGGTCGGCTTGACCGGCCGGGCCACCGCACAGTCCCGCGCCATCCTGTCCAGGTCGGCGCCGACCAATGGCGCCAGGTCGATCTTGTTGACGACCAGAAGGTCCGCCTGGAGGAGGCCGATTCCCTTCTTGCGTGGAATGTCGTCGCCCCCCGCGGTGTCGATGACGAAGACCCAGTAATCCACTAGGTCCGAGGTGAACGTGGCGGCCAGATTGTCACCCCCGGACTCGATCAGAATCACGTCGAGGTCGGGGAAAGTACGGCATAGCCGTTGTGCTGCGGCAAGATTGGCAGAGGGATCTTCTCGGATGGCGGTGTGCGGGCAGGCGCCGGTCTCGACCGCCAGAACACGTTCGGGGTCGATGACGCCGCTGCGCCGCACCCGCTGTGCGTCCTCGTCGGTGACGAGGTCGTTGGTGATCACCGCGACGCTGAGGCCGGCGCGGATCAGATCGGGCACCAGGGATTCGACGAGCCGGGTCTTCCCGGACCCGACCGGACCACCGATACCCACGCGTACGACGTCGGACATGTCCCGCTCCTGCTCACTTGAGGGTGTACCGGCGGCCCAGGGGCACCCGGGTCATCGGCTCGCTGACGCACGGCCGACCGTCGACGATCACGCGGTAGGTATCGGGCTCGATCGTGATGTCGGGCAGATAGTCGTTGTGCAGCAGATCCGCTTTGGTGAGAGCGCGGGAACCCCGGCACGCCACCAATCGCGTGGCCAGCCCGAGGCGCTCACCCAGTCCGCTGTCGAGCGCTGCGCCGGCGACGAAGTTCACCGAGACATCGGCGGGCGCGCGGCCGAACGCCGCCCATTGGGGCCGGTAACGCAGAGGTTCGCACGTCATCAACGACGCATTGGCCTCACCCATCACCGACCACGCAGGGAAACCGCCCTTGAACACCACCTCGGGCCTGATGCCGAAGAACTTCGGTTCCCACAGCACGATGTCGGCGAGCTTGCCCGGTTCCAGCGAGCCGATCTCGTGGTCGATCCCGAACAGGCGGGCGGGGTTGATCGTCAGCTTGGCGATGTAGCGCAAGATGCGCGCGTTGTCGGCGCCGGTGCCCTCGTCGGCAGGCAACGCCCCGCGGGTGGCTTTCATGTGGGAGGCGAGTTGCCATGTGCGGGCGATGGTCTCGCCGATGCGGCCCATGCCCTGGGAGTCCGAACCCATCGCGGAGATCGCGCCGAGGTCGTGCAGGACGTCTTCGGCGGCGATGGTCTCGCGGCGAATTCGTGACTCGGCGAACGCGACGTCCTCGGGTATCCGTGGGTTGAGGTGATGGCACACCATCACCATGTCGAGGTGTTCATCGAAGGTGTTGAGCGTATAGGGATTCGTCGGATTCGTCGATGACGGAAGGCAATACGGCTCTCCGACGACCCGCATGATGTCGGGCGCATGGCCGCCGCCGGCGCCCTCGGCGTGGTAGGTGTGGATCGGGCGGCCGCCGATCGCCGCCATGGTGTCTTCGAAGAAGCCCGACTCGTTCAGGGTGTCGGTGTGGATTTGCACCTGCAGGTCGAGTTCGTCGCCGGCGTCGAGTGAGGCTCGGATGGCCGCGGGTGTGGCTCCCCAGTCCTCGTGGATCTTGTAGCCGATAGCGCCGGCCAAGCCCTGCTCTATCAGCGGCGCGACGCTGGACGCACTGCCGTTGCCGATGAACCCGAAGTTCATCGGAAATCCTTCGGCCGACCGCAACATCCGGGCTAGGTTGTTCGGCCCCGACGAGGTGATGCCGACGGTGACGGGCCCCAGCCCGCCGCCGATCATCGTGGTCACGCCGCTGGAGATGGCCTCCTCGACCAGCCCTGCACTGTCGAAGTGCACGTGAATGTCGATGGCACCCGCCGTGGCGATCATTCCCTCGCCCGCGCGGATATCGGTGCCGGCGCCGATCACCAGGTCGGGATCGACACCGTCCATCGTCCTCGGGTTCCCGGACTTGCCGATCCCGGCGATTCGTCCGTCGCGAATGCCGATGTCCGCCTTTCGGATTCCCAGCACCGCGTCGATGATGAGCACGTTGGTGATGACGAAATCCAACGCGCCGTCGGCGTTGGTGATGTCGCCGTGTACGGCCATGCCTTCGCGCATCGTCTTTCCGCCGCCGAACACGGACTCGTCCCCGTAGACGGTGGCATCGTGTTCGACTTTCGCGAGCAGTTCGGTGTCCGCGAGCCGGACACGGTCACCGGTGGTGGGTCCGTAGAGCTCGGCGTAATGGCTGCGGCTGATCCGATGTCCCACGTCACACCTCGCGAGCGGAGTCGAGGAAGCCCAGATCGCGGATTCGGCCCATCAGGTCATCGCCGGGAGCCGTCGTCGTCGAGGCGTTGGTCACGTCGTTCTGGCCGATCACGACGCGCTCGCCGCCGTAACTGGTCAGCGCCACCTGCTGTTCCTCTCCGGGCTCGAAACGCACGGCGGTGCCGGACGGGATGTCCAGGCGCATACCGAACGCGGCGGCCCGGTCGAAGCGCAGTGCGCGGTTGACCTCGAAGAAGTGGAAGTGGGATCCCACCTGGATGGGTCGGTCCCCGGTGTTCCCGACGACGAGGGTGACCTCGGTGCGGCCCGCGTTGAGTTCCAGTTCGCCGGCGCAGGGCAGGATCTCACCGGGAACCACGTCCGGCTCGGATGGTGATGCGGTTCCGGGACCGATGGCGTCGTGCACAGTCACCAGTTTCTGGCCGTCTGCGAAGAACGCTTCCACCTGGACCGAGCCCAGTAGGGTGCGTACCCCGGGCATGACGTCGTCATCGGTCAGCACCGCCGCACCATGCGCGGCGGCTTCGGCGACGGATGCGCCGGCCCGTGCCGCTTCGACCACCTCGTCGGCGATCAACGCGCGCGCTTCGGCGTAGCTGAGGGTCAGGCCGGCCGACCGGTGCTTGCGCGCCAGTTCGGCGGCCAGGAACAACAGCAGCCGGTCCTCGTCCTTGGGTGTCAGGTGCATGGTGTCAGCCCGTGATTCCCGCGGCCCAGGGGTAGCCCTTCAGGTAGGGGTCGGGCTCGATCGGCGCCGGCGACTGCCACACCTGGTAGATCAGGCCGTCCGGCCCCACCCGGCCGATCCGCGCGGTCTTGGTGACATGGTGGTTCTCGCCGTCGACGGTCATCGTGCCCTCGGGAGCGTCGATGGACACGCCGCCGGCGGCGCTGCGGATGTCATTGGTGGCGAACGACTTCGCTTTCTCCACCGACGCTTTCCACACGTAGACGGCGGCGTAGGCCGACTCCATGGGGTCCGACGTCACCCGGTCGGCGCCGAACCGCTTCTTGAAGTCCGCGACGAACTTCGTGTTCTGCGGCGTGTCGAGCGTCTGGTAGTAGTTCCACGACGACAGCTGGCCCTCGAGTGTTCGTGCGCCGATACTGCGGACTTCCTCTTCGCCCACGCACATCGACATGACCGGCATGGCTTCGGCGGTCAGGCCGGAGTTCTGGTACTCGCGGAAGAATGCGACCAGGGAATCGCCGACGACGACGTTGAACACGGCGTCGGCGTCTGCGGTGCGGATCTTGTTGACGATGGTCGAGAAGTCGGTCGAGCCCAGCGGCGTGTAGTCCTCGCCTTTGATCTCGATGCCGTTGGCCTTGGCATAGGCCTTGACTATCGCGTTCGAGGTGCGGGGGAACACGTAATCGCTGCCCACCAGGTAGAGCGACTTGACGCCCTGCGCCTTGAGATAGTCCAGCGAGGGGATGATCTGCTGGTTCGTGGTCGCGCCGGTGTAGAAGATGTTGGGCGAACTCTCCAGGCCCTCGTACTGCTGGCCGTAGTACAGCAGGGCGTCGTTGTCTTCGAAGACCGGCAGCATCGCCTTGCGGCTGGCCGACGTGTAACCGCCGAAAACTGCTGCCACACAATCGGACTGAACCAGTTTCTGGGCCTTCTCCGCGAAGATGGTGGGTTCGGACGTGCCGTCCTCACCGACCAGCTGCAACTGCTTACCCAACACACCGCCCGAGGCATTGACCTGTTCGACTGCCAGCACGATCGCGTCTCGGATCACCGATTCACTGACCGCGAGCCCGCCGGAGAGCGAGTTGATCGCGCCGATCTTGACGACATCGCCGGACGTGTCTGCGCAGCCGGTCTGCGCTGCAGAGGTGTTCTCGTCTCCCGCCCGGCTGCCACACCCGGCGAGTACGGTCGCCGCCGCGGCGAGCAGCGCGACAGTGCTACGGATTCTGTTCATGGGGTCGCCCCTCGGTGAGGTGTGTCGATGTCCACACCACGCTGTGGGACGACTGTCGGGTGCCGACCAGCCTAGGAAGGCTGCCGAACGACGACCATGGGAGAAATCTCCCAAATCAGCCGACCGTTTCCGCGCTGCCTCGAACCGGAAACGCCCCCGAAACACCGTCTGCACATGATGGCCTCACGGGCTGACGGCGAAGGAACACATGGGTATGGCGGGAATCTACGGTGACGTGCTCGGAAGTGCGCTGAGCATGGAGACTCGCGCCCACGACATGCTCGACGCGCTGGGTGCCCGCGCCGCGTCGTCGGCGTCGGCGATCTGCCTATGGGATCCGATCCAGCGCCAGCACGTGGGTGTCGCCAACCGTGACTATCCCGAACAGGTGATGGAGCACTTCAATTCGTGGTTCGTCGACAACGATCCGCTCTTCGATGCGATGCGCGTGCATGGTCTCGGGGCCCTGCGCTGGCGCGATTTCCCCGCCTATCGCGAGGGGTACTCGGTCAACAACGTGTTCCGTCCGGCGGGGTTCGACGAAGGATTGTCTGCCCGCCTGGTCACTGCTGACGGCACCTACGTCGGCACTCTCCATGTCAACTGTGACGATTCCCGATATCCCAGCGACTCCGACGTCGCCGAGATCAACACTTTGCGCGAGCAGATGGCTGCGCAGCTCGATTTCTCGGTGCGCCCGAGGATGGTGGCCGAGTTGGTGGCGCCGCAGGCGCAGGCGTGGGCGGTTGACGATCACGGCCGTGTCCATTTGTTGCGGCGGGGTGACACCACCACCGAGGAGCTCGATCCGGCAGTCGTCGGAGAACTCGCGTGCATGTTCCGTACCGCCGCCACGTTCGCCGTGGACGGACTGCGGATCCACGACGGAACCGCGTGGCTGCACGTGCGCCGCATCGGGACTTCGCCACGGTTCCGCGGCGACAGCCTGGGGGCCGTGTTGTTGGTGACGCGGGCGCCGCTGCCGCTGGGGATCACCACACGCGAACTCGACGCGCTGACCCTGGCTGTGTGCGGCCTGACCAACACCCAGATCGCGGGGCACCTCTACATCAGCGCCCGCACCGCGGGCCATCATCTGGAGAGTGCCTCGGTGAAGATGGGCGCTCCGAACCGCGCGGCCTGCGCGTCCCAAGCGGTGGCGCTGGGTCTGCTGTCGGCCCACGTGCTGCGTGGTCTGGTCGGCAGGGATTCCGTGGCCGTCTGACGTAAGACTTCTGTTGGTGTGCGCCATCCGATGCCGGGTAACACAATGCGCATGGCTACCTACCGTGTGCTCAACCCCCAGGGCGACGTCGTCGACACGAAGGACATCGAGAGCGCGGAGGACGCACACGCCTGGTTCGTCGACCAGAAGGCGGACAACTCCGAGTTGGGGTGGCGCATGGAGGTCGAACACGACGGCGAGTGGTCGTTCTTCGACGACACCGAAGGCACCTCCGACTGACCCCCTGCTCGGCAGGGGGCGGTGACCCCTCTCTCCAGGGCCCAACCAAGCGGTTGGGCGAGGCTGCTAGCATGCCGCTAGAGGAGCAGCCTCCCCGCGGCGTCCGGCATGGATGCGCCGCGGATTCCGATTTGAACAGGACCTGGAGACCACATGTCCGAAGAAGCCTTCATCTATGAGGCGATTCGCACCCCGCGCGGTAAGCAGCGCGGCGGATCGCTCAATGAAATCAAGCCTGTCAACCTGGTCGTCGGCCTGATCGACGAGATCCGCACGCGCTACCCCGACCTCGACGAGAACCTGATCAGCGACCTGATCCTCGGCGTCGTCTCCCCGGTCGGCGATCAGGGCGGCGACATCGCCCGCACCGCGGGCCTGGTGGCCGGCCTGCCGGAGACCACCGGCGGATTCCAGCTCAACCGGTTCTGCGCCTCGGGCCTCGAAGCGGTCAACCTCGGCGCGCAGAAGGTGCGCTCCGGCTGGGACGACCTGGTGTTGGCCGGCGGCGTCGAGTCGATGAGCCGCGTGCCCATGGGGTCTGACGGCGGCGCCTGGGCGGGCGATCCCGAGACCAACTACCGCATCGGCTTCGTGCCACAGGGCATCGGTGCCGATCTGATCGCCACCATCGAGGGCTTCTCCCGCGAGGACGTCGACGCCTACGCCGTGCGCTCGCAGGACCGCGCCGCGGCCGCATGGTCGGGCGGCTACTTCGCCAAGTCCGTCGTCCCGGTCAAGGATCAGAACGGTCTGGTCGTGCTCGACCATGACGAGCACATGCGTCCCGGCACCTCGCTGGAGAGCCTGGGCAAGCTCAAGTCCGCGTTCGAAGGGCTGGGCGCGATGGGCGGCTTCGACGACGTGGCGCTGCAGAAGTACCACTTCGTCGAGAAGATCAACCACGTCCACACCGGCGGCAACAGCTCGGGCATCGTCGACGGCGCCGCGCTGGTGCTGATCGGCTCGGAGAAAGCCGGCCAGTCGCAAGGGCTGACCCCGCGCGCCCGCATCGTCGCGACCGCGACGTCCGGTGCCGACCCGGTGATCATGCTGACCGGCCCGACGCCGGCCACCAAGAAGGTGCTCGACCGTGCCGGCCTGACGGTCGACGACATCGACCTGTTCGAGCTGAACGAGGCGTTCGCCTCGGTGGTGCTGAAGTTCCAGAAGGACCTGAACATCCCCGACGAGAAGCTCAACGTCAACGGTGGTGCCATCGCGATGGGCCACCCGCTCGGCGCCACCGGCGCCATGATCACCGGAACCATGGTCGACGAGCTCGAGCGCCGCGGCGCGCGGCGTGCACTGATCACGCTGTGCATCGGCGGCGGCATGGGCGTGGCCACCATCATCGAGCGAGTCTAGGAAGGCCTGAACAACCATGGCAGAGAACACTATTCAGTGGGACAAGGATGCCGACGGCATCGTCACCCTGACGCTGGACGATCCCACGGGTTCGGCCAACGTGATGAACGAGCACTACAAAGAATCCATGCACAACGCGGTCGAAAAGCTTGTGCAGGAGAAGGATTCGATCACCGGCGTGGTGATCGCCAGTGCGAAGAAGACGTTCTTCGCCGGCGGTGACCTCAAGGGCATGATGAAGGTTGGCCCGGAGAACGCCGCGGAGTCGTTCGCCGAGGTCGAGTTCATCAAGGCCGACCTGCGCAAGCTCGAGACCCTCGGGGTGCCCGTGGTCGCCGCCATCAACGGTGCCGCCCTCGGCGGTGGCCTGGAGATCGCACTGGCCTGCCACCACCGCATCGCCGCCGACACCAAGGGCGTCGTGATCGGCCTGCCCGAGGTCACCCTGGGCCTGCTGCCCGGCGGCGGTGGCGTGGCCCGCACTGTGCGGATGTTCGGCATCCAGAAGGCGTTCATGGAGATCCTCTCGCAGGGAACGCGTTTCAAGCCGGGCAAGGCCAAGGATGTCGGCCTGGTCGACGAATTGGTCGGCAGCGTCGAGGAATTGGTGCCGGCCGCCAAGGCTTGGATCAAAGCCAATCCTGAAGCCCACACCCAGCCGTGGGATCAGAAGGGCTACAAGATGCCCGGCGGCACGCCGTCGCATCCCGCGCTCGCCGCGATCCTGCCGTCGTTCCCGGCCCTGCTCAAGAAGCAGCTCAAGGGTGCGCCCATGCCGGCGCCGCGCGCGATCCTGGACGCGGCCGTCGAAGGTGCACAGGTCGACTTCGACACCGCCACCCGCATCGAGAGCCGCTACTTCGTCACGCTGGTGACCGGTCAGACCGCCAAGAACATGATCCAGGCGTTCTTCCTCGATCTGCAGGCCATCAACGGCGGCGCATCGCGGCCCGACGGTATCGCCAAGCAGGAGATCCGCAAGATCGGTGTGCTCGGCGCAGGCATGATGGGCGCGGGCATCGCCTACGTCTCGGCCAAGGCCGGCTATGACGTCGTGCTCAAGGACGTGTCGCAGGAAGCCGCCGACAAGGGCAAGAACTACTCCGAGAAGATCGAAGCCAAGGCGCTCGAGCGTGGCCGCACCACGAAGGAGCGCTCTGACGCGCTCCTCGATCGCATCACCCCGACCGCCGATGCTGCCGATCTCAAGGGCGTCGACTTCGTGATTGAGGCCGTCTTCGAGAACCAGGACCTCAAGCACAAGGTGTTCCAGGAGATCGAGGACATCGTGGAGCCCAACGCGCTGCTGGGCTCCAACACCTCCACGCTGCCCATCACCGGTCTCGCGACCGGGGTGAAGCGCCAGGAGGACTTCATCGGTATCCACTTCTTCTCACCCGTGGACAAGATGCCGCTGGTTGAGATCATCAAGGGCGAGAAGACCTCTGACGAGGCGCTGGCCCGGGTGTTCGACTACACGCTGGCCATCGGCAAGACCCCGATCGTGGTCAACGACAGCCGCGGCTTCTTCACCTCGCGTGTGATCGGCACCTTCGTCAACGAGGCGCTGGCCATGCTGGGTGAGGGTGTCTCCGCGGCGAGCATCGAGCAGGCCGGTTCGCAGGCCGGTTACCCGGCGGCTCCGCTGCAGCTCTCCGATGAGCTCAACCTGGAGCTCATGCAGAAGATCGCCAACGAGACGCGCAAGGCGACCGAAGCGGACGGCGGCACCTACGAGGCGCACCCGGGCGAAGAGGTCGTCAACAAGATGATCGAGATCGGTCGTCCGTCGCGGCTCAAGGGCGCCGGCTTCTACGAATATGTCGACGGCAAGCGCGCGGGCTTGTGGCCCGGCCTGGCCGACACGTTCGGTGCCGGCAAGGCCGATATCCCGCTGCAGGACATGATCGACCGGATGCTGTTCGCCGAGGCGCTCGAGACGCAGAAGTGCCTCGACGAGGGTGTGCTGACCTCGACTGCGGATGCGAACATCGGCTCGATCATGGGCATCGGCTACCCGCCCTACACGGGTGGGTCGGCGCAGTTCATCGTCGGCTACCAGGGTGCAGGCGGTGTCGGCAAGGAGGCGTTCGTCGCCCGTGCCAAGGAGTTGGCGGCCAAGTACGGTGAGCGGTTCACCCCGCCGTCGTCGCTGACCAGCTAGGCATTGAGAGTCGAATCCCCCGGAGCCGCAACAGCTCCGGGGGATTCTTCATATGGCGGTAGCGGCAGGGAGGGGCATTGTTTCGTAGAGACGAACCCCTTTGTCGTTGCGCTGCACCAGCATTCGGGTCAGGCGGCCGGGTGCGACCGTGATGAGCCGGCCGACGGCGACCAACGCGTTCACACCCCATCTGCTCGTGGGCACGATCGTCTTCATGTTGAACTGCGCCAGGGACCGGCTGCCGAGCACGGGCGCGCGCATGACGTCCTCGTAGGCGCGGAAAGCGACGGCGGGATCGTCGCAGCGCGCCAGCTCGGTGGCCAGCGCGTAGGCGCCGTAGACGGCCAGGCTGGTGCTGCCGCCGACTCCGGGGCCCGGGCAGTAGCCGGCGTCGCCGACCAGGGTGACGCGCCCGCGCGTCCAGGTGTCCATCTGCAGCTGGGTGATCGCGTCGAAGTAGAACGCCGGGGTGCTGTCCAGTTCGGCCAGCCAGCGGTCGACCGCGGCGCCCATGCCGGCGAACCCGGCGCGCAGCAGTTCTCGTTGCCGTGCTCCATCGCGATGGTCGTAGTCCACCGCGTGCTCGGGCCGGAAGAAGAACACCGCGCGGGCATCGTCGAGATGATCTGCGGTGTAGACCATCGCGATGCGCCGCGGTTCATAGACGCCGACCATTTCGCCCTCGCGGGCGAATGCTTTCGGAACCGACACGACCGAGAGGTAACCGCCCAGGAAGCGTTCGACGACGTCGTCGCCGAACGTCAGCCTGCGCACTCCGGAGTGAAGGCCGTCGGCCCCGATGACGATGTCGAACGCTTCGGGCCGAGCGTGTTCGAACGTCACCGTACCGTCGTCGGCGATCGACGTGATGCGATCACCGAAGCGGTACTCCGCATAGTCTCGGCTGGCCTCGTAGTAGATCTGGCTGAGATCGTCGCGCATGATCTCGACGTGCCGATCGGACATGACACCGATCAGCTTGCGGTAGTCGATCCGCGCCGGGTGTGACCGCCACGGTCGGTGGACTTCGAATACGTGTGTGCCGGTTGCCCGTTCGAGGACACGTTCGGCCAGACCCATGCGGTCGGAGATCTCCATCGCGGGCCGGAACAGGTCGACGGCGTGTCCGCCGGTCTTGCGCAGCGCGGGCGCCTGCTCGACCACTGTGACGTCGACCCCGTGCCGGGCGAGCCAGAACGCGGTGACGGGCCCGGCGATGCTCGCCCCAGAGATGAGTGCGCGCACGTTCGCCTCCTTTTACTTAACGGTCGGTAAGTGCTGACCACCGTAGCTTACCGATCGTTAAGTCAGCTAGGGTGTGTACGTGAACAGGCCGGCGTCGGGCACGCGTGACCGAATCCAGGAGGTCGCTCGCGAACTGTTCACGCAGAAGGGTGTCCAGCGGACGAGCCTGCAGGACATCGCCGATCGTCTCGGCATCACCAAACCTGCGCTGTACTACCACTTCAGGTCGCGCGAAGATCTCGTTCGCAGCATCCTGGCGCCGCTGCTCGACGAGGGGCAGCTGTTCGTCGCCGAGCACGAGCGCAGAAGGGGCCGGGCTCGCGCCACCCCGCAGGAGTTGCTCGAGGGATACTTCGACTTCCACTACAAACACCGGGCCGACATGCTTCTGGTGGTGTCGGAGCTGACCACACTGGCAGATCTGGGTCTGATCGATCTGCTGCTGTCGTGGCGCGAGCGGCTCACCCGCCTGGTGTTCGGCAGCAGGCCCACGCTCGAGCAGTCCACCCGGGCAGTGATCGCCTTCGGCGGCCTACAGGACTGCTGCCTACAGTTTCCCGACGCACCGTACGAGGCGCTGAAGAATGCCACCGTCACCGGTGGGATGGCGGCACTGGGTCTCTAGAACGAGCCCATGTCTGCGGACAGCCAGTGCTGAGGCCGCATGAAGACGGCGACGTGGTCGCCCAGGTTGTGGCGGGCGAACTCCAGATACCGCTCGGCGGCATCCGCCGGCAGGTACCGATGGGCGAGTTCGGCCATCTGCGCGTCCGTGCCCGGTTCGATCCTGCTGATCGCACCCTCGACGGTGACGTAGCGCGTCGTCGGTTCGGTGCGGTCGATCATCAGTGAGAACCGGCCGGCGGCCGTGATGAGTTCGGCCTTGCGGGAGCCGGCGCCCGTCAGCACCCAGACCTCTCCGCCTGGCCGGTACTGGTACCAGATCGGCACCGTCAGGGGAGCTCGGGCGTCACCGGCGGACACGGACAGCGCTGCGACGTGCGGTTCGGCCAGGAACTCTTGTCGTTCACGTTCAGGCAGGGGCATGGCGTCAGCGTAGGGACGGCCCCTGACAATTCCGGGCGGCCGAAGTGGCCGGCGGGGTGACTCCGTGGGCGACGCCGTGGCCGGCGTGGATACCCGCGACGAACTCGCGGAGCACGCCGAAGAGTCGATGGTCAGTCAAGCGAGGTGGTCGTTTGTAGAACATGTCTCGATCCTGCGGCGGCGGCACTCCTGACAAACAGTGGCCTCAGTGCCGCTATTCGTTAGGATAGTGCCATGCACACTGTCGCGATCCTGGCCTACGACGGCATGACCGGATTCGAGTCGGGCCTGGCCGCCGAGATCTTCGGAATCACCGAACTCAACGAGAGGTTCTCCGCGGGCATCGCGCGGCCCTGGTATTCGGTCCAGCTGTGCGGCGAGGCGCCTGAGGTGCGCCTCCTCGGCGGCGCGACGGTCCGCCTGTCCTACGGGCTGGACGCGCTGGCCGAGGCCGACACGGTCGTCATCCCCAGCGTGGGCGACATCGACGCGCCCGTGTCGCCTGAGCTCATCGCCGCATTGCACGCCGCAGATCAGCGCGGCGCGCGGCTGGTCTCGATCTGTTCCGGCGCATTCGCGCTCGCCGAGGCGGGCGTGCTCGACGGCCGGTCCGCGACCACCCACTGGCTCTACGCCGACATCCTGGCGCGGCGCTATCCGAACGTCGAGATCGACCGTGCGCCCCTCTACGTCGACAACGGGCGCGTGCTCACCAGCGCGGGGTGCGCCGCCGGCCTCGACCTGTGCCTGCACATCGTGCGCTCCGATCACGGCGTGGCCGCCGCCAACGACGTGGCGCGGCGACTGGTCATCGCACCTCATCGCGCCGGCGGGCAGGCGCAGTACATCGAGACACCGGTACCCGAGCCGTCGTCCGACGGACGGATCGCTGCCGCCATGGCATGGGCACTGGAACACCTCGACGTGGCCATCTCGCTCGACGATCTGGCGGCACAGAGCGCGATGTCGCGGCGCAACTTCCTGCGGCAATTCGCGAAGGCCACCGGAAGCACACCGATCAAATGGCTGATCGAGCAGCGCGTCCAGGCCAGCTTGCCGCTGCTCGAAGGCTCCGCCCTGTCAGTGGAGCAGATCGCCGCACGTGTCGGCTTCGAATCCGCGGTGACCTACCGGTACCACTTCGTCCGGCAGATGCGCACGACACCGAGCGAGTACCGCAGCTGCTTCGCCGGCTCGTCCGCGTCGTAGCCGCTACGCCTACAGTCGGGGTATGCGCTTCGGATTGTTCATCCCGCAAGGCTGGCGACTCGACCTGGTCGGCATCGACCCTGGAGCGCAGTGGCAGGTGATGCGCGATCTCGCCGCCTACGTCGACAGCGGCGAGAGCTGGGACTCGCTGTGGGTATACGACCATTTCCACACCGTTCCGGTGCCGACGGCCGAAGCCACCCATGAGGCATGGTCGCTGATGGCCGCGTACGCGGCCACCACCTCGCGGATCAAGCTGGGCCAGATGTGCACCGCGATGAGCTACCGGAATCCGGTGTACCTGGCCAAGGTCGCGGCCACGTGCGACGTCATCTCCGGCGGCCGGATTCAGATGGGTATCGGCGGCGGCTGGTACGAACACGAATGGCGCGCCTACGGTTACGGGTTCCCGTCCGCGGGGGTGCGGCTCGCCCGCCTCGACGAGGGTGTGCAGATCATGGCCGACGCGTGGCGTGAGGGAGCGGTCAGCTTCTCCGGTAAGCACTACCAGGTCGACGGCGCGATCGTCGCGCCGAAACCGTTGCAGGACGGCGGGATTCCGTTGTGGATCGCGGGCGGCGGGGAGAAGGTCACGCTGCGTATCGCGGCGAAGTACGCCCGGTACACGAACTTCACTTCCGAGCCGGAAGGCTTCGAGCACAAGTCGAATGTGCTTGCCGCACATTGCCGAGACGTCGGCACCGACTTCGACGCGATCGTCCGCTCGGCCAATCTCAACATGATCGTCGGCAGCACCGAGGCCGAGGTCGCCGAGCGTCGTGACGCGGTCCGTGCCCGCATCGCCGCGCTGGCGGGCGACCCCGCCGCCGACGCCATGGTCGGCTCGATGAGCACCCCGCAGTCCGGCAGCGGCACTCCGGAGCAGATCGTCGACGCGCTGAAGAAACTCCACGATCTCGGCTGCGAGTACGTCATCTGCTACTTCCCCGAGGCGGCGTATGACCGCTCGGGGATCGAGCTGTTCGAGCGCGAGGTCATGCCCGCGCTCGCGTGAGCGCTACTGCGTCGGGAACAGCGGCGGCGGTGGCGGAGACACCACCGGCACGTACGGCTTCGGCGCGTTCGGGTCCGGCGGCGGCGGTGGCGGCGGCACACCCCACTCGTATCCCGGCGGCATCGGGCCGCTGACGGGGTAGTACCCCGGAGGCAGCGCCGGTCCGCCGCCCGACGGGGCGGTCGCAGGCGTCTCCGACCCCGGAGCGTTGAGGGACTTGTAGCCGGGCGGAAGCGGCGGTGGCGGGCCCGCGCCTGGTGGCGGAGCGCCGGCCGGCGGCATGTTCGGCATGTCGGCGGTCCCCATGAAGCCGTAGGGATCGCGGGCCTGATGCCAGGCGTCGCGCAGGAAGCCCAGGGGACCGTCACCGGACCCGTACTGGGCGTTGGGGATCTCGGGCACCATCGGCGGGCCGGCCGGCGGGGGCGGGGGCGCCGCGACCGCGGGATCGACCGGCACAGCCACCGGCTGGCCCGGCGCGGCAGGCGCGCCGTCCGGTCCGGGAACCGGAGTCGGGACCGGCTGAGCGCCGGCCAGGGCGGCAGGCGCGAGCACACCGAACGTCACCGCGGCGGCGACGCCGGCGGCGCAGCGCAGAGTTCTGGCGCGCAGGACGCGCCTGTCTGTCGTCATGGGTTCCTTCGTCATGCCTCGAGTGCGTCCCGACTCGAGGATTGAGGCTAGCCGGTTCGCGGCCGACGCGCGCCCGGTCAGGTCGAACCGGCGCGATGGGACAGCACATTCACAACGTTGCCTGCGTCGTCTTCGAAGAAGAACCGACGCACGCCCCACTCCTCGTCGCTGAGCGGATGCACGATGCGGATGCCCGCCTCCACAGCGCTGCGGTAGGCCGCGTCGACGTCGTCGACCTGGACCGACACCGTCGGGTTGACCTGCGCCGTTGCATCCTCGGTCAACAGGCTGAGCTGGTGGCGACGCTCGGCGTCGGCCAGCGTCACGATCCAGCCGTGGTCCATCACGACCTCGAGTCCGAGCACCGCGCGGTACTGCGCGACGGCGGCGGGAAGGTCGGTCACCGACACGATGGGGACGACGCGTCCGACCGTCATATCGCCGGACCCAGCAGGTCGTCGGCGTCCTTGATCACGTAGCCGTAGCCCTGCTCGGCGAGGAAGCGCTGCCGGTGGGCGGCGTACTCGGCGTCGAGGCTGTCGCGCGACACCACGGAGTAGAACACCGCCCCGCCACCGTCGGCCTTCGGGCGCAATAGGCGCCCCAGCCGCTGGGCTTCCTCCTGACGGGAGCCGAATGTGCCCGACACCTGCACGGCGACACTGGCTTCGGGCAGGTCGATGGAGAAGTTGGCCACCTTGGACACCACCAGGGTGCGGATCTCGCCGGTGCGAAACGCGTCGAACAGCTGCTCTCGCTCGGCCGTCTTCGTCGATCCCTGGATCACCGGGGCGTCCAATTCGGCGCCGAGTTCGTCGAGCTGGTCGAGGTAGGCCCCGATCACCAGGGTCGGCTCACCGGGGTGGCGGTCCAGGATCGACTTCACCACGTTGATCTTGGTGCGTGCGGTCGCGCAGAGCTTGTAGCGTTCCTCCGGTTCGGCGGTGGCGTAGAGCATGCGCTCGTTGTCGGTCATCGTGACGCGGACCTCGATGCACTCGGCAGGCGCGATCCACCCCTGCGCCTCGATGTCCTTCCACGGCGCGTCATAGCGTTTCGGGCCGATCAGCGAGAACACGTCGCCCTCACGGCCGTCCTCACGGATCAGCGTCGCGGTGAGCCCGAGCCGCCGGCGGGACTGCAGATCGGCGGTCATGCGGAACACCGGAGCGGGCAGCAGGTGCACCTCGTCGTAGACGATCAACCCCCAGTCCCGGCTGTCGAACAACTCGAGGTGCTTGTATTCGCCTTTGGTGCGGCGGGTGATCACCTGGTACGTCGCGATGGTGACCGGCCGGATCTCCTTCTTCTCCCCGGAGTACTCGCCGATCTCCTCCTCGGTCAGTGAGGTCCGGGCGATCAGCTCGCGCTTCCACTGACGGCCGGCGACGGTGTTGGTGACCAGGATCAGCGTCGTCGCACCGGCTTTGGCCATCGCCGCCGCACCGACCAGGGTCTTGCCCGCGCCGCAGGGGAGCACGACGACGCCCGAACCGCCGTCCCAGAAGGAGTCGGCGGCCATCTGCTGATAGTCGCGCAGCTCCCAGCCGTCCTGCTCCAGCGCGATCGGATGCGCCTCGCCGTCGACGTAACCCGCGAGGTCCTCCGCCGGCCACCCGATCTTGAGCAGCATCTGCTTCACACGCCCGCGCTCGCTGTTGTGCACGATCACGGTGTCGTCGTCGAGGCGGGCACCCAGCATCGGGGCGATCTTCTTGTTGCGCAGCACCTCCTCGAGCACCGCGCGGTCGAAGCTGACCAGGGTCAGGCCGTGCGCAGGATGCTTGACCAGCTGCAGGCGGCCGTAGCGCGCCATGGTGTCGACGATGTCGACGAGCAGCGGCTGGGGCACCGCGTAGCGAGAGAACGACACCAGCGCGTCGACGACCTGTTCGGCGTCATGGCCGGCGGCGCGCGCGTTCCACAGCGCCAGCGGCGTGATGCGGTAGGTGTGCACGTGTTCGGGGGCGCGCTCGAGCTCGGCGAACGGCGCGATCGCTGCCCGTGCGGCGCCGGCCTGCTCGTGGTCGACCTCGAGAAGCACAGTCTTGTCCGACTGCACGATCAAAGGGCCGTCGGTCATGCTCGGCCTCGGGAGAAAGTCATCCTGCCCATTATCCGCACGATCACGACAGGTGGCCCTGCCGTCCACTCCGGCAAAGGCCATGGACGCGACCGAGCGGCGCCGTCGGTGGGTGGCATCCCGGGTTGCGTGATCTGCCGAGATGGGAGCAAACCAGCTCCGACGAGCCGGCACGACACACCGGTCGCATGGTGCAGCAGACGTCGAAGGCCAGTTCAGGAGCCGTTGTCGGGCGCCGCACAGGTTCCCCGCGCAACTTTCACAGAAACCATAGTCGTGCGCGTCAATTTGCCCTAATGTTCGCTGCGCGGGGTGAAAGGCCACCAACAGCACGGCCTGTGCCCGGCGATGTGGTCGGGGGGCGAACAGTCACGGGGGACTGGACGCAGTACGGAGGCCGGGCGCATGAATGTGAATACCGACGGGCATCGGACGTCGCGGAACGCCGTCCCAGGACAGTTCTGGGCGGCCGCGCGACTCCTCGAAGACACGGGACCGCGACGAGCTGCCCGACACCGCGCCGGGCAGCAGTGGTCGGCGATCGCCGTCGGGCGGGTGGGCGCGCTCGCGGTTTCTCTGGGCATCGGGTTCGCCGTCGCGCACGCCGCCACGGGCGTCGCCGCAGCCAGCGATGGAGAGACCGACACGACCGTCTCCTCGCCCGGCAGCGCAACCCAGGACACCGCACGGGGTGGCACCGACGCGACGGCCGGCGCAACAACGGCCAAGGGGAGAAGTCGCGGCGCCAAGCACGCCGACAGCGCAGAGGACGCCGCACCACGCAGGTGGCGCCCGTTGCTCGACGGTCCCCGGCCCGGCAAGCATGCCGACAGCGACGAGAGTCGCGACGTCGAAGCGACCGGCACAACCGATCCCGACGTCGGCGAGCCGAGTGTGGATGGCGACGTGGCCGATGCGGCGCCGCTCGCGACAGCACCCAGGAAGCGCATCTTCGCTCGGCTGTCGGACCCGACGCCGGAGGCCGCACCTGCCGAGGTCGTGAGTCCGCCCGAGCCCGCGACGGCCAAGCACGTCGCTCCACTGTCCGATTCGACACTCTCTGATTCGACGGCGCCCGCGTCGTCTCCGGCAGACGACGCACTGTTGGCCTACGTACGCCGGCTCATCACCCACACGCTGTTCAACAAGACGCCGGTGGTGCGCTCGGTGACCACCGAGCAGATCGTCACCGGACAGGTCGTGATCCGGATCGACGCCTACGACCCCAACGACGACCCGCTCACCTACACCATCGAGCAACCCGCCAGCGGCGGCCTCGTCGTCCGCAATCCGCTCGACGGCTCCTTCCTGTACACGCCGACGACCCCGGTCGTCGGGGATTCCCGCCCCGTCGAATTCACCGCCGTGGTGAGCGACAGCTCCGTCGACCTCCCCGGGCTGCTGGGCCTGCTGCACACGGTGGCTCGCGTGATCGGGCTGGCGCAGACCGACACCTACCGCCAGACGGTCGCGTTCACCGTCGATCCGCTGGTTCAGCTCCCGCCGTCGCTACTCGCGACGCCCGCGCTGCCGTACGTCGTGAAGAGCGATCCGGTGAAGCTTCTGTCCGCAGCCGCCATCGTCGATCCCGACTCCACCCAACTGCAGAGCGTCACGGTCTCGATCGCCGCTGGTAAACAGATCGGTGACGTGCTCGGATACTCCGCGCCCTCCGGCAGCATCATCACCCCCGTCTTCAGCGACGACAACGGCACGGTCACACTGTCCGGCCTGGCCAGCCTGGCCGACTACGAAGCCGCGCTCAAGGCCATCACCTTCAGCGCCACGAAGCTCGGCTTGGCGACCCGCGCCATCGAAATCACGCTCACCGACGATCAAGGCGTCGAGAACCTGGTACCCGCGGGCGTACTGCTCCTGCTCCTGCCGGCGATCCAGTTCCCGCCGTCGCTGTTCGCGGTCGGCGGCGGGCCGTTCCAATTGGGTGGCGATCCGGTGAAACTGCTGTCGATCGCCGAGATCACTGATGCCGACTCGTCGTCACTGCAGTCGGTCACGGTGTCGCTGGGCGCCGGCAAGCAGACCGGAGACGTGTTGTCCTACACGGCGCCGGACGGCAGTCAGATCACGGCGAGTTTCAGCGACGACAACCGCTCGGTGACACTGACCGGACCCGTCACTCTCGCCGAGTTCGAGGCCGCGCTGAAGGACATCACTTTCAGTGCAACACAACTCGGGCTTGGCCTGCGTACGGTGACCGTCACCCCCGACCGACACCGACGGCAACGACAGTCTGGTGGCCGCGACGTTCGTGATGGGCGTGCTGCCCGCGATCGTCGTCGAACTCCCGTTGACGGTGGCCCCGATCGGAGCGCCGATCCACACCATCGGCAAGCCGCCGGTGACACTGCTGTCTTCGGTGCTGATCGCCAACGCCGATGGCGGAAACCTCACCGGTGCAACGATTGTCATCGGTGCGGGCCGGCTGACCGGAGACAAGCTCTCCTACACCGCCCCCCAGGGTTCCACGATCCAGGTGAGCCGGCCCAACGACTGGACCGTCGAGCTGACCGGCCTGGCCAGTGTCGAGCAGTACACCGCCGCGCTCGAAGCGATCTCGTTCAGCGCCACGCAGGTGGGCCTCACCCGCTCGGTCACGATCACCGTCACCGAGCAGGACGGCGACACCAGTCCGGTTCCCGGCGTGGTGTTCGCGAATACGATTGCACCGGTGAGGCCCCTGCTCACCGTGCTCTCGCTGCCGCCCACCTACACGCTGGGCAAGGCCGGGGTCAAAATCGCATCCAACGTCGAGATCGGCGACCTCGACTCGACCACGCTCACCGGCGCGACAGTGAAGATCACCGGTGGCCTGGAGGGTGGCGATCTGCTGAGTTTCGCTCCGATCGGCGGCAACCCGGTGTCCGCGACGTGGAACGGTACCGACACGCTGACCCTGTCCGGGACGGCCACGCTGGCCCAGTACGAAGCCGCACTCGAAGCCGTGACGTTCACCGCCACCGGAGGCGCGGGTCTGCTCGAAACACGCACGGTCACCATCGATGTGGTCGACGACTCCGGTGTCGGCACGCTCCTGCCCGCGGCGGTGCTCGTGGGCGTGAAGACCCCGGACCGGCCGACGATCGCCACAGTCGGTGCGACGATCGTGAAGGTCAACAACACGGTCAAACCCATCACGTCGGCCACGATCCTCGACGGCGACTCGACAATGCTGAGCGGTGCGTCGGTGGCGATCACCGCGGGCTTGCGTACCGGTGACACGCTCGCCTACGCCGGGATCAGCGGCAACCCTGTTGTGGCGACCTACAACTCGAGCACCGGTGTGCTGACGCTATCCGGGGAGGGCACGATCGCTCAGTACAAGCAGGCGTTGGAGGCGGTCACCTTCAAAGCGACGCAACTCGGGACGCTGCCCACCCGCACGATCACCGTGAACGTCACCGACGACTCGAACCTGTCGGCGTTGGTCGCCGGACTCGTGCTGACGACGGTGTCGCTGATCTAGCCCGGATCGGCCGACACCACCGATGTCACCCGGTGGATCGCGAACTCACGGACCCGTCCCGAGGCGGGGTCGTAGGCGGTCAACTGCCCGCCGCGCACGTTGATCGGCGACACCACACGCTGGCTGGCGACCCCAGCCGGGTCGACGTAGCCGATCACCACCGACTCCTGATGATGTGCGGCGTACTGCAATTCGGAGATCGCGACCGCTGGATCGAGCCGCAGACCCGAGGCCGGCGTGGCGGCGACCTTGCGCAGTACGGCGACGATCGCACCCAGCGTCTGGTCGGTCGGCGAGGTGCCGGGCCGGAAGGTGCGGCGTCGGCCCAGCGCCGGAACGCGGGAACCGCGGCTGCGCAGATCGACGATCGCCCCGGTGGAATCCTCGGCCGCCGGCGCGAACCCGGCGCTGCGCAACGCGGCGAGCACCTCGGAGATCGGGGCCTGCGACACCGCAACCGTGGGTGCGAGAAGGCGCAATTCGACCATCTCGGTGGCGGGCGCCGACACGGCGGCGGTCAGCAGCGCCGCGTCCTCACACCGTACGAACGACGCTGCCATACCCACCCGCAACTGTCCGTGCCGGCGCGCGACGTCGTCGATGAGATACGTGAGTGCCTGCGGCACAGGCGTTCTCGAATGCCGAGCGAACAGCGCGTGGAGCTCGCCCGCTGTCTTGCCGGTGTCCAGAGCGCGTCGCACCGAAGCCTCGTCGATGCGGTACACCATGGCCGCGCCGGCCGATTCGACGGCGGCGACCGCGCCCAGTTGGTCGGCCAGGTCCCGCTCCAGGGGTCCCGGGACGATCACCGTCAGGTCGGCCTGCACCAGGAAGTGGTCGATCGGCGAGGGCAGCGCCTTGTCCATCGCGGCGATCACCGTCTGGTCGTCCTCGCCGGCGAGCAGTTTGCGCAGCGGGCCGGCCAGCGCCCCACGGCCGACGACGCCGACGGCGTGCGCCTCGGTCAGCAGGTCGGCCACCGGATCGGGTTGCAGCCGTGCTGACCAGCGCGGCCGTTGCCACACCATGGCACGCGACGCGCTCGCGGCGTCGACACCTGATCCCGGTGGGAGGCCTGCGAGCATGGCCAGCAAGAGCCGGCGATCCAGCGGTGCAGCTGTCGAGAACAGTGAATCCGACAGCGCCGCATAAGGTTTCCCATCCGGTCCGCGGCTGCCGACCAGGCTGGGCCGGCCCGGCAGATCCAGCCACGCCGCCGCGAGGAGGTGCCACTTGACCGCGGTGGGCGATTCGATGAACCGGTCGGCGGCCACCGTCGGCGCCCAGTACGAACCGGTGTCCGGTGGCTCAGGCTCGGGAACGCCCGCCGCGATCAGTCCCGCGGCGAGCGACACCTCGAGGATCAGCCCCAGCCGGCGCTCGTCGATACCCGTTGACTTGGTCAGTCGTTTCACCTCGCGCACCCCGAGGCCGCCGCTGCGAAGCTCGGGAACCGGTGCGGCGCTCAGGTTTTCGAGCATGAGGTCGACGTCGCGCAGCAGGTCGATCGCGGCGCCGGCGGCGACGGCGTCGACCTCGGCTGTGGTCGTCGTCGTCACCGTCGGGTCGGGTCGGGTCAGGCTCACCGGACCGGGCGTCTCGCCGCGAAGCACCTGCCCCACCAGCCGCGGCAGGATCACGGTGTCCGGGTCGAGCCGGCGCAGCAGCCCGGCGGCCAGCAGGCGCTGGACGGGCCGGTCCGGGGGAGCGTCGGGCAGCGCGTCGCGGGTACGGCCGATCGGGGAGCCCTCGAGCAGCTTGTCGAGCAGATCGCGCGCGGCGCCGTCGAGCGCGTCGAGGGCCCCGGAGACCTCCGCCGCGGACAGGCCCTGTGGTTCGAGCGTCGCCTGGCCCGGATACCAGGGCAACCCGTTCGCGGCTTCGGCGACGACCCGCAGCGCACCCTGTCCATCGGTGTCGCCCCACACCAGCGCACGCGCGGCGAGGTCGTCGACGGCAGCGCGCACGGAGGCGTCGTCGGTGCGTTCGCCCAACGCCGCGGCCAGTTCGCCGAACGTGACCGCCGTCGTCTCGGCGTGCACGGTCAGCAGCGCGTCGAGCACAGTGAGGTGCAGGAAGTCGAGGTCATCGGTGGCCGCTTTGACGGACTGCCGCGCAGCGGCGCGGGCCGCCAACGCGGAGATCGTGCCCGGCGGCGGCTGGGTGAGGTCGGGGCGCAGCCGAAGCAGCGTGATCAGTGCCTCGTCGTCGCGTTCGGCCAACCACACGCCCAACGGCACACCGGGGCTCTTGGCGCTCACCTGACCAGCGTAAAGCAGCCTCCCACCCTCGCCAGCCGGCGATCGGCCTGCCACAATGTCATCCGTGGCTGATGACAAGAAGAACCGATACGTCGATCCGGGCTGGCCCACGAGCGACGCCGACGACCACGCCGTCAGCGAGCTCGCCGCCGACCGCACCGGGGCACTGTCGCCGTTCGGCGACATCACGTTCCCCCTGCCGGCCGAGGATCTTCCGTTCGTCCAGTCCTCGACCGTCATCAACAAGTAGCGATGGCGGACCGCCTCTCGCACCTCGACGAGACCGGCGCCGCCCACATGGTCGACGTCACCGCCAAGGACGTCACGAAGCGCGTCGCGGTGGCTCACGGCACGGTGCGCACCCGTGCCGACGTCATCGACCTGATCAGCACCCACGGTCTCCCCAAGGGAGATGCGCTGGCGACGGCCCGCGTCGCGGGCATCCTGGCGGCCAAGCGCACCAGTGACCTGGTGCCGCTGTGCCATCCGTTGGCGATCACCGGGGTCGACATCGACTTCGACGTCGCCGGCGAGGAAGTCGGCATCACCGCGACGGTCCGCACCACCGACCGCACCGGGGTCGAGATGGAGGCGCTGACGGCGGTCAGCGTGGCCGCTCTGACGGTCTACGACATGATCAAGGCCGTCGACCGCGCCGCATCGATCGACGGTGTTCGGGTGCTGCACAAGGAGGGCGGCAAGACGGGCCCGTGGTCGAGGTGACCTCATCGTCGTCTCGGCA
Organism: Mycobacterium kyogaense; assembly: GCF_036946525.1. Taxonomy (GTDB): domain Bacteria; phylum Actinomycetota; class Actinomycetes; order Mycobacteriales; family Mycobacteriaceae; genus Mycobacterium; species Mycobacterium kyogaense_A. The sequence continues at coordinate 26,643 of NZ_JAQIIY010000025.1, read as the reverse complement.
GCGGTCAGGGGTGGTCGTCATCGCCTCCACCCGCGCCGCCTCCAACGTCTACACCGATCGCTGCGGTCCGGTGATCGTCGACTGGCTCAACGCGCGCACGATCCTTACTCCGCCCGCCGTGGTGGTCGCTGACGGCGAGCCCGTCGGTTCGGCGCTGACGGAGGCACTGAAGGGCCGTCCCGACGTCATCGTCACCTCCGGGGGCACCGGCATCTCGCCCACCGATGCGACGCCGCAGCAGACCGCGGCCCTACTCGACTACGAGGTCCCCGGACTTGCGGACGCCATTCGGCGCTCGGGTCTACCCAAGGTGCCGACGTCGGTGCTGTCCCGTGGAGTGTGCGGGGTGGCCGGGCGGACGTTGATCGTGAATCTCCCCGGCTCCCTCGGCGGCGTACGCGACGGGCTCGGGGTCCTCGACGACGTTCTCGACCATGCACTCGACCAGCTGCGGGGCGGAGATCACCGACAGTGACCGAGATCGTCCGAGCCGAGCTGACTGAGCATCCGATCGACGCCGCCGAACACGAGGCCCTCGTCGCGCACCACGCCGCGGGCGCTGTGGTGTCGTTCGCGGGTGTGGTGCGCAATCACGACGGCGGACGATCGGTGACCCGGCTCGAGTATTCGGCGCACCCGACGGCGGCCCAGGTGCTTGCCGACGTCGCCGCGGAGGTGGCCGCGGAGTCCAGCGGGGTGCGAGCGCTGGCCGTCAGCCACCGCGTGGGTCTGCTGCAGATCGGTGATGCGGCGTTGATCGCCGTCGTGGCCGCAGACCACCGAGGCGCGGCGTTTCAAACCTGCGCACGCCTGGTGGACCGCGTGAAGGAACTGCTGCCGGTGTGGAAGCACCAGTTCTTCGTCGACGGCACCGACGAGTGGGTCAACTCCGCGTAGCGGAGCTCAGGACGATAGCGGAGCTCAGGCCGGGGGCAGTACCGGAGCCGGCGGAACCGGGGCACCCGGGGCGGGCGGTGCCGCGGCCGGGTCGACCGGCGCACCCGGAATGGGCGCGCCAGGAGCGACCGGCTCGAGCGCGGCAGGACCGCTGGTCAGCGGACGCTGCGTGAGCGCGAGCAGCGCGTCCTTGCCCGAGATCTCCTGCGTCTGGATGGCGTGCCAGATGTCCTTGAGGTACGTGACGTTCGGGCTCGGGTCGGCGATCGCATTGGGGTCGGCCGTGGTGCCGGGCGGGAGATTCGTCGGGCTGGCCAGATGCGGCATCCCGTCGGGCATCGGCAGATCCCCGGAGATGGCCTGGTTCGCCACGTCGTAGGCCGGCGCGGGAACCGGAACCGCGTTGAGCGGAGCCAGCGGGTCCGGTGCGGGCGCCGCCACCGGTGTGGGCGCCGCCACGGGAGCAGCGGCCGGAGCAGGCGCGGGCGGAGGAACGGGAGCTGCGGGGGCGGGCTGCAGCGGCAGATCGCCGGGGTGCAGGGCCCACACCTGGGGCTGGTCGGCCGGTGCCGGGTTCTGCGCGGCATCCCAGTCGGCGGCGTTGACCACGGGCTGCGCCGGGGGAGCCGGGGGCGGCGGGGCCATCGGGTCGGCCGGTGCGACGTTCGCGACGTCGACCACCTCGGGTGCCGGCGGGGGAGGCAAGGGTGCGTCGAGCGGTGCGGCGTCGACGGGTGCGGGGGCCGGAGGCGGCGGAGCGATCGGGTCGGCCGGGGGAGGCAGGGGTGCGTCCAGCGGTGCGGCGTCGACGGGTGCGGGAGCCGGAGGCGGCGGAGCGATCGGGTCGGCCGGGGGAGGCAGGGGTGCGTCCAGCGGTGCGGCGTCGACGGGTGCCGGGGCCGGAGGCGGCGGGGCCATCGGATCGACCGGCGGAGCGGGCAGAGGGGCGGCCATCGGGTCGAACGGTGCGGGCGGCGGCGGGGCCATGGGGTCGGCGGGCGGGGGCGGCGGCAGAAGCAGGCCGAGAGGACCGGCGGGGGCAGGCGCCTGGTTGGCGGCCTCGTCGACGACGTTGCGGGGTGTTGCGGCGGAGAGCGGCCCGCCGCACGTGGGCCATGCGCCCTTGCCCTGCGATGCGAGCACACGCTCGGCGACCGCGATCTGCTCGTCCTTGGTGGCCAGGTGAGCCGACGGAGCGAATTCGCCGCCACCGTGGCCGGACCAGGTGCTCGGGGAGAACTGGAGGCCACCCTGGTATCCGTTGCCGGTGTTGATCGCCCAGTTGCCGCCGGATTCGCAGCTGGCGACCCGGTCCCATTCGCCGTCGGTGGCCGCGCCTGCGGTACCGGCCAGAGCCAAGCTGCCGCCGCCGATGACCGCGCCGGTGACGGCGATCTTGGCGACGCTTACGGATGAAGTCGTGGGCTTGCGATGCCGTCCACTCATAGGTGCGCGTGGTCCTCTCGTATGCGCCCGCGAGGTCAGCTGTCGGGTTCGGGCTGGAGAGGTCGCCCGGCCGGCGGCGTCGAAACGACGTCGGCTTCACCCCTAGGAGCCGGTGTCGGCTCCAGGTCCTGTCGGTGGACCGGTGGGTCCCCCGCCTCCATCCAGGTGGGTCTCGTCGTCCCCGCGGACCAGCGGATGGAGCTCGGCGCAACTGGTCTCGCAGCGAGCCGGTCTGTGGGGGTGACCGGCCTGGTCCAGAACGGTAACGGCTCGCCAGATTCTCGTCACCTCGTCGCCATCACCGTGTCGCCGACCTCGGCAAATACTAAAAATTCTCTAAAATGCCTGGCGGACGCGTTGTTCCTGCAGGTGCCGGGCGCCGCTACCTCGCCGTAGCCATCCCGTGATCATTCCGTGATGTGACGTAAATCACGGAATACATGGGAGACTGGAGGGGCAGCTAGCCTCCGGCGAACGGCGGCAGCACGTCGATCGTCTGCGTTCGGCCCAGCGGAGTCGTGATGTCGCGCACGGCGATCCCGTCCCGCAGATACGAGCAGCGCGCCAACACACGCTCCAACTCCGGCCCGCGCGCACGGAGCGTCTCGAGCAGGTCGGCCACCGTCGCAGAGTCGCCCACCTCGACCGCCTCGTGCTCCACGCCCGCCGCAGCGCGCGCAGCGGCGAAGTAGCGCACCGTCACCGTCACGTCTCAGCCGCCGATCGCGCTCATCGGACGGTCGGGCTGCACGAACCCCGGATCGTTGATGCCGTGCCCGGCCGCCTTGCCCCACATCGCGGCACGCCACGCAGCCTCGAGGGCGTCGTCGTCGGCGCCGGACCTCAGCAGGTCCCGCAAATCGGTCTCGTCGCGCGCGAACAGGCAGTTGCGCACCTGGCCGTCGGCGGTCAGCCGGGTGCGGTCGCAGCTGGCGCAGAAGGCATGCGACACCGAGGCGATGACGCCGACGTCGCCGATCACCTCGCCGTCGTCGTCCCGCACCTGCCACAGCTCGGCGGGGGCCGAGCCCCGCGGCGCCGGGTGCGGGGTCAGCGTGAAGTCGCGGCGCAGCGTGGCCAGGATCTCCTCGGCGGACACCGTGCGCTCACGCTGCCAGGAATGGCCGGCGTCGAGCGGCATCTGCTCGATGATGCGCAACTGGTACCCCTGGGCCAGGCAGAACCGCAGCAGCGCGACCGCGTCATCGAGACCGCTGACCGGATCGAGCACTGCGTTGACTTTGACCGGGGCCAAGCCCGCGTCCCTCGCTGCGCGCAGGCCGGCCAGCACCGCGTCCAACCGGTCACGACGGGTGATGGCGGCGAAGCGCTGCGGATCGACGGTGTCCAGCGACACGTTGATGCGGTCCAGGCCGGCCGCCTTCAGCGCAGCGGCGCGTCCCGCGAGGCCGATTCCATTGGTGGTCAACGTGATCTCCGGGCGGGGACGCAGAGCTGCCGTCGCCGCGATCACCTGCTCGAGGTGCGGGACCACCAGGGGCTCGCCGCCGGTGAAGCGCACGCTCGTGACTCCGAGGCGGGTCACCGCGAGCCGTAGGAGCCGGACGAGCTCCTCGACCCCCAACTTCTGCTCCGACGGCAGCCAGTCGAGTCCCTCGGCGGGCATGCAGTAGGTGCACCGCAGATTGCAAAGGTCGGTCAGCGACACCCGCAGGTCGGTGGCCACCCGCCCGAACGTGTCGACCAGCGGACCGTCGGCAGGTGCGCCGCGCGGCAGCCCACGCACCGACGGCACACCGAGCGCGACGGCCGTCATCGTTGATATCCGCTCACCGCGCCGGGGGTGACACCGGTGGCGCCGTGTCCGTCGACCGGAACGATCTCCTTGCCCAGCGGCATCAGCGATACCGGGATCAGCTTCAGGTTGGCCAGGGCCAGCGGGATGCCCACGATCGTGATCGCCATCGCGATGGCGGTCAACACATGTCCGATCGCCAGCCAGATCCCGGCGACGAGCAGCCAGATGATGTTGCCGAGCAAGGCGCCGGGCCGCACGCCGGGCTTGTCGACGATCGTCCGGCCGAACGGCCACAGCGCGTAGACCGCGATGCGCAGCGCCGCGAAGCCGAACGGGATCGTGATGATCAGCACGAAGCAGATCAGGGCGGCGACCAGATAGCCCAGCGCCAGCCACAGGCCACCGAAGATCAACCAGATGACGTTCAGGATCAGGCGCATCTTCTTCCTCCCGCGGTCCCAGAAGCCTACCGAGTTAAGGGGGTGCTGGCTGCGGTGACGTCCGAGTAGGATCGTGGCGACGCGTCCCGGCGCATGCGGGGCGCTTCCTCTATGTAAACGGTCTGTACCCCGTTGGGGTGCGGACGTATCGGTTCAGACAGACAAGCAGGTGAGAGACGTGCCGACCGGCCGGGTGAAGTGGTACGACGCGGAGAAGGGCTTCGGGTTCCTCTCGCAGGAAGACGGTGAGGACGTCTACGTGCGGTCCTCGGCGTTGCCCGCCGGTGTCGAAGGTCTCAAGGCCGGCCAGCGCGTGGACTTCGGTGTCGCCGCCGGCCGTCGCGGCCCACAGGCCCTGAGCGTCAAGCTGATCGACCCGCCCCCGAGCCTGACCCGGACCCGCCGCGAGGCGGCCACCGTCGAGCACAAGCACACCCCCGACGAGCTTCACGGCATGGTCGAGGACATGATCACGCTGCTCGAGGGCGCGGTGCAGCCGGAGCTGCGCAAGGGGCGCTACCCGGATCGCAAGGTGGCCCGCCGCGTCTCCGAGGTCGTCAAGGCCGTCGCCCGCGAACTCGACGCCTGAGTCGTCGGTCCCCCGACGGGGTAAGACAGAGTCCATGAGCTACGTGGCCGACCCGTCGAGTTCCGGCGGCGACTTCGATCGGGACACCGACTACATCTCCACCCGCATCACCGCCGACGGCCGGGACGGCTATCCGGTGGAGTCCGGGCGCTACCGCCTCGTGGTCGCGCGGGCCTGCCCGTGGGCGAACCGGACGATCATCGTGCGTCGGTTGCTTGGGCTCGAGGACGCGCTGTCGATCGGCTTCTGCGGACCCACGCACGACGAGCGCAGCTGGACCTTCGATCTGGACCCCGATGGCGTCGATCCGGTGCTGGGCATCCACTTCCTACGGGACGCGTACAACAAGCGCGTCCCCGACTATCCGAAGGGCGTCACGGTGCCCGCGATCGTCGACGTGCCGACCGGCGAGGTCGTGACCAACGACTTCCCGCAGATCACTGTGGACATGTCGACGGAGTGGACCGCCTATCACCGCGACGGTGCCCCGCAGCTGTACCCCGAACCGCTGCGCGCCGAGATCGACGAGGTGGCCCAGCGGATCTACACCGAGGTCAACAACGGCGTGTACCGCTGCGGCTTCGCGGGCTCACAGCGCGCGTACGAACGTGCCTACGACAGGTTGTTCACCGCGCTGGACTGGCTCACCGACCGGCTGGCAGATCAGCGATACCTGGTGGGCGACACCATCACCGAGGCCGACATCCGGCTGTTCACCACGCTGGCACGCTTCGACCCGGTCTATCACGGACACTTCAAGACCAACCGCGCCAAGCTCTCCGAGATGCCGGTGCTGTGGGCCTATGCGCGGGATCTGTTCCAGACGCCCGGCTTCGGCGACACCATCGATTTCGTGCAGATCAAGCAGCACTACTACATCGTGCACAGCGACATCAATCCCACCGGTGTGGTGCCGAAGGGCCCGGAACTGGCGAACTGGCTCACCCCGCACGGTCGAGAAGCGCTGGGCGGCAGACCATTCGGGGATGGGACCCCGCCGGGGCCGACTCGCGAGAGCGAGCAGGTACCCGCGGCCCACGGCGCCGGCTGATCAGCTCCAGGCGGTACGCACCGACCACTCGGCGTGCGGCACCGGGAATTCGTTTCCGTCCTGATCGCGCACCAGCGTCGGCAGCTGCACTGCGAATCCGGTGAGCCGTCCGCGCTGGGCGTCGACGGTCGGGATCGTCACCGCGAGACGGGTATCGGGGCGGAACTCCTCGATGACGTCACCGTCCTCGTAGGCGCGCAACAGCACCCACGGCGCCTTCGCGATCTCCGCAGGCAGAGATAGCTGCACCGGGTGGCGCCCCGACACCGGCAGCTCACCCTGATCCGCGGGCACGACACAGTCGGTGGGGTTGAGCACCTGGCAGAAGCGGTACGGCCCGACGCGGGTCAGCTGGCCGGAGCTGAAGGCCGAGATCTCCGGCAGCTCCGGTCCCGCGTCGCGGGAGAGCCGCCACACCACGACGCCGGTGCCGGCGGCGGCGAGCAGCGCGACGGCCACGAGAACAGCGATGACGCGCTTCACTCGCCCGTCACCGCCGGCTCGGCGCGCACACCCTGCGCGGCTGCGTGGACGGGGCGGTTGCCGCCCAGCCCCGGAACGAGCGATTCGCCGCGGTAGCTGAAGATCGTCTGGGCCAGACCGAGCATCAGTATCGCGGTGATCGTGGTGAAGCCCGCGTACAGCTCGGTGTAGATCAGTACGCCCGTCGCGCCGCCGATCACCCAGGCCAATTGCAGGAGCGACTCGGAGCGCCCGAACGCCGACGCGCGTGACTCCTCGGGCAGGTCGTCCTGCAGTGAGGCGTCCAGGGATGCCTTGGCGACGGCGCTGGCTCCCGAGGTGACCAGGGTCGTCGCCGCGGCGACGAGCAGGCTGCCGGTGAGAGCGGTCGCGAGCGACATCGCGGTCACTGCGATCGCGCACCGGACCACCAGTTGCGCGGGATGGCCGAGCTTGAGCCGCGCCGCGGTGAAGTTTCCGATGAAGTTCCCCACCGCTGCCGCTGCGCCGATCAGGCCCAGGATGCGCAGCTGCTCCCAACCGCTCGCGTCGTGGGCCTTGGCGACGAACGCGGGGTAGAGGAACAGGAAGCCGACCATCACCTTGACCGTGCAGTTGCCCCAGAGGGCGGCGATGATGTTGCGGCCCAGCGGTTGTCGCGCCTTCGCGGCGGGTGGCTCGCGGAATGCCCCGTCGGTGCTGCTGTGGTAGCTCAGCGTCGCCGGGATCTCGCCCTCGGTGACCTCGACCCACTTGGGAATGCGCATCGCCAGCACCGCGCCCGCCATCGACACCGCCACCACGACGTAGAGCGCGCCCGGCATCGAGAACAGCTGGAACCCCCACTCGGCCGCCGCGGCGATGCCGCCACCCACCATCGTGCCGCCGAGGAGGCCGAACATCGTCAGCCGGGAATTGACGCGGACCAGGTCGATGGTCGGGGGCAGGACCCGCGGCGTCACGGCGCTGCGCAGCACCGAGAAGGACTTCGAGAGCACCATCATGCCGAGTGCGCACGGGTACAGCACCCAGGACGGGAAGCTTCCCGTCGCGCTGTCGAAGTTCGCGATCAGGATCACCGCGAGCACGGTGCGCAGCCCGAAGGATGCGGCCAGGGCGACGCGTCGGCCGTGCTGCAGACGGTCCAGAGCGGGTCCGATCAGCGGTGCGATGACCGCGAACGGGGCGATCGTGATCAACAGGTAGAGCGCCACCCGGCTCTTGCTCTCCCCGGTCGCGGCGGCGAAGAACAGCGTGTTGGCGAGGGCGACCGCCATTGCGGCGTCGAGCGCGAAGTTGGCCACCACCGGCCACGTCAGCGCGGTGAGACCGGATTTGTCGGCGCCGTCGGCCGTGGCCGCGCGGTGGACCAGCCCGTACATCTTCGAGCCCATCTCGCGGCTGCGCTGGGCCGCCGCGCGAGTGACCGTCACCTTCTCGGCGCCGGCGGCCCGATCCTCGTCGAACCGGTCGTAGGTGCGACGACGATCGTGCTCGTCCAGCGGCGGCAACCAGCGATTACCACTGGAGTTGGCGGCGGGTGAGGTGCGCCTTCCGCCAGCCGACACCGGATCGCTGGGGTAGTTCGCCATCCCCGGGTGTTCCCCGGCGGGCGGACGCGGCGGGTAGTAGCGTCCGCCGGTCGGACCGGCGGGGTCCTGGTGGTCGCGCCGCGCTCCTGTCACGCGCTCGATTCTCCCTCATAGAGGCGACAGCGGACGTGCAGCCAACCGGTGTGGCTCGCGACCGGCTGCGTCGGGCAAGATGAACACCGATGGACAGCGTGACCGAACCTTCCTCGCCCGAGGCCGAGCCGCCGGTCGAGCAGCCGACCAAGGCACCCGAGTCGGCCGCCGAGCCGTCCGCTGAGACGGTCGAGCCGGCTGAGGCTGCTGAGGTGGTCGAGCCGGCCGAACCGCAGCGGACGGAGCCGGAGGCGGTCGAACCGGCCGAGCCAAAGGCGGCTGAACCCGACGAACCCGCCGAACCTGAGCCGATGCCCGCCGAACTCGAGGCGATGCTGCTCGGCGCCGAGGGCGACGCCCGCTCCGCGATCGTGGAGTTCGGCGGCCCCGACACCGTCGGCGACTACCTCGGCGCCGAGGTCGAGGACCACTCCTCGGCCACGCACCGGTTCGTCGCGGAGCTACCCGGGTACCGGGGCTGGCAGTGGGCCGTCGTGGTGGCGGCCTGGCCGGGCGCCGCGCAAGTCACCATCAGCGAGGTCGTCCTGGTCCCCGGACCGTCGGCGCTGCTGGCACCGCAGTGGGTGCCGTGGGACGAGCGGGTCCGCGCTGGCGATCTCGGGCCGGGTGACCTGCTCGCGCCGCCCGCCGACGATCCGCGCCTCGTTCCCGGGTTCATGGGCACCGGCGATCCGCAGATCGACGAGGTGGCGGTCGAGGTCGGACTCGGTCGGCGTCAGGTTCTGAGCCTGTGGGGGCGCGCCGATGCCGCGCAGCGCTGGCACGACGGCGACTTCGGCCCCGGCTCGGCGATGGCGCGCGCCACGCGTCGGCAGTGCCGGGATTGCGGGTTCTACGTTCCCCTCGGTGGCGCGCTGGGCGTGCTGTTCGGTGTGTGCGCTAACGAGTACGCCGCCGACGGCCGTGTGGTCGACGCCGAGTACGGGTGCGGCGCCCATTCCGACACGCCGCCGCCGAAGGGAGCGGGTTCGCCGCAGTACGACCCGTTCGACGACGGTGTGCTGGATCTGGTGCAGCGCACCGAGGAGCGGTCCTAGCCGCTAGTTCTCCGCGGCCGCCTTGATACGCGCGAGCGAGGCGTTCATGCCCTGGATGAGTTCCTGTTCGAAGCTGCTCACTCCGCCCATGAACTTGTCGACCGCGAACGTCGACACCGCGGTGGTGCCGTTCTCGGCGTGGCGGGTCTCCACGAGCCGGGTGCCGGCGTCGGTGGGCTCGAGTTCGTAGCTCCACACGGTGTTGTTCTCGTTCACCTTGAACGCCAGCTTCTTCTCCGGCACGTACTCGGTGATACGAGATGTGGTGGGCCAGAACAACATTCCGCGGCGGTTCATGTTGATGGTGCGGGCTCCCTGGCGAACTCCGCCGATCGCCTTCATCCATCGGCACTGCGGGCTCCACTGTGGCATCCGCTCCACATCGGAGACCAGCTTCCACACGGTCGAGACCGGTGCGTTGATGTCGATCTGCGCTTGCAGAATGGGCGCCGCCATGACGGTGTTCTCCTCTAGTCAGTCCAAACCGCTCTGCGCACCGCGTGATCCGCGGCGCACGGCGTGACGTTGCCACAGAAAGATCGAGGTGCCAAGAACACCTACGCCGAGCCCGGCCAGGCTGACGGGCCGCCACGGCGCCAACGATTCGATCGTGAACGCGAGCAGGGCCGTGATCAGCCACCCGACGGTGATCACGACGATCACAGGCCACGGGGAGGTCAGGGCGCGTGGCAGCGGCGGCGGTTCCGGGGGTGTCGTCGTCATCGCGACCCAACGTAATCGATCGGTGCAGCCGCGTCGGTAGTGTCGGTCGCCGTGCCCGCCCTCGTCATCGACGTCGACGATCCCTCCGACCCGCGACTGGACGATTTCCGCGACCTCAACAGCGTCGATCGGCGACCCGACCTGCCGAGCGGCAAAGGACTCGTGATCGCCGAGGGCGTACTGGTGGTGCAGCGGATGCTGGCGTCCCGGTTCCGCCCGCGGGCGCTGCTGGGCACCGACCGCCGGCTGACTGAGCTCGGCGCCGATCTCGACCGGCTCACCGCGCCGTACTACCGGGCGAGCGCCGAGGTGATGGCAGAGGTGGTCGGATTCCATCTCAACCGCGGTGTGTTGGCCTCAGCGTCGCGCGCCGACGAGCTGACGGTGCCCCAGGTGCTCGACGGTGCGCGGACGGTGGCCGTGCTGGAGGGGGTCAACGATCACGAGAACCTCGGCTCGATCTTCCGTAATGCCGCGGGCCTGGGGGTGGGGGCGGTGATCTTCGGCGCGGGGTGTGCCGATCCGCTGTACCGACGTGCGGTGCGCGTCTCGATGGGGCACGCGCTGCTGGTTCCGTTCGCGCGGGCCCAGAACTGGCCAGCTGATCTCAAAACACTGCGCGACAACGGCTTTCGGTTGATCGCGATGACCCCCGATGCTGGTGCCCAGCGGCTGGCTGACGCCATGGATGGCCTGGTCGACGACAAGGTGGGCATCCTGGTCGGGGCCGAGGGACCGGGTTTGACCGAGCACACCATGCGCGCCTGCGACGTCCGCGCCCGCATCCCGATGTCGCGCGGAACGGACTCGCTCAACGTCGCGACAGCAGCGGCGCTGGCCTTCTACGAGCGGGATAGGCTCGCGCCGTGAAGCCCCACGAGCCGACCCCCTGGGGTACCGGGCTCACCGTCGCGGCGTTCGTCGCCGCAGTGCTCGCCGCAGTACTCATCGTGCTGGGCATCGGGCTCATGCGGGTGAGTCCGCTCCTGGCGGTCGGGTTGAATCTCGTCGCCGTCGGCGGACTCGCTCCGACGGTATGGGGCTACCGCACGGCGCCGGTGTGGCGGTGGTTCGTGCTCGGCGCGATCGTCGGAGTCGCCGCCGCGTGGATCGGGCTGCTAGCGCTGGCCGCCGCTGGAACGTACGCCTAGCAGCACGTCCTCCCACGCGGGCACCGTGGGCCGCGCCTTCTTCTGGCGCGCCGGCTTCGCCTCCGGGGCGGGGGGCTCTTCGACGGTCGGCTCGGGTTCTGGTGCGCGCACCGACGCGGGAGCGGGAGCGGGCGCCGGCGGGGCCGGAGCGATGGGCTCGGGGTCGCCGAGGGCGAGCTGCGCCACCGGGGCGAGCGGCCGGAGCGGCCGGGCATAGCTCGGGTCGATCAGCTGGTAGGCGGCGTCGTCGAACGCGGTCACCGTGCCGCCGTGCGCGCCCGGCGCGTACCGGAAGTGCGCGACGTTGTCGGACATACCGGCCTTCCACGCCATCTGCACCGTCCAGCGGCCGTCTTCGTTGCGCCACGCATCCCATTCGGTGGCCTCGGGGTCGAGGCCACGGGCGATCAGCGCGGCCGTCACCGTCTCGAGCAGCGTGAGGACGGACGGGCCATCGGAGAGCACGGGGTGCGCGGCGGTGGCCAGCTCCGCGGCGCGGGAGCGCTCGAGCAGGACCGGGTGGGCGAACCGTTCCACCCGTGCGATGTCGACGCCCGCGGCGGTGGCGACCTGTTCCACCGAGGCTCCGGCGCGGATCTTGGCTTGAATCTCCCTGGGGCGCAGCACGTTCGGCACCTCGACATCGATCGTGGTCTGGTTGGAGCCGGCCCGGTCGCCGCGCACGGCGGCCTTGAGTCGCTCGTCGGAGCGCAGGACGAATTTCTCGCCGGAGTCGTCGGTCTCGCAGATGATCCGAGTGCCGTTGACTTCGAGTCCGACGACTTTCAGTTCCCGCATGACGACCTCCTCTCGGGCTGCGCTGAGCCCGATACGCGGTCACCCTACTGCGTTATCTCGCCGTTACCGCGGTGACACGCGGCAGTCGCTACATCCTCTCGACGACCCAGTCGATGCAGGCGGTCAGAGCACTCACGTCGTCGGGCTCGACGGCCGGGAACATGCCCACTCGCAGCTGATTGCGGCCCAGCTTGCGGTACGGCTCGGTGTCGACGATGCCGTTCGCGCGCAGCGTCTTGGCTACGGCGGCGGCGTCGACGTCGTCGTTGAAGTCGACGGTGCCGACGACGGCCGAGCGCAGTGCCGGGTCGGTGACGAACGGGGTGGCGAACGACGATGCCTCGGCCCAGGAGTACAGCCGCGACGACGAGTCCGCGGTGCGCTTGGTCGCCCAGTCGAGACCGCCGTTGCCGAGCAGCCAGTCGATCTGCTCGGCGAGCAGGACCAGCGTGCCGATCGCGGGGGTGTTGTAGGTCTGGTTCTTGACGCTGTTCTCGATCGCAATCGGCAGCGACAGGAAGTCAGGCACCCAGCGGCCGGCCGAGGCGATGGCCTCGACACGGGCCAGCGCGGCCGGCGACATCAGCGCGATCCACAGCCCGCCGTCGCCGGCGAAGTTCTTCTGTGGGGCGAAGTAGTAGGTGTCGGCGTCAGTGATGTCGACGGGCAGGCCGCCGGCGGCCGAGGTGGCGTCGATGACGACCAGCGCGTCGCCCGCGCCCTCGGGACGCTGCACGTCGACGGCGACGCCGGTCGAGGTCTCGTTGTGTGCCCATGCGATGACGTCGACGGACGGGTCCGCGGTCGGGGCGGGCGCACTACCCGCGTCGGCCTTGATCACCACGGGGTCTCCGACGAACGGGTTCTTGGCCACCGCCGAGGCGAACTTCGCGCTGAACTCCCCGTACGTCAGGTGCAGGGAGCGCTTGTCGACCAGTCCGAACGCCGCGGCGTCCCAGAATGCGGTGGAGCCGCCGTTGCCGAGGATCACCTCGTACCCGTCGGGCAGCGAGAACAGCTGGCTCAGGCCGTCGCGGACGCGCCCGACCAGGTTCTTCACCGGGGCCTGCCGATGCGAGGTACCGAAGAGGTGGCCCGCCTCGGCCAGCGCGGTCAGTTGCTCGGGGCGCACCTTGGACGGTCCGCAGCCGAACCGTCCGTCGCGGGGCTTGAGGTCGTCGGGAATCGTGAGGTCGGCAGCCATGGGGCAAGCGTAGAACCGGGTAGGTGTAGCGATCGAATCCGGTGGGAATACGTCTGCACCGCCGGGCCGGAGTTGTGATCTACGTCACGTGTGATCGGGATAACGTGCTCAGCGCACAATCAGGAAATTGCCCTGTTCAATTTGTGGGACCGCGGGTACTGTCGCTGGACAACGGGTACTGGAATGTAAACCTCACGCGAGGGATGGAGGCTCCCGATGGCAGTCAAAGAAGCACGCACGAAGATCATCCGCCGCTGGCGCAAGAACATGGACGTGTTCGACGACGCGGAGTACGTCAACACGTTGCAGACCCTCTCGGAGGGGTCGGTGCGGCGCAACTTCAACCCCTACACCGACATCGACTGGGACTCGCCCGAGTTCGCCGTCACACCGAACGACGAGCGCTGGATTCTCCCGGCGACCGACCCGATCGGAAAGCACGAGTGGTACCGCTCGCAGCCCAAGCAGCGCCAGATCGAGATCGGCATGTGGCGTCAGGCCAACGTCGCCAAGGTCGGTCTGCACTTCGAGTCGATCCTGATCCGCGGGTTGATGGAGTACGCGTTCTGGACGCCCAACGGCTCGCCTGAGTACCGCTACTGCCTGCACGAGGCGGTGGAGGAGTGTAACCACACCCTGATGTTCCAGGAGATGGTGAATCGGATCGGCGCTGACGTACCGGGCATGCCGAAGCTGCTCAAGTGGGTGCAGCCTGCGATCCCGCTGGTTGCGGGCCCGTTGCCGATCCCGTTCTGGTTCGGCATCCTCGCCGGCGAGGAGCCCATCGACCACACTCAGAAGAACGTGCTGCGCGAGGGCAAGGCGCTGCATCCGATCATGGAGCGCGTCATGGCGATTCACGTCGCCGAGGAGGCCCGCCACATCTCGTTCGCCCACGAGTACCTGCGTAAGCGGGTTCCGGATCTGCCGCGCCGCAAGCGGTTCTGGCTCTCGCTCTACGTTCCCGTCGTGATGCGCGTGCTGTGTTCGGCGATCATCGTCCCGCCGCGGGCGTTCTGGAAGGAATTCGACATTCCGCGCTCGGTGCGCAAGGACATCTTCTTCCATTCGCCGGAGTCGAGGCAGATGCTGCAGGACATGTTCGGTGATGTCCGGATGCTGGCCCACGACACCGGGCTGATGAACCCGTTCGCCAAGCTCATGTGGCGTATCTGCCGGATCGCCGGGCGGCCCAGCCGGTACCGCAGCGAGCCGCAGCGCGCACACCTGGCTTCGGTCGCGTAATCCGGCCGGAGACCAGCGAGAGACCAGCGGTAGAACGACGATGCCCCATGTGATCACCCAGTCGTGTTGCAGCGACGGGTCCTGTGTTTTCGCGTGCCCGGTCAACTGCATCCATCCGTCGCCGGATGAGCCGGGCTTCGCAACCGCCGAGATGCTCTACATCGATCCGGACGCCTGTGTCGACTGCGGCGCGTGTGTGTCGGCGTGCCCGGTCGGTGCGATCGCACCCGACAGCCGGCTGAGTGCCGAGCAGTTGCCGTTCGTGGAGATCAACGCCGGGTTCTATCCGAAGCGGGACGGCAAGCTCCCGCCGACGTCCAAGCTCGCGCCGGTGCCGGAGGCGCCGATGGTGCACGCCCGCGGTGGCGGCCCGTTGCGAGTCGCGATCGTCGGTTCCGGGCCGGCTGCGATGTATGCCGCCGACGAGCTGCTCACGCAAGCGGGCGTGCAGGTCAACGTGTTCGAGAAGCTGCCCACCCCTTACGGTTTGGCCCGCGCGGGGGTTGCTCCCGATCACCAGGCGACCAAGCGGGTCACGGCGCTGTTCGACAAGATCGCCGCCCGCCGGGACTTCCGGTTCTTCCTCAACGTCGAAGTGGGATCGGACCTGACGCACGACGAGCTGCTGGACCACCATCACGCGGTGCTCTATGCCGTCGGCGCGCCGACCGACAAGCGCCTCGACGCCGACGGCATGGACCTCCCGGGTGCCTGCACCGCCACCGAATTCGTGGCCTGGTACAACGGGCATCCGGACTTCGCCGATCTCTCGGTCGATCTCAGCGGTGAGCGCGTGGTCGTCGTCGGTAACGGCAACGTGGCCCTCGATGTGGCGCGCGTACTCACCACCGACCCGGATGCGTTGGGGCGCACGGACATCGCCGATCATGCATTGGCGGCGTTGCGTGAGTCGAATGTGTCCGAGGTGGTGATCGTCGCCCGGCGTGGCCCTGCGGCGTCGGCGTTCACGCTGCCCGAACTGATCGGGCTCACGGCTCGAAGCGAGGTCGTGCTCGACCCAGCCGATCACCAGCGGGTGCGCGACGACCTGGCCGAGGTCACCGACGACCTGACTCGCCGCAAACTGGAGATCCTCACCACGCTCGGTGACAGCACCGCGCCGGTCACTCGACCCCGGATTCGGTTGGCGTACCGGCTCACTCCGCGCCGCGTGCTCGGCGAGCAGCGGGTGACGGGGATGGAATTCGCGGTCACCGGCACCGAGGACGTCGTCACGATCGAGGCGGGCACGCTGCTGACGTCGATCGGCTACCGAGGCATGCCGATTCGCGGGCTCCCGTTCGACGAGACCGCCGGTGTGGTGCCCAACGACGGCGGCCGCGTTCTCGACGGTGATGCGCCAGTACACGGCGGCTACGTCGCCGGGTGGATCAAGCGCGGCCCCACGGGATTCATCGGCACGAACAAGTCGTGCGCGGCAGAGACCGTGCAGACCCTGGTCGCCGACTACAACGCGGGGCTGCTGCCCGAACCGAGTCACCGGCCGTCGGCCGTGGAGCGTTTCGTGCGCGGACGCCAGCCCGAGGTCGTCGACGCCGCCGGATGGCGGGCGATCGACGCGGCCGAGGTGGCGCGCGGCGACGGCCGGCGCCCCCGCGTGAAGTTCACCGACGTCGAGGAGATGCTGCGGGTGGCGGCGACCGCGCCGGTCGAACCGATGCACCGGCGGCTGCTGGCCGGCCTGCTGCGCTAGCTGTTCCAGTAGTTCAGCACGTTGACGAACGCAGTGGGTTGCACCGACAGCGCGCCGACGTACGGATGCTCGAGCGCGAAGATCAGGTACATCACGAAGGCGAGCAAGGACGCCGTCAACCCGATCGCCAGTCCGTGGACCAGCAGGTCACGCGTGCCGAACAAATAGGTGAACGCCATCAACACGCCGCCACCGCCGATCAGCAGCACCCACAGTTCGGCCGGCACCGAGGCCTCGCCCGTGGACACTCGTAACTTCCGGTTGGCGCTCAGATCGTTGAGTCGGACGATCGCATGATCGAAGAACGCGATCTCGTTGCGCGTTTCCGGCTGGACCTTCAGATACGCGTTCCACACGTTGTCGAGCGCCTCGGACTGCTCAGAGATGGGCTCGCCGCGGCGCATCCTCGGGAACTCGTTGTCGATCACGTTCCGCGTGTAGGCGATCAGGCTGCGTTCCACCTCGTCACGGTTCGCGGCCGGTAGCGCAGTGGAATCGCGGAGCAAATCGGCGACCGCCGAGGCCTCCTTGCCGCTGGCGTCCTCGGCGTCGCCCATCTGTTCCCACACCACCACGACGACGAACGCGACCAGTACGGCGTAGAGCACCCCCGCGACCTGAAACACCGCGCTGGACACCGGGTTCGCCGTTTCCAGCCGGGTGTGCGACATCGCCTTGCGGAACAGCACCAGCCCGCCGACGGAAATCCCCACGATGACGACGACCCACAGGATGCCGAGAAGCACGGGCGGGAACTGGAGCAACCAGATCATCGTCGGATTATCGCTGGCCCGCCCCGCCTAGCCTGGCAAACACACCAAAGGTTTACTCGGCGCCACTCATCTGCGCGGCGATCTCGGTGACGTCGACCTCCCGCACCGACTCGGCCAGCGCCCAGTGGTGGCCGAACGGATCACGCACCACGCCGTAGCGGTCACCCCAGAACTGGTCCTCGAGCGGGTTGACCACGACCGCGCCGGCGTCGAGTGCCCGCTGGAACCGGCCGTCCACGTCGGCGCCGTGCAGGTGCAGTGTGACCGGCGTGCCACCCAGCGCGGCGGGGGTGGTCGACACCCCGTCGTGGTACTCCGGGAAGTCGTCGTTGAGGAACACCATTGACCCGTTGATCCGCATGCAGGCGTGCATCAGCTTGCCGTCGGGTCCGGGTAGTCGCACCATCTCCTCGGCGCCGAAGGCTCGCGCATAGAAGTCCAGTGCGGCGGCGGCGTCGCCGACGACGAGGTGGGGGACGAGCATCGGAGTGTTGTCGATTGCCATGGGGTCTCCTTCGGTGATGGTCAGGTCGGTCGTCGGTACTGACCCGCCCGGTGCACAGAACTCATCGGCTCAGACGACGGAGAATCCCGCGGGCAGCGCGCTGCGTCCGGTCAACGCCAGCAGGACCGCTGGGCCCTGCCCCAGATGGGCGCCGATGCGGCCGGCCAGGGCGGCGGCCTCGGCGAGCACCTCGACCGGCGGGCTCACCGTCAGCCCTACGGCGGCGGCGACATCCAGGCCGTGCACAGCGATCTCGAAGGTTCGGGTCGGCAGGTAGGTGCTCAATCGCACGCCCAGTCCACCGATCACCTCGATCAGGGGATCGCCTGCGGCGTCGATGTCGCCGAGTACCCGCTCGACCAGACCGTCGATCGTGGCGGCGGGATCCGCCCCGAGGTCACGACCGGCCTGGCGGCCCCGCTCCACGATCGCCTCGGCGCCGATGCCGGCGGCGAGGGCGTGGATGCGCACGTAGTACTCGGCCGGTTCGCGCACATCCTCGTGGGATGCCGAGGAATGCAGGTAGGTGCTCACGGTGATCAGCGACCGTGACGTGTGCCCGACCAGATCCCGCACAGACCATTCGCCGAGCCCCGGATCGTCCCACCGGTCCGCCGGTATCTGACGCACCAGCGTCGCCAGATACCGTGCGGCCGAGGCGAAGACGATCCGTTCGGTCGTCATGGCCGGGCCAGCGAGTCCCAGCCCTCGACCGATTCGAGGCTGCGCGGTGACGGGCCGACGTAGATCGCCGACGGGCGTACCAGCTTGCCGAGACGCTTCTGTTCGAGGATGTGGGCACACCATCCAGCGGTGCGCCCACAGGTGAACATCGCGGGCATCATCGCCGGCGGCACCTGCGCGAAATCGAGGATCACCGCGGCCCAGAACTCGACGTTGGTCTCGATCGCCCGGTCGGGGCGGCGCTCCCGCAACTCGGTCAGCGCGGCTTGTTCCAGCGCCGCGGCGACCTCGTACCGGGGTGCCGAGAGCCGTTGCGCGGTGGCCCGCAGCACGCGGGCGCGGGGATCCTCGGCCCGATACACGCGGTGGCCGAAGCCCATCAGCTTCTCTTTGCGGTCCAGGATGCCGGTGATGACCCCGCGCGCGTCACCCGTACGCTCGGCCTCCTCGATCATCGGGATGACGCGGGCGGGGGCGCCGCCGTGCAGCGGGCCGCTCATCGCGCCGATCGCGCCGGACAGTGCCGCGGCGACGTCTGCGCCCGTCGATGCGATGACCCGTGCGGTGAACGTCGACGCGTTCATCCCGTGCTCGGCGGCGCTCACCCAGTAGGCGTCGATGGCCTCGACGTGCCGAGGATCGGGTTCGCCCTGCCACCTGGTCATGAATCGTGCTGTCACCGTTGGGCATTCGTCGATGAGACGCTGGGGGACGGCCGGCTTGCCGATCCCGCGGGCGGACTGCGCGACATAGGACAGGCCCATCACCGAGACCCGTGCCAGGTCGTCGCGCGCGGTCTGGTCGTCGATGTCCAGCAGCGGCTGCAACCCCCAGATCGGGGCCAGCATCGCCAGCCCGGCCTGGGCGTCGACGCGGACGTCGCCGCTGTGCACCGGGAGCGGGAACGGTTCGGCGGGCGCAAGTCCCGGGCCGAACCGGCCGTCGACCAACAGCCCCCAGACGTCGCCGAAGGTGACCCGGTTCGACACCAGGTCGTCGATGTCGACGCCGCGGTAGCGCAGGGCGCCGCCGTCCTTGTCCGGTTCGGCGATCTCGGTCTCGAACGCCACCACGCCCGCGAGTCCGGGGGCGAAATCCTTGGGCACCGCAGTCATGGGCGTGATTGTCGCACCACCCCCCGCCGCCCAAACTGTCAGTCGTACCTCGGGCGTAGCGTGATCGCGTGAGCACATCGGATCACCTCGCGCGCATGCGGGTGGAGTACGGATCGGTGGAAAAGGACGGCAGCGCCGACCTCGACGAGACCTGGCTCGACGGGGGCTGGCTCGCCCTGCTGACCAGCTGGTTGTCCGACGCCGAACAGGCCGGGGTCGTCGAACCGAACGCGATGGTCGTCGGCACGGTCGACGCGGCGGGAAGGCCCGTCACCCGCACCGTGTTGTGCAAGAGCGTGACCGCATCCGGCCTGACCTTCTACACGAACTACGCCTCGGCCAAGGGCGCGCAGCTGGCCGCCCAGCCGTACGCCTCGGCGACGTTTCCCTGGTACGCGCTCGGCAGGCAGGTACACCTGCGCGGGGCAGTCACCAAGGTGCCCGACGCCGAGACCGCCGCCTATTGGGTCCAGCGTCCCCGGGGTTCGCAGCTGGGGGCGTGGGCGTCGGCCCAGAGCTCGCCGGTCGCCTCGCGCGATGAGCTGCACCGTCAGCTCGCCGAGGTGACCGAACGGTTCGCCGACGCCGAGGCGGTACCCGTCCCGCCGCACTGGGGTGGTTATCGCATCGCGCCCGAGGAGATCGAATTCTGGCAGGGCCGAGAAAATCGGCTGCACAACAGGATTCGCGTCCGCCCGGGCTGCATCGAACGCCTCCAACCGTAGTGGGGCGGCTCTTCGCCGACACGACGCCGCTGCAGACACCGGACTTCCGGCGGCTGTGGTCGGCCGGCATCGTCACCGTGATCGGCGCGAATCTGACGATCTTCGCGGTCCCCGTCCAGCTCTATGCCCTGACCCAGAATTCGCTGTACGTCGGACTGGCCGGACTGTTCGCGCTGGTGCCCCTGGTCGTCTTCGGGCTGTGGGGAGGCGCATGGGCCGACGCGATGGATCGCCGGACCCTGCTGATCATCACCTCCACCGGGTTGACGGTGTCCTCGGCGCTGCTGTGGCTGCAGGCGGCGCTCGCGATCGACAACGTGTGGGTGGTGCTGAGCTTGCTGTCGGTGCAGCAGGCCTTTTTCGCGGTGAACTCGCCGACTCGATCGGCGGCGATCCCGCGGATGCTGCCCACGCCGCAGTTGCCGGCGGCCAACGCGCTGAACATGACGGTCATGCAGTTCGGCGCGATCGCGGGCCCGCTGCTCGCGGGTGTGCTCCTGCACTGGGTCGACCTGTCGACTCTCTATCTCATCGACACGGTGACCTGCCTCGCCGCGGTGTGGGCGACCGTCAGGTTGACCCCGATGCCGCCGTTGCTCACCGGTGAGGGTGCACCGGGCTACGGCTTCGGCGCCGTGCTGGACGGCTTCCGCTACCTCGCGGGCAACCGCGTGGTGCTGATGTCGTTCGTGGTCGACCTGATCGCGATGATCTTCGGCATGCCGCGGGCGCTGTTCCCGCAGATGGCCCATGAGAGCTTCGGCGGTCCCGTGGACGGCGGCACCACGATGGCGCTGCTGGCAGCCGCGATGTCGGCGGGCGCGGTGGCGGGCGGCGTCTTCTCCGGCTGGCTACCCCGGGTGCGCAGGCAAGGGCTCGCGGTGGTCGGCGCGATCGTGGCCTGGGGGCTGGCGATCGTCGGCTTCGGGCTGGCGGCCGGGGCGGCCAACGGCACCGCAGGCGTGATGATGTGGATAGCGCTGGGCTGCTTGGCTTTCGGCGGCGCAGCGGACATGGTGTCCGCGGCGTTCCGGTCGACGATCCTGCAGGAGGCGGCGTCCGACGAGCTGCGCGGGCGGCTGCAGGGCGTCTTCATCGTGGTCGTCGCGGGCGGACCCCGGCTGGCCGACGCCGCGCACGGCGCGGTCGCGGCTGCCGTCGGCACCACCGTCGCCGCGGCGGGCGGCGGTGTCCTCGTGGTGGTCGGGGTGGTGCTGGCGGCCCTGGCGGTGCCGGCGTTCGTGCGGTATCGGGTCCCGGGAATTCGCTGATTCCTGCACCTCAGATCGCCCCTCGCGGCACCTCCTCGCCGATTAGCATCGACGTTCGTGGGTGATGTGAGGGGGGGAGCCCGTCCTCGGGCTTCGTGAGCGCAAGAAGCGCCGTACCCGGGCCACGTTGATCGACGCCGCTGTCGCGCTGTGCGATCGACAGGGTTTCGACGGAACGACCGTCGATCAGATCGCCGCGGATGCCGACGTCTCGCCCCGCACCTTCAGCCGGTACTTCGCCACCAAAGACGCGATCGCGCTCGCACTGATCGACGAGGTGCTCGACCGGGTGGCCGCGGAGTTGCTCACCCAGCCACCCGAGATCGGTCACTTCGAGGCACTGCGCCGGTCCTACGTCGGGATGGCGCAGAGCTCGAAGCTGGCGCCGGCCGGAGCGCTGTCGTCGTACCGGTTGATGCAGATCCTGCGGATCACGGTGTCCTCGGGGACGCTGCAGCAGGCGGCCGTCGAGTTCCGCGCCAACCCGGTGGATGTGGCGATCGCCGATCGAATGGGAGTGCCGGTCGGTGACCGTCGGGTCAGGCTGATGGCAGCCGTGTTCGGCGGTGTGTTGATGACGGCGCTGCAGGAGGTCACGCGGCATCCGTCGGCGCTGGTCAACGTCGCTGTGGACGAGACGATCGCCGCCTTCGAGTCGGTCTGCGATGACTTCTTGGTCGAGTTCGCTGGGCTCGGGCAACCGGTGTGACGAGCGCGTGATCCGTCGTCGGCGACCCCCGCGGGCGCCCTCGTGGGAATGCGACTACCTTCTGTAGTCAGACTTGCAGTCAGACCTCGCGATTCCCGTTAGAACCGACCCGAAGGGATCCCAGTGGCCGATCACGCCGAAACCGGGAAAGAGCACGCCACCCTCTCCTACCCCGGCGGGGAGCTGGACCTCGACATCGTCAAAGCGACCGAGGGTGCCGACGGCATCGCGCTCGGGTCACTGCTGGCAAAGACCGGTTACACCACCTTCGACGGCGGCTTCGTCAACACCTCTGCGACCAAGAGCGCCATCACCTACATCGACGGCGATGCCGGCATCCTGCGCTACCGCGGCTACCCGATCGAGCAGCTCGCGGAGAAGTCCAATTTCATCGAGGTCAGCTACCTGCTGCTGTACGGCGAACTGCCCACCGCCGATCAGCTGGAGAAGTTCACCACCCAGATCCAGCGGCACACACTGCTGCACGAGGATCTCAAGCGGTTCTTCGACGGCTTCCCCCGCGACGCCCACCCGATGCCAGTGCTGTCGAGCGCGGTGAACGCCCTGAGCGCCTACTACCCGGACTCGCTGGACCCGTTCAACCCACAGCAGGTGGAGTTGTCGACGATCCGGCTGCTGGCCAAGCTGCCGACCATCGCCGCCTACGCCTACAAGAAGTCCGAGGGGCAGCCGTTCCTGTACCCGGACAATTCGCTGACGCTGGTGGAGAACTTCCTGCGGATGACGTTCGGGTTCCCGGCCGAGCCCTACGAGGTCGATCCCGAGCTCGTCCGCGCGCTCGACATGCTCTTCATCCTGCACGCCGACCACGAGCAGAACTGCTCGACGTCGACGGTGCGCCTGGTGGGCAGTTCGCAGGCCAACCTGTTCACGTCGATCTCCGGCGGTATCAACGCGCTGTGGGGTCCGCTGCACGGCGGCGCGAACCAGGCCGTGCTCGAGATGCTGGAGAAGATCCGCAAGGGTGACGACGACGTCGCGACGTTCGTCAAGAAGGTCAAGAACCGCGAGGACGGCGTCAAGCTGATGGGCTTCGGCCATCGGGTCTACAAGAACTACGACCCGCGGGCCCGCATCGTCAAGGAGCAGGCCGACAAGATCCTGGGCAAGATCGGTGTGCAGGACGAGCTGCTCGACATCGCCAAGGAGCTCGAAGAGATCGCCCTGACCGACGACTTCTTCGTCGAGCGCAAGCTCTACCCGAACGTCGATTACTACACCGGCGTGATCTACCGGGCCATGGGCTTCCCGACGCGGATGTTCACCGTGCTGTTCGCACTCGGCCGCCTGCCGGGGTGGATCGCGCACTGGCGGGAGATGCACGGCGAGCCCAACAAGATCGGCCGTCCGCGGCAGATCTACACCGGCTACACCGAGCGCGACTACATCGACTTCGACGCCCGCTAGCCCCCTTCGGCGAGCTGGGGGCGCCCCCTTCGGCGAACGCGCGTGTTTGCACGCCGACGCGCCGCAATTCCCGGCATTCTGCGCGCGCTCGATTGCGCCGAGCGTCACACTGACGTCACTTGCGATCGTGACAGTTGTAGTTTCACAATTGTTGTGTGAATGAAACTGTCGGCAACCTGACGCCCAGGCGCAAGACGATCGTTCTGGTCTCCTGCTGCCTGAGCTTGCTGATCGTCTCGATGGACGCCACGATCGTCAACGTCGCGATCCCGGCCATCCGCACCGATCTCTCGGCGTCGCCCTCGCAGATGCAGTGGGTGCTCGACGTCTACACGCTGGTGCTGGCCTCGCTGTTGATGCTGTCCGGGGCCACCGGTGACCGGTTCGGCCGCAGGCGCGTGTTCCAGATCGGCCTGACCCTCTTCGCACTGGGCTCGCTGGCCTGCAGCCTGGCGCCCAGCATCGACGCCCTGATCGGTGCCCGTTTCCTGCAGGGCATCGGTGGCTCGATGCTCAATCCCGTTGCACTGTCGATCATTTCGCAGATCTTCGTCGGACGTCAGGAACGGGCCCGGGCCTTGGGTATCTGGGGCGGGGTGACGGGCATCTCGATGGCGCTCGGACCGATCGTCGGCGGCCTGCTCATCGAGACGGTCGGCTGGCGCTCGGTGTTTTGGATCAACCTCCCCATCTGCGCGGCCGCGCTGATCCTCACCGCCATCTTCGTGCCGGAGACGAAATCGGCCACCATGCGCAGCGTCGACCCGATCGGGCAGCTGTTGGCTGTCGTGACGCTGTTCGGCATCGTCTACACGCTGATCGAGGGTCCGGTGCTCGGGTGGACCCACCACCGGGTCCTCACCGTCGCCGTCGTCGCCGTCGTGGCGCTCGCCGCGTTCCTGCGCTACGAATCACGCCGCCACGACCCCTTCCTGGATCTGCGGTTCTTCCGCAGCATCCCGTTCAGTTCCGCCACCATCTCGGCGGTCAGTGCCTTCTCCGCGTGGGGTGCGTTCCTGTTCATGATGTCGCTGTACCTGCAGGGCGAGCGGGGCTTCTCGGCGATGCACACCGGCCTCATCTACCTGCCCATCGCGATCGGCGCACTGGTCTTCTCTCCGCTGTCCGGTCGCCTCGTCGGCCGGTTCGGTGCGCGCCCCTCCCTGGTGATCGCCGGGGCGCTGATCGCGGCGGCGGCCACCATGCTGACGTTCCTGACAGCATCGACGCCGGTGTGGTGGCTGGTGATCGTGTTCGCGGTCTTCGGCATCGGGTTCGCCATGGTCAACGCACCGATCACCAATGCCGCGGTCGGCGGGATGCCGCTGGACCGCGCCGGGGCCGCATCGGCGGTGACCTCGACGAGCCGGCAGGTCGGCGTCAGTATCGGCGTCGCGCTGTGCGGTTCGGTTGCCGGTTCCGCGATCACGATGGGTGGCGCGGATTTCGCGTCGGCCGCCCGACCGCTCTGGTTCGTCTGTGTGGCGCTCGGATTCGTGATCCTGGGCCTCGGGGTGTTCTCGACATCGCAACGCGCGCAACGGTCTGCCGACCGACTGGCGCCACTGATCGCCGGCACGCCGACCCCGGTGAGCGCTCGTGTCCGGTGACACGATGGCCGACGGCGTGTGGCGGGACATGTCCGCACTGGTCATGGACAACCTCGACGGGTGGAAACGCCTCGTCGTGGACCGCTCCGGATTGCCGTTCAGCCGGGTGCGCATCCTGATGCGGCTGCGTCGTAAGCCGATGACGGTCAAGGAGATCGCCGCCGCGGCAACAGTCGACGCACCCGCTGCGACGGTCGCGATCAACGACCTCGAACAGCGCGGTCTCGTGATCCGTGAGATCAACCCGCAGAACCGGCGCTGCAAGGTGGTGTCGCTGACCGATGCGGGGCGCGAGTTGGTGCGCGCCATCGACGACGTCCGGG
Source organism: Mycobacterium kyogaense (assembly GCF_036946525.1). Lineage (GTDB taxonomy): Bacteria > Actinomycetota > Actinomycetes > Mycobacteriales > Mycobacteriaceae > Mycobacterium > Mycobacterium kyogaense_A. The sequence goes on along the minus strand of NZ_JAQIIY010000025.1, from coordinate 1,278 downwards.
ACCCGGCACCGGACATGCTGACCGGTCTCGACGCCGACGACCTGGCGACGCTGCGCTCGCTGCTGGACAAGCTCGCGGGCCGCTGAGGTGAGCTAGCGGCCGAGCACCGCCATCGCGGCGTTGTGCCCCCCGATGCCCGAGACGGCACCGCCGCGGCGGGAACCCGATCCGCACAGCAGGATTCGCTCGTGCGTGGTCGCCACGCCCCACCGCTGCGCCGGCGTGGACAGCGGTTCGTCGTCCTCGGCGAAGGGCCACGTCAGCGCCCCGTGGAAGATGTGGCCGTTCGTCATGCCCAGGGCGTCGTCGAGATCGGCCGTGGTCTTGGTCTCGATGCACAGCCGGCCCGCGGCGTCCTCCATCAGGACGTCGTGAATCGGTTCGGCGAGAACCGAATTCAACGACGTCAGCACCGCGGAGGTCAGCGTGTCGCGTAACCGCTCGGGGGTCCCGCTCGCCGTCAGGTGGTGCGGTGTGTGCAGGCCGAAGACCGTCAGCGTCTGGGCTCCCGAGGCGCGCAGCGCATCGGACAGGATCGTCGGGTCTGCCAGCGAGTGGCAGTAGATCTCACACGGAAGCGGTTCCGGCACAGTGCCGTCGGCGGCGAGTCGATAGGCAGATTCGAGTTGGCTGTAGGTCTCGTTGATGTGGAAGGTGCCGCCGAACGCCTGCTCGACGGTGACGCTGTCGTCACGCAGGCGGGGCAGCCGCCGCAGCATCAGATTCACCTTCACCTGCGCGCCGGGTGCGACGTGGGGGACGTCCTCCCCGAGTAGCCGCGCCAGGACAGCGGGCGTGACATTGGCCAGGACATGCTCGCCGACGACGCCATGCTGCACACCGCCGTGGCGGTACCGCACCTCACCGTCGGGCGTGATCGCCTCGACCTCGGCGCCGGTGATGATGTCGGCGCCGAAGCCCGCGGCCGCCGCGGCGAGCGCTCCGCTGACCGCACCCATGCCGCCGACCGGCACATCCCAGTCTCCGGTCCCTCCGCCGATCAGGTGGTAGAGAAAGCAGACATTCTGCTGCAGCGACGAATCCTCCAGCGCGGCAAAGGTTCCGATCAGGGCATCGGTGGCCATCACTCCGCGGACCAGGTCGTTGCGCACCGCCGCAGTGATGGCGTCACCGACCGGCTCGTCGACGAGTGCCCGCCATGCCCAGTCCGCGTCTGAACCGCCGGCAGCCAGTACTTCCCGGCGAAGATCCGAACGGGTTCGCAACGGCTCGGTCAGCGTCGGCCAGACGCGCGAAGTCACCGTGTTGGCGCGCCGG
>NZ_JAQIIY010000024.1:0-110324 GCF_036946525.1 Mycobacterium kyogaense | reverse complement strand
GCTACGACAGACCCGATCAGCTTCCGCTGGAGCACACCCCCCGTCGTCGCCGGAGAACATATCGTCGGCGATCACCACCAACTCGTCAGCCATCCAGTCATACCGATCGCCCCGCAGCCGCTCCACCTCCGCCACCAACTCAGGCACCAACTCAGGCACCAGACTGCGCGCAGCAGCGATGAACCCCGCCAACGCCCGGTCCTGGCCGCAGTGGACGTTGTTGCGGTATCCGCGGAACTGCTCGATCTCACGCAGCAGGTACTCCGTCGTCCCCGACATCAGATCCCGCTGCTCCTCGACCTCCCACGGCCCCTCGGTCACACCCTCCAGCGCGGCCTGTGCACGCGCCACCACATCGCCGGCCATCACGCCTCCCAGTCCGGGGACCACACCAGTAGCGCCGGCAACATGACCGTGTCCTGCCGCAGCCCGGCGGGCGACCACCACTGCACGGTGCCGTCGTTCTGTACGACGCGCTCAAATGTGACGCCCCACGCGATGTTGCGGACGACCGACTGCTCCGGCAGCGCGGCGAGCTGCTCCACCGTGCGGATCATGCACGCCTCACGCCACACCTGAGCGACGTGCGCAGCGTGCTCCTCGCGGTCGATCGTGTCGGCGTTCTCGTCGTCACGCGTGCACCCGCAGTGCAGGATCGCGTGCCAGTAGCGGTGCTCGTAGATCACGTCCTGTAGACGCGGCGAGGCCGCCCCCACCTCGGGGACGGCTTGGCCCTGCTCGTCGGCGGTCATCCGGCCACCAGCTCCAGATACTCGGCAGGCGTCGCCTTGCTGCCCGTATCGGCGCCGAACCGCACGAACACGTACACCGAGCTGACAGCGGTGATGACACCCTCCTCGCCAGGCTCGTCACCGTCGATGTGCGGCGCCCGGTAGACGACCTTTTGGCCGACGTGCTCTTTGGCCTGCTCCAGTGTGATCACTGCGCCAGCCCCGTGTACACGTTGCTCTCACCCGTGCCGGGGTCGACCACCACATGGCACGGCCACACGGCCACCAGCGCGCCGGCCTCGTTGTAGCAGCCCGGCGCGTGGCCCCAGTTGTCGCCCAGCGGGCCGCACACCACGGTCCCCAGACGCGGCGCACGACCAACCGGGGTCGTCCTCCTGGAGGGCGGGCTGGGCCTGCGCCTGGGCGATCAGCGCGGGTCCGGCGGTGATACCGGCAGCGGCGCCGAACAGGACCCCGACAGCGAAGGCGGAGCGGGGCGATGGTGGTGATCATGGTGATGTTCATACCCCTGACGCTAATCGCAAAAGTTCCGCAATACAAGGTTCTGCGGTAACTATTTTGCGGCGACTTTCGCGACAGCATCCGCGCTGGTCGGCTCCGCGTCTCGAGCACCGCCGATGCTTGCCTCACAACTAAAGTTCTGCGACAGGCCGACCGTAGGCCGCAGCATCTGCGTAGCTTGTGCTGAATTCGGCGCCGCGGTCTGTGCGCCATAGCACCCGCTGGTCTCCGTCCATCCCGATCGTTGTTCCGATAGCGACCGATCGAGCCAGGAGATCACTCATCCCTTGGCGTCGCCCCTCCTCGGCCACCCCGCGGAGCATTGCGACCAGGACACGCCACGCCTCACGCATCGCCACCCTCGCGATGGGTGCGGCGTCCGCGGCCCTCAACGACCTCGACTACGGGGTCGCACCAGCAGTCGTCGTCGAGCACATGCTCGGGCTGGTCGCTGTCGATGGGCGGCACGGAGTCGACGACGCCGTCGACTGGCACGCCTGTGGGGATCACTTCGACGCTCACGGGTGGAGTGTGACCCTTGCCCCCGACATGGCTGCCGATAGCCGCGACGCCCGCGGCAGCCAGCTGGGCCGCCGGGTCCAACGCCTCCAGCCCCTCGGCTTGCCGTTGCACCGCCAGCCATTCGGCGAGTTCGTTGGCGGGCACCCCGCCGGCGGCGAGGACGCCGCGCGCCACGTCGAGTTGCAGCGGCCAGAGTGGGTCGTCGGGTCCGATGACTTGCCCGAACAGGCCGCGGCACTCGGCGGCGGCGACCTGCTCGAGCTGCGCGGCGCTCAGTCGGCCTTCAGCGACGTCGCCCGCAACAGCCATCGCGGCCTTGATGGCGGCCTGAACCGGTTGAGTCATGCGGGTTCCTGTTCGGTGATGACTTCGCCGTCGATGACGGGGAGTCGGCCGGCATCTGCGTGGCCGGCCGCGATGGCGAGGAAGTCCTGAGTTGCCTGGCTGATGACCGCTTGGGCGCTGGAGTGCTGCACCTGCACTTGGCCTTTCACTTCGACCTCACGCGCCTGGACGACGTGCTGGCCGGTGAGCTTCGCGTGTTTGTCGGCGACGTCGGCGATGGCTCGGTTGAGGGTGGCGACGGCGGCGTGGTCGTTGTCGTCTTCGGCTTTGGCGAGTTGGCGGAAGAGGCTGGCGAGTGATTGTTGGTAGGTGCCGGCGGTGTAGGTGCGTTTGGTTTCGAGGTCTTCGGGTGGCATGCGGAGGATGTGGCGGCGGATGGCTGTGAGTGCTGAGCTGCGGCTTCGGAAGTCGAGTTTGTCGGCGATTTCTTGGAGGGTCCAGCCTCGGCATTGCAAGCGGTAGGCCTCTTCGGCGCGGGTGCGGCTGTCGGTGCGTGCGCGGTCGGGCGGCATGTTGGGATTGTGTTGGTATTCGGTGCAGGCGGTGGGTGGGGGTTGTGGTTGACGTGGTTGCGTTTTCGGGGGTGTGGAGCGGCGTCTAGTGGCCCGTTCCTGGGGCTGTGTGGCCCGTGGAGCGACTTTCAGGCGGTTGTGGGGTGGTTTCCTTGCCTGCGCCTTGCTTCGGCTAGGGCGGCGCTGTATTCGGCGATGGCGGGTCCACATTGGGTGCGGCCGCAGCAGGTGTGGAGGGTTTGGCGTGCTGCGGTGAGTCGGGGGGTGTCGCCGGGTGCGGGTCCGGGTGGGGTGAGGGCAGAGAGTGCGTCGGCGCTGTAGGGGTCGGGGGGTGGTTCGGGGTCGGTGTTTTGTCGTGCGAGTCGGTCGCGTTTGGTGGTGCGGGCGTGGTGGATGAGGGCGGCGATGCCGATGGGGCGTTCGCGGGCTTTGGGGTCGGTGTCGTAGTAGGTCTGGAGTGCGTCGAGTAGGTCGTCGCGGGTGAGGTTGTGGTGGTGGGCGCGTTCGGCCCAGGCGGCGATGCGGGCGTCGTCTGCTCGTCCGAAGTTGTCGTCGAGGATGGCGGCGAGTTTGCAGACTTCGGCGATGTTGCGGACGTCGTCGGGGGTGGCGTTGAGGTTCATGGTGTGGCTCCCATGGCTTGGAGTACGCGGGCTGCTGCGGCGTCGTAGTCGAGGGCTTTGGTGGTGGGGGTGCCGTGTCCGTTGGCGCGGGTGCGGTTGTTGGCTTTGTGGACGAAGCGGGGGATTTGGGTGGGGGCCCAGGAGTCGCTGGCTGTCCAGGCTTGGATGCCGGCGGCGATGGCTTCGGGGGGGTTGTTGGCGCGGAGGCAGCCGTCGATTTCGGTGGCCACTTCGCGGAGCAGTTTGGGGGTGAGTGCTACGTCGAGGGTGTCGTTGTAGGCGTGGGCGATGGCCATGGCTGCTTGCGATGCGCGGGTGGGGAGGTTGGTGATTCGGGTGCGGGCGATGTCCGCCCCCGTTTTTGTGCGGGGCGGTTGTGGTTCGCAGAGGGTGTCTTCGATGGGGTGGGGGGTAGGGGGGTTCTTATCCTCATCCCTATCCCTATCCTCATCCCTATCTAACGGCGATGTTCGGCAGCTAAGCGCGGAATTTCCGCTACTGTCCGGCGGAACTTCCGCTGATTGGGGTGGTTCGCCTAGTTGCCTGAGCCCGTATTCGCTGGCTATGTCCCATTTTTGGCCGTCGTCGGGGCCGGGGAGGTTGGAGTCGGGCCGGAAGTTCTTCGACTGGTGAACGCGGAATGAGCTAATTTCGTAGTACTTCCGCCCGTGGTGTACATAGACGGCCACGTTGTAAACCTCGACGGTCTCTGAAAACAGCTCCGCGAAGTTCCGCCACACAGGCGCGGAAATTCCGCTACTACCCCGGCGGGGGAGGTCTGCGATGTCGTCGTGGGGAAACGCGAAGGCCTCGAGTTCCTTGAGGTTCGCGGTTCCGCGGCCGGCGTCGTCGGCCCAGTTCCACATCGCCATGAACAGCAGCCGGCACGCCAGATCGGCCTTCGCGGTGGATGGGGAATCCCAGAACTGGGGCTTAAGCGTCCTGATGCGCGGCACTGCGCTCTCCTGTCACATCGTCGTTTCGCGTTGCCATCGCATCGATTTCGTTCAGGTCATACCGCAGGCAGCGAGAACCGAACCGGTAGCCTGCGATGAGTCCTTGATCGCGCCAGCGGCGAATCGTGTACACACTGACCCCGACGTGCTCGGCGGCCTGGTCCTCAGTGGCCCAGCGCGGGTTAGGCATTCGCTGTTCTCCTGCCCTAGTTTTGAACTACTTGTGGTGCGGTCGTGCACGGTAAAGAGGTCGGGTGCAGCAGTTCAGTCGCCGGGTTGGGTGCCGCGCGGTGTGCCGGGCGTAGTCGGCGGGGTTGATGTCGATGGCTGCGGAGAGGTCGTCGGACGACCAGGGCGGGCCCACGATTGCCGCTGCGGCGTCGAAGTCGCCGAGTGCGGCGCGGCCCGCCAGGTATCCGGCGACGACGTTCTCCACGTCGATCAGGTGGTAGTGCCACAGGTCGCCGATACCGAGCGGGGCGAGGAGTTGGTGGCGGATGCGGGTGGTGTCGAAATCGGGGACGGCGCCGATGATGTGGGGGCGTCCGCTCAGGAACGCCTCAAGCATGCGGGCGGCCTCGAGGGGGCGGGCAGCGTCATCGGGGTGGTAGCGGTTGCGGTAGTCGGCGACGAACTCTGCGGGGAAGCGTGGGTCGCTGATCCACGGCTCGGGCTGGTGCTGGATGAACATGTGCAGGGCTGCTTCGTTGCCGTCGGGTGTGCGGCGTATCGCGGCCAGCTCCCAGATCGGCGAGTCGATGTGGAGGCCGAGGGTTTCGGTGTCGAGGAAAACGATGTCGGTCACGGTGTGGACTCCTTCAGGGTGGGGCAGTCTGGGTGGTGATCTTGAGTCGGTGGGTGGAATCCGCAGTCCGGGCATCGGCCGAAGGATCGGATCTGTTCGGGGGTGAACAGGATTCGGATGCGCGGATCAGCCATCGCGGTCACGCCTCGCTCGGATGTGGGCAGTGCCGGCACGTCCACGCGTAGCCGCCTTCGCCCCCACACTTCGTGACATCAGCGTTGGTCCCGCACTTCCAGCAGCGATCGGGAGCCCCGATGTCGAACGGACGGTAGTCGTCAAGACGATGGACGGTCATCGCTGGGCCTTGCTGACGGCGAGTAGCGAGCGCACCGCGGCCGCGGCCTGTTGTGGAACGACACCCGCGCCGATGATGCGCAGCTGATCATTGCGAGAAATCCCGGGCACGGCGGTGACCCACCCAGCAGGCCAGCCCATCATCCACTCAGGGAAAGCTGGGTTGAGGCGCGGTTTACCCTTTGAGTTCGGCTCAGACGGCGGCGGCGCTGGACGGGTCAGGGCCTCCCAACGGCGAATTGCAGGCTCGTACTTTCCGAAAAGGTCCGGGCGCGTGCCCACGTCAATCATTTGAACGTGGTGCCCCTGGGCTATACGCGCCCCTGGATCTGCTGCACCACCAGGCGCGCCATCCGACGCACACGGCGTGGGGAGAAGCGACACGATAGCGCCGAGGTACGTTGCTACGGCATCCCCTCGGGAGAAGCTGCTATCGCTTTCTGACACCGAAGGCACTCGCATGGCCTCGGCGCCCCCGGCTGCCTCTGGCAGTGCGCTGGCCTGTCGCAGTGAATGCAGCTGCAGTGCGGTGTCGACAAGTTCCCATCCATCGCGCGTGGTGTCGGCAGCAAGGATGAATAGTCGGTCGCGCGGATGAGGGGCGCCGACATCCGAAGCGCGCAGGCATGTCCATCGGAGGTCATACCCGAGCGGGGCCAAACTGTTGGCGACTCGTGTGAACTCTCCCCGAGTAAGGACATCTGTGACGTTCTCCAGCACGATAATTCGCGGTCGAACCACGCGAATTGCCCGTGCAATATCTGGCCAGATAGCGCGTTCATCGTCGGCGCCCTTTCGTCTTCCGGCGGGGCTGAAGGGTTGGCATGGCCACCCCGCGCACATGATGTCGATCGGCTCGACAGCTAACCAGTCGGTGGCGATGAGGTCGCCGTGGTTTGGTACACCTGGCCAGCGGTGGGCGAGCACGTCCACCGCTGAGTTGTGCCGTTCCCGGGTTTTGTTGCCTTTCTTCTCGATCAGTGTTGGCAGCTCACAGTGCCAAGCGGTGCGGGCTCCGAACACCTGCTCGACGGCCATGTCGAGGCCGCCAGCGCCGGAGCAAAGGGAACCGATGCGAAGGGTCTGATCGCTCATTGGTCGTCCCGAATCCAGGTGCCTAGCCTGGTCAACTGCCACTCAAGCTCGACAACTGCCGAGTGAATCGGCGTGATGACGGACAGTGCGACCGCTCGCAACAGCCTGTGATTTGTCAGGTCGTCACCGAAGTCGCGCGGGCACACTTCCCGCGCGGACATCGGCTCGCCACATGCACAAAGAACGCCGAACTCGGTGTAGTTCCATGGGAAGTGTTCGTCCGCGCCGACCATATCCAGGGCTGATGTGCGTATCCTCGACCAATGGCGAGCAACCGCGTCGGCAATACCCCTGCCGCGCACCACCGCGCCAAGGGGCACGATCTGCGGGCAGTGGGCCTGGGCCAGTTTGAGTGCAGCTGCGGCCACAGGTGGACGATCAGCGGATTGGGCCCCGATCAGCGATACAGCGAACTGCTGCGAACCATCAAATAGCCGCCTGAGGCGGCTATGGTCATTGATTTTAATCTCCATCGTCGTCTCCCCATCGGTGGCCGCAGGCGCATTCGTGGGCGCCGTCGTGGCCGTCGTCCAACGTGCAGCAGTGCGGTGTGAAGCCAACAAGCTCACGGGCCATGACGTCGCAGTGGGCGCCGTCTTCAGCGGGGCAGCAGAGCATTTCGTTCTCGATCGCGGCGCTCACAACAGGTCCTTCCGGATGGTGGCGTAGACCCGCTCGACGTCGCCGTCGACCTGGATGCGTTGCAGCGGGGCCAGTTGGGACAGCCACACCATGTGGGCGACGTGCTGGCGGAGCTCGGGTGAGCCGAGCGGGTAGATCGCCATCAGTCGAGCTCCACGGGGTCGGCGAAGTACGTCGGGGGTGTGGGTTTCGCGTGATCCGATTCATTCACCGGCGGCGGGGTGAACCCGTCCGGCAGTTCGATGTCGGTCGACACGACGAGCTTGGTACCGACGGGGAAGTCTTTCGCCCACGCCATGAACCCGGGGCCGTGTTCCCACCCGGTGGTGCTGCGTTCACCGTTGTGCCAGAAGCGGCTGCCGTACTCGCTTTCGACGCACTCCAGCACCCCCACGGTGGCGCGGTTGGTGGTCGACAGCACCTCGCGGGGGCGGCTGTGCCGCAGGCATTTCCACGGCGGTTGGCTCTTTTCGCGGCGGGCCGCGTCCGCGTAGTCGCGTTTGAACTCGTAGTTCGTGATCGTCACCTCGCGGCAGCCGTCCTCGGCGCAGACCCGCCGGCGGTCGTACCCCCGGCGGCTCATCGGGGCACCAGCTGTCCGGTGTGGTCGCGGGTCATGCGTTCCACGCGACCTATGTAGCGTCCGTCGTCAACGGTTTGGCCGACGCAGGGTGCGATGATGCGGGCCCACCCGATCGGTGATTTCCACACCTGGCCGCGGGGGCGTCCGGTGAGGGTCCAGTACCAGTCGGTGTGGGAGCGGTGCCGGCCGGCGTAGTCGCCGGGGTCAGCGACGAGCGGCACGTAGGGGGCGGCCCAGTGGCAGTGGCGGCCGCCGCGGTGCCGGGTCACGTGTTGTTCCGCCCAGTCGGTGGCGGCGGGCTGCGGCGCGACGCGGTAAGCACCGCAGGCCTCGCATTGCGCGTACACCCAGCCGGGCGCGACACCAGGGGCACTGGGGTCGAAGCTGATCAGCTCGTCGACGAGCATGTCGGACATCAGGGCTTCACCTCCGGATACGCGAGCCGGAGAATCGCGACCGCCAGAATGTCGGCGACGTGTTGGTGCGCGTTAGGGCTGGATTCGGAGAACTTCGTCAGCTCGACCGCGAGGGCAGCACAGATCGCGGACTGATCATTCCCGGCGTCAGTAAGCTCACGAGCCGCCCCGACGAAAGCGTCCAGGCGCGTGTTGTGCCCGGCCCTGGTCTGATCGATCTGCGCCGTGAGATGAGCCGGCAGAGAGGTCATGACCGATCACCGTCCGGGCGGGCCGGGGTGAAGGGGCGGCCGCCGTAGGTGACGTTCGTGCCCTCGCGGAGCTCGAGGTAATCGTCGTTGACGACGACATACACGTTGCCGTCATCGCCGAGGCTGCGCTGAACCTCACGGATCGCGTCGGCAACGTCAACGAAATCCTTCGCAGGGACCAGGATCGCCATCAGAACGGCACCTCCGCGGGTGAGGGCCCGGCGTCCGGGACGGACGCCGCAAGCAGCTCGACGAGCGGCGGATACGCTGCCGGGCAATGCTGCTGGACCTCATTGGCTGCGCGATCCGCTTGGTACTCGGCTTCTTTCGCGAGCGCGATCGCATGATCGAACGCGGGCTGCAAAGCCGCCCACGCGGTGTCACGGCCGGCGCGCAGCGACCGAACGGTGGACGATTCGTACATCACTCCCCCTTGGCCGCGTTCGCTTGCCGGGTCTGCCAGCCGTCGGCCATGAGCGATAGATCCGTTGCGAGGCTGATGAACTGGTCCGCGCAGGATTCGGCATAGGCGCGCAGCGCGGCAATCGCGTGCGGGTCGTGCTCCTCGAGCACAAAGCACTGCCCTACTGGTTTGCCGTTGATCTTCTCGACGCGGTACTTCGGGTACATTCCGCGCTGGGTGTCGGGGTCGGTGCTCATCAGCGCATCGCCTCCACGGATGGGAGACTGTTGCGGTTGAGCCGCTGCTGCTCTTTCAGATCAGTGCCCGGCAGGGCGTGGGCGAATACCTCGACCACATCCCACAGTTCGCGTGCGGGCAGCAACTCGATCTGCGCGCCGACCTTCGCGCCGCGCGCCTCGATCCAGCCGACTGTTTCGGTGGTACCGCGCCGGAGCCGGCACTGAAAGTACTGCGGGGTGTTCGACATTCGGTTCTCCTAGTCTCCTGGCTTGCTGGTGTGGTGGAACTGTTTACAACCCGGGCACAGGTAGACGCGGACAGCGCGTTTCGGTGCGTCCCGGTACGTGAAGTAGGTGAGGGCGTCCTCGGCGGATTCCCGTGTCGACCACGCCAACTTGCGGGGTGTCGGACACCGCGACCCCTGCACGGGTTGGCGGTGCTGCTTCGACCTGCGCGGACGCGACCGACTCACGATCCCGTCCCGTCAGCAGTGTCGGGGATCTGCAACGCGTACAACCTGATTTGATCCCGTAGAGACTCGAGAAACTCCACGAAGTCTGTCGGCATGTCGAGTTGCCGGGCGCCCTGAACGGCGACGTCGACGTGCAGCGCGCCGGCTTCCATGCCGTTACGCATCCCGTCAGCGTGGGCCTGCAGCCACAGCGCGCCGACCTGCTGACTGACCGCGTGGGCGGCGGCCAGCGCCTTGTCTTCGACAGCGTCCTGGTCAGGCATCGCGCGCCTCCGCCACCATCACCAGATCAGCGCCGACCGCGTGCGCGTACCGCAGCAGTGTGTGCAAGCGTGGGTCAGCCTGCTGGTTCTCAAACTTCACCACCGTCGACCGGCACACCCCGATCACGTCCGCCACCTGCGCCTGCGTCAACCCCGCCCGCACACGACACCGCACCAACTGATCCACCAACGCCACACCCCGCTTCATCCGAGCACCCGCAGCAGCGCCGGCAGATCAGTGAGCGCCAGGTCGTGCAGCGCGTTCAGATGGGGTGACGTGCCGCACGGGCAGTCCGTCGACCCGATGAGCGCGACCCGATCACATATGTCCTGCAGCGAATCCGGCCCGAAGATGCTGCCGTCAGGGCTGAACTTGAACGCAGACAGTCGCGCATCCACCTGCTCCGACGTCAGCCCGATCGTCGACGCCACCGCCAGGCGGGTCGCCACCTCGTGCAGCGCGCGCTGAGCCAGCTCGATCGCCCCGTTGCCGTACCGGTGGGTGATCTCACCCGACGCTCCACGAAAGTGCCACCGGTAGGTGTTGACCGCCTCCGGATCAGTTCCGTTGTCGTCGTGGTCGCGCGTCACCTCGACCCGCTCCACCAACTCGTCGTTGATGTGCACCGACACATACAGACTCATCGCTGCGCCGCCTTCGACCCGGAGCGTTGCCCGTCGATCTGACGCAGCTTCGCGCTGACTTTGTCCACGATGTTCGAACTGGCGACACCGACCCACCCACATGTCGCTGTCGTTCTTCTCCGCGGCAAACTCGCAGTCGCGGTCGGCGCCATCAGTCGGCGTCCAGCGGAAGGGGCTCACGGAATCCCGAATCCGCGCGGTCCTTCAGGATGCGCGCCTCAATAGCGGCTTTCGCGTCAACGGGCCAGTCGCGGCGATGCGCCCGCAGATTCACGCTGAACCCCCAGACGCGATCGCCTTTCCACCCGCCGGAGTGGTCGTAATGGTCCGGGATGCCCTTGCACTCGGACGCGTCGACGCTCACGGTCCACGACTTGAGGTGCCGGCCAGGCAGCTTCGGCCGCCCGTGCCGCTGCTGCTGCAGCTTCACCGTCACCGGGTACGTCGCCTCCGGCATCTGGATCTCCAGCTCGGCCGTGTCGACATCGTCGTACCAGTAGCGGCGCGCACCGAACAACACATCAAGCGGGTTGAGGTGGAAGCTCCGCGAGCGCCACTCGGCGAATTCGCCACGTTTCCAACCGTTCTTGCGGGTCCACAACTCGACCCACAGCCGGCCATCGTGGGTGTCGAATTTCAGCCGGCGTCCCTCATGGACAAACTCGCACCACTCGCCGTTGCGGCCGAGGTGCCGCTTGAAGCTGGCGCCGGGATTCCACGGGGGACAGTCGCAGGTCTCAGGCTTCCCCGGGCCGATAAGGCAGTCGCGGCTCCGAAGCCGGTTAGGCAGCCGGTTCAGCCAGAACTGTGTGATAGACGTAGCGAGATTCCCGCCCTGCTCGATGCCCCAATACAAGGCGGTGCCAGCGACTTTCACGTGTCCGTCGAACGGCGTCTCCGACCCGTGGGTGCCGACCTCGAAGCTGATCCCGAACTCCGTGGTGGGCTTCCGCAGCACAAACTCCAGGTGGCCATCCAGGATGCGGCGCTCGCCGTACTCGGGGCCTCGGTGGAGGTGGAAAAACCATCGGGGGTACCAGATGATGCCGCCGCGCGGCTCCTCCATGATGACGTGGTTATGCAGCTTCATCAGTCCTCCAGGTCCCGCAGCTCGGTATTCACGACCTCAAGCCGGTCATAGACACCCCGGTAGTCCTCGTCCGCGACCTTCCCGTCCTGCCCGACCGCCATCGCCCGAGCCACCTCCGCACGGATCAGCTCAGCGCCCTGCAACCGGGCCGACGCACCGAACACCTTGCCGTACCCAGCGATTACGTAGATGTCCATCAGGCGTTGCTCCTGATTCCCATCAGCACGGCGACCGTGTCAGTGGATGGCGCCTGGATGTTGCCGCCAGCGGCAGGCTCGTCGACAGCGCCCGGGAACGTCTCCGACACCGATGTCACCGCCCCATTGCGGCCCTTCACCACGTACTAGAAGATCGGGACACCATCCTCGGTGACCTCCTCACGCTGCACCACAGCAAGACGACGCTTCATTCGCTCTCTCCGTTCGGATAGTCGAGTTCCAGCCACAACGCCGGCCCGGACGGGTCGGGTGGGTGGATGACAGGTTCAGGGGTGGACACATGCTCGGTGTCGTCGTCGGGGCACACCTTGGCGTCGATCAGCCCGTCGACGCACGGCTTCACCAGCGCGTACAGGTTGTGGGCGTCGATGCGCCGCTTCACCGCCTGCCGATAGTGCAGCGTCACCGCCAGGCGCTCCGTCGGCGGCGCCTTCACTGAGCGCGCCAGCAACGCCACCGCCTGGCGCACATCCCGCGTGACACGCGACTTCTCAGCCCAATGCATGCGCTGATTCGCCGTCAACGGCGGCCGTTTCCACGGCAAGTCGATGCGCACGTCAGCCATCAGCTGGTGCGCTCTCGGCGGCGTCACGGGCGTCGTCCATCGCGGCGTCCTGCTCCGCGGACTGGTACTGGACGTAGGCGGTGAACACCTGCGTGATCTCGTCCGCCAGGCGGCCGTCCTTCTTCCAATCCGACAGCGTGTTCACCACCTTGCGGAGCTCGTCGTCGTCGACGCCGTTGCGGTGCTCCGGCATGTCGCTGAACGGGCGGCCGGCCAGCGCGGTGATCACCATCCGCTGGTCGTCTTTCTCGGTGCAGTCCCCCTCAGCCAGCAGGGCGAACATGGCGTTCTCCCACTTCTGGCGGGCCGACTTCGACAACCCCTGCGGCTTCGACTCCTGCGGCGCACTAGCCGGCTCCGGGGGCGACTGCGCCGCATCCACCGACGCGGCGGGCGGAGCCTCCACAGCCTTCGCCTGCTGCTTCGCCGCCCGCTCCCGCAACGACGACACACCCACACCACCACGCTCCGAACGCACCCGCGTCGGCTGCTGCTCCAGCTCCAACTCCTCACGCGCATAAGGGATACCGAGCAGCACATCCGGGGCGATCTTCCGGCACACCTCCATCGCCGCCTTCGCGTACAACATCGCCTGCGGGTCCGTCTTGTACTTCTTATTGCTCGTGTAACCCGCCAGGTCAGCCCGCGCGATGTCCCACGTCGACTCCTCCACCTGGCCGGTCCGCGGATCTGAACCCCGCACCGTCACCGCATCATTCGTCGACGACACTGTCTCGATCACGATGCCGTGCCGCTTCAACAGCGCCACTGCGGTCCGCGCGTAGATCGCGGGAGCGCCGTGCACCACGAAGATCTGCTGCAGCGACTGAATCGGGTTCAGACCCAGCTCGGCGCCGTAGAGGATCGCGGCGGCGCCGTTGCCCGGCTTACCGCGGTAGGTGGCGGGCACCAGCTCGGAGTCGCAGAGCGCGTCGGCGAGCTGCTTCGCTGCGGTCATCGACTCCGCGTGCGCCATTAGCTGCCCGATCGCCTCGGACGCTGCGGGCCGCGCGGGCGGCAGCACCTCGATGTCGGTGACGATCTCAGCTCGATCAATGGTCATGCCGGTGTTCCCTTCGGTAGGTAGTGCATGTATTCGTCGTGGTGTTCTTCAATCAGCTGATCGGTGTTCTTCCGGGCCAGCGTCAACGCGACACCGCCCCGTCCGTGGGGGCGCCGGTCAGCGACGAGCAGGTCGCCCACCTTGGCGTACTGGGCGTTGCCCATCGCGTCGAGCACCTGTGACTTGAAGCCCCGGACCCGCTTCTCCGCATGTTGGTAGTCGCGGTCCCAATCCAGCAGCGAACACGCCAGTTTCGCGTCGAGCTGCACCTCGACGCCGCGATCGATGTCGGGGTGCATGGCGCGCACGCACTCGTAGGTCGCGACCGTGTCGTCCAGCTCCGGCGGCTCATCCCCGGACAGCGACTCCCAGAACTCGCGGCACCGCTGCACAATCCAGTCGGCCACCGCGCCGTCGTAACGGATTTCATAGATGTGGTCGTCAAACCACGGCGTCAACACCAACAGATGACCGGGATACCGCGTCCACCCCGTGAACAGCATCTGCGACATCACCTGCGCCGCATAGTCCTCCGGGCACTCGTCGGTGAGTTCGTCGCCCCACTCCTCAAGCTTGCGGGCCGTCTTGAACTCGACGACGCGGCGGGCGCGGCCGCGGGTCGCCCGCCGATCCAGCGTCGCCGCAACCGGGAACCCGAACCGCTGCGGGTCGGCGACGATCTGCACCTCACCGCGCGACAGCCGCCACCCCGGGTTCTTCCGCACCCACCGGTTCGCAGCGGCGGGCTCGAAATCGTGGCCGATGTCGAAAATGTCTTTCGGCGGCTCCGGATCAACCAGACCCTTCATGCGATGCCACAGCCGGTAGGCCGATTCCCAGCGTGAAACCCCGAGGATGGCAGCCACTTTCGACGGTGTGATGATGGCCCGCCACTCGTCGGACCCCGGCAGGATCGTCACATTCGAGTTCACAACTCCCCCTTGATGCTGTGCCCGCAACTCGGGCAGTCCCCGCGGCTCATCCGGCCATGGCGGCAACCCACCGCCCGATCCATCTCCGACATCTGCGCCGACGCGGCGCGACGCTCCTCACGCTCATGCCCGTACGCGTCGATCGACTCAAGGTTGTCCGCCCAGAAGCTCACGGCTTCTCCGCCGTTTCTTTGCCGTCGGCAATGATCCGGTCGATCTCGCGCTGCACATACCACGCGGCCTTCCGTAGATCGGTGAGCGTCTCGGCGTCCTGCTTCTTACCTGCGCGAGCGAGGTACTTGATTGCGTTGCCGCGGTTGAAGTTCAGGCGCTCGACGATGTCAATGACTTCCGCGCCATTGCTGAACCCGCGGTAGTGGCTGGGGTTGATCTGATCAGCGGCCACGCTGCGCCTCTCTTGTCAGTGCCACGCTCATTCCGATGCGGGCGTTGTGTTCAGGGGTGCGAACATGACGTCTGCACGTGCAGTCCGGGGAGCAGGGACGGCCACCGAGGTTCCGGACCGGGCTGTGCTTCCGACAGGTGCAGTCGAGATCGCATGCTGGGGCGGGCATCTACTCCACCGCCCCAGCGTCATTCGGCCAAGTACCGGCGAGCTGCCGCTCCCAGGCGCGGAAGTGGGGCGCGTCCTCAATCGCCTGCTGCCCGTGTGGAGTGTCGTCGTAACCGCAGCCATCTATCACCTGGGCGAGAGTCTCGGGGCTCGTGTTGTGCAGAGCGTCGCGCAGCCCGTCGACGATCACGATCACGGCACCCGCGACGATCACCACCCAGAACCACGGCGTCAGAAACGAGGCGAGCACACCGGCCGCGACGACAGTCCAGCCGGATCGGCACCGCGAGGACACGCTCATCACTCGACCCCCTGTGCGGCCGGCAGGTCGAGCACCCAGCCGAGCGCGGACCGCAGCGTCGCCTCCGACGGCACCATCGCCAACGCCACCATCACGAACTCGAGCAGCTGCTGCCGCGACAACCGGGTCAACCCCTCAAAGACGACGGCCGGGTCCTCGTCGCGCAGCGCGCCCGCCCACTCAAACACCCGCTGCGCCAACGCCTCCACCTCAGCGGCACGCTCATCGGTGATCGATTTCGGATACGGCAGCCGACGAGCCACCGCCGCGGGCACAGTCTTCGACCGCAGCCGCACCACATGCCGATCCGACAACCCCACCCGAGTCGCGATCTCACTGGCTGAGCAGCCCAGCCTGGTCAGGTAGTGGACCCGGTCGAGGCGGTCGAACCGGTCACGGTGCACGTCCTGCTCCGCCACCGCCGACCGCGCATCCTCCAACACCGCATCCAGGTCGACCGCCGCGTACTCCACCGCCGCCGTCACGCGAAGTCCTTCGCCCGCTTCGTGCAGCGGCACCGCTTCAACTGCGGTGCCCGCGGAGTACCGCCCACCAGCCGCAACGTCAAGCACTTCTGCGCCGTGTGCAGCCACTGCGGGCACTCGCAGTCCGGGCACGCAGCGTTCAACGGGTGAGCGACCTTCGACGCCGGCAGATACGCCATCACGCCACCGCCGCCCGGCCACGCGACCACTTCGCGATCCACGCGTTCATCTCCGCGGAATGCTCAGGGCACCAACCGATCACCGACCGCGCCAACACCTCACCCGCAGACGCCGGAGCCAAACCGTCATCCATCAAACCCAGCACGACACCCTCGACCCCGCCCACCGACGGATAGGAGTCGAGCACGCTGCAGACGATCGCGGCGTTCTCCACCACGTAGTCGTCCAACCAGTCAGCGCGCGCCACACCCGTCGACCCGACCAACACCCCGCCCGTCGCGACACACGCCAGCAGCAGCCGCGACACATCACGCCGCCTCACGACTGCACCGCCTCAGCCGAGCGGTTCCGCCACGCCTCGTAGAACTCGTCGAAGATCAGCGCCTTGCCGGTATCGACGTTCGCGATCCCCTTCACCCGCTGACCCCAGTGACCCGGCTCAGCGAACGGCACATACACCGGGCATCCGGTGACGTGTTCCCAGTCCCGGCAGCCCAGCAGGGCCACGACCTGCATAACCCAGTCCATGCCGGCCGCCGTGCCGACCCGCCGCCGCTGGCCCATGATCTCGACCGGCTTGTCATCGAGGCTGTAACCGCCAACCCCGACACCGGTCCCAGATCCCTCGCACTGCAGGAACGCGGTCCAGATGCCGTGGTCCTCCATGCCGAGAGTTGTTGAGCGGACACGCATCAACTCAGCGAAGTACTCCACCCCGTTGTGCTCGATCGTCACTTTCACGTTGCTCATCGGGCGCGCTCCACGATCAGGTCCAGCAGCACCGACGACCCCACCTCGGAGGGGAACTCGTCGGCCAGCTCGCGGACAGCCGCGGCATCCTCCGGCTGCCACACCCTCACCGCCGTAGCAGGGAGTTCAGATACGCTTCTTCGAGACACGGGATTCCTTCCGGTTGGTGTTCCGTTGTCAGGCAGGCCCCCGCGCACACGGGGGCCTGTCGTCGTTTCAGGGGGTGGGGGCGACGTTCGCCGCAGCGGTCAACCGCGCAGCCAACTCGTGCAGCTCGTCGGTCGTGCACAGCACCGCCCGGCTTTGCCGCGGCAACGTGGCTGCGTAGTTCGCCACCACAGCGGCCGCGAACGTCAGCTCATCGAACGTCAGGCCAGCGAGTTGGTGTGGCTCGGTAGCCTCAGGGGGGGAGGAGGGGCTACCGAGCCGATCGCCATCCCCCGGGGGGACCAGGGACGGCGAAACCGCGCTGTCACTCAACGCGGAGACTGTGACTGCCGGAGATGCTGAGTGGTCCCGTTGCGGCTTCTCGGGTGGTACCAAGCCCTCAATGACAGGTCGCGAACCAACCCGTTGGCCTGCATCCGCGCTGGCTGCAACAGACGCGGAATCTATGGGGGCTTCGAAGTCGAACGGCTCCAACGCGCTCAACGCATCGGCCATCCGCTTTGCATCACGCCAATCCACGAGCAAGTTGGTGACAGTGCCCACGACAGCGAACGGAAAGCGAATCAGGTTGCAGATCATGGGATGTCCAACTCCTCGGGCGACACGTGAATCTGCGGGCAACGGTGATCAGCAAGCGCGCGACGACGACCGAACGCCGCACCGACACCCACCAGCGCCAGCACCGCGACCGGCAACAGCAGCCCGATCACCGGTCAGCCCACCACTCGTCAACAACCCAGTCGTCGCGATCAGCGGCGTCATCCGCTGCGGCACAAATCTTTTCGTCGCGGGCGTTCAGCACATCGAGCGCGCGGAAAAACGCCGACGGCCCCTCAGCCCGCTCACCCGTCAACGCACACACAGACCGGAAACCCGGCGCCACCGCAGTCACGACGCACCCGCCGCATACGCGGCCAACGCCTGAGCGCCAGTCGGGAAATCATGGATCTGCAGCGGCGCGCAATCCCCACCCGCCGGAGACGAGACATCCCAGCGGCGAGTGATGGTGTTGCGGTAGATCCACCACCGCGACGAGTCACTGAACGCCTCACGCTTCATGCGACACCACCGATCCGGCAGTCCAACTCGCCCAACGTCTCCATCAGCGAATCGATGACCGCGGCCAACTCATCACGGTTGAGGCAGATCGCCGCCTTATGCCGGTACTCCTCGAAAATCCCGACGCACACCTTCTCGTCGTCGCCGTCATAGCCAGCACCGACATACAGCTGGCGCGACTCACTGTCTTGGTCGCCGACGACCGTGGCCGGCTCGGCGTGGAATGCGAACCCGCTCACGCTTCACCACCGTGATCGACCAGGATGCGCTGCAACCCCTTCGGTGTGACGCGCGGCTGCGGCGGATCCAGAACCAGCACCCCGGTCTTCGGGTGATAGTGCGACTGCGGGATCACCGACATCCAGCCCGACTCGATCGCGGCCTGCTTCACCCGGTACCGGCCATCCCCCGGCGCGCGACTGATCCACCCGTACCGGGTTTCCAACATCGTGAACAGTCGTGTCTGTCCGACCTTCACCCCAGCCCGAGTCAGCGCCTGCGCCGCGTCCCGCACCGACAGGTCGCCCTCGGCGTTGAGGAGCCGATCGGCCACCTCCGCTTTGGGCTCGAGCTCGCGGTTGCGCGCCTCGGCCAGCTCAGCGCGTTCATGCTCGTCGGCGGCAAGCCGCAGCGCCTCGGCGAACGTCTGCGGGACGGCCGGCATAGGAACGGTCGAGTAGGAGCCGGTGCGGCGGATTGCGGGGAGAACGTCGTGGGTGATCCAGCGGCGGACCGCTTTCGCCTCGGGCTTGCGGCTGCGCAGGATCAGCGCGTACATGCCGGCTTCGGTGACGACCGTCATTTCCTGGTCGCCGCCGGGGGTGCGGATAGTCTCCGCACCCTTTTCGTCGGCGTCCAGGCCGCGCACGGCGTCGTGGGTGCGGCCAACGTCGAGCAGGGCGCAGAGATCGGCCGCGACGAACCGCGGTTCACCGTCGGAGGCGTTGATGACGACACGGACCTCGGCGGGAAACGATCCCGTGTGGTCGTCGTAGGTGAACAGCTCGACTGCGGCGGTCATGCGCTGGCTTCGGCTTTGGTGGTGGCCCGCTTGTCGGCAAGTTTTTGGATGTCGCCTCGGCGGAACAGGAATGCTCCGGTGCGGCCGGGGAGTTTCCGGGTGTGCGCTACTTGACCGTCAGCGACCCAGCGGAGCAGGGTGGCTCGGTCGACTTGGAGGATCTTGCAGGCTTCGGAAGAGACGATTTCATCGTCTGCACTCGTATTGTGCATCTGCATAAGCAAGAGCATAGGCAGAGTGCCTATGCACATGCAAGGGTGAATCGAAACGTGTCGTGCACCTGTAGTCCAGGTAACAATTTGTTGCGGAAGCTTGCGCGTGCACGATCTTGGTGCAAGAGTTAGCGCATGAGCATCAGCACAGACGGTCTGGCGGTCCCACAGTGGGATCTCGCCGACAGGCTTATGAAGTCGCTGCGCGTCGCCAACATGTCACAACAGCAGATGGCCGACCATCTCGAAGTTCACCGGAACACAGTGAACGGATGGCTGAATGGCAAGGGCAAACCGCCGACTCGGCCAATGTTGATCGCATGGGCGCTGCGGACAGGTGTCCCATTCGAATGGGTGGCAAACGGAGATTCCGGTCGGCCAGACGGCCCCGATGACCCAGAAGTGCGCCCGAAGGGATTCGAACCCCTAACCTTCTGATCCGTAGTCAGATGCTCTATCCGTTGAGCTACGGGCGCTTGGGTGGTGCATGTTCAGTTGTTGGCGGAGGCGAGAGGATTTGAACCTCCGGCCCGCTTTAAGGCGGGCAACTCATTAGCAGTGAGTCCCATTCGGCCGCTCTGGCACGCCTCCTGACGTTGACCGCCGAAAGGAGAGAGTACACAGGCCCTGCCGCGGGAAGCAAAGCAGATCGACCCCACCCCTAAACTGGTTCGGTGCCCGCTCGTCTCCGCCCCGAACTCGCCGATCTGCCCGCCTACACCCCGGGCAAGACCGTGCCGGGCGCCATCAAGATCGCCAGCAACGAAACCGTGCACGGTCCCCTGCCCAGCGTGCGCGCCGCCGTCACCGCCGCGATGGACGGCATCAACCGCTACCCCGACAACGGCTACGTCGAGCTCAAAGAGCGCCTGGCCAAGCACGTGAACTTCGCTCCCGAGCACATCTCGGTGGGCTGCGGCTCGGTGAGCCTGTGTCAGCAGTTGATCCAGATCACCTCGACCGTCGGCGACGAGGTGCTGTTCGGATGGCGCAGCTTCGAGATCTACCCACTGCAGGTCCGCACCGCCGGAGCCACCCCGATCCAGGTGCCGCTGACCGATCACACCTTCGACCTCGACGCGATGCTGGCCGCGATCACCGACCGCACGCGACTGATCTTCGTCTGCAACCCGAACAACCCGACCAGCACCGTCGTCGACCCCGGCAAGCTGGCCGCGTTCGTCCAGGCGGTCCCGCCGCACATCATGGTGGTTCTCGACGAGGCCTACATCGAATACATCCGCGGCGACCTGGTGCCCGACAGCTTCGGCCTGGTCCGCGCCCATCCCAATGTCGTCGTGCTGCGGACCTTCTCGAAGGCCTACGGCCTGGCGGGCCTGCGCGTCGGTTATGCCATCGCCGATCCCGACATCGTCAGCGCGCTGTCCAAGGTCTACGTCCCGTTCACCGCCACGACCGTGTCGCAGGCCGCCGCCATCGCCTCGCTCGACGCCGCCGACGAACTGCTCGAGCGCACGGACGCCGTCGTCGCCGAACGCACCCGCGTCTCGGACGCCCTGCGCGACGCCGGGTACGAGCTGCCGCCCTCGCAGGCCAACTTCGTCTGGCTCCCGCTGTCCGGCCGCGCCCAGCAGTTCGCCGCCGACGCCGCCAACAGCCGCATCATCGTGCGGCCCTATGGTGACGACGGCGTGCGGGTCACCGTGGCTGCCCCGCACGAGAACGACGCCTTCCTCGACTTCGCCCGCACCTGGACAGGACGCTCATGACCGATCCCCGCAAGACCTTCACCGACCTGACCTCGCGCACCGGCCGCATCGACGACGAAGAGCTCGACGCGTTCTGGGCGACGCTGGCGCCCGCCACCATCGAGTTCATGATCGGTGAATGGAAGGGCGGTGAGTTCGACACCGGCCACAAGGCCAACGGCTTCATGAAGCGGCTCAACTGGTTCGGCAAGACGTTCCACTCGGAGGCCGACGCCAAGCCGCTGGTCTGCCTCGACGCCGACGGCAACCGGTTCTCCAACACCGAGGCGATGAACGGCGAAGCCAGCCTCTGGATGGAGGAGTTCCGCGGCGAGGCCGTCGCGTCGATGGTCTACGACGGCAAGCCGGTGCACGACCACTTCAAGATCGTCGACGACAACGCCGTCATCGGCATCATGAACGGCAAGGGCGCCATGGACACCAGCTCCGGCACGCCACGTCACCTGTATTTCTATCTCGAGCGGGTCTAGCCCCTATCGTGGCGATCATGAGGACGCGCGCGCGGGTGACGACGACGGCCATGGTCGGGCTGGCGATCGTGCTCGGCGCGACGACGGCCTGCTCGCGCAGCACCGAGGGCGCCGTCGCACAGACCACCGAGCCGGGACCTCCGCTGACCACCGAACCCAGCTCGCCGAGCATTCCCGGGCTGCCGAGCATCCCCGGGCTGCCCGAGATCACGATCCCGAACCTGCCGCTGCCGACCCGCGGATCGAACGTCCCCGAGGTGCCGCCACCGCCGAATGCCACCAGCATGTCGTGCGAGGAGTACTCGAAGCTCGACGAGGCGACCCGGCTCGCGGTGGTCAAGGCGATACTCGCGCAGGGCAACAACCCGATCGGAGCCAACGGTGAGACGGTGGGCCAGCTTCTCGCCGACGCCGCGTGCCAGTTCCTCCCGAGCGCAAAGGTCGCCGACGTTCTGATGGGCTGACGTCGGCGATGGGCTGATGGCTCCTGCCGCGTCGCGGCAGCTAGCCTCATGAGCCATGGGCAGCAGCTACGAGTCACTGACGGTCGAGATCGCCGACCACATCGCCGAGGTCACGTTGATCGGCCCCGGCAAGGGCAACGCGATGGGGCCGGCATTCTGGGCCGAACTCCCCCAGGCGTTCGCGGAATTGGACGCCGACCCTGACGTGCGTGCGATCGTGCTGACCGGCTCCGGCAAGAACTTCAGCTACGGCCTCGACCTGCCTGCGATGGGCGGCACGCTCTCGCCGATGATGGCCGAGGGCGCTCTGGCCAAGCCGCGGGCCGAGTTCCACGCCCGCCTCAAGGTGATGCAGCAGTCGATCACCGCGGTGGCCGACTGCCGCACGCCGGTGATCGCGTCGGTGCACGGCTGGTGCATCGGCGGTGGCGTCGACCTGATCTCGGCCGTCGACATTCGCTACGCCAGCGCCGACGCGAAGTTCTCGGTGCGTGAGGTCAAGCTCGCGATCGTCGCCGACGTCGGCTCGCTCGCCCGGCTGCCGCTGATCCTGAACGACGGTCATCTGCGTGAGCTGGCGTTGACGGGCAAGGACATCGACGCCGCGCGCGCCGAGAAGATCGGCCTGGTCAACGACGTCTTCCCGGACGCAGAGGCGTCCCTGGCCGCGGCGCGGGCCACCGCGGCCGAGATCGCCGCGAACCCCCCGCTCGTCGTCGCCGGCGTCAAGGACGTCCTCGACGAGCAGCGCACCGCCGCGGTGTCCGCGAGCCTGCGGTACGTCGCGGCGTGGAACTCGGCGTTCCTGGCCTCGAAAGACCTCACCGAGGGCATCACCGCGATGTTCCAGAAGCGCCCGCCGAACTTCACCGGCGAGTGACGCGCTAGATCCTGCGGCCCGCCGTCTCCGGCAGAGCCAGCACGCACGCCAGGCTCACGAGCCCCAGCGCGCCCATCATGACCGAGACGGCCCATCCGCCGTAGGACGCCAGCAGCATCGGCGACACGACGGGCGGCAGCGCGCCGCCGACGATCGCGCCCAGTGTGTGCGACAGCGCGGCCCCGGTGTAGCGGTACTCGGGGGCGAAGATCTCGGGCAGTAGCGCGGCGAGCGGTCCCATGCACCAGCCGATCAGGCAGTACGTCACCACGATCGTGACGCCGAACATCGTCTTGTCGCCCGTCTCGATCAGCGGGAACACCACGAACGCCCACGGTGCCGTCAGTGCAAAACCCCACGAGACGACACGGCGCCGGCCGTAGGTGTCGCTCAGGATCGCCGACACCGCGGCGAAGCCGACCGCGCACAGACCGCCGATCACCCCGGTCATCAACACCAGGTCGTAGGAGAAGTCGAGGCGGTCCGCGGCGTAGTGGACGAAGAACGTGCCCGCCTGGAACACCAGCATGGGGGCGCACACCGCGACACCGGCGGCCAGCAGCACCTGCCGACCCTGCCGGCGGAACAGCGCCACCAGCGGCGCGCCCTGATGCCCGGTGTCCTCCTCGAGTGCCGGGGAATCCTTGACGTGCACGCGGATGTACAGCGCCACCAGGATCAGAATTCCGCTGAGCAGGAACGGGATTCGCCATGCCCAGTCGAAGAACGCCGAACCCGGGTCCTCTCCGAAGACCGCCTGCACCACCCAGAACACGAGGTTGGCCAACACCAGCGCGGTGCCGAGGCCGAGTTGGGTGAACATGCCGAAGAAGCCGCGCCGGTCCTGTGGGGAGTTCTCTGCGCTGAGCAGGACCGCGCCCGCCCACTCGCCGCCCACAGCGAAGCCCTGGACCAGCCGTAGGCCCAGCAGCAACAGCGGCGCTGCGATACCGATGGTTGCTGTGCTCGGGATGAGGCCCACCCCGACGGTCGCGACGCCCATCAGCAGCAGCGTGACGACCAGGGTCTGCTTGCGGCTGATGCGATCGCCGAAGTGTCCGAACACCGCCGCACCCACCGGCCGGGCCAGAAACGCGGCCGCGAACGCGCCCAGCGACGCCGTCGTCGCCATGATCGGGCTCAACTCCGGGAAGAACACCGTCGGGAACACCAGCGCCGCGGCGGTGCCGTAGATGAAGAAGTCGTAGAACTCGATCGCCGAACCAACATAGCTGGACAGCGCGATCCGCCAGAGCGGTTGAGTGGCGGCCGGGGCTTCCATCGTCATGAGTAGATATTGACGGGTTTGCCGGATACTCACATCCGCTATTGGGTGGAATGCCCCGGAGGAATGTCGTGTCCACCGATCGGCGGACATCTCAGCTCATCGAGCCGGGTCTGGATAGGATTCGCCGGTGAAGAAATCCGCGATCGCCGTGCTGTCGGCGTCCCTGTGCGCCGGCGTTGCTGCGGCAATCGCCCCCGTCGCGCTCGCTCCCACCGCGGCCGCCGACATCTGCGCCGGCGTCCACGGCCGCTTCGTCGGCGTCGAGGGTTGCGGCGCGCCCATCGCGCACATCGCCACCGGTGCGGCTATCGCCACCGGCGTGGCCGCCGGCGTCGCCATCGAATCGGCGTCGGTGCCGTACGTGCCCGGGGAAATCCCGTGCTACACCGTCGAAGGCGTTCCGTACTACACCCCGCCCGGACAACCCTGCTGAACTGCGGTGGCGGAGGGATTTGAACCCCCGGACGGTGTTAGCCGTCTCTCGCTTTCAAGGCGAGTGCATTAGGCCGCTCTGCCACGCCACCGCGGGTCAGTCTAGACGCGGCCCACCCTCGCCGACGGCGCCCCCGACTGCAGCGCAGTGCTGATCCGGCGGCAGTTCTCCCCCATCGCCGCCACCTGCGGACGTGACAGCCGGTCCACGAAATGCTCGCGCACCGCCGCCCCGTACGTCAGCTGCGCCGACGACAGCAGGTCGCGGCCTTGTGAGGTGATCGAAGCCACCACCCCCGCGGCCGTCGTCCGGGCTGGCGCCGCGGGTCACCAGATTCTGCTTCTCCAGCCGGATGATCTGCCGTGTCACGCGACTCGGTAGCGACATCAACGACTCCGCCAGATCCCCCATCCGGGCAGCCCCCGACGGTGATGCGGCCAGCAGGTCGAGCAGTCGCACGTCGTTCAACGTGAGCTTGTGGGTATCCACAAGCGCCCGATTCATCGTGGCGTACAAGCGCAGCGCGGCCTCCAAGAAGTTCTGCCACGCACGCTGTTCTGACATGTCCAAACCTGGCGTATCGCTTGCGCTACGCCCCCCGATCGTCCCCTCCATGGGCACATATTAGAGGCAGCACCCTAGTGCCATCGGGCAAAAGGACAGCAGTTTTCCCTGCGTAGTAGCGTTGCCCGAATGCTGGCTATCGTGGCCGACTCCGGCCGACTGACCTGGCAAGCCGTCGACGATGTGACACCCGGACCCGGCGAGGTCCTGCTGCGCGTCATCGCAGCGGGAGTCAACCGGGCCGATCTGCTCCAGGCGGCCGGCCACTATCCGCCCCCTCCGGGCGCCAGCGACATCATCGGTCTCGAGGTGTCCGGCGTGATCGAGAGTCTGGGCGACGGGCTCGACGCCACGGAGTGGGCGCCAGGGCAACAGGTCTGTGCTTTGCTGGCAGGCGGCGGCTACGCCGAGTACGTGGCAGTTCCAGCTGGTCAGCTGCTTCCCGCTCCTGAGGGCGTGCCACTCGAATACGCCGCCGGGCTACCCGAGGTCGCGTGCACCGTCTGGTCGAACATCGTGACGACCGCCGGCATCGCACCCGGCCAGCTCCTCCTGGTCCACGGGGGCGCCAGCGGCATCGGCACCCACGCCATCCAGGTCGCCGGCGCGCTGGGCTGCCGGGTCGCCGTGACCGCGGGTTCGGCGAACAAACTCGAGCTGTGCGCGGAACTCGGCGCCGAGATCACCATCGACTACCACAACGAGGACTTCGTCGAGGTGATCAGAGAGGCCGGCGGCGCCGACGTCATCCTCGACATCATGGGCGCGGCCTACCTGGACCGCAACATCGACGCCCTCGCCAAGGACGGCCGTCTGGTGATCATCGGCATGCAGGGCGGCGTCACGGGCGACCTCAACATCGGCAAGCTGCTGGCCAAGCGCGCCGGCGTGTTCGCCACCGCGCTGCGCGCCCGGCCCGTCGACGGGCCCGCCGGAAAGTCGGCGATCGTGGCGCAGGTGCGCGAGCACGTGTGGCCGATGATCGCCGACGGCGAGGTCCGCCCGGTGATCGGCGCCGAGTTCGGGATCGCACAGGCCCAGGCCGCGCACGAGCTGCTCGAATCCGGAGATGTGTCCGGCAAAGTCATTCTGCGCGTAGGTGATTAACGCTGCTCAGCCCAGCGAGGCCAGCGCCCGCACGAGCTGATCGACCTCGGCGGCCGTGCTGTAGTGCGCCAGGCCGACCGTCACCGCGCCACCGACGTCGTTGACGCCGATGACGTCGAGCACGCGAGACTGCGCGTTCGCGATCGCCAGGATGCCGTTGTCGGCGAGGCGCTGCACGACGCGCTCGGCGGGCACGTTCTCGACGGCGAAGCTCAGCACCGGGATGCGCTCCTCGGGGCTGCCGATCACGATCACCGTGGGCAGTACCCGCAGCGAGGACAGCAGGTACTCGAACAGGCCGTCGAGATAACCCGAGGCGGACCTCATCGACACGGCCAGCCGCTCGCGACGGCTGCCCTGGGCCGAATCCTCAAGACCGGCAAGATATTCGATGCTGGCCACGAGGCCTGCGAGGTAGCCGAACTGATGCGATCCCAACTCGAGACGCGCCGGCCCGGTGGCCTCCGGATCCAGGGACACCGACCCGAACGCGTCGATCAGCGACGGGTCCCGGAACACGAGCGCGCCGACGGGAGGCCCGCCCCAGGCGAGCGCGTTGAGCGCCACCACGTCGGCCTCCACCTCGTCGATGTCGACGAGGCGGTAGGGCGCCGCGGCGGAGTGGTCGACCACGACGAGGCCGCCGACCTCGTGCACCAGTTTGGTCACCTCACGCAGCTCGGTGACCGTACCCAAAGTGGTTGACGCCGAAGTCAATGCGACGAGCCGGGTGGCCCGATTCACCAGACCTTCCCACTGCCAGGTGGGCAGTTCCCCGGTCTCGATGTCCACCTCTGCCCACTTGACCTGAGCGCCATAGCGGTTCGCCGCGCGCAGCCACGGGGCGATGTTCGCCTCGTCGTCGAGCCGGGACACGACCACCTCGTACCCGAGCCCGACGCGGCCCGATGCGGCGTCGGCGAGTGAGGTCAGCAGCACCGCCCGATCGGAGCCCAGGACCACCCCGGCCGGGTCTGCATTGACCAGATCGGCCACCGCCTGGCGGGCCGCCGCGAGCACGGCCGCGCTCCTCAGCGACGACGGATGAGCACTGGCCACCGAGGGCATCGAGCCGCGGAATGCCGTGGACACCGCACGGCTGACCGTGTCGGGCAGCAGCATGCCGTGCTGCGCATCAAGGTGCACCCAGCCATCGCCCAACGACGGGTGCAGACCCCGCACCCGGGCGACGTCGTATGCCATGTCAGCCCACCTTAGTGCGTCTAGGGAATCTCGCTGTACCGCCGCAGTGCAGACGGTGAGCGATTGCCCGACCTCGCTCGTGCTGCCCGTGCCGTGGCCGGTACGGGTCATCTGGGCAGCCATACTAGTCCAGTGAGCTTCGGGTACGGAGTGCTACTTGGCCTGGCGTTGCTGGTGGCCCCCGGGGCAATCATCGCTCGGTGTGGCGGCCTGCACTGGGCTGCCGCGGCGGCGGTCGGGCCCGCGCTGACCTTCGGCGCCGTGGCCATGGCGATCGTGCCGTTCGGGGCGCTCGGAGTGCCGTGGAACGCCGGTACGGCGCTGCTCACCCTCGTCGTCGTCACCGGCGTGGTCGCCGGTTTGCGGGTGCTGGCCCGGCGGCGCAGAGCGGAGCCCGACACCCCCGAGCGGCCACGGCCGCCGCGGGGCGCAGCACTGCTGGCCGGTGGCGGCGTCGTCCTGGGCGCGGTCCTGATCTGGCTCGCCGCGGCGCGCGGACTGGACAACTGGCAGTCGATCCCCAGCACCTGGGATGCGGTGTGGCACGCCAACACCATCCGGTTCATCCTCGACACCGGCCAGGCTTCGCCCACCCACATGGGCGAACTGCGCAACATCGAAACCCACGAGGCGCTGTACTACCCGTCCACCTTCCACGCGCTCGCCGCGGTGTTCGCCCAGGTGGCAGGTGCTGCGCCGGCGACGGCCTACACCGTCGTCTCCGTCGCCGTCTCCTGCTGGCTGTTCCCCGCCAGCGCCGCGATCTTGACGTGGCAGCTCATGCACCGCTGGGCGGCGCCGTGGCCGACGTTCGGAGCCGCCGCCACCTCCGCGGTGTTGGCGGCGTCGTTCACCGCCGTCCCGTACGTCGAATTCGACACGGCCTCGATTCCGAACCTCGCCGCCTACGGCATCGCCATCCCCGTCTTCGTGCTCGTGACCACGACGCTGAGACATCGCGATCGCATCCCGATGGCCGTGCTCGCCGTGGTGGGGGTGTTCTCGGTGCACATCACCGGCGGTGTGGTGACGGTCATCTTCGTGGCCGCCTGGTGGCTGGTCGAGGTGCTGCCCCACCCCGTCCGTGGGCGGCTGGCCGACCTCGGCACCCTCGTCGCCGTCGGCGCACCGTCCGTGGCGCTACTGCTGCCCCAGTTCCTCGGCGTGCTGCAGCTGGCCGAGATCATCGAGGGACACTCCTTCGTCACCCATCAGGGCAGGAAGCGGGCGCTGTTCGACGCCGTCGTGCAGCACACCCGGCACCTCAACGACTTCCCGATCCAGTGGTGGCTGATCGCGCTGGCAGCGGCCGGCGGCATCCTGCTCGTCGTCCGGCGGGTGTGGTGGCCCGTCCCGGTGTGGCTGCTGCTCGTGGTGTCGATCGTGCACTCGTCCGCGCCGTTCGGCGGTCCGCTCGGTGCGGCGACCGGCCAGTTCAGCGACCTGTTCTACAGCGACCCCCGTCGCCTGTCGGCGGTGATCACGTTGCTGCTGAGCGCGCTGGTCGGGATCGCGGCCACGACCGGCGCCTGCTGGCTCTCCGGTCGTGTCGCGGCAGTGCCGGCCCGCGTGCGGCACGCCGCGGTGTCCACCGTCCTCGCGGTGGCGTCCGTCGCGTCCGCCGTGCACTACCTCCCCCGTCACGAGTTCCTGTTCGGCGACAAGTACGACTCGGTGATCATCGACGGCAAGGACCTCGAGGCGTTCGCGCATCTCGCGACGCTGCCCGGGGCACGCGACAGCCTGATCGCGAACGCGAACACCGACGGCACCGCGTGGATGTACGCCATCGCCGACCTGCACCCGCTGTGGACCCACTACGACTACCCGGTGCAGCAGGGGCCCGGATACAACCGGTTCATCATCTGGGCCTATGCCGACGACGCCGACACCGATCCCCGGGTGGCCAAGGCCGTCGCAGCGCTGAACATCCGCTACCTTCTCGTGAGCACGCCGGTGGTCCGGGGGTTCGTGATCCCCGACGGCCTGGCGTCGCTGGACAAATCCCGCTCCTGGGAGAAGATCTACGACAACGGCGAGGCGCGCATCTACCAATGGCGCGGAGCCCGACCGGAATGACGACGCAACGCTGGGGCACTCTAGGAATATGACTTCAGGCATGACCTCCGAGAACGACGACAACATCGAGATCATCGGCGACGGATCCATCGACGCAGAGCAGGGCTCTGACGGCAAGTCGTTGACCGACCTCGTCGAACAGCCCGCCAAGGTCATGCGGATCGGCACGATGATCAAGCAGCTGCTCGAGGAGGTGCGTGCCGCACCGCTCGACGAGGCCAGCCGCGGCCGCCTCCGCGACATCCACCGCACCAGCATCGCCGAGCTCGAAGACGGTCTCGCGCCGGAGCTGCGCGCCGAACTCGAGCGGCTGACGCTGCCGTTCACCGAGGACGCGGTGCCGTCGGATTCCGAGCTGCGGATCGCCCAGGCGCAGCTGGTGGGCTGGCTGGAAGGCCTGTTCCACGGCATCCAGACCGCGCTGTTCGCCCAGCAGATGGCCGCCCGTCAGCAGCTCGAGCAGATGCGCCAAGGCGCGTTGCCCCCCGGTGTGAGCATTCCGGGACAACGCGGCGGGCCCAGTCATCCCGGAACAGGCCAGTACCTGTGAGACATCGGTGAGCAGTCCCCACTCGTCGGAACCGTTCATCGAGACACGCAACGCGTGGGTCGAGTTTCCGATCTTCGACGCCAAGACGCGCTCGCTGAAGAAAGCCTTCCTCGGCAAGGCCGGCGGCGCGATCGGGCGCAACGACTCCAACGTCGTCGTCATCGAGGCGCTGCGCGACATCACGATGTCGTTGAAGATGGGCGACCGGGTCGGTCTGGTCGGCCACAACGGCGCAGGCAAGTCGACGCTGCTGCGCCTGCTCTCGGGCATCTACGAACCCACCCGCGGGGTCGCGACGGTGCAGGGCCGGGTGGCCCCCGTGTTCGATCTAGGTGTCGGCATGGACCCCGAGATCTCCGGCTTCGAGAACATCATCATCCGGGGACTTTTCCTCGGACAGACCCGAAAGCAGATGCTGTCCAAGGTCGACGAGATCGCCGAGTTCACCGAACTGGGCGACTACCTGTCCATGCCGCTGCGGACGTACTCGACCGGTATGCGCGTGCGGTTGGCCATGGGCGTGGTGACGAGCATCGATCCCGAGATCCTGCTGCTCGACGAGGGCATCGGTGCGGTCGACGCCGAATTCCTGAAGAAGGCGCAGACGCGACTGGCGGATCTGGTGGCCCGGTCGGGAATCCTGGTGTTCGCCAGCCATTCCAACGAGTTCCTGGCCCGGCTGTGCAACACGGCGATGTGGATCGACCACGGCACCGTGAAGATGGAGGGCGGCATCGAGGACGTGGTGCGGGCCTACGAGGGCGAGGACGCCGCACGGCACGTGCGGGAGGTCCTCGAGGAGACCGCGCGTGGGTGAGTCCATATGCGCGGTGGTGGTGACCCACCGCCGTCCCGACGAACTCACGAAGTCCCTCGACATCGTGGCGTCGCAGAGTCGACGCCCCGACCACCTCATCGTCGTCGACAACGATGCCGACGATCGTGTACGCGACATCGTTGCCGGACAACCGATTCCGACCACCTACCTGGGTTCTCAGCGCAACCTCGGCGGCGCAGGCGGTTTCGCGCTCGGCATGCTGCACGCGCTGGCGCTCGGCGCGGACTGGGTGTGGCTGGCCGACGACGACGGCCGCCCGGCAGACAGCGAGGTGCTGGGCACCCTGCTGCAGTGCGCCGAACGGCACGATCTTGCCGAGGTGTCGCCCATGGTGTGCAACCTCGAGCAGCCCGAACGCCTGGCCTTCCCGCTGCGCCGCGGACTGCAGTGGCGGCGACTGGTCAGCGAATTGCGCACCGACGGAAGCGGAGACCTGCTGCCGGGCATCGCGTCGCTGTTCAACGGCGCCCTGTTCCGCGCGTCGACGATCGAGGCAGTGGGCGTCCCGGATCTGCGGCTATTCATCCGCGGCGACGAGACCGAGGTGCACCGGCGACTGATCCGCACGGGACTGCCGTTCGGAACCTGCCTGGACGCGGTGTACCTCCACCCCTGCGGCACCGAGGAATTCAAGCCGATCCTGGGCGGACGCATGCACACCCAGTACCCCGACAACGACACCAAACGGTTCTACACCTACCGCAACCGCGGCTACCTGCAGGCACAACCGGGCATGCGCCGACTCGTCGCCCAGGAGTGGCTGCGCTTCGGCTGGTACTTCCTGGTGTCGGCGCGCGATCCGCGGGGATTCGCCGAGTGGATCCGGTTGCGACGGTTGGGACGACGAGAGAGGTTCACACGCCGATGACGTTCACCGATGCCGCGGCGCAGTCTCGGACCTTCGGCCGGGCGTGGGCCGACCTGGTCGGCGGCTTCGGCAAGCGCGAACTGTGGTTTCACCTGGGCTGGCAGGACATCAAGCAGCGCTACCGGCGATCTGTGCTCGGCCCGTTCTGGATCACCATCGCGACGGGAACCACCGCCGTCGCGATGGGGGCGCTGTACTCCAAGTTGTTCAAACTCGAACTGTCCGAACACCTTCCCTATGTCACGCTCGGGTTGATCATCTGGAACCTGATCAACGCCTCGATCCTCGAGGGCGCCGAGGTGTTCATCGCCAACGAGGGTCTGATCAAACAGCTTCCGACGCCACTGTCGGTGCACGTCTATCGGTTGGTGTGGCGGCAGATGATCCTGTTCGCGCACAACATCATCATCTTCGTGATCATCGCGATCATCTATCCCAAGCCGTGGACGTGGACCGATCTCGCCGTCATCCCTGCGCTGGGTCTGATCGCGCTGAATTGTGTCTGGGTGTCATTGTGTTTCGGCATTCTCGCCACTCGGTACCGCGACATCAGCCCGCTGCTGAACAGCCTGGTACAGCTGCTGTTCTTCATGACGCCGATCATCTGGAACGAATCCACTCTGCAGGCCCAGGGGGCCGGGCACTGGGCCAAGATCGTCGAACTCAACCCCCTGCTGCACTACCTCGACATCGTGCGCGCGCCCTTGCTGGGTGCTGATCAGGAACTGCGGCACTGGGTCGTCGTGCTGGTGCTGACCGTGATCGGCTGGGCGTGCGCCGCATTGGCGATGCGTCAGTACCGCGCCCGGGTGCCGTACTGGGTGTGACCCTCAGCTGACCAACGCGGTGCTGTCAGGCTCCGGTCCGAACACGAACCGCCTGCCCGTCATCGTGCGCGGGGTGATCCGCACGTAGCGCAATTTGCGGGTCGCGATCCACGGATACAGGCCTGCGCGTTCGGCTTCGACGAGTTCGGCGGAGGTGTGCAGCAGCTTGGCCGTCCCGCGGACCACGACGCTCCACCCCTCGGCGACATTGTGGTCATCGGCCTCGAACACGACGTGGTCGTTGAGCACGGCGGTCAACAGTTTGGTGCCCTCGGCGGTGCGGAACAGCAGGGTGTTGCGCTGGACCACGTAGTTGACCGGAAAGATCTCGGTCCAGCCGCCGACGGTCGTCACCAATCTGCCCAGGGTCAGACCGGACAGCAGTTCCCAACTCTGCGCCTCGGTCAGTTCGGTCACCGGGGTGGTCGTCGCATCCATGTCCACCATGCTCGTCGGCGGCGCCCTCCGCCCGTAGGGTCCAAGGGCACTTCTTCAGCGTCGGGGCGGGGGCGTCTGCACCGCGGCGTTGATCCGATTCCAGGCGTTGATGGTGACGGCCATCGCGATGACCTGGCCGAGCTCACGCTGGGTGAAGTTCTCAGCGGCGACGGCGTAGACGTCCTCGGGGACGCCGTGATCGCCCAGCACGGTGAGGGATTCGGTGAGTGCCAGAGCGGCCTGTTCGCGCGCGGTGAAGAGGTCGCCGGCCTCGGTCCACGCCGCGAGCACGTCGATCTTCTGGCCGCTCACTCCCAGCTTGCGTGCGTCACGGGTGTGCATGTCGAGGCAGAACGCGCACCGATTCATCTGCGAGGCGCGGATTTTGATCAGTTCTCCCAGCTCGGGTTCGACGTCCTTGGCTGCGGCGGTGGACAGCGCCATCATCGCGTCGTAGAGCTCCGGCGAGCTCTTGTAGATCGGAAATCTCGGGCCTCTCAGCGTCTGTGTCATGTCATCGACGCTATGCCGCAAACACCCGTGTCGGTGGTTCAATCAAGTGATGGTTTCATGGGCCAATTCGGGTGCGCGGGATCTCCACCTCGAGCTGCGGGAGGTACTGACTCCAGGTGCACGCGGAGCGAAGGAGGCGGTGATCGCCGCCTTGCGCGAAGCCGCGCGATCCGGTCGACTGCCGCCGGGCACGATGCTGCCCGCGTCGCGCACGTTGGCCGCCGATCTCGGATTGGCCCGCAACACGGTCGCCGACGCGTACGCCGAACTCGTCGCCGAGGGGTGGTTCGCGTCCCGCCAGGGCGCAGGCACCTGGGTGCTGAACACCGCCCGGCCCGACACTCGCACCCGCCCGCGCGGACCGGCGGTGACACCGGTGCACAACCTCATGCCCGGCT
The DNA here is from genome assembly GCF_036946525.1 of Mycobacterium kyogaense. Lineage (GTDB taxonomy): Bacteria > Actinomycetota > Actinomycetes > Mycobacteriales > Mycobacteriaceae > Mycobacterium > Mycobacterium kyogaense_A. The sequence continues at coordinate 76,736 of NZ_JAQIIY010000024.1, read as the reverse complement.
CACCGGATGTGTCCGAGTTCCCGCGCAGCCAGTGGATCACCTGCACTCGACGTGCTATCACCGCCGCGCCGAACGAGGCGCTGCGCATGAGCGATCCGCGCGGTCGGCTCGAGTTACGTTCTGCCCTGGCGGATTATCTGGCCAGGGCACGCGGCGTTCGAACGTCCGCCGACTCGATAGTGATCTGCGCCGGGGTTCGTCAGGGGGTGGAGCTGTTGAGCCGGGTGCTGGGCGGGCCGATGGCGGTCGAGGCCTACGGGCTGCACCTCTTTCGCGACGCGATCACGGCGGCGGGCGGAAGCACGGTGCCGATCGGGGTCGACGCTGCGGGTGCGGTCGTCGACGAGTTGGAGGATCTCGACGTGACCGGAGTCCTTCTGACTCCGGCACACCACAATCCGCTCGGCATGCCGTTGCACCCGTCGAGGCGCAGCTCGGTGGTCGACTGGGCCCGTCGCACAGGTCGTTTCGTCCTCGACGACGACTACGACGGGGAGTTCCGCTTCGACCGCCAACCCGTGGGCGCACTGCAGGCACTCGACCCCGGACGGGTCTGCTATCTCGGTTCGGTCAGCAAGAGCCTCTCGCCCGCCTTGCGGCTGGGGTGGCTGGCCCTCCCGCAGGAACTCGTCGATCCTGTCGTCGAAGCCGCTGGCGGTCAACAGTTCTCCGTGGACGTGATCAATCAGCTGACCTTCGCCGATTTCGTGGCGCACGGCTACTACGACCGCCACATCCGGCGGATGCGCGGACGATATCGCCGACGTAGGGACGCTCTGGTGGAGGCACTGGCGCCGTTCGACGTGGATACGGTCGGGTTGGCGGCCGGACTCAATCTGCTGGTGACGCTGCCCGACGGAACGGAGGCCGAGGTGATGCGCCGGGCCGGTGAGGCCGGAATTGCCCTGATCGGGTTGTCGATCCTGCGCCACCCCGGCGCCGAGATCGACGAGCGCGACGGCATCGTCGTCGGATACGCCGCACCGCCCGAGCACGCCTTCGATGCCGCGGTCTCGGCGTTGTGCAAGGTACTCGAGGCGGCCGGGCTGTAGAAATCCGCAGACGACGAAGGGCGCCCCTTGTGGGGGCGCCCTTCGTGGTTCGCGGGTGATTACTTGACCGTGACGTAGATCGTCTGGTCGATCGTCGAGCGGTTCGAGTCGCCGTTCGAGGTGCCGAACGGCTCGGCGCCGCGCTGGATGGGTCCGCGGGTCACGGAGACGACCGACGCCTCATCGAGCGGTGCGCTGGACTGGCGGGTCACGACGACCCGGTTGCCCTGCGCTTCGAGCGCGCTGATGGTCTGCTCGGCGTTGCCTCCGGTCGGTGCGGCGAACGCGGGGGCGGCCAAGCCCAGGAGTCCGGCAGTCAGGGCGGCGGCGGTAGCGGTGGTGATCGTGAACTTCTTCATTGTCTTGCCCTCTTCTGGTTTTCGATCGTGGTGATCTGATATCTGGAACCCGCCGGTGCCCCAAAACATTTCGGGTGGCAGAAATTCGATCATCGGTGGCAGAAACACATGAATGGGACTTGTCGCCTGTTGCCTCACGTCAAGATGCGCGCGTAGGCCGATTCGTTGCCTCACGTGAGCGTGCGCGCTTGGTGATCGGGGGTGTGGCGCCTGGTGTGATTTTGCTGGTGGCCAGTGTGAACAGCTCGGCGGTGAGGGCATGGAGCTGGCGTTGGGTAGCGGCGGGGTTGATCAAGGAGTAGGTGCGGGTCAGTGCCACGATGCGCTCCACGGTGAGGCCGGGGTGATCGACTGCCCGATGGAATGGGGTCGTGGCTTGGTCGTGCTTTTTGGAGATCTTGGCTCCGTGACGGGTCTTGGAGATCAGTTTCTGTTGGGGGTAGAAGTAGTTGGTTAGTCGGGATTGCAGCGTCCAGATCTCGTTGAGCAGCAACAGTTCTGCAGCAGAGTCGTAGCGGTGGTAGCCAACGGTGGTGCGGACCACTGACCAGTTTTTCTGCTCGACGTGGCAGCCGTCATTCTTGTTGCCCGGGCGTGCCCGTGTGAAGGTGATCTGGCGGCCTTGGCACCATCCCAACAGGTGCTCGTTGATGAACTCGGATCCGTTGTCGCTGTCGACCCCAAGGATGGGAAACGGCATCGTGCGCACGATCTCGTTGAGTGCTGCCAACACGCATTTGGCGGCTCTGTCGGGCACCGAACGGTTCTCGGTCCAGCCGGTCGCGATATCGGTCACCGTCAATGTGAACGCGTGCCCTGCGCCCCGAATGCCGCCGTCATGCCAGACCAGGTCGATCTCGACGAATCCAGGTGTGGCGTCGTCCCACTCAGCCCAGGTTCGCACCGGAATCTGGCTTTTGAGCAGTGATCCTGGTTTGGTCCCGATGCGTCCCCGAGGCTGATACTTGGCCCGTTCTGGTGCCAGGCGCCGATCGATGGTGGCCGCTGACATCGCTACCAGCAGGTCGGCGGTGTCGGCGTCGATGGTGAGTTCCCGGAAGTGCCGCAGCACCGCTACCAGCTCACCCAGCATCGGCGCCAACCGTTTGCCGGCCGGCATCCCCAGCACCTGCCAGCACTGAATCAACGCCTCGATGACCTCGGGCCCGTAGGTCACGGGCCGCGGTCTGGGTGGGCCGACGATCTTCGGTGTCAGTGCCCCCGTCAGCGCCTTGCGGGCATGGTTGCGATGCCAGCCGGTGTTGGCGCACAACTCATCAAGGATCCGCGTCTTCTCACCCTTTCGGGCCAGCAGATAGCGGGCCGCGGCCGCCTCGGTGATTGCTCTGCGCTGCGCCAACGTCAACCCCATCCACTGGACGTACGCGCGCATTCCCAATGAGGCAACGACCCACCCCCTCGCGCGCATTTCTGATGAGTCAACGCGGTCGGCGGGCCGGGGTAAGATCGAACACATGTTCGAAGTATCGGATCTGCACCGGCTGAGCGCCGCTGATCTGATCGACGCTGCCCAGCACTGGGCACGCGAGGAGAACGCGGCCGCGGCGCGGAAGATGGCGGTGATGGCCGAGTTGTTCACCCGGCGCACCGGCGTCGACGCCGAGGACCGCTCTGGATGGTGGCTCGATCCCGACGCCGCGGTCGCCGCAGAGGTCGCGCCGGCCGTGGGTGTCACTCGGGAGTTGGCACTTCATCAGATCCAGCGCGCGGTGGCGCTGCGGGACCGGATGCCCCGGGTGGCGGCTCTGTTCGCCGACGGACTGATCAGCGACCTGATGATCCGCAAGATCGTCTACCGCACAGGGTTGGTCACCGACCCCGACGTGATGGCCGCGGTTGATGCGGCGATCGCGGCACACGTCGGTCGCTGGGGACATCTGTCGGAGAAGAAGCTCGAGCAGGCGATCGACGCAACCGTGCTGGCGCACGATCCGATCGCCGTGCGCCGGGTGGTGGAATCGATGGCGCGGCTGCGGGTCGAGTTCGGATCACCCTCGGATGCGCCAGGTTTCACCAGTGTGTGGGCGCTGCTGCCGGCCGCCGACGCCGCCGCGCTGCGGGACCGCCTCGAGGCGATCGCGCACACAGTCTGCGCTGCGGACCCGCGCACTCTGGAGACCCGCCGGGCGGAGGCGCTCGCCGCTGTCGGCGCCGGACTCGACGCTCTGGCGTGCCAGTGCGATCTCGACGACTGCGACGCCGCCGCGGCACCCAGGCCGGCCCGCAACACGACGATCTATGTCATCGCCGACAGCGAGACCGTGGACCAGCCAGCCTCGCAGGAGCCCACACCCGCCCGCGAGGACAAGCCGGCCCTGATCTTCGGGGCCGGCATCGCGTCGGCGGAGGCGCTGGACCCGATGCTGACACGCGCTCGTCTGCGTCAGACCATCCATCCCGGTGACGCACTGCCCGAACAGAACTACGTGCCGTCGCGCGCACTCTCAGAGTTCGTCCGCTGCCGGGATGTCACCTGCCGCTTCCCCGGCTGCGACGTACCCGCCACCGAGGCCGACATCGACCACACCGTCCCGTATCCCGTGGGACCCACCCACGCGTCGAACCTCAAGGCGCTGTGCCGTTTTCACCATCTTCTGAAAACCTTCTGGGCCGGTCTCGAGGGATGGCAGGACCGGCAGTTGCCCGACGGCACCGTCATCTGGACCAGTCCGACCGGCCACGAGTACACGACGTATCCGGGGAGTCGAGACCTGTTTCCGTCGCTGTGCCGGCCGACCGGCGTCCTGTGGGACGGCGACCCGCCCCGGCCGTCGGCGTGCGAGGCGCGCGGCGCGATGATGCCGCGACGCCGGTACACCCGCGCTCACAACCGTGCGCGTGCGGTCGCCGCGGCTCGCCGCCTGAACGAGCAACACGGAGCGCACGCCCATGCACCACCACCGTTCTGAGCAGGGCGTGGCCGTAAGCTGCCCGGGTGGCCGAGCCCCCGCTGTCACCGCAGCTCCCGTTGACGACGCAGATCTGGCGCTTCGTCCTGACCGGTGGGTTGTCGGCGGTCGTGGACTTCGGTCTGTACGTCGCGCTGCTCGCGGCGGGCCTGCACGTCAACGTCGCCAAGACGCTGAGCTTCATCGCCGGAACGACGACGGCCTACCTGATCAACCGGCGATGGACGTTCCAGGCACCGCCGAGCCGGGCACGCTTCATCGCGGTGGTCGTGCTGTACGCCGTCACCTATGCCGTCCAGGTCGGCATCAACTACGTCTTCTACATGAAGTTCGAGGACCAGCCCTGGCGGGTGCCGGTCGCGTTCGTCATCGCCCAGGGCACCGCGACCGTGATCAACTTCATCGTGCAGCGCGCCGTCATCTTCCGGCTGCGATGACCGCACGCACGGCGCTCGTCACGGACGGTTGGCACGCCGTGGTGCGCCGGTCGGCACCCGCACTGGCCGCCTGGGCCACGCTGATGCTGCTCGAGCTCTACGTGCTGATCGCCTCGGGTGACCAGGACATCGACATCAGCACGTCCCCATCGTTCGCCGACTGGTCGGTGCTCGTAGTGCTGGCGGCGCTGTTGCCTCTGATGGCGCTCGTCGCATTCGCGGTGAGCCGCGTCGCCGATGCACGGGCGCGTGGGGTGATCGCCTGGGGCTCGATAGCCCTCGGCCTGGCGTCGGACACCTACCAGGCCGGTGGGTGGACGGCCTTCGGGACCGAACTCGTCGACGTGGTCGTGATCCTGGCCATCCTCGCCGCGACCGGCTCCGGGTTCGGCGCGATCCTCGGCTGGGCCCTGCGCACGACGTTCACCCACTTGCGCTCGGCGGGCCAACTCTTCGCTCGCGCCCTGCCGGTGGTCCTGCTCACCCTTCTGGTGTTCTTCAACAACACCGTCTGGTACATCTCCGCCAACCTCGAGACGAGCCGGATCTGGCTGTTGGTCACGGGCATGGCGGCGATCGCGCTGGCCTTCACGGTCACCGAGTCGCTCCACGCCTGCCGACCTGTGGTGGCCGAGGCAGAACCGCCGCTGCGGCGCGCGGACCAGGTGAAAGTCGTCGCGGTGGTGTCCCTGGCCCAGAGCATCCAGGCGCTGGTCCTCGCCCTCGTCACCGGCGCCATTTTCTTTGCGATGGGGCTCGTGGTGCTCAACTCCACGGTCCTCGACCACCTCACGGACGGCAATCCCGCGCGCAGCCAGTGGCTGGACATCACGCTGCCGGTCGACCAGGCGCTGGCCCACATCACGATCGTGCTGGCCGCGATGACGTTCATGTACCTCAGCGCCCGCGCGGCCACCGACGCCTAACACCGCACCGACTTCGTCGACCCGCTGCTCGACGACGTCCGCGCCACACTCGCGGTGCACCGACCGGCCGCCGCGAAGCGGTACCCTCTGTGACGATGTTTCGCACCGAGTTTCCGACCACCGCCAAGCGCCTGACCGGCTGGGGCCGCACCGCTCCGACCGTCGCGCAGGTGCTGACGACGCCGGATCCCGAGGTGATCGTCAAGGCCGTCACCCGCGCCGCCGAGGACCCTGACCGGGGAATTCTCGCTCGCGGCCTTGGCCGCTCCTACGGCGACAACGCCCAGAACGGCGGCGGCCTCGTCATCGACATGAATGCGCTCAACCGCATTCACTCGATCAACACCGACGAGGCGATCGTCGACGTCGATGCCGGCGTCAACCTCGACCAGCTCATGCGCGCGGCCCTGCCGCTGGGACTGTGGGTGCCCGTGCTGCCCGGCACCCGGCAGGTCACCATCGGCGGTGCCATCGCCTGCGACATCCACGGCAAGAACCACCACAGTGCCGGCAGCTTCGGCAACCACGTCCGCTCGATGGACCTCCTCACCGCCGACGGCCAGGTCCGCACGATCACCCCCGACGGGCCCGAGCGCGACCTCTTCTGGGCCACCGTCGGCGGCAACGGACTGACCGGCATCATCCTGCGTGCCACCATCGCGATGACGCCCACCGAGACCGCCTATTTCGTCGCCGACGGCGACGTGACCGCGAGCCTCGACGAGACCATCGCGTTCCACAGCGACGGCACCGAGGACAACTACACCTACTCCAGCGCGTGGTTCGACGCGATCAGCGCCCCGCCCAAGCTCGGTCGGGCGGCCATCTCCCGCGGCTCGCTGGCCACCCTCGACCAGCTGCCCACCAAGCTGCAGAAGAACCCGCTGAAATTCGATGCGCCGCAACTACTCACGCTGCCCGACGTGTTCCCGAACGGGCTGGCGAACAAGTACACGTTCATGCCGATCGGCGAACTCTGGTACCGGAAGTCGGGCACCTACCGCGGCAAGGTGCAGAACCTGACGCAGTTCTATCACCCGCTCGACATGTTCGGAGAGTGGAATCGCGCCTACGGCTCACTGGGTTTCGGTCAGTACCAGTTCGTGGTGCCCACCGACGCCGTCGAGGAGTTCAAGGCGATCCTCGTCGACATCCAGCGCTCGGGGTTCTATTCGTTCCTCAACGTGTTCAAACTGTTCGGCCCGGGAAACGAAGCGCCATTGAGCTTCCCGATCCCCGGCTGGAACGTGTGCGTGGACTTCCCGATCAAACCGGGCCTCAACGAGTTCCTCAACGGACTCGACAAGCGGGTCCTGCAATTCGGCGGGCGGCTCTACACCGCCAAGGATTCCCGCACCACCGCCGAGACCTTCCACGCCATGTACCCCCCGCATCGACGAATGGATCGCGGTGCGCCGCAAGGTCGATCCCGCCGGGGTATTCGCCTCCGACATGGCTCGACGACTGGAGCTCCTCTAAATGGTGTTTGATGCCACCGGCAATCCCCAGACCATCCTGCTGTTCGGAGGTACCTCCGAGATCGGCCTGGCGATCTGCGCCCGCTACCTGCGCAACGCCTCAGCCCGGGTGATCCTGGCGTGCATGCCCGGCGATCCGCTGCGCGACGCCGCCGCGGCGCAGATGCGTGACGCCGGCGCCAAGGATGTCGAGGTCATCGACTTCGACGCGCTGGACACCGACAGTCACCCCGGCGTCATCGAGAAAGCTTGGGCCAAAGGCGACGTCGATGTCGCGATCGTCGCGTTCGGCCTCCTGGGCGATGCCGAGGAGCTGTGGCAGAACCAGCGCAAGGCCGTCCAGATCGCCGACATCAACTACACGGCCGCCGTGTCGGTAGGCGTACTCGTCGGTGAGAAGATGCGCGAGCAGGGCTCCGGCCAGATCATCGCGATGAGCTCTGCGGCGGGCGAACGCGTGCGGCGCTCGAACTTCGTCTACGGCTCCACCAAGGCCGGTCTCGACGGCTTCTACCTGGGCCTGGGAGAAGCGTTGCGCGAGCACGGTGTTCGCGTGCTCGTCATCCGCCCCGGCCAGGTGCGCACCCGGATGAGCGCGCACGTCAAGGAAGCGCCGCTGACCGTCGACAAGGAGTACGTCGCCGAGCTCGCCGTCACCGCGTCGGCCAAGGGCAAAGATCTGGTGTGGGCGCCCGGCGCGTTCCGTTACGTGATGATGGTGCTGCGCCACATCCCGCGCCCGATCTTCCGCAAGCTGCCCATCTGATGCCAGGCGTGCTGGCCGCGCCGGTTCGAGTGGCCGGCCAGATGGCCGTCGCGGCCGCGATCGCCGCTCTGGTCGCCGTCGTGAGCCTGACCGCGATCGCCCGGGTCGAATGGCCCGCCTACAACTCCTCCAACCAGCTGCACGCGCTGACGACGGTCGGCCAAGTCGTCTGTCTGGCAGGGCTTCTCGCGGCCGGGCTGCTGTGGCGGCGCGGCCGCGCCATCTTGGCCTGGGCCAGCGCGACCCTGTTCCTCGCCGCCTTCTCCGTCGTCACCCTGGCCATGCCGCTGGGCGCCACGAAGCTGTATCTCTTCGGCATTTCCGTCGACCAGCAGTTCCGCACCGAATACCTGACCCGGCTCACGGATTCGGCGAGCCTGCACGACATGACCTACATCGGTCTGCCGCCGTTCTACCCGCCGGGCTGGTTCTGGCTCGGCGGTCGGCTCGCCGCGCTGACGGGTACGCCGGCCTGGGAGATGTTCAAGCCGTGGTCGGTCGTCTCCATCACGGTCGCGATCGCGATCGCGTTCGTGCTGTGGGCGGTGATGGTGCGCTTCGAGTTCGCGCTCGTGGTCAGCACCGCGACCGCCGCAGCTGCGCTCGCCTACACCCCGGCCGAGCCCTACGCGGCGATCATCACCGTGCTGCTGCCGCCGATCTTCGTGCTGGCGTGGTCGGGGCTGCGGGGCAGAAGGAGAAACGGGGGCTGGGCCGCCGTCGTCGCGGTCGGGATCTTTCTCGGCGTCGCCGCGCTGTTCTACACGCTGCTGCTGGGTTATGCCGCGTTCACGCTGACGATCATGGCCGTCCTGCTCGCCGTGACCCGCAGGCACTGGGACCCGCTGGCCCGTCTCGCCGTCATCGCGGTGATCTCCGGGTTGATCGCACTGATCGGGTGGGGGCCCTATCTGATCGCCGCCGCCAAGGGCACCCCCGCCGACCGCGGCACCGCGCAGCACTACCTACCCGTCGACGGCGCTCAACTGTCCTTCCCGATGTTGCAGTTCACGCTGCTGGGCGCGCTGTGCCTGCTCGGCACGCTGTGGCTGGTCGTGCGGGCCCGCAGTTCGACCAGAGCGGGTGCGCTCGCCGTCGCGGTGCTCGCGGTGTACGCCTGGTCGCTGCTGTCGATGCTGACCACCCTGGTGGGCACCACGCTGCTGTCGTTCCGGCTGCAGCCGACGCTGACCGTGATGCTGACCGCCGCCGGAGCCTTCGGCTTCATCGAGACAGCCCAGGCACTGGCCGCGCGGGTCAGCACCGCGAACGCCCACCGCGTCGTCGCCGTCGCGACCGCGATCGGCGCCCTGGGCGCCGTCACGTTCAGCCAGGACATCCCCGACGTGCTGCGCTCCGACATCGTCGTCGCCTACACCGACACCGACGGCTCCGGCCAGCGCGCCGACCGCAGGCCCCCGGGCGCCGAGCAGTACTACCGGGAGGTCGACGCGAAGATCCAGGAGGTGACCGGCCGGCCCCGCAACGAGACCGTCGTGATGACCGCCGACTACAGCTTCCTGTCCTACTACCCGTACTACGGCTTCCAGGGCCTCACGTCGCACTACGCCAACCCGCTCGCCCAGTTCACCGAGCGCGCCGGCGCCATCGAGGGCTGGTCCATGCTGACCAGCGCCGACCAGTTCATCGCGGCCCTCGACGCCCTCCCGTGGCCGCCGCCGACCGTGTTCCTGATGCGCCGCGGGGCCAACGACACATACACCCTGCGGCTGGCCGCCGACGTCTACCCCAACCAGCCCAACGTGCGGCGCTACCACGTCGCCATCGACGAGGCGCTGTTCGACGATCCGCGCTTCGACGTGTCCACGATCGGGCCGTTCGTGCTGGCCATCCGCAAGCCCTCTACGATCTAGCTCCGTGGCGGAGCAGCGGGTGAGGAGCGGTAACCACCGCACCGCGCGCCTGATCGCGATCGTGGCGGGCCTGCTGGGCACCGTGCTGGCGATCGCCACTCCGCTGTTGCCGGTCACGCAGACCACCGCGCAGCTGAACTGGCCGCAGAACGGGGTGCTCACCAGCGTCGACGCCCCACTCATCGGGTACGTCGCCACCGACCTGGAGATCACGATCCCCTGCCAGGCGGCCGCAGGTCTGGACCGGCCCGGCCGCTCGGTGCTGCTGTCCACCGTCCCCAAACAGGCGCCCAAGGCCATCGACCGCGGGCTGCTCATCGAGCGGGTCAACAACGACCTGCTGATGATCGTGCGCAACACCCCGGTGGTCAGCGCGCCGCTGGACCAGGTGCTCAGCCCCGCCTGCCAAGAGCTGACGTTCACCGCCCACGCCGACAAGGTCACCGGTGAGTTCGTCGGACTCACCCAGCCGCCGGATTCGTCGGACGCCGGCGAACCGCTGCGCGGCGAGCGCAGCGGCTACGACTTCCGCCCGCAGATCGTCGGCGTCTTCACCGACCTGTCCGGCCCCGCCCCGCCCGGCATGCAGCTCTCGGCCACCATCGACTCCCGCTACAGCACATCGCCCACGCTGCTGAAGCTCGTCGCGATGATCCTCGGCGTCGCGATGACGATCGTCTCGCTGGGCGCCCTGCACGTGCTCGACAGCGCCGACGGCCGCCGACACAAGCGGTTCCTGCCGCCGCGCTGGTGGTCGCTGTCCCCGCTCGACGGGCTGGTCACCGTGGTGATGGTGTGGTGGCACTTCGTCGGCGCGAACACCGCCGACGACGGCTACATCCTGACCATGGCGCGGGTGTCGGAGAACGCCGGCTACATGGCCAACTACTACCGCTGGTTCGGCACCCCGGAGGCGCCGTTCGGCTGGTACTACGACCTGCTCGCCCTGTGGGCGCACGTCAGCACCACGAGCGTGTGGATGCGTCTGCCGACGCTGTTGATGGGGCTGGCCTGCTGGTGGGTGATCAGCCGCGAGGTGATCCCCCGCCTCGGCGATGCGGTCAAACACAGCCGGGCCGCAGCGTGGACGGCGGCCGGGTTGTTCCTGGCGTTCTGGCTGCCGCTGAACAACGGCCTACGGCCGGAGCCGATCATCGCGCTGGGCATCCTGCTGACCTGGTGTTCGGTCGAGCGCGGGGTGGCCACCAGCAGGCTCCTGCCCGTCGCGATCGCCGTGATCATCGGCGCGCTCACGCTGTTCTCCGGCCCCACCGGCATCGCCGCGATCGGCGCCCTGCTGGTCGCCATCGGGCCGCTGAAAACGATTGTGGCCGCCCATGTCTCGCGCTTCGGCTACTGGGCGCTGCTGGCCCCGATCGCCGCCGCGGGCACCGTGACGATCTTCCTGATCTTCCGCGACCAGACCCTGGCCGCCGAACTGCAGGCCAGCAGCTTCAAGTCCGCCGTCGGGCCCAGCCTGGCCTGGTTCGACGAGCACATCCGCTACTCGCGCCTGTTCACCACCAGTCCCGACGGCTCGGTGGCACGCCGGTTCGCCGTGCTCACCCTGCTCCTGGCGCTCGCCGTCACGGTCGCCATGGCGCTGCGCAAGGGCCGCATTCCTGGCACCGCACTGGGGCCGAGCCGCCGCATCGTCGGCATCACGATCATCGCTTTCCTCGCGATGATGTTCACCCCGACCAAATGGACGCATCACTTCGGTGTGTTCGCCGGGTTGGCGGGCTCGCTGGGCGCACTGGCGGCCGTGGCCATCTCGACGGTGGCGATGCGGTCCCGCCGCAACCGCACCCTGTTCGCCGCAGCCGTGCTGTTCGTCACCGCACTCTCGTTCGCCACTGTCAACGGCTGGTGGTACGTCTCCAATTTCGGTGTGCCGTGGTCTAATTCGTTCCCCGAATGGCATTTCGGATTCACCACCATGCTGCTCGGACTCTCCGTCCTCGCCCTGCTCGTGGCTGCCTGGCTGCACTTTTCCGGCCGCGACGCCACCCCGGACGGCCCGCCGCGACGCTGGCGGTCCGTGGCGAGAGCCCCGCTGGCGATCGCCACCTGGGCGCTGGTGATCTTCGAGGTCGGCTCCCTGACGCTGGCGATGACCGGCCAGTATCCGGCCTGGACGGTCGGCCGCTCCAACCTCGAGGCACTGACCGGAAAGACCTGCGGCATGGCCGAAGACGTCATGGTCGAGCAGGACCCCAACGCCGGCATCCTCACCCCGATCGACACCCCCGTCAGCATCTCGCTCGGCGCAGGCCGGTCAGAGGGGTTCAGCCCCAACGGAATTCCGGCCGACGTCTCCGCGGACCCGGTGATGGAGCAGCCGGGTTCGGACAACTTCGCCGACTCCGACAGCGGCGTGGTCACCGGCAGCGAAGCGGGCACCGAGGGCGGCACGACCGCGGCGGCGGGCATCAACGGCTCGCGGGCCAGCCTGCCCTACAACCTGAACCCGGCCCGCACCCCGGTGCTGGGCAGCTGGCGCAGCGGCACCCAGGCGCCCGCGTTCCTGCGCTCCGCCTGGTACCGGCTGCCCGCGGGCTGGAACGAGGGCGACCGCTCCGACTCGCTGCTCGTGGTGTCTGCGGCCGGCCGGTTCGATCCCGACGACCTGGTCGTCCAGTGGGCCCGCGACGACGACGAGCCGGGCGGCTCGGTCGCCTTCGGCGACGTCGGCGCCGCACCCGCATGGCGCAACCTGCGCGCACCACTGTCGGCCATCCCGTCGGACGCCACCCGCATCCGGCTGGTCGCCACCGACGACGACCTGAGCCCCACGCACTGGATCGCCGTCACCCCGCCCCGCATCCCGGCGCTGCGCACCCTGCAGGACGTCGTCGGGTCCAGCGATCCCGTGCTGCTGGACTGGCTGGTCGGCCTCGCATTCCCGTGCCAGCGCCCCTTCGGGCACCGCGTGGGCGTCGTCGAGGTGCCGAAGTGGCGCATCCTGCCGGACCGCTTCGGCGCCGAAGCCAACTCACCGGTGATGGATTACCTGGGCGGTGGCCCGCTCGGCATCACCGAACTGCTGCTGCGCGCCACCACCGTGCCGACGTATCTGAAGTACGACTGGTTCCGCGACTGGGGTGCGCTGCAGCAGCTCACGCCCTACTACCCGGGCGCCGATGTGGCCCGCCTGGATCTCGGTTCGGCAACGCGTAGCGGACTGTGGAGCCCGGCGCCGCTGCGTCTGTCCTAGACCCGTCTACCATCGAGCCTCGTGCCTGCCCGCAGTTCCCGTCTCGTCGCGATCCTCGCGGGAGTTCTGGGACTCGTCGGCGTCCTGTGCTGCGGTGTCGCACCGCTCCTTCCGGTCACCCAGCAGACCGCGACGATCCTGTGGCCGCAGGGCGCGGGCGCAGACGGCTCGGTCAGCGACATCACCGCACCGCTCGTCTCCGGCGCCCCCAAGGCGCTCGACGTCACGATCCCCTGCACCGCTGTGGCGAGCCTGCCCGCCGACGGCGGCGTGGTGTTCTCGACGATCCCGGCCAACGGGATCGACGCCGGCCGTAACGGGCTGTTCGTGCGCGCCAACGCCGACGTCGTCTACGTCGCGTTCCGCGACACCGTCGCCGCCGTCGCACCTCGGCAGGACGTGGACCGCGGCGCGTGCAGCGCGCTGCGGCTGTGGGCCAACGTCGGTGCGGTCGGAGCCGATTTCGTCGGCATCCCCGGCGCGACGGGCACCTTGAGCGTCGACAAACGCCCGCAGGTGGCTGGGGTGTTCACCGATCTGCGGGTCCCGGTGCAATCAGGCCTCAACGCGCGCATCGACGTCGACACCCGCTTCATCACCACCCCGTCGGCGCTGAAGACACTCGTCATGGCGCTCGGCGTCCTCTGCGTGGTCGGGTCGATCGTCGCGCTCGCGCTGCTCGACCGGGTGTCCGGACGGCGCCCGCGCCGCGCACGTGGCCGCGTCGGCTGGGCGACCTGGGTGGCCGACCTCGGCGTGATCGGCGGGCTGCTCGCCTGGCACATCGTGGGCGCGACGTCGTCGGACGACGGCTACAACCTGACGATGGCTCGGGTGGCCGGCGAGGCCGGCTACACCACCAACTACTACCGCTACTTCGGGGCGTCCGAGGCGCCGTTCGACTGGTATCAGAGCGTGCTGGCCCACCTGGCCTCGATCAGCGCCGCCGGAGTCTGGATGCGGCTGCCTGCGCTACTCGCCGGCATCGGTACCTGGCTGATCGTCAGCCGCTGCCTGCTGCCGCGGCTGGGCCGCCGCGTCGCCGCCAATCGGGTGGCCATGTGGACCGCCGCGGCGGTGTTCCTTGCTGCCTGGCTGCCGTTCAACAACGGGCTGCGGCCCGAGCCGCTGATCGCTTTCGCGGTGGTCGCGGTCCTGATGCTGGTGGAGTGGACTCTCGGGACGCGCAGGCTGTGGCCGGCCGCCGTCGCGATCGTGATCGCGATGTTCTCGGTGACGCTGGCACCGCAGGGTCTGGTCGCGCTGGCGCCGCTGCTGGTCGGCGCCCGCGGCATCACGCGCATCGTCTCCGCCCGCCGCCGCACCGACGGGTTCGCGGCGACCCTGCTGCCGCTCGTCGCGGCGTTCTCGCTGGTCTCGGTGATCGTGTTCCGCGACCAGACGCTGGCCACCGTCGCCGAATCGGTGCGCATCAAGTACGTCGTCGGGCCGACGATCCCCTGGTACCAGGAGTTCCTGCGCTACTACTACCTCACCGTGGAAGACAGCGTCGACGGCTCGCTGACCCGCCGCTTCGCCGTGCTGGTGCTGCTGCTGTGTGTGTTCGGGCTGTTTGTCGTGCTGCTGCGGCGCGGCCGCGTACCGGGCGCGGTGAGCGGACCGGTGTGGCGGCTGACGGGCAGCGCCGCCGTCGGCCTGTTGCTGCTGCACCTGACCCCGACGAAGTGGGCCGTGCAGTTCGGCGCATTCGCCGGGCTCGCCGGGGCGCTGGGCGGGGTGACCGCATTCGCGTTCGCCCGCGTCGGACTGCACAGCCGCCGCAATCTCGCGCTGTACGTGACGGCCCTGCTGTTCGTCCTGGCCTGGGCGACCTCGGGCATCAACGGCTGGTTCTACGTCGGCAACTACGGCGTGCCGTGGTTCGACAAACAGCCCGTGATCGCGCACTTCCCGGTCACCACGATCTTCCTCGTGCTGGCCATCGCATGCGGTCTTCTCTCGGCGTGGCTGCACTTCCGCATCGACTACGCCGGTCACACCCAGGTCGCCGACACCGGCCGCAACCGCGCGCTGGCATCCACGCCGCTGCTCATCGTCGCGATCATCATGGTCGTCCTCGAGCTCGGCTCCATGCTCAAGGCAACCGCAGGCCGCTACCCCGTCTACACCACCGGCGCGGCCAACATCTCCGCGGTGCGCTCCGGCCTGGGCTCCGACAGCTGTGCGATGGCCGACGACGTCCTCGTCGAAGCCGACACCAATGCCGGCATGCTGGCACCCGTTCCCGGCCAGCGCTGGGGTCGGTACGGGCCGCTCGGCGGTGAGGATCCGGTGGGGTTCACACCCGACGGCATCAGCGACACCCTCGAACCGGCCGAGCCCGTCGCCGCCAATCCCGGCACGGTCAACTCCGACGGCCCCGTCGACAAGCCGAACATCGGCATCGGCTACGCCGCGGGCACCGGGGGCGGCTACGGACCGGAGGGCGTCAACGGCTCCCGGGTGTTCCTGCCGTTCGGGCTCGATCCCAAGCGAACACCGGTGATGGGCAGTTACGGCGAGAATGCCGTCGCGGCGAAGGCGACTTCGGCCTGGTATCAGCTCCCGCCCCGCACCGCGGACCGGCCGCTGGTGAGCGTCGCCGCCGCCGGAGCCATCTGGTACTACAACGAAGACGGCTCGTTCAACTACGGCCAGTCACTGAAGCTGCAGTGGGGAGTGCACCGGCCCGACGGTTCCTACCAGGCGCTGAACGAGGTCCAGCCGATCGACATCTTCCAGCAGAAGGCCTGGCGCAATTTGCGCTTCCCCATGACGACTGCGCCGCCGGAGGCCAACGTCGCGCGCATCGTCGCCGACGACCCGAACCTGTCGGAGGACCAGTGGTTCGGGTTCACCCCGCCGCGGGTGCCGGTGCTGCAGACCGCCGAACAGTTCCTCGGGTCGGACACCCCGGTGATGATGGACATCGCCACCGCGGCGAACTTCCCCTGCCAGCGCCCGTTCGCCGAGCACCTCGGGATCGCCGAGCTGCCGCAGTACCGCATCATCCCGAACTTCAAGCAGATGGTGGTCTCGTCGAACCAGTGGCAATCCGCCGAATCCGGAGGACCGTTCCTGTTCATCCAGGCGCTGCTGCGCACCGCGACGATTCCGACCTACCTCAAGGGTGACTGGTACCGCGACTGGGGCTCGCTGGAGCGCTACATCCGCGTCGTACCGCGCGACGAGGCGCCTGACGCCGTCGTCGAGGAAGGATCGACACGGGTGTTCGGGTGGAGCCGCGGCGGACCGATCAGGGCCCTCCCGTGAGCGACGTGAAGGTGGCGCGCTGGGTCGCGACGATCGCCGGGTTGCTGGGCTTCGTGCTGGCGGTGGCCACTCCGCTGCTGCCCGTCACGCAGACCACGGCGACGCTGAACTGGCCGCAGCAGAGCCGGGTCGACGACGTCACCGCGCCCTTGATCGCTCAGGCCCCGGTCACGCTGACCGCCTCCATCCCGTGCACGGTGCTGGCCGGCATGCCGGCCAGGGGCGGACTGGTGCTGGGCACCGCACCCGCGCAGGGGCGCGACGCCGCGCTGAACGCGATGCTGGTCAACGTCACCGCCTCCCGCGTCGATGTCATCGTCCGCAACGTCGTGGTGGCCAGCGTCAACCGCAACCGGATCGGTGGCTGCGAACGCCTGGACATCACGTCATCGCACGACGGCACGTTCGCCGAATTCGTCGGTCTGACCCAGGTTTCCGGTGCGGACGCGGGTAAGCCCCAGCGCACCGGCTACGCGGACCCGAACCTGAGGCCGGCGATCGTGGGGGTGTTCACCGATCTGGTCGGCCCGGCGCCGCCCGGGCTGCAGTTCTCGGCGACGATCGACACCCGCTACACCACCCACCCCAGCGCGCTGAAGCTCACCGCGATGCTGCTGGCGATGGTGTCGACGGTGATCGCCCTGCTGGCGCTGTGGCGGCTGGACCGCCTCGACGGGCGCCGCATGCATCGGGTCATTCCGACGCGTTGGCGCACGTTCAGTGTGGTCGACGTCGTCGTCGTCGGCGGGTTCCTGCTCTGGTACGTGATCGGGGCCGGGTCCTCGGACGACGGTTACCAGATGCAGATGGCGCGTACCGCCGATCACGCCGGCTACATGGCCAACTACTTCCGCTGGTTCGGCAGCCCGGAGGACCCGTTCGGCTGGTACTACAACGTCCTCGCGCTGATGACCCACGTCAGCGACGCCAGTCTGTGGATCCGGCTGCCCGACCTGATCTGCTCGATGATCTGCTGGCTGCTGCTGAGCCGCGAGGTGCTGCCGCGACTCGGACCCGCGGTGTCGTCGAGCCGGGCCGCGATGTGGGCGGCCGGTCTGGTCCTGCTGGCGGCGTGGATGCCGTTCAACAACGGGCTGCGCCCCGAAGGGCAGATCGCGACCGGCGCACTGGTCACCTACGTGCTGATCGAGCGGGCCATCACCTCGGGCCGGCTCACCCCGGCCGCACTGGCCACGCTCACCGCCGCGTTCACCCTGGGCATCCAGCCGACCGGGCTGATCGCCGTGGCCGCTCTGGTCGCCGGTGGCCGCCCGATCCTGCGCATCGTCATGCGGCGGCGCGCGCTGGTGGGCACGTGGCCACTGATCGCCCCGCTGCTGGCGGCAGGCACTGTGATCCTGACGGTGGTGTTCGCCGACCAGACCATCGCAACGGTGTTGGAAGCCACCAAGATCCGCACCGCGATCGGGCCGAGCCAGGAGTGGTACACCGAGAACCTCAGGTACTACTACCTGATCCTGCCGACCACCGACGGCGCCATCGAACGCCGGGTGGCGTTCCTGTTCACCGCGATGTGCCTGTTCCCCTCGCTGTTCATGATGTTGCGACGCAAGCGGGTTCCCGGTGTCGCGCGCGGGCCGGCCTGGCGCCTGATGGGCGTGATCTTCGCGACGATCTTCTTCCTGATGTTCACCCCCACCAAGTGGATCCATCACTTCGGGTTGTTCGCGGCGGTGGGCGGCGCGATGGCGGCACTGGCCACGGTCATGGTGTCGCCGGTGGTGCTGCGCTCGGCTCGTAACCGGATGGCGTTCCTGTCGCTGGTGTTCTTCGTGCTGGCGCTGTGCTTCGCCTCCACCAACGGCTGGTGGTACGTCTCGAACTTCGGTGTGCCGTTCAACAATTCGGTACCCAAGGTCGGCGGCGTGACCGTCAGCACCATGTTCTTCGCGTTGTTCGCGGTGGCTGCCCTGTGGGCGTTCTGGCTCCATCTGAGACCGCGGCGCGAACCTCGCCTGGTGCGGCTGCTGACCATCGCGCCGATCCCGATCGCCGCCGGGTTGATGGTCGTGGTGTCCGTCGCCTCGATGGCGATCGGCGTGGCCCGCCAATACCCGACGTACTCCAACGGATGGGCCAACGTGCGGGCGCTGGCCGGTGGCTGTGGATTGGCCGACGACGTTCTGGTGGAACCGGATTCGAACGCCGGCTTCCTGGCGCCACTGCCCGGCGACTACGGGCCTCTCGGGCCGCTCGGCGGCGCGACGCCGACGGGGTTCTCCCCCAACGGGGTTCCCGAGAAGATCATCGCCGAGGCCATCCGGCTGAACAACCCACAACCCGGCACCGACTACGACTGGAACCGCCCGATCAAGCTGTCCCGGCCCGGGGTGAACGGGTCGACGGTCCCGCTGCCCTACGGTCTCGATCCCGCACGCGTCCCGGTTGCCGGCTCCTATTCGACTGCTGCGCAACAGGAGAGCCGCCTCACCTCCGCCTGGTACGCACTGCCCGCACCTGATGACGCGCATCCTCTCGTGGCGATCACCGCGGCGGGCACCATCGAGGGGACGAGTGTCGCGAACGGTCTGACGTCCGGGCAAAAAGTCGAACTCGAATACGCCACCCGCGGTCCCGATGGAGCGCCGGTACCCGCCGGCCGCGTGCAGCCCTACGACATCGGCCCCACCCCCTCGTGGCGCAACCTCCGCTACCCACGCTCGGAGATTCCCGCCGACGCCGTGGCCGTGCGGGTGGTCGCCGAAGACCTGTCACTCGGCCAGGGCGACTGGGTCGCCGTCACCCCGCCGCGGGTGCCCGAGGTGCGCTCGGTGCAGGAGTACATCGGTTCCACCCAGCCGGTGTTGATGGACTGGGCGGTCGGGCTGGTGTTCCCGTGCCAGCAGCCGATGCTGCACGCCAACGGCGTGACCGACATCCCCAAGTTCCGCATCTCGCCCGACTACTTCGCGAAGCTGCAGAGCACCGACACCTGGCAGGACGGCAAGAACGGCGGCCTGCTCGGGATCACCGACCTGCTGTTGCGGGCGTCGGTGATGTCGACGTACCTGTCGCACGACTGGGGTCAGGACTGGGGTTCACTGCGCCGGTTCGACACCATCGTCGACGCGCAGCCGGCACAGATCGACCTCGGTGAAGCCAGCCGCTCCGGGCTGTGGTCACCCGGCCCGATGCGCATCGAGCCGTGATCGATCGGACCGAACTCGGCCGGGCCACACTGACCCGGGTGGTCGAGCTTCGCGTCCAGATGCGCACCGACCTGTTCGGCCAGACCCCGGCCGAGGCCTGGACCGACAACGCCGACCTGCTCGAGCCGCTGTTCTGGGACCGCGAGGCCGACCAGTGGAAGATCGCGATGCAGACGTGGGTACTGCGAGTCGACGGGCTGACCGTGCTCGTCGACACCGGGGTCGGCAACGACCGGCACCGGCCGCACTTCCCGCCGCTGCATCACCTGCAGACCGGCTACCTCGACGCGCTCTCGGCGGCCGGGGTCACCCCGGAGTCCGTGGACGTCGTGGTCAACACGCACCTGCACACCGACCACGTCGGGTGGAACACCCGCCAGGTCGACGGGGCGTGGGTGCCGACGTTCCCCAACGCGCGCTATCTGATGCCCGAGCTCGACTACCGCCACTTCTCCCCCGACGGCGACAGCACGAACGACGGCATGCGAATCGTGTTCGCCGACAGCGTGATTCCTGTCTCTGACCAGACCGAGCTGTACTCCGGTGATCATCGGCTCAGCGACTCGCTGTGGCTGCGACCCGCCGGCGGTCACACACCCGGGTCGTCGGTGGTGTGGCTGGATGCCGGCGTGCCCGCCGTGTTCGTCGGCGATCTGACGCACTGCCCCATCCAACTCGTTCGGCCGGACGATCCGTGCGCGTTCGACGAGGACCCGGCCGCCGCTGCGCGCACCCGCCACCGGGTACTGACAGAAGCCGCCCGTCGCGGCGCCGCGATGATCCCAGCGCACCACCCCGGACACGGTGGTGCACGTATCTCGCCCCGCGACAACGGGTTCGGCGTCGAGGAGTGGCTGGCCCTCTCGCCGATCTAGGCTCGCCGGTAGGCGGCGAGAAAGACCCGCACCCCCGCCGCTGCCAGCACGTCCACGTCGACCGACTCGAGCACCGCGGGACCGCCCCGGAACAGCGCCTCGTCGATGCACCGGCCCACGATCAGGAACGCGAAATGCTCTGCGGCCAAACTGGATTCGACGATGCTCAGCAGCCCTCTCTCGTCCAGACGGCTGAAGCAGTCGGCGAACGCCGCCAGTGTCCGCTCCGGCGCCTGCCGAAGATAGGCCTCGGCGAGCTCCGGCACGCGGGTGGCCTCCCCGATCACCAGACGCCGCAGTTGCACCACCGGCTCGGCCAGCACCACGCGCAGGTAGTCGGCGGCCAGCTCCGTGAGATCCCGATCCAGGTCGATCGTGTCGGCCAGCGCCGACACCCGCATCGAGAACGCTTCGACGGTGTCCTGCAGAGCCTCGTCCACGATCGCCATCAGCAGAGCGTGCTTGTCGCCGAACTGCGTGTAGACCGTCTGCTTGGACACCGCCGCAGCGGCCGCGATCGCGTCGACGCTCGTGCCTTGGTAGCCGTGAGCCAGGAACAGCCGCCGCCCCTCGGCCAGGATCGTCGCCCGCTTGCGCGCCGAACGGCTCGTCGGTTCCGGCATCTCACCTCTCCAGTACTGGACAGTCCAGTTTTGAGTACTGTACGGTCTAGTTCCATTCTGACATGGAGGGTGCCGTGACCACGACAGATTGCCCACCGCTTGCGGACCGGATCACGAAATCGCTGTTCGGCTACGGCGTGATCGCAGGCCCCATCTACGTGTTCTCGGTGGCCGCCCAAGCCGCCACCCGCGACGGATTCGACCCGACCCGGCACGCCGCGAGCCAACTCGCCAACGGCGACCTCGGCTGGATCCAGATCGCCACCTTCGTCGTCTGCGGCGCGATGACGATCGCGGCCGCCGTCGGCGTCGGTC
The DNA here is from genome assembly GCF_036946525.1 of Mycobacterium kyogaense. Lineage (GTDB taxonomy): Bacteria > Actinomycetota > Actinomycetes > Mycobacteriales > Mycobacteriaceae > Mycobacterium > Mycobacterium kyogaense_A. The sequence goes on along the minus strand of NZ_JAQIIY010000024.1, from coordinate 55,441 downwards.
GCGCACTGGGTCCCGGACGACGAGCGATGTGGACCGCAAGCCTGCTCGGCGTCTACGGGGCGGGGCTGATCCTCGCCGGGATGTTCCGCGCCGACCCGTCCGACGGCTTCCCGCCGGGCACCCCCGCAGGCCCTGCAGTCATGACGTGGCACGGCATCACCCACTTCGCCGTCGCCGGTGTGGGTTTCGCTTGCCTGGTCGCGGCGTGCTTCGTGTTCGGTGGATGGCCATCACGGATCGTGGGTCTGGTGTTCGCGGCGAGCTTCCTGTGGTTGTCCTCCGGCCAGGGCCGCACACCTGCACTGCTCGCCTTCACGGTGGCCGTGGTGCTGAGCTGGGCGTGGCTGTGCGCGGTGTCGATCCGGTTGTACCGCCGCGTCTGAGCTAGCCGGTGTTGTCGTTCGCCGGAGTGTCATTCGCGGCGGGGTCCGCGTTCTCCCGCGCGATGTCGCCCTGGCAGTCGGCCTGCGACCGGTTGGTCTGCTGCACGCACACCTGCACCGGAACATCCCCGGTGCCGGTCGGCTTGGCGATGTCGGACGAATACAGCGACCACAGCTGCTGATCCGACCCACTCACCTTCGCGCAGTACGCCTGCGCCTTCTGCTCCGTGATCCCGGCCGCGCCCAGCGTCCCACAGTCCGCACCGACCACCACCACGGGCACGGCCACGGTGTCCGTCTTCGCGGGCTCGTCACGCAACACGACGAACAACGTCGCGGCGACCGCCACTACAGACAGCACGAGCGCCAGCACCGCCAGGATGCGCCCGCGGGACCGCGCGGCAGCCCGCGCCGTCCTGGCGTGACGCGGACCGGCCGTCGCCGCCTGTGCCGGCATCGTGGCCAGGGGATCGGCACCGAGCGCCGGGGCCATCATCCCCGTCCGGTTCGCCAGTGCCCTGGCGAAGTCGATGCAGCGCTCGAACCGGTCTCCCGGCGATTTCGCCAGCGCCTTCTCCAACGCTCCGCCCAGCCCCGACAGATCCGGGCGCGCCTGCGCGATCGACGGTGGGCGCGCCGACAGGTGCGAGCTGATGACGATCGCCGGGTTGGAATGCTGGAACGGTGGCGAACCCGTCAACAGCTGATAGGCCGTCGCCGCCAGCGCGTACTGGTCGGCCCGCCCGTCGATGTCTTTCTCGGCGGTGAGCTGCTCCGGTGCCGAGTACGCGACCGTCCCGACCGTCATGTCCGTGCCGGTGAGCGCACTAACCTCGCCCACGCGACGGGCAATGCCAAAGTCCGCCAACAGAATTCGTTCGTCATCGGTATCGGGATCGGCGATCAGGATGTTGGCCGGCTTCACGTCGCGGTGCAGCAGGCCGCGCGCGTGCGCGTAGTCCAGCGCCTCCCCCACGGCGGTGACGATGCGGACCACCAGATCCGGCGGCATCCCGTCCGGGTAGCGCTCGGCGAGTAGGCGCGCGGCGTCGGTGCCCTCGACGTGATCCATCGACAACCACAGCCGGCCGTCGAAGTCGCCGCGGTCGTGTACCGACACGATGTGCGGATGCCACAGGGTGGCCGCGATGTCGGCCTCCCGGTTGAAGCGCTCCCGGTACTCGGTGTCGGCGCACACCGCGGCCGAGAGGACCTTCAGCGCATCGTTGCGCGGCAGCCGAGGATGGCGCGCCAGATACACCTCACCCATACCCCCCGAGCCCAGCAGCCGCATGACGGTGTAGCCCGCGATCACGTCTCCGTCGGTCAGCGGCATCGCGAGACCCCTACGGCGCGCAGAGGTAGGGGAAGTCGGGCAGGAACTCCTGCCGCGGCGCGAAGTCGGTCAGGGCGGTGCGGCCGTTCGTCAGGAACTTCGACCGATAGTCGGCGACGTCGTCACGCAGCGTGCGCCCGTTCGGATAACCGGCGGGCTTGCGCGGGTTGTACGTCAGCACGTCGGGAAGCGTGCCCTCAGCGTTGATGGCAGCGATGGCCTCCGTACGGGTGTAGCCCCCGGTCTCGGCCATCAGGTCGATCAGATGCCCCATCCACCGGCCCTGATCCCGGTTCGGCTCGTCGGCGTTGAACTCGGCGAGTTCGGCGTCGTCGGGGAAGAAGCCGCTGACCCACGGATGCGCGACACGGTCGGCGTGCACCCACCGGCCGTCGGTGTTCACACTGCACCGCGCCCAGATGCGGACGTCCGGCATCGCGCCGAGGTACGCCGTCGGGAGCTCCACCGCCATCGCGATGACCCGCGAGCCCGCGAACGCGGCGTCACTACGGGCCCCTGCGAAGAACGAGAACGACCCCGACCGCGACCGCCACAGATGCGGCTCGTCCTCGAAGGACACGTCCGTGCCACCGAAGATCTCCGACCCCACGGCGGCGTCGACCCGTGCCTCGGCCTGCAGGGCCAGGCGGACGTCGACCTTCTGCCGTGGCGACGACGGCTCCCCGAAAGGTTCGGAGAAGGTGAAGTTGAACGCGATGTCGTTGCGCAGGTCACCGTCGTTGTCGATCGCGATGCGATAGACCGCGTCGGGATGCATCGCATCGGCGTTCGGGTTCGCGGTCAGGATCAGCGCGGTGCGCCCCGGATCGCTCGGCGACGGGAACACGTACAGATCGCACAGGTCCAGGCGTGGATCGCCCAGCGGCGCACCCCGACGCAGCCCGGTGAAGTCAGTCGACACGAGCTCTATCCAACCGCACGCCAGTTCTAGATGGGCGTCAGGCCGTGTTTGCGCAGCACCTTGGGGAACGGCTGCTTGTCGCGCAGCAGTTTCAGCGACTTGCGCAGCAGCAGCCGCGTCTCGTGCGGTTCGATGACGCCGTCGATGTAGCCACGCTCGGCGGCGATCCACGGGGTGGCCATGTTCAGGTTGTAGCCCTCGATGAAATCCTTGCGGATCTTCTGCACCTCGGGGGCCGTCGGATCCGGGAATCGCTTCACCAGCAGCTGGGCCGCGCCCTCGGCGCCGATCACCGCGATACGCGCCGTCGGCCACGCGAAGTTCAGATCCGCCGAGAGCTGCTTGGAGCCCATCACCGCGTAGCCGCCGCCGTAGGCCTTGCGGACCACGATGGTGACCTTGGGGACGTCGGCCTCGACGATCGCGTTGAAGAAGCGTCCGCCACGCTTGATGATGCCGTTCTTCTCCTCCGCGACACCCGGCATCGCGCCCGGAGTGTCGACGACGAAGACCAGCGGCAGGTTGAACGAATCGCAGAACCGGATGAAGCTCGACGCCTTGTCCGACGCCTCACTGTCCACCGCGCCGGACAGCACCATGGGCTGGTTGGCGATCACGCCGACCGGCCGCCCGTCGACCCGGGCGAACGCGGTGATCATCGCGCGCCCGCGCTGATCGGACGTCTCGAACACGTCGCCGTCGTCGAAGATCCTCAGCAGGATCTCCATCATGTCGTAGGCCTGGTTGTCCGAGTCCGGCACGATCGTGTCCAGCTCGAGGTCGTGCGGGGTGATCTCCGGTTCCAGCCCCGGGTTGATGATCGGCGCATCGTCGAAGTGGTTGGCGGGCAGGAAGCTCAGGTAGTCCCGCACGTACTGGTAGGCGGCGGCCTCGGATTCGACGACCTTGTGGATATTGCCGCGCTGCGCCTGCACGTCGGCGCCACCGAGTTCGTCGAACGTGACGTCCTCACCGGTGACGTCCTTGATGACGTCGGGGCCGGTGATGAACATGTAGCCCTGGTCACGCACCGCGACGATCAGGTCGGTCTGGATCGGCGAATACACCGCGCCGCCGGCGCACTTGCCGAAGATCAGCGAGATCTCGGGCACCAGTCCGCGCAGCATCTCGTGGCGGCGGCCCAGCTCGGCGTACCAGGCCAGCGACGTCACCGCGTCCTGGATCCGCGCACCCGCCGAGTCGTTGATACCGATGATCGGGCAGCCGACCATCGCCACCCACTCCATCAGCCGGGCGACCTTGCGGCCGAACATCTCGCCGACCGAGCCCTGGAACACGGTCTGGTCGTGGCTGAACACACCCACCGGGCGGCCGTTGATCGTGCCGTGGCCGGTCACCACGCCGTCGCCGTAGAGCGCATCCGGATCACCCGGCGTCTTGGCCAGCGCACCGATCTCGAGGAAGCTGCCCGGATCGAGCAGCTCGTAGATGCGGTCCCGCGCGCTCGGGATGCCCTTCTTCGCGCGCTTCGCGACGGCCTTCTCACCGCCCGGCTCCTTGGCGAGCTCCAGCTTCTCCCGCAGTTCGGTGAGGAGTTCGGCCGTGGTTTTGGTGGTCACTTGCTCTCGCTCTCGATCACGGTGATCGCCTCACTCAGGTGAGCCCCGACCTTGGCAATGTACGGCTCGTCGATGACCTGGATGTGCTCGCCCCCGACCGGCACCACTTCGAGATCCTCGACGAACTCGCCCCAGCCGCCGTCAGGCTGACGGACGGCGTAGCGCGGCTCGAAGAAGATCGCGTCGTCGTGATAGCGGTCGGCCATGTACAGCGTGACGTGACCGTCGTACCGCTGGATCTCCGCGGTCTCGAGCAACCGGTTGTCCAGGTACGACGTGCGCTGGTGCTCGATGATGCCGCCCGGGATCTCGACCCCGGCCTGCTGCACGGCGTCGAGCACGTAGCGAACCTGGCCGTCGTCGTCGAGCGCCTCGAGGTCCTCGTAGGGGATCTCGGGGATCTCGACGTTGAAGGTGCGCTGAGCGAACAACGCGTAGCGGTCCCACCGGGCGCGGGTCTCCTCCTTGGTCTGGGGGATCTCCTCGCCGGGACGCACCATGTCGATCAGTCCGACGAATCGCACGTCGGCGCCCGCGCGCTTCAGTCCGATCGCGCACGCGTAGGCCAACGCCCCGCCGAGCGACCATCCGACCAGGATGTACGGACCGTCGCCCTGGATCTCCCGCAGCTTGGGCAGATACTCGGCGGCACGCTCCTCGACCGAACCCTCGACGCGTTCGAACCCGTACATCGGGGTGTCCGCCGGCAAGCGCTTGAGCAATGGCTCGTAGACCACGGTCGACCCGCCGGCCGGGTGGAAGACGAACACCGGGATGCGCGTCGAGCCCTCGGGCCTGGCCCGGATGGTGCGGACAAACCCGTCGACCTCGCCGGCGTCCATCAGGTCGCGCACGACGGTCGAGAGGTCCTGGATGGTGCCGGCGGCCTTGACCTGGTCGGCGGTCACCTCGCCGTCGGCGCGCTCGGAGAGCCGCTCGGCCAGCTTCTGCGCGGTCGCGTCGTCGATCGACGGCAGCTCGTTGAAGATGCCGCCCGGCGACTTCCCGGTGACGATGGCCCACGTGGCGAACGTGACGCGTTCTGCGGCGTCACGCGGCGGCACGTCGGCGCCGAGCGCCTCGGTGACCGCTTCCTGCGTCAGCACCTTCGCGGCGAGGCTTGCCGCGCTGGGCTTCTCGGCGACCGGGCCGCTCGGGTCGGTGGGAGGGGGCGGGATGCCCGGACCGGACGGATCCGTCGGCGGAGCGGGGACCGCGACATCTGACAGCGGCGGCGGGACCGTCAGGTCCCGCTGGGCCTCGACGCTGTCGGTGGCGATCTGCTCGGCCGGGGACTGTTCAGCCGCGATCGGGTGACCCGCCTCGGCGAGCTTGGCCTCGAGCTCGGCGACCGTGCTGGCCCCGCCCATCATCTCGGCCTGCTCGGCCGCGATCTCCTCGGCGGTCTTGCCCTTCTGGGCCTCGGCGAGCTGGTCGACCTCGTCGCGGTGCTCGATCGCGTAGGCGATCAACTTCTCCACCGCGTACAGGTTCGCGTCGCGGACCGCGGTCAGTTGGATCGGCGGCAGGTCGAAGTCGTACTCGACGCGGTTCTTGATGCGCACCGCCATCAGCGAGTCCAGGCCCAGCTCGATCAGCGGGACCTCCCACGGCAGGTCCTCGGGCTCGTAGCCCATCGCCGAGCCCACGATCGTGCCGAGCCGCTCGCCGATCGTCTCGCCGGACTCCGGGGACCACTTCGCGAAACTCGCACCGAGGTTCGCCCCTGCGGTCAGGTTGTCCGCCTCGAACGCCGGTGTCTCCTCCGGCTCGTCGTCGACTGGTGCACTGGCGATCTCGGCGACGGTCCCGGCGCCGACTGCCGTCGGCAGCACAGTCTGTGCACCGTTACGACTGACGATCGCGTCGTAGACCAGGGTGAAGGATTCGTCGATGCGGGCATGCACCTGCACACTTGCCCCGCCCGGATGGCGGCTCAGCGTCGTGACCAGGCGCGAGCCCTCGGCGGGAACCGCGCGCTGTTCGGAAGCGACCAGCTTGGCATCCGGAAGGACCATCGCCGCAGCGCTTTTCACCAGAGCCGCCAGATCCGCCTCGCCGCGGGGCGAGAACTCCCACACGTGCCTGCCGTCTGGAGTGGCCACATGGCTGCCCGGCATCACCGACGAGCTGTCGCCGGTGAAGTGCGCGTCAAGCCAGTGCGGCTTGCGCTTGAACGTCGTCGGGGGGATGTTCGCGAAGTCCAGTGCCCCGGCGTACCCGCGCGACGTGCGCGGGAACAGGGTGCGGAAGTCGAGGTCGTGGCCGTACACGAACAGGTGCGCCATGGCCGTGGTCATCGAGTCGACCTCGTCCTGCTTGCGCGCCAGCGTCGGGATCAGCTGCGCGTCATGCAATCCCGCATCCGCAGTGGTGAGCCCGGCCTGCATCAGCGCCACCGGGTTGGGCGCCAACTCGAGGAACGTGGTGTGCCCGTTGTCGACGGCGTTGCGGATGCCGTGGGTGAAGTAGACGCTGTGTCGCAGCCCCTTCTTCCAGTAGTCCACGTCGTGGATCGGCTCGGCCCCGGCGCGGATCAGGTTGCCCTCGTGCACCGTCGAGTAATAGGCGACCTGCAGTGGATGCGCTTCGATGCCCTGCAGTTCCGCGGCGAGCTCCCCGAGCAGCGGATCCATCTGCGAGGTGTGGCTGGCGCCCTTGGTCTGGAACTTGCGGGCGAACTTGCCCTCCGATTCGGCCCGGGCGATGATCGCGTCCACCTCGTCGGGCGGGCCGCCGATCACCGTCTGCGACGGCGCGGCGTACACACACACCTCGAGGTTCTTGAAATCGGAGAAGACGGAGTCGATTTCGGCCGCCGAGTACTCGACCAGCGCCATCAACCGGATGTACTCGCCGAACAGCATCGCCTCGCCCTCACCCATCAGGTGGCTGCGCGAGCAGATGGTCCGGGTCGCGTCCTCCAGGGAGAGGCCGCCGGCGAAGTAGGCCGCGGCCGCCTCGCCGAGCGACTGCCCGACCAGGGCACCCGGGGTGGCGCCGTGAGACTTCAGCAGTTCGCCGAGCGCGATCTGGATCGCGAAGATGGCCAGCTGCACCTTCTCGATGGGCAGTTCGGTGGTCTCGTCGGTGTAGTCGATCGCGTCGTCGAGGATGAGCTCGAGGACCGAGAAGCCGCGTTCGTCCTGGATCAGGCTGTCCACCTTGTTGATCCACTCGGCGAACGTCTCGTCACGCAGGTAGAGGCTCTTGCCCATCTTGCGGTGCTGAGCGCCGAAACCGGCGAGCACCCACACCGGCCCGTTGGTCACCGGGCCGTCGGCGCTGATGACCAGCGGGGTGGGCTTGCCCTCGGCAATGGCGCGCAGACCCTTGATCGCCTCGTCGTGATCGTGGGCCAGCACCACCGCGCGGGAACGGCCGTGGTTGCGCCGCGACAGCGAGCGGCCGATGGACTCCAGCGACGATGCGCGACCCTCGGGGCTGTCGATCCAGTCAGCCAGCTCCGCGGCGGTGGCCCTCTTGCGTGACGTCAGGAATCCTGAGACAGCCAGCGGTACAATCGGATTCGGGGGATTCTCGGCGTCGGCGGCGGCCTGCTGCTCACGGGCGATCTCGAGCAGGCGCTGCGCTTCGTCGGTCAGGCCCGGCAGTTCGTACTCGGCCTCGGCCGCCGCGGCCGGGGTGTCCAGCGCGTCGTCATCGTCGTCAACGTCATCGTCATCGTCGAGAAACTCGCCGTACTCGTCCATCCGCACCCCACCGACGTAGACGTCTTTCGCGTCGTCGTTGGCGGATGTCGTGGCGGCGACGTCAGGCTCGGGCTCCGGCTCGACGAGGTCGCTGGGGAGCACCTCGCGCACCACCAGGTGGGCGTTGGCACCGCCGAAGCCGAAGCCAGACACACCGGCGATGGCCTTGCCGCTGTAGCGCGGCCAGTCGGTCACCGTGTCGGCCACCTTGAGGTGCTCGGCGTCGAAGTCGATGTAGGGGTTGGGTCCGGCGTAGTTGATCGACGGCGGAATCTTGTTGTTGCGCAACGACAACGCGACCTTGGCCAGGCTCGCCGCACCGGCAGCGGACTCCAAGTGGCCGACATTGGACTTCACCGCGCCCAGCAGAGCGGGCTTGTCCGCCGCGCGGCCTCGACCGATGACCCGGCCCAGCGCGTCGGCCTCGATCGGATCACCGAGGATCGTGCCGGTGCCGTGAGCTTCGATGTAGTCCACGGACCGCGGGTCGATGCCGGCGTCCTTGTATGCCTTGCGCAGCACCGCTTCCTGGGCGTCCGGGTTGGGCGCCAGCATGCCGTTGGAGCGACCGTCGTGGTTGACCGCACCGCCCGCGATCACGGCGAGGATGTCGTCGCCGTCGCGGCGGGCATCCTCGAGACGCTTCAGCACGATCATGCCGCCACCCTCGGAACGGGCGTATCCGTCCGCGTCGGCGGAGAACGACTTGATGCGACCGTCGGAGGCCAGCACGCCGCCGACCTCGTCGAACCCGAGGGTGACCAGCGGCGTGATCAGCGCGTTGACCCCGCCGGCGACGACGACGTCGGCGTCCCCGGCGCGCAGCGCCTTCATGCCCTCGTGCACGGCGACCAGAGCCGACGAGCACGCCGTGTCGATGGCCATCGACGGGCCGCGGAAGTCGAAGAAATACGACACGCGGTTGGCGATCACCGCGCTGGAGTTGCCGGTGATCGCGTAGGGATGCGCGACGGTTGGATCGGCCACCGACATGAACATGTAGTCGTTGACCGAACTACCGATGAACACGCCGACGTTGCCGCCGCGCAGACTCGACGCAGGAATCCTGGCGTGCTCCAACGCTTCCCACGTCAGCTCGAGCGCCATCCGCTGCTGCGGGTCGATGTTGTCGGCTTCCATCTTCGACAGCGCGAAGAACTCGGAGTCGAAGCCCTTGATGTCTTTCAGGTAGCCGCCGCGGGTGCGGGCCTTGGCCACACGCTCGGCGATGCGCGGCTCGGACAGGAACTCCGACCACCGCCCCTCGGGCAGATCGGTGATCGCGTCGCGGCCCTCGAGCAGCGCCTCCCACGTCTGGTCGGGGGTGTTCATGTCCCCCGGAAAGCGGGTGCCCACACCGACGATCGCGATGTTGAGCCTGCCCTCGTCACCGTCGCGCGACCAATCCTCGGCATCGAGGGCAGCCATGTCCGTTTCGGGCTCGCCTTCGATGATCACGGTCGCCAGCGACTCGATCGTGGGATGGCGGAACGCCACCGTCGCGGTCAGCGTCACGCCGGTGAGATCCTCGATGTCGCTGGCCATCGCCACCGCGTCGCGCGAGGACAAACCGAGCTCGACCATGGGCGTCGACTCGCTGATGGAGTCCGGCGACTGCCCGGTGGCATTGCCGATCCAGTTACGCAGCCATTCCCGCATCTCGTTCACGGTCATGTCCGGTACGCGCGAATTCTCTTGCGAGTCAGCCATGTTCACTTAACCTCACGATCGACAAGCGGCCCGTAGGGGCCGCTTCTGCCGTTGCTGTAGTTGGGTGTCAGTCGGTCTGGTCCGGGAAGGCGTTGGCCACCTTGCCGCTGCGCAGGCTTCCGTCGAGATAGGCCGAGCGGCAGGCCCGTCGGCCGATCTTGCCGCTCGACGTCCGGGGGATGGCCCCTGCGGGGGTGAGCAGGACGTCGCGAACCGTCACGCCGTGCCGCACGGCGATCGCCGCACGGATGTCGTCGGCGATCGGGCCCATCTCGAGCTTGTGGGCACCCGGCGCACGTTCGCCGACGATCACCAGCTGCTCCGAGGTGTCGTTGGGGTCCCGCTTGAGCCCTGAATGGGCATCGGCGAACACCTCGTCGGGCAGCTGGTTGGCCGGCACGGAGAACGCGGCGACGAAGCCGGTGCGCAGTGCCTTGGTCGCCTCCTGCGCGGAGTACTCCAGGTCCTGAGGGTAGTGGTTGCGGCCGTCGATGATCACCAGGTCCTTGGTGCGGCCGGTGATGTACAGCTCGCCGTCGTGATGGGCGCCGAGGTCACCTGTGCGAACCCAGGTCGCGTCGTCGGGGGCGCCCTGGGCGTGCGACGGCTCGGTGCGCGACTTGAGAATGTTGTGGAAGGTCGCGGTGGTCTCGTCGGGCTTGCCCCAGTAGCCGGTGCCCATGTTCTGACCGCTGATCCACACCTCGCCGATCTGCCCGTCGGGCAGCTCGGTGGCGCTGTCGGCGTCGACGATGACGGCCCACTCCGCGACACCGATCTTTCCGGCGCCTGCCTGCGCGACCGCCTTGGGCGAGTCCGCCGGCACCTCGACGAAGCGGTGCTCGTTGAGCGCGTCACGGTCGACGTGGATGATGCGGGGCTCGGCGTTCATCGGTGTGGTCGAGACGAACAGTGTCGCCTCGGCCAGGCCGTAGGACGGCTTGATCGCCTGCGGCTTGAACCCGAACGGGCTGAACGCCTCGTTGAACCGGTTGACGGTGGCGGCCGAGATCGGCTCGCTGCCGTTGAGGATGCACTTGATGTTCGACATGTCGAGCGGCTCTTCGCCGTCCTTCGGCACGCCGCGCGCTGCCGCGTGATCGAAGGCGAAGTTCGGCGCCACCGAGATGGTGCCGCCGGTGTCGCTCTCCTTGCGCGCCATCTCCCGGATCCACCGACCGGGGCGACGGACGAACGCGGCGGGCGTCATGAAGGTGATGTAGTGCCCGAGCATCGGGGACAGCAGCACGGTGATCAGGCCCATGTCGTGGAAGAACGGCAGCCACGACACCCCGCGGTCGCCTTCCTGACCGTCGAGGGCCTCGATGACCTGGACGACGTTGGTGGCGAGGTTGAGGTGGGTGATCTGCACGCCGGTCGGGATGCGGGTCGAGCCGGACGTGTACTGCAGGTAGGCGATCGTGTCGTGCTGCACGTCGACCGGCTCCCACGTGGCGCCGACCTCGGTGGGCACCGCGTCGACGGCAATGACGCGGGGACGCTGGTTGGCCGGCCGGGTGCGGAAGAACTTGCGGACGCCTTCTGCGGCCGCGGTCGTCGTCAGGACCGCTGACGGCGAGCAGTCGTCGAGGACGGCGTGCAACCGGCCGACGTGGCCGGGCTCGTTGGGGTCGAACAGCGGCACGGCGATCCGGCCGGCGTACAGCGTGCCGAAGAACGCCACCAGGTAGTCGAGGTTCTGCGGGCACAGGATCGCGATGCGGTCACCGGGCTGGGTGACCTGCTGCAGCCGCGCGCCCACGGCACGGTTGCGGGCGCCGAAGTCGGCCCACTTGAGGTCACGCTCGACACCGTCGCGCTCGGTCGAGAAATCCACGAACCGGTAGGCCAGCTTGTCGCCGCGCACCTTGGCCCATCGCTCGACGTGCTTGACCAGGTTGCCGCTGTCGGGGAACTTGATCAGCCCGTCTTTGATGAACGGGTTGTGGAACGCCATCTCAACTCCAATCACATGGGATGAATCCCAAACCCCCAAATCGTACCGGCGTGACGGCCCGCCGCCCCTGAGCCGCCATCCGAGTCTTCGAAGACCGCGCCCTCGGACTCTGCCCGCAGACTGTGGTCTTAGATTTCCCTTAATGTTAGGCGACGGCCTGACCGCCGCCAAATCTCCATGGTCACGTGTCAGCCATGTTTCGGCTGCGGAGCGTTACCTATCAACTGCCGCGCCCAGTTCAGGGTCCACTCGGTGGCCGGCTGGCCGTCGATGTTCCAGAACTGGGTAGTGGCGTACATCGCATGGACCGGCTGCCCGGCACCACCGCTGAGCACCTCCAGCGTCTTCGGCAGCTGGGTGATGTTGAACGCCGACGACGGCGCCGCACAGATCAGGTCGCCCTGCGCGCAGATCTCGTTGGTGCGGTCGTTGAGCGCACCGAACCCGCCCGGCCGCGGACCCGTCATCGTCAGACCCAGCGCAGAGAGGGTCGGCACCTCGTTCAACGTGATCTCGGCACCCTGGCCGTCCGGGTTCGGACCGATGTCCTGACCCACGCTGTCCTGGCGGCGACCGTCGGCGACCAGGGTCACGCCGAGCACCAGATCCTGGTCCACCGGACCACGCCCGTTGCCGATGTCGCTGGCGATGTCGCCGGCGATCACTGCGCCCTGCGAGAACCCGATGAGCACGTAGCTGGTGAGCGGGCACCGGTTGTTCATGTCGGTCATCGCCTGCACCGCGGCCCGGGTGCCTTCGGCACGGCTGTCGTTGTAGGACATCTGCTGATCTGCCGACAGCGGATTGTGGAACTGGGCGGTGTAGGGAACCGTGAACACCTCGACCCGGTCGGTGCCGAACTCGGCCCGGATCGGGTTCGTGACGCGAAGCAACAGCGCTGCGGGGAACTGCACGGGATTGAACGGGTCGAGCGCCCGGGAGGACTCCCAGGTTCCGGGGATCGAGATCAGCTGGACATCGGGGCAGCTGGCGTCCTGGAACTCCGGCCGCGGCTTGCTCGGGCCCGGCTGCCCGGAGGGCGCCGCCGTCGGCGGCAGCGCGGTGGGCGGAATCGCGGTCGACCCGCCGTCCGGCCGGCGCAGCACGACGATGACGACGGCGACGATCAGCACGACGACGAGACCCACCGCGCCGGCAGCGAAGAGCGCCAGCAGGCGGTGGCGTTTACGCCGGTTGGTCTTGGCCATGAGTTCGGGAGCTCCTAGCAGAGTTGATCGGTGGCGATGCGAATGTAGTCGGCGGTCTCGTCTTCCACTCGGCTCGCCGGTGGCGGCGCGGCGCCGGAGTTCATCACACCGCCGGACGCCGGTTCGCTCACGTCATTGCGTACCAGCGGCGCCACGTACTCCCACACCGCTTGGTCGGTCTGTCTGGCCGCGCGCGCCTGGCACACGTAGGAGCCGATGCTCAGGGCCGCCAGATCGCTGGATGGAGCCACCCCCCGCCGACCGGAGAGCGTCGAGGAAGGAGCGTTGGCGCGGCGTGACCACCAGCGCGTTAGAGCTCTCTCCCCCGGCGGGCTGCCCGGGCAGCTGCGCTCCGGCCTGGCCGTGCGCGGGGGACGGCTCGATCTCCGAGGCCGGACCGGTGACCATCTCGTCGCTGGCACCGCAACCGGCGAGCCACGAGGAGGCGACCAGCAAGCACCCCGCCACACCTGCGCCCGCCACAGCGGTCCGTGACCTGTGATGCACGGTCTCCAAGGTACCGGGGCTCCGCACCGGCCCTCGCCTACCGGATCGTCGTGACGAGCTCCCCGCTCATCGCGCCCAGCTGCCCGCTCCAGGTTCCCCAGTCGTGGGAGCCCGAGGTCGGGAAGTCGAAGTGCCCGTTACCGCCGCCGACTGAACGGTAGTGCTGGTAGAACGCGCGATTGCTGCCCTGGGCCTGGTCGCAGTAGCCGATCATCGCCGGCACATCGGTACAGGTGGTGGTCGCCGGGCTGAAGATCCACAGCCGCGTGTTGTTGTCGGCCAGCAGCTGCACGTGCACGTCGGGGTCGTGCCACTTCCACCGGCCCAACTGCGGCAGGCCCCACATGTTGCGGATGTCCAGACCGCCGAACCGGGCCAACCCGTCGGTGATCGCGCCGTTCATCGTCGTGGCCGACGGGGTCAGGAACCCTGACAGCGAACCCGCGAAGCGATAACGGTCGGGATGGAACGCCGCCATCGTCACCGCGCCGGTGCCGCCCATCGCCGCGCCGACGATCCCGTGCCCGCCCGGCGCCAGACCCTTGTTGGCGGCCAACCAGTTCGGCAGCTCGTCGGCGAGGAACGTCTCCCACTGCTTGCTGCCGTCCTGCTCCCAATTCGTGTACATGCTCCACGCGCCACCGGCCGGGGCGACCACCGAGATGCCCTTTCCGGCCAGGGTGTTCATCGCATTGCCTGCCGTCACCCAGTTGCTGACGTCGGGCCCGCCGTTGAACGCGTCGAGCAGCACGACCGCGTGCGGACCGCCACCTTGGAACGCGACGGGGATGTCACGGCCCATCGCCGCCGAGGGCACCATCAGCATCTCGACGCCCTGGGCGTGGGCAGTGCCCACCACTGCACCGCCGGCGAAGCCTGCCGCGGCCGCCAGCACGACAGCCATGAATGTCCGGATCAGCCCACGCATCAACCCCACCTCTCGAATCGCACCGACCGCAACGTAGTGAACCACATCACCCGGACGGGCCGGGCCGCAAAGCGACTGACGGCGGTGCCCCGCGAGGGGACACCGCCGTCAGTGACGTTGCGATCGACTAGCCGCCGTTGGCCGGAGCCTCGACCGGCGCTGCCGGAGCCGACGGCTGCGGCACCGCGCCGAGCACGCGCTGCACATCCGGCTTCATCTGCTGGAGCTGCTGGCCCCAGTAGCCCCAGTCGTGGGCGCCGGAGGACGGGAAGTTGAACACGCCGTTGGTCCCGCCGTTGGCCAGGTAGGTCTCCTGGAACGTCCGGTTGGTGCGGATCGTCAGGCCCTCGAGGAACTTGGCGGGCAGGTTGTTACCGCCCAGCTCCGACGGCTTGCCGTTGCCGCAGTAGATCCAGATGCGGGTGTTGTTCGCGATCAACTTGTTGATGTTGACGAACGGGTCGTTGCGCTTCCAGGCGCTGTTGGGGTCCTCGGTCGGGCCCCACATGTCGTTGGCCTTGTAGCCGCCTGCGTCACCCATCGAGATGTTGACCAGCGCGGGCCACCAGCCCTCGGACAGGTTCAGGAAGCCCGACAGCGATCCGGCGTACTGGAACTGGTTCGGGTGGTAGATCGCCAGCGTCAGGGCGGCCGAGCCGGCCATTGACAGGCCGACGGCCGCGTTGCGGTTGGGGTTCACGCCCTTGTTGGCCGCGAGGTAGGCGGGGAGCTCCTGTGTGAGGAAGGTCTCCCACTTGTAGGTCTGGCAACCGGACTTGCCGCAGGCCGGCTTGTACCAGTCGCTGTAGAAGCTGGACTGGCCGCCGACCGGCATGATCGTCGCCAGGCCGGAGTCGAGGTACCACTCGAACGCCTGGGTGTTGATGTCCCAGCCGTTGAAGTCGTCCTGCGCACGCAGACCGTCGAGCAGGTAGAGACCGGGCGCGTTGGGGCCGCCGCTCTGGAACTGCACCTTGATGTCGCGACCCATACCGGCCGAGGGCACCATCAGGTACTCCACCGGCAGACCCGGGCGCGAGAACGCGCTCGCCGTTGCGGAGCCGCCCACGACACCGATCACGGCGGGCAACACGGCTGCCACCAGGGCCGCGATCGTGAGCCGTCGCGCATTGGCGCGCAGCCTTGAACCGAACTTCATGCTTTGTTGTGTCCCATCTTGTCGTACAGCAGCAACCAGCCGCCGGTCCCCGACCCGGCCTCGTGCCCGTGTAGTCAACCACACCTTTGTGGCCGTCTCTTGTCGCCGCGATACGCGCTCGCGACCCGTCGTCCCATGCCTATCCGGCATATCTGCTGCGGGAGTCCCTCATGTTACGAAAGCAGAAACCATGACGCCCGGCCAAATCGTGGGGCTCACGGGCCGGTCGGAGCCAACCCCGTATAGGGCGGATTGACGGGCTCCGGGATGGGCAGGCCGCACCGGGCGAGCTCGTAGAGCGGCACCCGATCGATGCGGTAGCGGGTGTACTCCGCGGCGTGCACGACGTTGGACAGGAACCGCCTGATCCCCATCGGGGCGCGGATCGCGTCGAGCACCTTGTCGGTCTCCGGGCACTTCAGCGCGGCCTCGGCCTGACGTATCCAATCCTCGTCCAGATACGGCGGAATCCACGGCGGCTCCTTGAGGAACGGGCCCTCGGCCACCGCCCAGTCGGGGAACAGGTTCTTGTCGTGTCCGATACGCCCGTCCGTCAGCCGGGCGGTGTGCGCGGCCAACGGGTTGGCCAACCCGATCTGATCGATGACGCGCACGTCGAGCCCGACGTTCATGCCGAGCATGCCGAGATTGGTGAAGAACACGGTGTGCGGGCCGACGTAGCCGCCGACCGCCGCGCGACGGACCTCAGGAGGCGGCGGCAACGCGGGCACGACGTCCCAGCGGTCGTAGTTGCCCGACGGGAGCAGGAGCGCGCCGTCGGGGGTGTTCTGGATCGCGGTCAGCACCGCCCGCATGCGCGGATAGTCCAGATAGTCCGCCGCGGTCAACGGGTGGGCGTGCCCGGTGGCCTGGGAGTAGAACCGGCGCTCGTCGACGATTCCGCTGTAGGTCACCCGGGTGGCGTCGGCGCCCAGACCCGGTGAATTGGCCGCCCACAGTGACCATCCCGCCACAGCCAGCCACAGCACCGCGGTCGCTCCGGCGTAGAGGTAGCCGGCGCCGCGCGCCATCCGGGTGCGGTCGGGCAGCAACAGCGGGATCACCGCCACCGGGGCGAGCAGGCAGAACATCGGGGTGAGCAGCACCCGGCCGTGCATGAAGTCGCCGCCCTGACGGATCCAGTACACCGCCTGCAGCACTCCGGACACCAGCATGAACGCCACCACCGCAGGCGGGCTCTGGACGGCGCGGGCCACCCAGCCGGATTCCCTGCGGGCGTTGCCTGTCGGGGTGCGCTGCGCCCATCGGGGCCGGCCGCGCAGCAAAAGCACCATCAGGCCCAGCCCGATCAGCAGAATGGCGGGCGCCCACAGCAGGTAGGGCCGGTTGAAGTTGGCCAGGTACACCAGGCCCTGGTCCCACTTCGCGCCGGAGGCATCCTTCGCCAGCGCGGTCCCTGGCACCAGCAGCCCGTAGTAGCCCATGCGAAAGATCTGGTACGCCACGGGAATCAGGCCGCCGGCGACGACGAGGAGCACCCGGGCGGCCCATCCGGTGGTCGCGATCAGCATCATCACCAGGGCGACGCCGCCGATCAGCGCCAGCTCGGGTCGCACCAGCACGGAGAATCCCGCCACGAACGCGAGAGCGATCTGGAAGCCGCGAGACGCGCCGCCGTGCCGAGGGGCTTGCGCCCAGCAGACCATCATCCACCACAGCAGCCCGAGATAGGCCAGCACCAAACCGTTTTCAAGCCCGGAGGTGGCGAAGTCGCGCGCCGGGGGAACAGCGATGTACACCAGCGCACCCGCGGGCAGGAAGATCGCGCGGCGCCCGCCGAGACCAGGGGCGTAGAGCCGCGCTGTACCGAGCATCACCAGGACCACGCCCACCACGCTGAGCACGAGGGCCAGCACAAGCGCGACGTACTCGAGCCGGGCCGATCCGGAGACGAACCCGCCGAGCGTCACGAGGTAGGACCAGGCGGTCGAGGTGTTGGCCTCCACCCGCTCACCGGCGTTGAACACCGGGCCGTTGCCCGCCAACAGGTTTCGTACGGTCCGCAGCACGATCAGGCCGTCATCGGCGATCCACCGGCGCTGCCAGGCGCCCCACCCGAAGAGCGCGGCCACCGCGGCCACGCTCACCCACAGGCTGATCCGCACCCATGCGTGGTACGGAAAGGCGGGCCACCGGTTCAGCCGGTCCGCCGCCGCGGAGGTGATGCGCTCAGCTGAAGAAGATTGCGGCACCGATGGTCCCGATCCACGCCAGCAGCAGCAGCTGCAGAACCCGGTCCTTCAGCGCGATCTCCTCCGGTTCACCGGCCAGTCCCCCGTCGACGTCGACGGCGTAGCGCAGGATCGCGATCGTGATGGGAATGATGGTGATCGCGTACCACGAGGCGTTGGCGCCGTCACGTTCGAAGGCCCACAGGCTGTAGCAGACCACCATCGCCGTGGCCGCCACCGTCCACACGAATCTCAGATACGAGGCGGTGTAGCTCTCCAGTGACTTGCGGATCTTTGCGCCGGTGCGCTCGGCGAGTTGCAGTTCGGCATAACGCTTTCCGGCCACCATGAACAGCGAACCGAACGTCATCACCAGCAGGAACCACTGCGACAGCGGAATGCCCGCGGCGGCGCCGCCGGCGATCGCGCGGATCAGGTACGCCGACGAGACGATGCAGATGTCCAGCACCGCTTGATGTTTGAGCCCGAAGCAGTAGGCCAGCTGCATCGCGATGTACACGGCGATGACCACGACCAGGTTGGGCGAGGCGAGGAACGAGATCCCCAGCGAGGCGAGACCGAGGACCAGCGCCAGGGTGTAGGCCAGCCACTGCGGGACCACCCCTGCCGCGATCGGCCGGAACCGTTTGGTCGGGTGCTGCCGGTCGGCCTCGACGTCGCGCGAATCGTTGACCAGGTAGATGCACGAGGCGGCCATGGAGAACGCCACGAACGCGATGACGATGTTGACCGCCATCACGTCGTAGTCGTAGCGGGCCGTGCCGCCGAACGCCGCGATCGGAGCCGCGAGCACGAGGAGGTTCTTCACCCACTGCCGCGGCCGGATCGCCTTGATGATGCCGGCGGGCAGGTTCTTTGGCGGTCCTGCCGCCGATCCCGTCTCGCGAACCTGGGATGTACTCATCGCGATCCTCCTTCGAGCACCTCGGCGGCCTTGGCGACCGCACCGGCCACGGCTGTGCCGACGGCGACCCCGGCGACGACGTCGCTCGGATAGTGCACACCGAGTACCAAGCGCGACAACGCCATCGGCGGCACCAGCAGAGCAGGCAGCGGCAGACCGGTCGGTCGGGCCAGCAGCACCGCTGCGGCCGCGGTCGAGGTGGCGTGCGCCGACGGAAAACTGAGCCGGCTGGGGGTGCCGACGTTCACCGCGATCGCGGGGTGGTGCGGGCGGGCCCGCCGGACCACGCGTTTGATCAGGACCGCGGCGGCGTGCGCGGCGAACGCGCCGACACCGGCGGTCACGTACTGCCGCCGCCGGGCGGGCACCAGCCATGCGCCGAGCGCGGCGACGACGAGCCATCCGAGGCTGTGCTCACCGAAGTGGGACAGTGCCCGCGCCGCCGGCAGCACGCCCGGCCTGCCGGCCACCGCCGACTGCACGGCCACCAGCACGGCGTCCTCGCCGCGCGGTGTCTCAGACACGGCCGGTTTCTGAACTGGCGTCCAGGAGCACGCTTTCCCATTTCTGTGTGCTCGTCAGCATCGGAAGGGCGGAGCGGTACACCTTGCGCATCTTGTTGAACTTCCGGGCCAGCAGCGCCTGCCGCTTGAGTGACTCGCGCAGCAGATCGAACATCTGCTCCCGGTCACGCTGGCGGTAGACCACGCCGCGGCCGTCGGCGGTGGTCACGGTGACGCCGTCGACGTTGCACAGCGAGAACCAGCGCGCGTCCTGGGTGGCGACGTTGACCTGCGGACGCTGGTGGTGTTCGGGATCGTGGGGCTTGAGCTGGTGCGCCACGCCGCGGCCCAGCCGCAGCGAGATCGACAACGGGTTGGTCGGGATCTCCACCTTCTTGCGCCAGCGCTTGTCCGACGGAGTCGGCAGCGTGGTGGCGCTGGGCAGGACCACCGCGTCGGGGAAGTCCTGACGCATCGCGCGGACGTCGGGCAGCGAGGACTCCAGGATCGAGAAGAGGTTCTCGGGTCCGGCGAGGAAGTCGTCCATCGCCTTGTTCTGGATCGCGACGGTCGAATACTCCAGGCAGAGAAGGTGTTTCAGCGTCGCCTTGAGATGGCTGCGCAGCAGGCCGCGAATGTTGCCGTCCCAGTGCAGGGCCGCGACGATCAGCCGGTTGCGCAGATGGAAGTAGGCCTGCCAGTCGATCGCGTCGTCTTTGTCGCTCCACGCCATGTGCCAGATCGCCGCACCAGGCAACGTCACCGTGGGGTAGCCGTGCTCGCCGGCGCGCAGGCCGTAGTCGGCGTCGTCCCACTTGATGAACAGCGGCAGCGGCTGGCCCAGCTCCTCGGCGACCTGCCGCGGGATCATGCACATCCACCAGCCGTTGTAATCGACGTCGATGCGGCGGTGCAGCAGCCGGCTGCGGTACTCGTCCTCGTCGTTGAGCGGGTATTTGGCGAAGTTGTGGTCGTACTCGGTGTTGACCGCCCCGGTCCACATGAAGTTCTCGGAGTCGACCATCTCACCCATCACGTGCAGGTGGCTGGGCTCCTGCAGGTTGAGCATCTGGCCGCCGACGAGGGTGGGCACCTTGGCGAAGCGGTTCATCGCCAGGGCGCGCAGGATCGAGTCCGGTTCGATCCTGATGTCGTCGTCCATGAACAGGATCTGTTCGCAGTCGGTGTTCTTCAGCGCCTCGTACATCACGCGGCTGTAGCCGCCCGATCCGCCGAGGTTGGGCTGGTTGTGGATCGAGAGCCGGTTGCCCAGCGCGGCGGCGGCCTCGGCGAAGCCGGGGTGGTCCTTGGCCTTCTTGGTGCCCTGATCGGAGACGATGACGGCGCTGATCACCTCGTCGACCAGGGGGTCGGACGTCAACGCGGCCAACGCGCTGACACAGTCCGAGGGCCGGTTGAACGTCGGGATGCCGACGGCGACGTTGGCCCGGCCGGGGGCGGGGATCGGGGCGTACCAGCCCGCGTGGTGCAGCGTCGTCGCCGCGTCGGTGGTGATGTCGAACCAGATCCAGCCGCCGTCCTCGAACGGCGTCAAATCGATCTCGAACTCGGCCACTGCGGGCTCGTCGCCACTGCTGACGACGGGGGCGCCGCCGACGGTGATGCGGGCACCGGTGGCCTTGGAGCGGTAGACGTCGACCCGGGCGCTGCCGGTCAGCTCCACCCGCAGGACCACGCTCTCCAGCACCGACCAGCGCCGCCAGTAGCTGGCCGGGAACGCGTTGAAGTACGTCGCGAACGACACCTCGGATTCGGTGCCGATCTCGAGCGTCGTGCGGGTGGGGGCGTGCGCGCGCCGGGCGTTGGTGTCCGACTCCTCGATGTAGAGCTTGCGGACGTCGAGCGGCTCACCGGGGCGCGGCAGGATCACGCGAGCCAGTGGACTCACGGCCTGCGACTGGCCTGACGCGAGCGCACCGGACGGGATGTCGCTGGTTGTCATGTGTCTGTCTCCTCGGCCAGCGGCGCACCGTCACGCAGATGCGGCGCCAGCGTGTTGTCGTACATGTTGAGCGCGCTGGCGATCGCCATGTGCATGTCCAGGTACTGGTAGGTGCCCAGGCGCCCACCGAAAAGCACCTTCGCCGAGGCGGTCTCGGCCTTGGCCCGGGTGCGGTAGGACGCCAGCAGCGCACGGTCGGACTCGGTGTTGATCGGGTAGTAGGGCTCGTCGTCGGCCTCGGCGAACCGGGAGTACTCCCGCATGATCACGGTCTTGTCTTGGGGGTAGGCCCGCTCGGGGTGGAAGTGCCGGAATTCGTGGATGCGGGTGAACGGCACGTCGGCGTCGTTGTAGTTCATGACGGGTGTGCCCTGGAAGTCACCGGTCGGCAGCACTTCGAGGTCGAAGTCCAGCGTGCGCCAGCCCAGCCGGCCTTCGCTGTAGTCGAAGTAGCGGTCCAGCGGCCCGGTGTAGACGACCGGCGCGTCGGGGTTGGCGGCCCGCAGCTCGTCGCGCACGTCGAACCAGTCGGTGTCCAGACGCACCTCGATGCGCTCGTCGGCGGCCATGTTCTGCAGCCAGGCGGTGTAGCCGTCGACCGGCAGCCCTTCATAGGTGTCGTTGAAGTAGCGGTTGTCGAAGGTGTAGCGCACCGGCAACCGGTTGATCGTCGAGGCGGGCAGTTCCTTGGGGTCGGTCTGCCACTGCTTGGCCGTGTAGTCCTTGACGAACGCCTCGTAGAGGGGTCGGCCGATCAGTGAGATCGCCTTCTCTTCGAGGTTCTGCGCGTCGGCGGTCTCGATCTCTCCCGCCTGCTCGGCGATGAGCGTACGCGCCTCGTCGGGGGTGAAGTAGCGGCCGAAGAATTGGCTGACCAGCCCCAAGCCCATCGGGAACTGGTACGCCTGCCCGTTGTGCAGCGCGAACACCCGGTGCTGGTAGCCGGTGAAGTCGGTGAACTGTCGCACGTAGTCCCACACCCGCTGATTGGAGGTGTGGAAGAGGTGGGCGCCGTAGCGGTGCACTTCGATACCGGTCTGCGGCTCTGGTTCGGAGTACGCGTTGCCGCCGAGGTGCGAACGCCGGTCCAGGACCAGGACGCGCTTGTCGAGCTGGGTGGCCACCCGCTCGGCGATGGTCAGGCCGAAGAACCCGGAGCCGACGACATAGAGGTCGAAGGCACCTTCGGGCAGGCGGGAATCAGAGGAGAACATCGGCAGCAAGGGTATCTGACGGTGGGTGCTCGCCCTGCGGTGGCGCAACGGCGGAGGTCGCGATTAGCTCACGATTCCATATCGTCACTCTGGTCCCACTAGTCACATCAGTACCATCAATCGCGTAGCACAAATCCGCGATCTACCGCCTGTAGTCCATGTATTGAGGAGACTTCCGTGCCGAACCGACGTCGCCGCCGGCTCTCGACAGCCCTGAGCACAGTCGCCGCTCTGGCCGTCGCAGGTCCCGTTGCAGTTGTCGCCACCACCCAGCTGACCTCGCCGTCCCCGCAGCAACCGCAGCACCGCGAGTTCCGCCAGGCCGCCACCATCACCGATCTGCCCGGCGAGCTGATTTCGGCTCTGACGCAGGGCCTTTCACAGTTCGGGATCAACCTGCCCCCGCTGCCCACCGGCCTGCTGACCGGCAGCGGAGCCTCGTCGCCGACCACGCTGTCGCCCGGCCTGGGCACCGGTCTGGGTACGGGCCTGGATTCCGGGGGCCTCGGTACGGGCCTCGGCACGCCGTCGCTGACCGACCCCGGTCTGGCCAATCCGGCGCTGACCAGCCCGATCGGCGCCACTCCGTCGCTGACCGACCCGGCTTTGAGCGCACCCGGCCTGACCACGCCTGGACTGACCACACCGAGTCTCACCACTCCTGGTCTCACCACACCGTCGCTCACCACTCCTGGTCTCACCACGCCCAGCCTCACCACACCCGCGGGTCTCACCACCCCGGGTCTGAGCACGCCGCCGGCGCTCACCGATCCCGTGCTCGGTGCAGCCCCGATCTCAACCGCCGGGTTGCCCGCCGCGGGCGAGGTGCCGATCTCGGCACCCATCGGTCTCGACCCGGCGCTCGGCGCGGGCTACCCGATCCTGGGTGACCCGTCGCTGGCCGCCACCCAGCCGGTGGCTTCCAGCAGCGGCGGCCTGATCGGTGACCTGAGCAGCGCGGCCAACTCGCTGGGCGCGGGCGAGGCCATCGACCTGCTCAAGGGCGTGCTGATGCCGGCGATCATGTCGGCGGTCAAGCCTCCCGCCGCGGCGGCCGCCGCCGCCCCCGCGGCAGCCGTCGACGCGGCCGGTGCAGCAGCCGCGCCGGCTCAGGCCGGGCTCGGCGCTGCCGAGGCGGCGCTCGACTCAGGCGCCTGAGCCACCCAGTCCACCCACGACTCGAGTCCACCCGCGACGATGGCACCGCAGAAGCCCTGAGCTCTGCGGTGCCATCGGCGCGTCGTGCGTGTCGGAACACCAGTAACAGCTGACACATACGTAACATCAGCCCGTGCTGTGTCGTCGCCCGAGGTCGACACTGATCGCCGCGCTGACGGGGACGGTGTTGCTCACCGCGCTGCTCGTGCGCGCGATCGTCACCGCCGACGCGCCGCCCACCCCCGCGATCGCCGCACCACAGATGGCCTCCCAGCCACTGGCCGAACTCGGCGGGGGCCGCACCGTGCGGGAGATCCACCAGGACACCCCCTTCTCGATGGTGGCGCTCACCTCAGGTGACCTGACAGGCACCACAGCACGCGTGCGGCCGAAGAAAGCGGACGGCACCTGGGGGCCGTGGTACGACGCCGAGACGCTCGAAGGCGTCGGCCCGACAAACCACGACGCCCCCCGCGGCACCGAACCCGTCTTCATCGGACGGACCACGACGGTGCAGATCGAGGTCACCCGACCTCCGAACGCGCCCGTCACCGGACGCGCAGAACCCCCCCAGGGTGCCCGCCCCGGACTCGGCTACATCCCGGCGACCGTCGAGCAACCGTTCGGCGAGAACATCAACGCGGTGCTGATCAGCCCGCCGCAGACGCCGGTCGATCTGCTCCCGCTGCCCAACGCCGCCACCCCGCCGGGACAGCCGCCCAGCATCATCAGCCGCGCAGCATGGGGCGCCGACGAATCGATGCGCTGCGGAGAACCGCGCTACGACAACAAGATCCAAGCCGGCGTCGTGCACCACTCGGCAGGAAGCAACGACTACACACCCCAGGACTCGGCGGGAATCGTCCGCTCGATCTACGAGTACCACACCCGCACCCTGGGCTGGTGCGACATCGCCTACAACGCGCTCGTCGACAAGTACGGGCAGGTGTTCGAGGGCCGCGCCGGCGGCATCCTGCGACCGGTCGAGGGCAGCCACACCGGCGGCTTCAACCACAACACGTGGGGCGTGGCGATGCTCGGCAACTTCACCGACGTGCCCCCGACGCCGATCCAATTGCGCACCACAGCAAGGCTTCTGGGGTGGGTATTGGGACAGGCCGGCGTCGATCCGAAGGGCACCGTGGTGCTGCCGTCCGAGGGCGGGGCGTTCACCAAGTTCCCTTTCGGCTCGTCACCGACGCTGCCGACCATCTTCACCCACCGCGACGTCGGCAACACCGAGTGCCCCGGTAACGCCGCCTACGCGCTGATGCCCCAGATCCGGGAGATGGCAGCAGCATTCAACGAACCGCCAGGTGCGGACATGCTGATCGAGCAGCTGCGCGGCGGCGCCATCTTCACCACGTGGGAGAAGCTGGGCGGGGTGGGCAGTTACCTCGGGAAGCCGACCTCGCCCGAGGCGTCCGGCGAAGGCGCGACCCGCTACGCCACCTTCGAGCACGGCGCGGTCTACTGGTCACCGACCACGGGTGCCGAGCCGATCACAGGCGAGCTCTACAACGCCTGGGGCACACTGGGATTCGAACGGGGGGCGCTGGGTCTGCCGACCAGCGCGGAGATCGCCGAACCGCTGTGGATCGTGCAGAACTTCCAGCACGGCACTCTCAACTTCGACCGGGAGAAAGGCACGGTCACCCGCGTGACCGACGGCATCCCGGTCGAGCTGACCCGCAAAGTCGACAACCCGGTTCAGCTCGAGCGCTTCACTCCCCCGATCAACCCGGCCTGACGTCAGCCCCAGAACCTCTCCAGCACCCGAGCAACCCCGTCCTCAGCATTCGTGGCCGTCACCTCGTCGGCGGCCGCGACAGCATCGGGATGAGCGTTGCCCATCGCGACCCCCAGTCCCGCCCAGGCAAGCATCGGGACGTCGTTGGGCATGTCCCCGAACGTGACGATGTGCGCGGCGTCGATGCCAAGGGGCACACTCAATTCCGCGATGCCGGTCGCCTTGCTGATACCGGTGGGGACGATCTCGATCAACCCGTTGTTCGTGGAGTAGGTGATGTCGCCGGCGCGGCCGACGTGCTCGAGCAGGACCGCCGCCATGTCGGCACTGCGCGCACCCGCCTTGCGGATCAGCAACTTCACCGCGGGTGCGCTCAGCAGATCATCCAGCGAGACCTCGGTGTTGTCCGGGTTGAGCCATGCATGTTCGTAGCCCGGCGAGCTGACGAACTGCGGAGTCGCGGCGTCGTGCGCGGATCGGCCGACCCGCTCCACCGCGAGACCGGCACCGGGGATCACCCGCGCGGCGATCTCGGCGAGCTCGGCCAGCTCGTCGGCGGTCAGCGTGCGCGCGCTGACGATGCGATCCGCCGACGGGTCGTAGATCACAGCACCGTTGGCGCACACCGCCATCGGCGCGAACCCCAGCTGGTCGACGATCGGGGTGATCCAGCGCGGCGGCCTGCCCGTGGCGAGCACGAACTGCGACCCGGAGTCGACGACCGCGCGCACCGCGTCCCGGGTGCGCGGACTGACCGTCTCGTCCTCGTCGAGCAGTGTGCCGTCGACATCGGTCGCGACGAGTTCGGGTGTCACGCGGTTCCTCCCCGCCTACGGGCCCGCTCCGCGAGCTCGGCCTCTTCACGCCGGGCGGCTTCGACCGGGGTGGGCGCACTTCCGCCGAGCCGCCGGGGCAGCCACGGCGCCCCGGGCGGTGCCGGATATCCCTGTTGGGCGTCGTGCAGCAGCTCTGTCATCGCCTCCCTCATCCGGCCACTGAGTTCATCGACACCGCCGTCGGGGGCGATCGGTGCGCCCACCGCGACGGTGACGGGAATCTTCTTGCGGCCCAATGCTCGTGGTTGATCTTTGGTCCAGATCCGCTGCGTACCCCAGACGACCAGTGGCACGATCGGCACCTGTGCCTCACGCGCCATTCGGGCGGCACCGCTCTTGAACTCCTTCAGCTCGAAGCTGCGGCTGATGGTGGCCTCGGGGTACACCCCGACGATCTCCCCGGCCCGAAGCGCCTCCACGGCACGGGAATAGGCGTGCGCGCCGGCCCTACGATCCACCGGAATGGTCTTGGTGTGCTTGATCAGATAGGCGACGGTCTTCACCTCGTTCATCTCGGCCTTGATCATGAACCGCATTCGGCGACCCCGGCGCATGGCGGCCAATGCTGCGGGCAGCCAGTCGACATAACTGGTGTGGTTGATGGCGATGACGGCGCCCCCCGAAGCGGGCAGGTTCTCCACCCCACGAAAAGTGATCGTCGTCCCGGTGGCCCGCACCGCCAACATCGCCGTGATCTCGAGCGAGCGGAAGACCGGTTCCATGGCTTATCCCGGCGCCTCGGTCGACGGCCCGGCACGACGGGCAGCCTTGGCGGCTGCCTCCTCGGCGTCCATCCGATTCGCCTCGGCCAGGGTCGGCGCGCCGCCGCCGAGGCGGTGAGGCACCCAGAACTCGCCGGGGGGATGCGGCCCGTAGGCGTCCTGCACCTCGGTCAGCAGATGCTGCATCCGCGAATGCAGCAGCGCGGTCAGTTCGGCGGCAGGCAGCGTCGGGTAGATGGGCGCGCCCACGGCGATGGAGATGGGCACCTTGGGTCGCCACATCTTCTTCGGGTGGCCCTTGGTCCAGATGCGCTGCGCGCCCCACACGATGTGCGGCACGATCGGCACGTCCGCGTCGATCGCCATCCGGGCCGCACCGGACTTGAAGTCCTTGATCTCGAAGCTGCGGCTGATCGTCGCCTCGGGGTAGACGCCGACGAACTCACCCTCGGAGAGTTTCTGGACCGCCTCGGCATACGACGCTGCGCCGCTGTCGCGGTCGACCGCGATGTGGCGCAGGCTGCGCATGATCGGCCCGGTGACCTTGTGGTCGAAGACTTCCTTCTTCGCCATGAACCGGACCTTGCGGCCCAGGTGCTGCCGGTAGGCGGGCAGACCGGCGAACGTGAAGTCGAAATAGCTGGTGTGGTTGATCGCGATCACCGCACCACCCGTGCGCGGCAGGTTCTCGATGCCGGTGACGGTGAAGGTCAGGCCCTGCGTCCGCCAGACGAGGCGGGCGAGCTGGATGACTGTGCCGTATACCGGTTCCACAGGCGCAAGCGTAGTGCGTGGCACAGTGGGGCTCGCCGTGAGTACGCCGAGCCAACCGATGCCCCTCCCGGCCGTCGTGTCCCGGATCGCGGGCGGCCGGCCGGTGACCGCGGTGTGGGTCAACGAGCTGGGTGGGGTGACCTTCGCCCTCGGCGGTGACCGGCCCGGTGAGTTCGTCAAGACCTACCCCGACGAGGTCGCCCACCTGCTGGACGACGAGGCGGTGCGGCTGCGCTGGGCACGTGCGCGCCACCCCGTGCCCGAGGTGCTGGCCAGCGGTCACGGCTGGTTGCGCACCGCGGCGCTTCCCGGTCGGTCGGCGGTCGACGTGCGGTGGACCGACCGGCCCGCCGACGCCGCGCGGGCCATCGGATCCGGTCTGCGCGCGCTGCACGAGACGCTGCCGGTCGCCGACTGCCCGTTCGGACCACCGTCATGGATCGGCGTCGGCGCTCCCCCACCCGACCGGCTCGTGGTCTGCCACGGCGACGCCTGCGCCCCCAACACACTGATGGCCGACGACGGTTCGTTCGCCGGCCACGTCGATCTCGGCGACCTCGGTGTCGCCGACCGGTGGGCCGACCTCGCCATCGCGACGATGTCGCTGGACTGGAACTATCCGGGAGACGGCTGGCAGGCCATGCTGCTCGACGCCTACGGGGTGCGCCCCGATGACGAACGCATCGCGTTCTACCGGCAGCGGTGGAACGACGAGCCGTCGCCGCAGGGCTAAGCTGACACACGAGCAAGCAGTCGTCAGAGGGGTATTTGTGCAGGTCACCAGTGTCGGGCACGCCGGCTTCCGCATCGACACCACGGCCGGGAGCATCCTGTGCGATCCATGGGTGACGCCGGCGTACTTCGCCTCGTGGTTCCCGTTCCCGGACAACAGCCAGCTCGACTGGACGGCGTTGGGCGATGTCGACTACCTCTATGTGTCGCATCTGCACAAGGACCACTTCGACCCCGTGATCCTGCGCGAGCACGTCACCAAGGACGCCGTGGTGCTGCTGCCCGACTACCCGGTGCCCGATCTGCGCCGTGAGCTCGAGAAGCTCGGCTTCCACCGGTTCTTCGAGACCACCGATTCGGTGAAGCACCGCGTCAGCGGACCCAAGGGCGATCTCGACGTGATGATCATCGCCCTGCGCGCCCCCGCCGACGGCCCCATCGGCGATTCCGGCCTGGTCGTCTCCGATGGCGAGACGGTGGCGTTCAACATGAACGACGCCCGCCCGGTCGACCTCGACGTGCTGGCCGCCGACTTCGGTCAGATCGACGTGCACATGCTGCAGTACTCCGGGGCGATCTGGTACCCGATGGTCTACGACATGCCCGAGCGGGCCAAGCACGCGTTCGGGGTGCAGAAGCGTCAACGCCAGATGGACCGGTGCAGGCAGTACATCGCGCAGGTCGGTGCCACGTGGGTGGTGCCGTCGGCCGGTCCGCCCTGCTTCCTCGACCCGGAGTTGCGCGATCTGAACGACGACCACGGTGATCCGGCGAACATCTTCCCCGACCAGGTGGTGTTCCTGGATCAGATGGCCACCCACGGACACACCGGCGGCCTGCTGATGATCCCGGGGTCGACGGCGAATTTCACTGGTTCTGCGCTGGATTCGCTGAACCACCCCGTGCCCGAGGACGAGGTCCGGGAGATCTTCACCACCGGCAAGGCCGACTACATCGAGGCCTACGCCCAGCGAATGGCGCCGGTGCTGGCTGCCCAGAAGGCGTCCTGGGCACCCGCGGACGGCGAATCACTGCTGGAGCCACTGCGCGAACTGTTCGAGCCGATAATGTCGGCGTCCGACCAGATCTGCGACGGCATCGGCTATCCCGTCGAGCTACGCCTGGGCCCTGACACCGTGGTGCTGGACTTCCCCAAACGTGCTGTGCGCGAAGCTGTCCCGGATGAGAAGTTCCGGTACGGCTTCGAGATCCCGGCTGAGCTGGTGCGCACTGTCGTGCGTGATCGCGAACCGGACTGGGTGAACACCATCTTCCTGTCCACCCGGTTTCGGGCCTGGCGGGTCGGCGGCTACAACGAATACCTGTACACGTTCTTCAAGTGCCTGACCGACGAGCGCGTCGCCTACGCCGACGGCTGGTTCGCAGAAGCCCACGACGACACGGCATCGATCACGCTCGACGGCTGGGAGATCCAACGACGCTGCCCCCATCTGAAGGCGGACCTGTCGAAATTCGGTGTGGTGGAAGGCAACACGCTGACCTGCAACCTGCACGGCTGGCAGTGGAACCTGGACAACGGCCGGTGCCTGACCACCAAGGGCCACGAGCTGAGGTCGCAGAAGCTGTGAGCGCCGGCGCCGTCTCGAGCCCGTTCTACGATGACGGGCTCATCCAGCTCGACCGGGAAGCGCTGACGTTGCGCCGCTACCACTTCCCGTCGGGCACCTCGAAGATCATCCCGCTGCGCGACATCCGCAGTTACCAGGTCAGCCCGCTGGGCCTGTTCACGTCACGATTTCGCCTGTGGGGCACCGACTTACGGTGCTGGCTGCCGCTGGATGTGAACCGGCCGCGCAAGTCCACGCTGGTCACCCTGGACGTGCGCGGGGCGTTCCCGCGACCGGCGTGCACACCGGTGGATCCGAAGGCGTTCGTCTCCCTGCTCGAAAAGCTGCTCGACGACCACTAGTTCGGGGTGAGCACCTCGGTGCCGAGGTAGGGCAGCAGCGCCTGGGGTACCCGCACGCTGCCGTCGGGCTGCTGGTGGTTCTCCAGGATGGCGACCAGCCAACGCGTGGTGGCCAGCGTTCCGTTCAGCGTCGCGGCGGTCTGCGGTTTGCCGTTCTCGTCGCGGTAGCGCACCGCCAGTCGGCGGGCCTGGAACGTGGTGCAGTTCGAGGTCGAGGTGAGCTCCCGGTAGGTCTGCTGGGTGGGCACCCACGCCTCGCAGTCGAACTTGCGGGCCGCCGAGGAACCGAGGTCGCCCGCGGCGATGTCGATGACCCGGTAGGGCACCTCGATCGCGGCGAGCATCTGACGCTGCCAACCCAGCAACCGCTCGTGCTCGGCCTCGGCGTCCTCGGGCCGGCAGTAGACGAAGCCTTCGATCTTGTCGAACTGGTGCACCCGGATGATTCCGCGCGTGTCCTTGCCGTAGCTGCCCGCTTCGCGCCGGAAGCACGACGACCATCCGGCGTAGCGGCGCGGACCGCCTGACAGATCGAGGATCTCGTCGGCGTGGTAGCCGGCCAGGGGCACCTCAGAGGTGCCCACGAGATAGAGGTCGTCGTCGGCGAGGTGGTACACCTCGTCGGCGTGGGCGCCCAGGAACCCGGTCCCGGCCATGATCTCGGGGCGCACCAGCACCGGCGGGATCATCAGCGTGAAGCCGTTCTCCGTGGCGGTGCGGACCGCGAGCTGGAACAGAGCCAGCTGCAGCAGCGCGCCGTAGCCGGTGAGGAAGTAGAACCGCGACCCGGACACCTTGGCGCCGCGATCCATGTCGATCAGGCCCAGCGACTCGCCGAGGTCCAGGTGGTCCTTGGGATTGTCCAGGGCCGGAGGTTCCCCGACGGTGTCGAGGACCACGAAGGCGTCCTCGCCGCCGGCAGGCACGCCGTCGATGATCACGTTGGCAATCGCCATGTGTGCCGCGGTGAAGGCTTTTTCGGCCTCGGCCTGGGCGGCCTCGGCGGACCGCACGCGCTCGGCGAGTTCCTTCGCCGCAGCCAGCAGCGCGGGCCGCTCGTCAGGAGAGGCCTTACCGACCGCCTTGCTGGCGGTCTTCTGCTCGGCGCGCAGGGTGTCCGCCTCGGAGATGGCGGCGCGGCGGGCGACGTCGGCGTCGGCCAGGGCATCGACGAGGCCAGGGTTTTCACCACGCGCCCGCTGGGATGCCCGCACCGCGTCAGGGTTGTCTCGCAGCACTTTCAGGTCGATCACATCGCGCAACCCTACGGGCCGCGGCGTCAGCCGCATAACGTTACAGCTGCATCACTTGTCACAGCACCTGACACGCCTGCCACAATGGTGGGCGATGTTCTCGTCGTCGTCCACCACCCCACCCGCACCGCCCGCCGGCCCGGAGCGGCGCCCGACGCGCTGGTGGCACAGCCTGCAGGCGGAGTCGACGCGCCGAGCCCTGCTGCTGACCGCCCTGGGTGGCCTGCTGATCGCGGGTGTCATCACCGCGCTGCCGCAGACCGATCCGGCCGGGGGACTGACCGCCAACTCGATCTCGCTGGGCCCGCGCGGCAATGACACGTTCGACCACGCCACGAGCGGCGACTGCCTGAACTGGCCGGAACGCACCCCGGACGCCGCGGAGATCGTCGACTGCACCGGCGAGCACCGCTTCGAGGTGGCCGAATCCGTCGACATGCGGACGTTCCCGGGCAGTGAGTACGGCCCCGACGCCGCGCCTCCGTCGACCGCCCGCATCCAGCAGATCAGCCAGGAACAGTGCACGGCCGCGGTCCGGCGCTACCTCGGCGCGAAATTCGATCCCAACAGCAAGTTCACGATCAGCATGCTGTGGTCCGGCGACAAGGCCTGGAAGCAGTCCGGGGAGCGCCGCATGCTGTGTGGCCTGCAGCTGCCCGGCCCGAACAACCAGCAGCTGGCCTTCACCGGCAAGGTCGCCGACATCGACCAGTCCAAGGTGTGGGCCGCCGGGACCTGCCTGGGCATCGACCCCACGACGAATCAGCCCACCGACATCCCCGTCGACTGCGCCGCCCCGCACGCGATGGAGGTCACCGGCGCGGTCAACCTGGCCGAGAAGTTCCCCGGCGGGCTGCCGCTCGAAGCCGAGCAGGACACGTTCATCAAGGACACCTGCACCAAGATGACCGACGCCTATCTGGCCCCGATCCAGCTGCGCAACACCACGCTGACGCTGATCTACAGCACGGTCTCGCTGCCGAGCTGGTCCGCCGGCAGCAGGCAGGTGTCGTGCAGCATCGGCGCCACGCTCGGCAACGGTGGCTGGTCGACGCTGCTCAACAGCGCCAAGGGCCCGCTGATGATCAACGGGCAGCCGCCGGTGCCGCCGCCCGACATCCCCGAAGAGCGTCTGAACCTGCCGCCGATCGAGGTGCCGAACGTACCGGACACGTCGTCGCAGTCGAGCAGCTCCAGCTCCAGTTCAGGGTCGAGCTCGAGTTCGAGTTCCAGCTCCCAGTCCGACGACAGCAGCCAGCAGACCCAGCACATGCCCCAGCTGGCGACGACGGCCGCGCCGACGCCCACCCAGCAGGCGCCGGCCACCGATCAGCCGCCGGCGCAGGGCAACACGTTCCTGGGCGGCCCACCGCCCCCGCCGGGGGCGCCACCGGCAGATGTACCGCTGCCGCCCGCCGAGCAGGCACCTCCGGCCGCGCCGGCTCCGGTCGACCAAGTACCGCCGCCGGCCGTGCCATTCCCGCCGCCTGCACCGTGATGGCCGTGCGGATGAGTCCGCAGCGGTTCGACGAGTTGGTGGGCGACGCACTCGATCTGATCCCCGGTGAGCTGGCCGCGGCGATCGACAACGTCGTCATCCTGGTAGCCGACCGGCACCCGGAGGAGCCGGAGTTGCTCGGGCTCTACGAGGGCGTGGCGCTCACCGAACGCGACTCCTGGTACGTCGGCGCTCTGCCCGACACCATCACGATCTATCGTGACGCGCTGCTCGACATGTGCCACACCGACGCGGAGGTGGTCGACGAGGTCGCGATCACCGTGATCCACGAGATCGCCCACCACTTCGGCATCGACGACGAACGGCTGCACGAACTCGGCTGGGGCTGAACGTCACTCGAGCGCGGCAACCCGATCCTGTC
Source organism: Mycobacterium kyogaense (assembly GCF_036946525.1). Taxonomy (GTDB): domain Bacteria; phylum Actinomycetota; class Actinomycetes; order Mycobacteriales; family Mycobacteriaceae; genus Mycobacterium; species Mycobacterium kyogaense_A. The sequence goes on along the minus strand of NZ_JAQIIY010000024.1, from coordinate 22,206 downwards.
GGCGTTGGGTGCTATGAACGGACCATGAGTGACCAGTGCCGTGCCTGCGCGGCGGGTCTCGAGCACTGCCACGGTGCGTTGATCCACCACGCCTACCGTCGGGAAGAGTGCACCGAGGACGGTTGCCTCGCCCCACCTGCCGCCCATGACATGCATCTCGACTGCAGCGCTGTCGGCTGCGCGTGCGACGACGCGGATGTCGGCCTACGGCCGATGTCAGCCCATCGGGTCGGCTGACGCCTCGCGGCCGTCAGTCGCCACCGCCGCCGCATCGGGTCCGAACGGCGGTGTCAGAGCACCCCACTGCAGGCAACTCCACCGTCCGTCGGTGACCGGTGCGAGGACGACGGCTTCGGTGTTGGCGAGGTGGTGGTCGACAGCGAAGGTGCTGTCCACGCCGGCGAGCACAGCGGCCACCAGCCTGATGGCCGCGCCGTGGCTGACCACGACGATGTCGCTGCGCCAGCTGTCGTCGTCGAGGTAGCGCATCCGCAGGTCGTCGAGCACCGGCACGTACCGCTCCAGCACCTGGTTGCCGGATTCGCCGCCGGGTAGCGACAGGCCGAGTTCGCCGTCCTGCCAGCGCCGGTAGATCTCGGTGAACTGATCGTGGGCAGCCTCGTCTGAGCGGTCTTCCAGGTCGCCGACCTGCACCTCGTGAAGTCCCTGGAACTCGGCGGGCGGGCGCGCGGCGCCGAGTGCCGTGCTGATCTCGTGGGCGGTCTGCACGGCGCGGGTCGCGATCGAGTGCGCGATCAGACCGGGCTCGTGAGTCAGCGTGCTCGCGAAGCCGCGGGCCTGCTCCCGGCCGAGATCGGTGAGCTGAGCCCCCGGCGGGCGGGTGTCGAGCCGTCGCGCCACGTTGCTGTGCGTCTGCCCGTGGCGAACCAGCAGGAGTCGACCACTCACGGCGTGCCCTCGCGAAGGCGTGTCAGCCACGTCGTCGCCTCGTCGGTCGTCGGGGGCGGGGTGCCCGCCGGGTCACCGGTGGGCCAGGACCCCAGGTAGCGCACGTCGTCGCAGCGACGGTGCAGTGCACGCAGTGCGTCGGCGACCGGTCCGTCGTCGATGTGGCCGACGAAGTCGAGGAAGAACTTGTAGCTACCCAGTTCGGTTCTCGTCGGCCGCGACTCGATGCGGGTCAGGTCGATGTCGCGGATCGCCAGTTCCGTCATCGCCATCGCGAGAGAGCCCGGCACGTTCGCCAACCGCAGCACCACCGACGTCCGATCGGCGCCGGTGCGGGCTGGGGGCGCGGCCGGCGCTCCGACGAGGACGAAGCGGGTTCTGGCGTTCGGCTCGTCGACCACGCCGGAGGCCACCGCGTCCAGGCCGTACAACTCGGTGGCCAACGCGGTCGTGACCGCGGCGTCGGCTCGGCCGGCGGCCACCTCCGCGGCGGCCGCGGCATTGGAGAGCGCGGGCAGCAGCGTCGTGTCGGGCAGATTCTCGGCCAGCCACTTCCTCACCTGGGCGGTGGCGACCGGGAACGCCGCGACGGTGCGCACCGACTCGGTAGCGACGCCGGGCTGCACCGCGATCGTGAACGACACGTCGAGGGTGAGTTCGGCATAGATCTGCACCGGCGGTCCGTCGGCGAGACTGTCCAGCGTCGGCAGCACCGATCCCTCGATGGAGTTCTCGATCGGCACGCAGGCGAAGTCGGCCTCACCGCAGCGAACGGCAGCCACGGCAGCGGGTGTGCTGTCGGTGGCGATCCGGGTGACGGGGCCGGGCGCGGGGATCAGGTGGTCGGCGTCGAGCGTGCGCAATGCCGCCTCGGTGAACGTGCCCTCGGGGCCGAGGTAAGCGATGCGGGACACGGGGTCAGCCTATCGGGTGGGCGCAGTTGTCCTGGTGGACGACGGGACGCCTTGCGAGACACGTCCGACTTGTTTAAGTTAGCCTCACCTTACTTTGGGAGGCGGGATGACTGTGCAGGCACCGACGACGGCCGAGCGGATTCGCAGCGCGTGTGCGCGGGCTACAGGCGCGATGGTTGCCACCGACGGGATCGATCCGACGCCCACCCCGGTGGTCCACCTTCTCTGCGACGGCTCGGTCGCCCTGACCGTTCCCGCGGCGAGCGCCCTGACAGCGACGGTCGCCACGGCGGGTGCGGCCGGCGTGCAGGCGGTGCTCGAACTGACCGATTACGCACCGCTGCCGCTGCGTGAACCCGTCCGCTCGCTGGTGTGGATCCAGGGCAGGCTGTGGACCGTTGCGGACCGCGAAGTGCCCGCGCTGCTCGATCTGATCGCCGCGTCCAACCCGCACCCCGCCCTGCTGGGAGTCAACAGCGACGAGGGCCAGGACGCGCTGATGCGCCTGGAGATCGAGTCGGTCGTCGCCGCGGATTCGACCGGCGCCGAGTCGATCTCGGTCGCGAGCCTGCTGGGCGCACTTCCCGACCCGTTCTGCGCGATGGAATCCGCCTGGCTGCAGCATCTGGAGGCAGAACACCGCGACGTCGTCGACCGGCTGGCGAGCCGGCTGCCCGGCGCGCTGCGCAACGGGCATGTGCGTCCACTCGGACTCGACCGCTACGGCGTCGCGCTGCGGGTGGAGTCCGCCGACGGTGACCACGACGTCCGGCTGCCGTTCCCGCAGCCCGTCGACGACGTGACGGGACTGAGCCGGGCCATCCGGATCCTGATGGGGTGCCCGTTCCTCAACGGGTTGCGCGCCCGCCGCGTCTGACGCGCGCACCGCTACCGTAGCTGCGGTGAGCGAACCGCCGACCGATGCGCAGCGGCGCGCCCTGCGCATCGAGATCGCGGTGGTCCTGGCCGTCACCTTCGGGCTCAGCGGCTACACCGCACTGTTGCGCCTGATCGAAGCGGTCCTGCTGGGCCTGTCCGGCCAGACGGTGGCGCTCAACCCGAGGCGGTCACCGTTCAGCCTGATCGACCTCGGCCTCAACCTCGCCGGACTGTTCCAGCTGCTGGCCTGGGGTGGCCTCGCGCTGTACCTGCTGTGGCGCGCCGGTGACAGCCCCGCACGCATCGGACTGGCCCGGTTCCGTTGGCGCACAGACTTTCTCGGTGGTGTCGGGCTGGCCCTGATGATCGGGATTCCTGGGCTGGCGCTCTACCAGCTCGCCCGTGTCCTCGGACTCAACGCCTCGGTCGAACCGGCCGAACTCAACGACACCTGGTGGCGCATCCCGGTGCTCCTGCTGCTGTCGTTCGGCAACGGGTGGGCCGAGGAGGTGGTCGTCGTCGGCTTCCTGCTGACCCGGCTGCGTCAGCTGCAGGTCAACCCGTGGGTCGCGCTCGCGCTGTCGAGCCTGCTGCGCGGGATCTACCACCTGTACCAGGGCTTCGGGGCCGGACTGGGCAACGTCGCGATGGGCCTGGTGTTCGGCTACGCGTGGCAACGCACCGGCCGGCTGTGGCCGCTGATCGTGGCGCACACACTGATCGACGCGGTGGCCTTCGTCGGGTACTCGTTGCTGGCCGGCCGATTGACCTGGTTGCAGTAGGTTCTTGCTGTGACCGACGAGCGGCCGCCCGTCCCCAGGCCGGTGCCACCGCCCCCGCCGCGTGGCTATCCGCCGCGGCGGGAGCCGCCACCACAGCTGCGGCGCGACCCGCGCTACCGGCCGCCGGGCCCACCCGCACAGGCCGCCCCGCCGGCTCCGCCCGTCTCCCCGCCCCTCCCTTCTTCCCTCCCACCTCGGAGGCCCCCCGCTCCCCCGCCGGCCCCGCCGCGCCGGCCTCCCGCGCCGCCGCCCGCCCAGGTGCGCCGACCCCCACCTGCCGCGCGTCCGCCGGCCCCGCCCGTCCCGCCGCAGCGGCGAGCACCGCGCCGCCGCCGGCGTTGGCTGCGGCTGATCCCGGTCGTGCTGCTGGTGGCGGTGCTCGCGTTGATCGGTGCCGGCGCCTGGATCGACACCACGCTGAGACGCGTTCCTGCTCTGGCCGACTACGCCGACCGGCCCGCGCAGGGCGCCGGAACGACGTGGCTGCTGGTGGGTTCCGACAGTCGGTCGGACCTGACGCCCGACCAGCAGGCCGAGCTCGCGACCGGCGGCGATCTCGGCAACAGCCGCACCGACACGATCCTGCTGGTCCATCTGCCCGGGATCGGGTCCAGCACCCCGGCCACGATGGTGTCGATCCCGCGCGACTCCTATGTGCCGATCCCGGGATACGACAGCGACAAGATCAACGCCGCGTTCTCGCTCGGTGGGCCGGCGCTGCTCACCCAGACCGTCGAAGAGGCGACCGGGCTGCGCATCGACCATTACGCGGAGATCGGCTTCGGCGGCTTCGCGGGTCTCGTCGACGCGGTCGGCGGTGTCACCGTGTGCCCACCGGAACCGATCAACGATCCGCTGGCAGGCATCGATCTGCCCGCCGGCTGCCAGCACGTGGACGGCCAGCAGGCGCTCGGCTTCGTCCGCAGCCGCGCCACGCCGCGCGCCGATCTCGACCGCATGGTCAACCAACGGGCCTTCATGTCCACGCTGATGCATCGAGCGGTGAGCCCGTCGGTGCTGCTGAACCCGCTGCGCTGGTACCCGATGACCGCCGCAGCTGCCGACACCGTCACCGTCGCCGACGGTGACCACGTGTGGGACCTCGCCCGGCTGGGCTGGGCGCTGCGCGGCGACATGCAGAACATCACGGTGCCGATCGGCGAGTTCACCGAGAACGGCTCCGGCTCGATCGTCGTCTGGGACAGCGACGCCGCCCAGAGACTGTTCTCGGCGCTGGCCTCGGATGCGCCCGTTCCGCAGGACGTGCTCGACGCCTCGAATTCCTGACTAGTCGCGACCCGCGCCCTTGAGGCCGTTCTGCAGCCAGTCCTTGGTGCGCCCGGGATGGTTGGTCGCGATCCATGCCACCCCGAGGTCACGGCAGTACTGCACGTCCTCGTAATGGTCGACGGTCCAGCAGTACAGGGCGCGGCCCTGGGCCGCGGCCCGGTCGACCAGCTCGGGATGCTCGCGCAACGTCGCGATCGACGGTCCGACCGCCGTCGCACCGACCGTCGTCGCCGCACTGCCCCCGAGGAATCGCGACGTCTCGCCCAGCAGCACCGTGGGCAGCAGCGGCGCCGCCCGCCGAATCCGCCAGACCGCCGCGGCGGAGAAGGACATCACGACCGCCCGGGACGTGTCCGCCGAGGCGGGTGAGGCGATGCCGTACCGGTGCAGCAGGGCCAACACCTTGCTCTCCACGAGCGCGCCGTAGCGGACCGGGTGCTTGGTCTCGATGAACATCTTCACCGGCCGGTTCCAGTCCAGGACGAGAGAGACCAGGTCGTCGAGGGTGAGCAATCCGGTGTCGCCCTGGCTGCCGTCCGACCGCCAACTGGGGTGCCAGGAGCCGTAGTCCAGCTCTCGCAGCTGGGCCAACGTCATCTCGCTGACCAGGCCGTTGCCGGTCGAGGTGCGATCCAGCCGACGGTCGTGCACACATACCAGATGTCCGTCGCGGGTCAGCCGCACATCGCATTCGACCGCGTCGGCGCCCTCGTCGAGCGCCCGTTCGTAGGCGGTCCTGGTGTGTTCGGGCAGATCGGCCGAGGCGCCGCGGTGAGCCACCACGAAGGGGTGGCCGTCGGACGTCCCGCCGGAGTTCATATCGCTATGCTGCCGGGTTCTGCCCTTCGGGCTCAACCGCACGCGCCTGATCGTCAGCGGAAACTTTCCCCGGTTGTTTCTGCACGGCCACGTCGACCATCAACCACCGCTTCGACGGTCGCTCCACCGGCTGACGTTCGAAACCGAGGAACACCTGCAGCGCAAGGAGCAGCGCCCCCGCCGCGAACAGGTACGCCACGATCGTGGTGACGGTGTTGTCGGCGATGCCCTGCGGGTCGGTGGTGAAGCTGGTCGCGATCGAGAACACCGACACCGCTGTGCTGGCCACCCACACCGCCCACCACACCGAGATGGGCCGACGCAGCCAATTCTGGCGGCCCTCGAACTGCGCAAGCTCGATCACAAACACCGGCGCCCAGAACAAGTTCACCAGCGGCACCAGGCAGCACACCCGCAGCATCCAGGCCGGCCGGGGGTCCTCCTGCCCGTGGTGGGCGTAGGCGGCGGCTCTGCGGGACACCAACCACTGCGTGAGCATCAGCGCGCTCGCCACCGTGGTGAACAGGGCCACCACGCTCGCCGCCACCCCACCCCAGGTGGCGATGCCCGCTACCCACGGATTGAGCAGCACCGTGCGGTTGACGATGAGCAGGACGTACCGGATCAGGTGCACGAAAGCAGCGGCAGCGAGGACCGCGGCCGTGGTCACCAAGGTCATCTGCACCGCGGTCAGGGACGGGCCGGTGCGCACCGCCGTCTCGTCGTCGGCGGGGGCGTCGAAGTGCTCGACGAGACCCCACCGCGGGATCGCGGAGTACCGGGGCGTGGGGCCGAGGTCACGGCGATGACGGCGCGGCGGTGGCGGTGCACCGGGGCGCACCGCCACCCATCTGAATCCGGCGGGCAGACCGGGGGTGGGCCGCCGCTGGGTGGGCGCAGGATCTCGTCGGCCCCATTCCGGCGCGGGCGCCGAGCTCCCGGGGGCGAGCAACGTGCCGCGACACCGCGGGCACCAGACCCGCTGCCGATCGCGCACGTTCCACCGCGTCCCGCACTGGGAGCACACCTGGATCATCCGGCCAGCTTAATGTCGCCGCCTGAAAGCAGGATCAGACCCGTGCTCGGGCCCGCGTTCGGACCCGGACTCAGACGGTGCCCGGCTGACCGTCATCGGTCACCACAGGCCTACCGGCCCCGGCCCACGCCTCCATCCCGCCGCTGACGTTGACCGGCGAGTAGCCGTTGCGTGCCAAATAGTCGGCAACGCGCTGGGACCGGCCGCCGAGATGGCAGATGACATACAGGTCGGCGTCGGCCGGGATCTCGGACATCCGGGCCGGCACCTCGCCCATCGGGATGTGCCGCGCGCCCGGAGCATGTCCCAGTCGCCACTCGTCGTCCTCGCGGACGTCGAGCAGGACGGGCCCCTCCGACGACAGGTCGAATTCGGCCGGTATCTCGGCGATACCTGCTTGCCTCACCCCGGTGTGGTCCATGTGGCCATGCTGACACGAGCCCGCGGTGTGGCACCACCGCGTCTCACAGGCAGCGAAATCCGTCCCTGCATCCGAGCTATCCACAGATTCCACAGGTCTATCCACAGGCTGTGGGCACAGTTGCCGAGGCAGTGACGGTGTCTGTGGATGACGGCGCAGCCGAACACGCCGGGAATTCACAGCTACTGGTCAGTACAGGAAACGAACGGAGCGAAATGTCTCGGCCGCCTAACGATTTGGTGTGCGCGGCAGCGGTCCCGAGGTCGATTCTTCCGAGTAGGACAAATGAGGTTATGATCGCGATCACATGGTTCGTCTGTGACAGAAGTCACTGGGCTGCGCACGTGGGGGAGGGAGCATCAACGTGCAGGTGAGGAGCGTCTGATGGCTCAATCTTCCACAGGGCCGGGCTCGGCTTTTCCGCCGTCGGAGTGGCAGTCGTCGTCGCGCGCGTACACCCGCAGTCAGTTGATGTCGTGCCTGCGGGCCGGCGTGATCGCGCTGGTGCTGCTCGTCGTCCTGGCGTGGATCGTCCTGTTCTGACTCACGCCCCGCGGCGCACGGTCCACAGCACGCGATAGCTGTGGTCCGCCCGTACCCACCCGAACACCCGGGAGTCGACCACCCCCGGCGCGTGCGCATTGTCCGACACCGCCTCGAACACCAGACCCGCGGCGTCTCGGCGCACCTGGCCCACTCGCTTGACCAGATAGCGCGACGACCGCGACGGGTCCGGAAACACCCGCAGCTGGCCGGCCCGCACACGCCCGCACCGCAGCGCGAGCAGGCCGTCACCGGGGTGGAGAGTGGGCTTCATCGAATCCTCCACCACCAGGAATCGGCGCACCGGCGGGCCGTGCGGAAATACCGACCGTCCGGGGTTAGGCCTCATGATCTTGAGGGTAAGTTAAAGCCATGCTGCATCGACTCTTTGACTCCGTGTTCTCCAATGCCACTCCTGCCCACGCTCACTGCGATCTGTACTGCGGCGTGTACGACCCCGCGCAGGCCAAGATCGAGGCGCTGTCGTGCCTGAAAACCATTCAGAAGTACCACGATTCGGATGACGACCACTTCAAGGCCCGCGCGATCATCATCAAGGAGCGCCAGGCAGAAGAGGTCAAGCATCACCTGATGGTCCTGTGGGCGGACTTCTTCACCAAGGACCACTTCGAGCAGTTCCCGAACCTGCACCAGTTGTTCTGGGATGGCGTTCACGGCGCGGGCGATGTCAAGAAGTCGCTCGACGCCGCCGTCGCCGAGAAGCTGCTGAAGACGATCGACGAGATCGCCGACATCTTCTGGCAGACCGACAAGGGCAAGCAGATGGGCGTCTACCCGCCTGCGTGAGCCTTCCGCACTCTCGTCCACCGGCCCGGTCCTCGTCGACCGGGCCGGTTTTGTGTCTGAGGCGTATCGATCGGCCGTGTCCGCTTGCGCGCCTACCGCAGGCTGCCGCATCCTGAGCGAATCGACCCACAGACGTGTCTGGCTGTTGCTCACCGATGCCGGGAGGCGAGATGGATTTCGGGTCCGGTCGGGCGATCGAGATCGCACCGTTTCATTCGCGGGGGTGCTTGAAGGGCTTCGTCGTCTCAGGAAGGTGGCCCGACTCGACCAAGGAGTGGGCCCAGCTGCTGATGGTCGCGGTGCGGGTGGCGTCGCTTCCGGGCCTTCTGTCCACGACGACGATCTTCGGGGCGCGGGAGGAGCTGCCCGACGAGCCGGCACCGGGGACGGTGGGTCTCGTCCTGGCGGAGGGCACGGTGGTCGGCGAGGCGGCCGTGGCACCCGGACACTTCGCCGAGCGCCAGCCGCCCGCCCTGTTGATGCTCCACCCCCCGTCGGAGACCACCCCGTCGTTGCCCGAGTGCACCGGGGCTGCGTCGGGATGCGTCCTGCTGCCCGGACTGCCCCACCTGGGTCTCGAACACAGGGCCGCCTGGGTGGAGGCCGAGTCCGACGGCACGGTGACGTCGATGGTGAGCAGGGTGGGCGTCGATCCGATCAGCCACCCCGATACCGCCATTCTGGCGATGCTCCTGGCCGCCTGACCGGTCGGAAAGTCTTCTCGACCGCTGCCATTGGCTACTGACACCGTGGCGGCGTGCGTGACGGTGTGGTTGCGACCGGTTTGCGCATCACCGGGTGCGCAGCGCAGCTCACACGCCAGTTCGTAATGCGGCCTTTCGGATGCCCAGCAAATTTTCCACTGTTCGCTTTGCGTATGGCAGGTGGTTGCCGGCCACATCGAGGGCGGTCCCTGAGCCCCGGCTTCCGGGAAAGCCGCACGTATGCTGGCTACGGAGCCGTTATTATTTGCCTAGCTGCACCATGCCCCGCCCGTGGCAGATACCGCAACTACGCCGTTCACACCAGCAGCGGCGGCCATCGACGTAAGCCCTGGTTCACTTTTCTGTGGTTTGCACTTGGTTGTGGACACATCTGTCGCTACGATGATCAGCAAATCCACCGCCCTTGGACAACGCTCGTCAGTATGTGGAGGTCAATCCGATGAGCAACACGTTTGCCGCTCGCCTGAACCGCTTGTTCGACACCGTCTACCCGCCCGGACGTGGCCCGCACACCTCTGCTGAGGTGATCGCCGCACTCAAGGCCGAGGGCGTCACCATGTCCGCGCCCTACCTGTCGCAGCTGCGTTCTGGCAACCGAACCAATCCGTCTGTCGCCACGATGGCCGCGCTTGCCAACTTCTTCCGTATCAAGCCTGCGTACTTCACCGACGACGAGTACTACGAGAAGCTCGACAAGGAGCTGACCCTGCTGGCCGGAATGCGGGACGAGGGTGTTCGCCGCATCGCCGCCCGGACGGTCGGCCTGTCCGCCGAGGCGAAGCAGGACATCGTCCAGAAGGTCGATGAGCTGCGACGCAAAGAGAACCTCGACGTTTAGCCTTCTTCACTCCTGCGGGTTCGACGGGCGAAGAGTCGCCTGCGATCCCGCGGATTCAAGCGTTCGGTACTGACGGGCGATCTCCAGGATCCACTCGCGGTCGGAGTAGCTCGCCGGCTGTCGCAGCCAGGACATTCCCGGGAACTCCTGCTGCTCGGCGATCCACGCCGCGACGGCGGTGGCCTGCTCTACCGGTGTCGCGTCGGGTGGCTGGAGATCTGCGAGTTCGTCGTCTGCGTCGTGGTCGGCGGTGTCGGTTCCCGCAGAGCCCGCGTCGACGCGGCGCAGGGCGCCCGCCGCGGCTGTGGCCTCCAGGAACAGCGCGTCGGAGATCAGGGACATGCGCTCTGCCACGCGGAACACCAGGGGTCCGCGTGGACGCACCCCGATCCCCACGTCGGGGTGACGTCGGCCCAGTTCAGCCAGGATCGGTCCGATGGTGCGGAGTTCTCGGCGCGCCCCGAACCAGTCCTCGAAACTGGGTAGCAGCGAGCCCGCCGCCACGATCAGCATGGCGGCGCCGAGTAGCGTGGCCGCCGCGCCCACTCCCACCGATGCGCTGGTACCGACCGCGCGCAGCAGGAAGAACGCCGAGGCCGCGACGATCAGGACGATGCCGACGGTGAACACGAACAACGCTCGCCCCCGGCGGGTCCGGTTGCTGTGCCGCAGGCCTGCCCAGGCGACCAGACTCAGCGCCAACATCACGTAGAGCAGCGGCAGCAGCCACGGCAGCGAAGCGCCGTCGCCGGCGAGGCTGCGGCGCAGGTACTCCTGTGGCGCCATTTCGGTGCCGCGGCCCGCGGAGAAGAACACCGCGAGGCTGGCCACCGCGATCGCCCCCGCGACGCCGTACTGCACCATCGCGATCTTCTTCGCCGCCGTGGGCGACCGATTGCTCGAGACCGTCGTGATCATCACGCAGCTGCCCGCGGCACAGGAGATCAACGCCACCTGGCTGAACCCCATCGCGATGTTGGGCCAGTGCAGAAGCGTGTCGATCAGCAACGCCAACGGCTGCCAGTTGAGCGCTGCCACCACCCCGAGGCTGCCCAAAGCCAGAATCATCGCGGTGCTGACCAGGGACTGCTTGTTGACCAGCGCCCACCCGATGCGAAGTCCGGTCGCCAATCCCAGGAGACCGGCGATGACCCAGACGATCAACCAAACGCCTCTCCGAGACGCACCTGGACGATGGACGACCGATCTGACGGCAACCGCCCCAGCCGGTAGATGAGCAGTGCGGCGAAGTCCTCCGCCTCCTGCTCGGCGTCCTCCCCCGCGGGTCCCATGCACCCGGTGCGCTGATTGAGCATGTACCCGATCAGTTCTGAGCTGGCGACTTCGGTGTTGTCCCTCGCCGCCTGCGTCACGGGGATGCCTTCGTGGCCGAGAACGAGGTGGCCCAGTTCGTGGGCGAGGGTCCGATCCCAGGCGGGGAGGCCCTGCTGGATCAAGAACACGTCATGATCGGCGTATTGCCGCCACTGACCGCACACACCAGGCGGGAGTTCGGCCGTGGTCAGCTCGATCGTGCGGCCCCGGTGCTCGCTGACCGCCTGGACCAACCGCGGCAGGGTGATCTCACCGCGTCGCGGGGCCAGATCGAGGACCTCCCCCACCGCACGGGTGACTCGTCGGCTCGCAGGCATCGCTTCCCCCCTTTCGACCCTCTTCGCCCGTTCGGACCCCACTCCGACTTCTTTACTATGCGCCGGTTACCTCGCGCCGGCACGCATATCGTCTCAGTTCATGAATCGCGCCGTACCGCGAGCCCGGACCGCCTGGCCCGCCCTGGCCTGGCGGTACCCGAGCACGCCGCCGGCTGCGGTCAGGATCACGATGCCGGCAACGCCGGGCAGCGCGAGTGCAGCCAGCTGCGATGTGCCTGCGGTGCGCAAGGTTTCGCCGTAACCCACTCGGGTCGGCGCTGGTGGGGGCGACCCGGCCAGGATGTTCTCCACCGGCTCGGCCGGCCGGGCCGGTGCTGGTTCGGGTACGGCACGAGGCGGCGCGGCAGGTGCCGCAGGGGCCTCCGCGACCCGCGGGGCCGCGACACCCGGCCCGGCTGCGGTGGCCGGCGCGAACACGGGCAGCACAGGGAGCGTGATCGGCGCACCCGCTCCCGCGGCCGGCAGGCCGGCGCCGGGCACGACGTCGAGAACATCGGGGTCGAGGGGGAGCTCGACGGGTGGGCGCGTCTGGGGTGCACCGACACCGGACGTGCCGATCCCGCCGGGGCGCGGGGCGACCACGGGCCGGTCGCTGACGCCGCCGTGACTTTCGGGCGGGGTCGGGTCCGGGATCCCGGGTGGCTCCGGATCGCCGGGACGGGGCCACGGCCAGGGCCAGGGCCACCCCGGCCCGCAGTCTTTCCCGCCGTCGTCGGAGCAGGGTTCAGTCGGTTCTCGATCCACGTCACGGACGCCTCGGTGGGGGCGGCGCCATTTCGTGCCGATCCCCCGACGGGCCGACGGTTCCTCGGCCGCGGAAGGCGGGGCGACTCGGGGCGGGTCCTCGGAGGGTTCACCGGAGGTCGCAGGCCTCGACCCGTCGACGGGTTCTGCCGACGCGGTCGCTCCGACGCCACCGAGCCACAGCCCGCCGATGGTCAGGCCGGCTGCTACGGCACTGCGCGCTCGCGCACCCACGTCGTCACCACCTTCCCGGGCGTCGGGCTGGAGATGGGGCCCAGGTGAGGCTCGATTCTCGCACAGCAGTCGCAGCCCTCCAGGCGGTTGACCACCAGGGGCGAACGATAGTGTGGGGCAGCGCCGACGAGAGAGTGGAGAGGGCCCACGGATGAGTCTGTTCAAGCGACGTAAGTCCCGTGCGACCCGGAGAGCCGAGAGACGGGCGATCAGGGCCAAAGCGAAGCTCGAGGCCAAGCTCTCGGCGAAGAACGAGGTGCGACGCTTCAAGGCCGAACAGAAGGCCACAGCGAAGGCGTTGCGGGCGCAGCTGCGCGCCCAGCGGGACAGCGACCGCACCGCGCTGAAGGTCGCCGAGACTCAGCTGAAGGCCGCGCGCGAGGGAAAGCTGTTCACTCCCACCAAGATTCGCAGGGCGTTGACGGTGTCTCGTCTGCTGGCGCCGGTCGTCATCCCGCTGGTGTACCGCGCGTCGATCTCGGCGCGGGGGTTGATCGACGAGCGTCGCGCCGATCGCCTCGGCATTCCCGTCAGCCAGCTCGGGCAGTTCTCGGGGCACGGCGCTGAGCTGTCCGCCCGCATCGCCGGCGCCGAGCACTCACTGCGCCAGTTGACCGAGAAGAAGCCGAAGGACGCGGAGACCAAACAGTTCGCGGCGGCGATCAGCGAGCGCCTCACCGACCTTGCGGCCGCAGTCACTGCCGCCGAGAGCATGCCGCCCGCTCGCCGCAAGCCGGCCCATGCGGCGATCGCCCAGCAGCTCGACGGTATCGACGCCGATCTGTTGGCGCGCCTCGGCGTGGCCTGAGCGTCGTGTCCGACGCGACCGTCCGGAAACCGGTCCTGCTGCGTGGTGCAGCTGCGGGACTGGTGACGGCGGCGCTGTCGTTGGCCGCCCACGCCTTCGGCGGTGGTCATCTCGCCGTCGGACCGGCCATGGTCGGCCTGCTCCTCGTCGGCGTGACGGTCGGTGCGGCGGCCGTGGCGATACCCCGCACGGCCGGTGTCGCCGCGATGGGGGTGCTGCTGACGGCGGGGCAACTCGCGGGCCACGCTGTGCTCGCGGTCGGCCATCCTCACACTGCGGCCTCGCCGTCCTGGGCGATGGTGGTCGCACACCTCGGCGCGGTCACCCTGGGCGCGCTGCTGATCACCACCGGGGAGCGGCTGTGCCGCATGCTCGTCCGCGTCGTGCGGCGCGCGTCTGCCCCGGCGGGTGCGACGGAATTCGCCTCGCCCGCACGGATTCTCACTCCCGGTGACCAACCGCTGTACGCGGAGCTCCTGCTCACCACGTCGATGTCGCATCGGGGTCCGCCCGTCGTGGGCTGACCTCGACCCCGACAGATTCGACACAGGAAGCAGACAACCGAATGGATGCAGTTCACCGTGGGCGGCCCCGGCGTGCCCACCTTCTCGCGGTGGGAGCGACGGCGCTGGCCCTCGTCCTGACCGCGCTGATCAGCGCCGGTCCGGCGTGGGCGCACGCCGCTCGCTTGGCCGGCGACCCCGCTGACAACGCCGTCCTGGCCCAGGTTCCCGCCCGGGTCAGCGCGACGTTCAACGAGACGATGCAACCCGAGTTCGCCGCGATGACGGTGGTCGGCCCGGACGGCACTCAGTGGGCCGACGGGACGCCGACCGTCGACGGCGCAGTGATCAGCATCGGGGTCCGTCCCGGCGGACCTGCGGGCACCTACACCGTCAACTACCGCGCGACCTCGGCGGACGGTCACGTCGTGACCGGTTCGTGGCCCTTCCAGGTCACGACCGGCGCCACCGCGGCTGTGGCCACCCCGACGGCGTCAGCCGCATCTGAGGCACCGGCCACCACGCAGGCTGCGCCGGCCTCCCCACCGCCGGCGGGACTGCCCGCGTGGCCGTTCGCGGTCGGCGCGGTCGCCGTGGTGGCTGCGGGCGCGGTGTGGGCGGTACGTCGCAGGTCGTGACGCACGGCCGGGCGGTGGCGGGTGGTCTGCTCGTCACCGTCGCGGCGTGCGTCCTGGCCTGGGCGCTGGCGTTCCCGGGGGCGTCGCTGTCGGCCGCGCTGGTCCGCGCGGTGGCCGACGGCGCCGCCGTGGTGACCGCGGGGCTGACCGTGGTCCCGGCACTCGATGGTCCGCGCTACCGCGACGAGCTGCTGCGCCGCGGCACGGCGCCCCTGCTGGCGGCCTCGGCGGTGTGGGTGGCAGCCGAAGTGGTGCGGCTCGTGGTGGCGACCGCGGAGGCCGCGGGCCGCAGCGTGGCCGATGTCGGCCTGCGCACCGTGTGGGACTTCAGCGTGCACACCGCAGCGGGCCGAGCAGCTCTCGTGACGATCGCCGCCGCGGCCGTGGTCGGGCTCATGGCGGGCTTCGCGCCCAGGACGGCTGCGGTGGCAGCCGCCACCGCAGGTGTGGCGGCGATCGGTGTGGTGGGCCATCCGCTGACGGGACATCTCGGTGAGGAGGCGCTGGGCGGCATCGCCGTCGCGGTGCATTCACTCGCGGCCGCGCTCTGGTGTGGTGCGCTTGCCGCGCTGGTGCTGACGGTGTCGCATCGCGGCCAGTGGGCACGAGTGCTGCCGCGGTTCTCTGCGCTGTCGCTGGGCAGCGTCGGCGTCCTGCTCGTCGGTGGCGCGGTCGCGGGCCTGGCGGTGCTGCAGACGCCGATCGACCTCGTCACCACCGGGTGGGGAAGGGTGCTCTGCGCCAAACTGGCGCTCACAGCGGTCCTGCTGGTGTTGGCCTGGCGTAACCGTGCGTCCTGGTTGCCCGATGCGCGTGCCCACCGCTCCAGCGCTGTGCTCTCGCGCAGCCGCGCCTACACCGAGCTGGGGCTGATGGCGGTGACGCTGGCCGCCGCGGCGACGCTCGCGGTGACCGGCTGACACGGCAGCGGGTCGCGACGGCCCGCCTGGCATGATGAATTGACGCGCACGCCTGGACAGTCGAAGGAGCGGTGACATGGAGCAGTCGGATCGGCCCGAAGACCGGTCGGATGCCACGTCTCCCGACGATCCGGCGAAGGCGCCCGCCAAGAAGACGCCTGCCAAAAAGGCACCTGCGAAGAAAGCGCCCGCGAAGAAAGCGCCCGCCAAAAAGGTGCCTGCAAAGAAGGTGGCGGCCAAGAAGGCTCCCGCGAAGAAAGCACCCGCCGAGAAAGCTCCGGCGAAGAAGGCGCCCGCCAAGAAGATCTCCCCTCCCCTGGGCGACGACGCCTTGACCGCCGCAGCCAAAGAAGTTGCCGCGCAGGCGAAGTCGACAGTTGCCACGGCGAGCTCGGCGGCCACCGCACCGGTACCCGCCGCTCGGGAGGAGTCGCGGTCGGCGCGCGTACCTCTGGCGGCCGCAGCCATCACCGGCATCCTGGCGCTCGTGGTGGTCCTGCTCGCCGCGCGGCGCAACCAGGACTGACGCCCCGGTTCTGCGCGCCGTCATCACGGCATAATGGCGCGGTGACTGTCACCCCCCCGCCCCACCGCTGACCTGGTCGACGAGATCGGCCCCGACGTGCGCAGCTGCGATCTGCAGATGCGCCAGTTCGGCGGGCGCACCGAGTTCGCCGGCCCGATCACCACGGTGCATTGCTTTCAGGACAACGCGCTGCTGAAGTCGATCCTCTCGGAGCCGGGCGACGGCGGAGTGCTGGTCATCGACGGCGACGGGTCCGTACACACAGCGTTGGTGGGCGACCTGATCGCGGAGCTGGGCCGGGCCAACGGCTGGTCCGGGCTGATCATCAACGGTGCGGTGCGCGACGCCTCGACGTTGCGCACTCTGGACATCGGCATCAAGGCGTTGGGCACCAATCCACGCAAGAGCACCAAGACAGGTGAGGGCGTGCGGAACGAGCCAGTCGAGTTCGGTGGAGTGGTGTTCACTCCGGGCGACATCGCCCACAGCGACGACGACGGGATCGTCGTCGTATCCGCTTCATAGCCACTTCGACCCGGCTACGCCGAAGTCGGCACCCCGGCACGGTGTTTCGTGAACTCCAGGGCCTCGTCGTCGACCTTGCCGCGGCGGATCAACTGCAGATCGAGCAGATAATTCTGCTTGAGACGCCACGGCGTGCGCGAGCCCGACTTCGGCAGGTAGTCCAGGGCGCGCAGCACGTATCCCGGCGTGAAGTCCATCAGGGGCGCCTCGTCGACACTGCTGCCGGGGTGCGTGGGCTCGACGGTGTCATACCCTTTGTCGTTCATGTAATTGATGACGCGGCAGAAGAACTCGGACACCAGATCGGCCTTCAGCGTCCATGACGCGTTGGTGTAGCCGATCGTGAACGCCATGTTGGGCATGTTCGTCAGCATCATGCCCTTGTAGGCCATCGACTCGTTGAGCACCAGGGCTTCTCCGTTGCGGGAGATCGTCGCGCCGCCGAACAGCTGGAGGTTCAATCCTGTTGCCGTCACGATGATGTCGGCGTCGAGATGCTTGCCCGAGGCCAGCGCGATACCCGTCGCGGTGAAGCGCTCGATGGTGTCGGTCACGATGTCGGCCTTGCCGGCGCGGATGGTCTTGAACAGATCTCCGTTGGGCGCCAAGCACACTCGCTCGTCCCACGGGTTGTAGCGCGGGTTGAAGTGCTTGTCGACGTCGAACCCTTCGGGCAGCCGGTGCCGGGCCATCGTCAGGAGTTGCTTGCGGAAGAAGTCGGGGAAGCGGCGGGCGATCTGGTACTGCCGCAGACTGGGCGAGGATGCTCTTCCACCGGTTCAGGACGTACGCGACCTTGGCCGGCAGGCGCTTGTTGGTCGCGACGGTGAAGGGGTCGACGTCGGGCAGTGCGGCGATGAAGGTCGGCGACCGCTGCAGCATGGTCAGGTGTCCGGAACCTGAATTGGCCAGGGCGGGAATCAAAGTGACTGCGGTGGCACCGCTGCCGATGATGACGACGCGCTTTCCGGCGTAGTCGAGGTCGGTCGGCCAGTGCTGCGGGTGCACGATCGGTCCGGTGAAGTCCTCGGCGCCGGGGAAGTCCGGGGCATAGCCCTGGTCGTAGTTGTAGTAACCACTGCAGGCCATGAGGTAGCGGGCGGAGATCTCGACCTGTTCGCCGTCGCGCTCGACGGTCACCGTCCAGCGGTTCTCGTCGTCGGACCAGTCGGCGGTGGTGACGGTGTGGCCGTAGCGGATGTGCTTGTCGATGCCGAATTCGGCGACGGTCTCCTCGAGGTAGGTCATGATCGAGGGGCCGTCGGCGATGGCCTTGTTCGAGGTCCACGGTTTGAAGCGGAATCCGAGTGTGAACATGTCCGAATCGGATCGGATTCCGGGGTACTGGAACAGGTCCCCACGTGCCGCCCAGGTGGGCCCGCCGCTCGAGGATGACGTAGCTGGTGCCGGGGCAACGATCCTGCACGTGCCACGCGGCGCTGATGCCGGAGATTCCGGCTCCCACGATGACGACGTCGACGAACTCTGTCATCTCTGCAAGTTATCAACGCCGCGTCGAGACAGTCAACAGTGCGTCGATAATATCAACAGGGTGTAAAGTGCAGGAAGTGTCCACCACCAGCCATGCGCGTACCGGCCGCGGCCGGCGCAGTTCGCGCCCGTCCGGTGACGATCGGGAGCTCGCGATCCTGGAGACCGCCGAACGCCTGCTGGAGCACCGCCCGCTGGCCGAGATCTCCGTCGACGACCTCGCCAAGGGCGCCGGGATCTCACGGCCCACGTTCTACTTCTACTTTCCTTCCAAGGATGCGGTCCTGCTGACCCTGCTCGAGCGCGTGATCGCCGAGGCCGACGCCGCGCTGGCCGAGGCGATCGCGACCCGGCCCGCCGATCGACGAGCATTCTGGCGCCGAGGTATCGACGTCTTCGTGAGCACCTTCGGCGCTCACCGCGCGGTGTGCGCGGCGACGGTGGGTGTCCGCACCACGGACTCGGCCGCCCGCGACATGTGGGCGAAGTCGATGCAGCGCTGGATCGATCATTCGGCGACGGTGATCGAGGCGGAGAGGGCCGCCGGCGCGGCGCCGGTGACGGTGCCCGCGATCGAGTTGGCGACCGCGCTGAACCTGATGAACGAGTCGGTGATGGCGGCGACGTTCGCCGGCCAGCAGCCCGCGATCCCCGATCACCGCGTGCTCGACAACCTCGTGCACATCTGGACGACCAGCATCTACGGCGACTCGGCCTAGCTTTCCGGCCCTCGGATCGGCCGTCATGTCGGTCCTCGATGCGAACATGTGTTCGTGTCCGGGGAAGCCAGCATCCTCCACGCTGATCTCGACTCGTTCTATGCGTCGGTCGAGCAGCGGGACAACCCTGCGCTGCGCGGGCAGCCGGTGATCGTGGGCGCCGGTGTGGTGCTGGCGGCCAGTTACGAAGCCAAGGCGTTCGGTGTACGGACCGCGATGGGTGGCAGGCAGGCCCGGGCGCTGTGTCCGCAGGCCATCGTGGTGCCGCCGCGCATGTCCGCGTATTCGCAGGCCAGCGAGGCCGTGTTCGAGGTGTTCCGGGATACGACGCCGGCCGTCGAACCGCTGTCGATCGACGAGGCGTTCCTCGACGTGTCCGGATTGCGCCGGGTGTCCGGCACCCCGGTACATATCGGCGCAGGCCTGCGGGATCGAGTCCGCGACGAGGTCGGGTTGCCGATCACCGTCGGCATCGCGCGTACCAAATTCCTGGCGAAGGTGGCCAGCCAGGAAGCCAAGCCCGACGGTCTGCTGCTCGTGCCGCCGGACCGTGAGCTCGCGTTCCTCCACCCGCTGCCGGTGCGTCGGCTGTGGGGTGTCGGCGCGAAGACCGCGGCCAAGCTGCACGAGCACGGCATCGAGACGGTCGCCGACGTGGCCGAGCTGAACGAGGCCACGCTGCGGTCGATGGTCGGCGGCGCGATGGGCCGCCAGCTCTTCGCACTGGCGCACAATCAGGACCGTCGTCGGGTGGTGACGGGGCAGCGGCGCCGCTCGGTGGGCGCTCAGCGCGCCCTGGGGCGGGCAGGCAACACGATGTCGCCCGCCGAGGTGGATGCGGTCGTCGTCAACCTGGTCGACCGGATCACCCGGCGCATGCGCGCCGCCGACCGAACGGGACGCACGGTGGTCCTGCGCCTGCGGTTCGACGATTTCGGCCGGGTCACCCGTTCGCACACGCTGCCGCTGGCCACGGCGTCGACAGATGCGATTCTGCAGGCGGCGCGGGCACTGGTGGCGGCTGCGGCGCCACTGATCGCGGCGCGCGGTCTGACGTTGGTGGGCTTCGCGGTCTGCAACATCGATCGCGACGGCGCGCAGCAGATGGAGCTGCCGTTCACGCATGCCGATCTCGTCGCCGACAGCTCGAGCATCGACGCGGCGATCGACCGGGTGCGGGGTCGCTACGGCAACGCGGCAGTCACCCGAGGTGTGCTGGTCGGCAGGGACACAGGAGTGGAGATGCCGATGCTGCCCGACTGACGGTCATGCGCGAGTCCAGTCCAGCAGAGTGTCTGCGTCCCAGGTGTTCACGATGCGTTCGGCGGCCAGCCCGGCGTCGAGGGCGCGTTGGGCGCCGTAGCCCAGGAAGTCGAGCTGGCCAGGTGCGTGGGAGTCGGTGTCGATGGAGAACACGCAGCCGATGTCCATCGCGAGGGTGAGCAGCCGGGTCGGCGGATCCCGGCGCTCCGGTCGTGAGTTGATTTCGACCGCGGTACCGGCATCGCGGCACGCGGTGAACACGGAGTCGGCGTCGAAGGTGCTCTCGGGGCGCATTCCTCGTCCGCCGGTGACCAGCCGTCCGGTGCAGTGGCCGAGGATGTCGGCGTGCGGGTTGGTGACGGCTTTGATCATGCGCCGGGTCATCGCGGGGGCGTCCATCGCGAGCTTGGAGTGCACGCTCGCCACGACGACGTCGAGCCGCTCGAGCAATTCGGGCTCCTGATCGAGTGAGCCGTCTTCGAGGATGTCGACCTCGATGCCGGTGAGAATGCGCATGGGAGCGACACTTTCGCGGAGCTCGTCGATGACGTCCAACTGGTGTCTCAGCCGTTCGGGCGACAGGCCGTTGGCGATCTTGAGGCGTGGCGAGTGGTCGGTCAGCGCGCAGTACTCGTGCCCGAGGTCGCGGGCGGCCAGCATCATCTCCTCGATGGGCGCCGACCCGTCGGACCAGTTCGAGTGCACGTGGAGATCGCCGCGCAGGGCGGCACGGATCTCGCCGCCGCCGAGATCTGCGGCGGACTCGCGCAACTCGACCAGCACGTCGGGTTCCTGCCCCGCCCAGGCCTGGGCGATGACCTTGGCGGTCTTGGGTCCGATCCGCGGGAGCGATTGCCAGCTGTTCGCGGCGCCATGCTTCTCACGCTGGGCGTCGGTGAGCGCCTCGACGACGTCGGCGGCGTTGCGGTAGGCCATCACTCGGCGCGGGTCGTCGCGGGCGCGGTCCTTGTAGTAGGCGATCTGGCGCAGGGCAGTGACCGGATCCATGCCCTCAGTGTGCCCGCAGGGCAGGGCAGTAATTCCTGTCAAGACCCTCGGGGCGTCCAGGCGGGGTCCCGTCCAGTGAGCGCCACCACCCGATCCAGCAGGGGTGCATCATCATTCACCGGAACTGCCGCGGCGAAGAGCCCCTCGACCGGCGGCCCCGACGCGAATTCCGTCACGTGCGGCAGCACCGCGCGCAGGACGTCGTCGTCCACCTCATACGGTCGACCGGTGGCTCGCGCCAGATCCCACCCGTGCACGACGACCTCGGTCAGCGCGATTCTCCCGCCGACCTCGGCCGGGAAGTCCACGCCGCCGGCGCGAGACATCCCCTCCCACGCCGCGGGCTCGCCCCACGACGCTGCCATCTCCGTCAGCCGCTCCGGGTACGACGTCCGCCAGCCGTCGTCGAGCCGATCACTCACCTCCGGCGGCGAGTCGGTCAGCTCGCAGAAGTCCTTCCGCGCCGCCGCGGTGAACGCCGCCGCCAGCCCGCCCAGATGCGACACCAACGCCGCCACGCTCATCTCCGAACATGGCGTCGGCCCCGTCAACTGACCGTCACGAAGGGTCCGCACCAGATCCGCCGTGCCCGCACACGCTGAGGTCATATCGATCATGTGCATGCTGACTTTGATCGTCTGCCGAACTCATCGGCGCATCTCCAGGAATTCGTCCTAGAGTCGGCACAGTGAGATTCGCTTTCAAGACGTCCCCGCAGAACACCGCCTGGTCCGACATGCTCGCGGTCTGGAAGGCCGCCGATGACATCGATGTCTTCGAATCCGGCTGGACCTTCGACCACTTCTATCCGATCTTCTCCGACTCGACCGGCCCCTGCCTGGAGGGGTGGATCACACTGACCGCCCTCGCCCAGGCGACCACCCGATTGCGTGTCGGCGTGCTCGTCACCGGCATCCACTACCGGCACCCAGCCGTGCTCGCCAACATGGCCTCCGCACTCGACATCGTCTCCAACGGCCGACTCGAGCTCGGTATCGGCGCCGGCTGGAACGAAGAGGAATCCGGCGCCTACGGCATCGAGCTCGGCAGCATCAAGGAACGGTTCGATCGTTTCGAGGAGGCCTGCCAGGTGCTCACGGGTCTCCTATCCCAGGAGACCACGACCTTCGACGGCCGGTTCTACCAGCTCAAGGATGCCCGCAACGAGCCGAAGGGCCCCCAGCAGCCGCA
>NZ_JAQIIY010000023.1:0-122867 GCF_036946525.1 Mycobacterium kyogaense | reverse complement strand
TCACCGCGGCGAGGTCGATCCCATCGAAAGCCCCGTGGCGCGGCGGCTGAGGGTGGTCGGGCCGACTACGACGACGCGATCGCGGTCATCGGTCTCGGGGCTCCGGCTGCCGGCGACGACGGCAACCTCGAAGGTTCCGGACCAGTACTGGCAGTTCCTCACCGAGGGCCGCTCCGCGGTGCGTGAGGTGCCCGCCGACCGCTGGGAGTCGTTCCGCATCGATTCGCCCGAGGCGCCGCCGCGCTCGCCGGCAACCACCCGGTGGGGGTCGTTCCTGCGTGGACGTCGACCGCGTTCGACGCCGAGTTCTTCGAGATCTCGCCGAGCGAGGGCCGACAAGATGGACTCCGCAGCAGCGGCTGCTGCTGGAGGTCACCCCACGAGGCGCTCGAGCACGCCGGCATCCCGGCCCACAGCCTGCGGCACACCCAGACCGGTGTGTTCGCGGCCGCATGCCTGGGGAGTACGGCTACCTGTCGACCACGGACCTCGGCGACGTCGACTCGTGGTCGGGCACCGGCGGCGCCCTGTCGATCATCGCCAACCGGGTGTCCTACTACTTCGATCTTCGCGGCCCGTCGATGACCATCGACACGGCGTGCTCGTCGTCGCTGGTGACGATCCACCTGGCGTGCCAGAGCCTGCGTGCCGGCGACTCGGACGTCGCGTTGGCTGCCGGGGTCAACATGGTGCTGTCGCCCGCGGTCACCCGCAGCTTCGACCAGCTCGAGGCGATGTCGAAGACCGGGCAGTGCCACGCGTTCGACGCCGCCGCCGACGGGATTCGTGCGCGGCGAGGGCTGCGGCGTGACGGTCCTCAAGCGCCTGTCCGACGCCCAGCGTGACGGCAGACCGCATTCTCGCCGTGATCCGTGGATCGGCGGTCAACCAGGACGGCCGGGTCCAACGGCCTGATGGCGCCGAATCCGGCCGCGCAGATGGCCGTGCTGCGGTCGGCCTACGCCGCGGCGGGCGTCGAGCCCCGCGAAGTCGACTACGTGGAGGGCGCACGGCACCGGCACGCTGCTGGGTGATCCGATCGAGGCCCGCGCGCTGGGCACGGTTCTCGGCCGCGGCCGCCCCGCCGACGCCCCGCTGCTGCTGGGTGCGGTGAAGTCGAACCTGGGGCATCTCGAGCCGCGGCCGGCATCGCCGGATTCGCCAAGGCCGTGCTCGCACTGCAAACACGACACGATCCCCGCCAACCGCGGCTACCAGAACCCGAACCCGCACATCCCGTTCGACAATCTGCGCCTGCGGGTGGTCGCGGAGCACACGGAGTGGGCGCCGGCCGGTCGGCCGCGCCGGGCCGGGATCTCGTCGTTCGGGTTCGGCGGCACCAACGCCCACGTCGTCATCGAAGAGGCGCCGAAAGCGGCCGCACCGGCCCCGGCCGACGAGCCTGCGGTCACCACGCTCGTTGTGACGGGCCGCACACCCGAGCGCGTCGCCGCGCAGGCCGGGATGCTGGCGCAGTGGTTGGCCGGTGCGGGCGCACAGGCGTCGCTGGCCGACGTCGCGGATGCGCTGAACCATCACCGCTCGCACCACAACAAGTTCGCCACCGTCGTCGCGCGCGATCGCGCGCAGGCGCTCGCCGGTCTGCAGGCGCTGGCCGCAGGCCAGACGGCGCCCGGCGTCGTCGGCCCGCACATCGGGGCGTGCACACCGGGCACGGTGTTCGTGTATTCGGGGCAGGGTTCGCAGTGGGCGGGGATGGGTCGGCAGCTGTTGGCCGATGAGCCGGCGTTCGCTGCGGCGTTGGCCGAGATCGAGCCGGTGTTCGTGGAGAAGGTGGGCTTCTCGCTGCAGCAGGTGATCGCCGAGGGTCGTCCGGTCAGCGGTGATGCCGAGGTGCAGCCGGTGCTGATGGGTCTGCAGTTGGCGTTGACCGAGTTGTGGCGGTCCTACGGGGTGCATCCGGATGCGGTGATCGGGCACTCGATGGGTGAGGTGACCGCGGCCGTGGTCGCGGGGGCGTTGAGCCTGGCTGATGGTCTGACGGTGATCGCGGCCCGCTCGTCGATCATGTCGCGGCTCGCCGGCCAGGGCGCCGTCGCGCTCGTCGAACTCGACCCCGACGCCGCCGAAGCGCTGGTCGCCGATTACCCGAGCGTCGAGATCGCCGGGTTGGTGTCGCCGCGCCAGACCGTGGTGGCGGGGCTGTCTGACGAGGTCGACGCGGTGATCGCCGCCGTCGCCGCGCAGGACCGGTTCGCCCGCCGCGTCAACATGGAGGTCGCCTCCCACACCGCGCTGATGGACCCGGTGCTGCCGGATCTGCGCGACGCCTTCGCCGCCATCACACCGCGCACGCCGTCCATCCCGTTCCTCTCGACCGTCGTCGATGAGCAGGATCCCGTGCTCGACGCCGACTACTGGGTGGCCAACGTGCGCCGGCCGGTGCAGTTCAGCCGGGCCGTGACCGCCGCCGCGCAGGAGATCGGCACGTTCGTCGAGATCAGCCCCAACCCGATCCTGACCTACGCCGTCGCCGACACGCTCACCACCGGACACCATCACGCGCTGGGCACGCTGACCCGCGACGGCGACGACACGGTGTCGTTCCACGCCACGCTCAACGCCACCCACACCACGCATGCGCCCGAGACCGAGCACCCGTCGCATCAGGGCGGCCCGCGCATCGGACTCCCGACCACGCCGTGGCACCGCACCCGGCACTGGGCGATCCGCACACCCAGGTCGTCGGGGGCGACCGCGCCGCGCCCGGGCACCGTGCTGGGTGGCCACACCGTGGTCGCCGGTCCGCAGCCCGGGAACCTGTGGCAGGCCCGGCTGACGCCGCAGGCACGACCGTATCCGCGTTTGCATCGGTTCGCCGGCACCGAGATCGTGCCGCTGTCGGTGCTGTTGCAGACGCTTGCGCTGGCAGCCGAGCGGGTCGGTGCTGCCGCGCTCGCCGATGTGCGCTTCGAGTTCCCGATCGCCCTCGACGCGCCGCGAGTCGTGCAGGTCTACGCCGACGCCGACGTCGTGACCATCTCGTCGGCCACCGGTGACGACACCGGCACCGACACCGGGGATCGCCGATGGATGCGGCACGTCAGCGCGCGGATCAGCCGCGAGGCCGTCGGCTCCGCCACGCCGGGCGGATCGGACGTGGCGGGCTACGACCCCAGCGCGCTCACCGAACTGCATCAAGCCTGGGGGATCGAGGGCCTGGCCTATCCCTGGACCGTGAACGGGCACACGCAGTCGCGCGGTGACGCGCGCACCGAGGTGACGTTCGCGGACGCTCCCGGGGCGCCGCTGGCGGCCGCCTTGGACGCCGCCGTCAACCTGGGCCGTCTCGTCGACGCGTCCACCCCCGGACTGATGGTGCCTGCCGCGATCGAGCAGTTCATCGTCGGAGAGCCGGGCACGGGACGCGGCACCGTCGTGACCCGTCACCGAGGCCGAGTTGATGACGCCCTCGTCGTGGACCTGTCCGTCGAATCCGCTGACGGCACCGTGGTCGCCGACCTGCGCGGCGTGCGCTACGCCGCCGTCGACGTCGACGATGCAGCGCCGGCCGCTGCCGAACCGCGCCGCATCGCCCATCGACTGGACTGGCAGCCCTGGACCAGCGATGCCCCGGGTACCGACACCGGATCTGTCGCCGTCGTCGGCTCCGGAACCCTCGCCGACGCGCTGCGTGCAGCTGTCGGCCCGACGGCCGAGGTGGCCGAGGCCCGCACCGTCGTCTACGTCGCCGACTCCGACGGTCCGTCGGCCCAGGAGACCGCGGTCCGGCTCACCACGGAGGTGGGGGAGCTGGTCGTCACGCTCGCCGATCGCGAGCCGCGACACCCCGCGACGCTGTGGGTCATCACGCAGGGGGTCTTCGAATCCGCCACCGAGGCCGCGCTGCGACAGAGCCCGCTGTGGGGCGTGGCCGGCGTCGTCGGCGCCGAGCAGCCGCAGCTCTGGGGTGGCCTGATCGACGTCCCCGAGACCGGCGCCGACGCCTCGGTCGACGCGCTGGTTCCGGCGCTGGCCGGCCCGGTCAAGTCGGTGGCTCTGTGGCGCGACGGCGCACTGCTGACCCCGACGCTGGCCGAGCTCACCGATGCGCCGGTGCGCGACACGCTGCATTGTCGGCCCGACGCCGCCTATCTGATCACCGGCGGCATGGGCGTGTTGGGTCTGTTGATGGCCGACTGGCTCGCCGACCGGGGCGCGCGCCGCGTCGTGCTGGCGGGTCGTACCGCGCTGCCGCCGCGCCGCGAGTGGGCCATTCAGACCGGCGCTGTCACCGACCCCGACGTGCAGCACAAGATCGCCGCGATCCGCGCGCTCGAGCTGCGTGGGGTCAGTGTTGACACGGTCGCGGTCGACATCGCCGACCGCGACGCGGTGGCCGCACTGCTGGACCGCCGTGACGCCGACGGCGCGCCGCCGATCCGCGGTGTCATCCACGCTGCGGGCATGACCGAGGCCCAGCTGCTCACCGAGCTGGAACCCGAGCGTGTGCACCGCACGGTGTGGCCGAAGATCGCCGGCGCCCAGGTGCTCGCGGACCTCTTCGGCCCGCAGACACTGGACTTCTTGTACCTGGCGGCGTCCGCGGGCGCGGTGTTCGGTATCCCGGGCCAGGGCGCCTACGCCGCGGGCAACGCCTACCTCGACGCGCTGGCCCGGGCCCGGCATGCCCAGGGCGACAACATCGTCAGCCTGGACTGGGTCGCGTGGCGTGGCCTCGGTTTCGGTGGTGAAGCCCAGGTCGTGGTGTCCGAGCTGGAGCGGGTGGGCTCGCGGCCCGTGGCACCGGGTGAGGCGTTCGCGGCGTGGGACCACGTCACCCGGTTCGACATCGATCAGGTCGTGATGGCCCCGATGAGTTCGGCGCAGGACGCCGCCGCGGTCACCGCAGACCGCCCGGCCGCGCCGACGCGGAACTGGGCGGCGCTCGACGGTGACGAGTTGCTCGCCGAGCTTCGTGACGGTTTGCGCGGCATCCTCGCCACCGAGCTGCGGCTGCCGGAGAGCGATGTGCTGACGGATCGGCCGTTCGCGGAGATGGGCCTGAACTCGGTCATGGCGATGTCGATCCGCCGGGAGATCGAGCGCCTGGTCGGGCTGGAGTTGTCGGCGACGATGCTGTTCAACCACCCGACAATCGACAGCTTCGCCGGCTACCTGGCCCAGCAGCTGAACCCGGAGGCCGCCGGCGACGAGGCCACGGCCGACGACGATGACGACGAGGACAGCCTGCTGGACTCGCTGTTCGACAGCGTCGAGTCGAACTGATCGCACGAGCGTGCCGATGCGACGGAACCACCCGAATTTCCCGGATCGACCCGACTCGCGAGACCATGTCGGGAGATGTTTGCGAAAGGACCACTGATGCCAGCACTGACGGCGCCCACCGTGACGACCATTCCCGCGCTCCTCGCCGACCGTGCGCAGCAGCAGCCCGACGATGACGCGTACACGTTCTTCGACTTCGAGGCCGATCCCGCGGGCATCTCGGAGACGCTGACCTGGTCCGAGGTACATCACCGGGTCCGGGTGGTGGCCGCGAAGCTGGCCACACTCGGCTCACCCGGGGACCGCGCGGTGATCCTGGCTCCGCAGGGCCTGGAGTACATCATCGGTTTCCTCGGTGCCATCGAAGCCGGCTTCATCGCGGTCCCGCTGACCATGCCGCAGCTGCGCCAGCACGACGAGCGTGTCACCGGCGCGATGAAGGACTCCCAGCCCGTCGCCGTGCTGACCACCTCGGCCGTCGTCGACGACATCCGCCACTACGGCCAGCTCGACCGCCAGCGCGCGCCGAAGTTTCTCGAGGTCGACACGCTGGACTTCGACTCGCCGCTGCGTCCGGCCGCGCCGGTGGCTCTGCCGAAGACCGCTTACCTGCAGTACACGTCGGGGTCGACGCGGCTGCCCGCCGGTGTGGTGGTGAGCCACCGCAACGTGCTGGTCAACGTCGCCGAGCTGCTCACCGACTACTACGAGGCCTACCCGGACGGACGCGCGCCCGAGGACACCACGGTCGTGTCGTGGCTGCCCTTCTACCACGACATGGGTCTGATCGTCGGGGTGTTCATCCCGATCATGCTGGGCACGCCCGCCGCGCTGATGAGCCCGATCTCGTTCATGCAGAAGCCGGCGCGGTGGATGCAGCTGCTGGGCTCCCATTCCAGCGCGTTCACCGCGGCCCCGAACTTCGCGTTCGAGCTCGCCGTCAAGCGCACCAGCGACGACGACATGGCCGGCAAGGATCTGAGCACCGTCGCGGTGATGATCAACGGCGCGGAGCGGGTGCACGGCTCTACGGTGCGGCGCTTCAACGAGCGCTTCGCCGCGTTCGGGCTGCCCGATGCCGCGATGCGCCCGTCGTACGGTCTGGCCGAGGCGACGGTGTACGTGGTGGCCTCGGCGGGTGGCCGCCCGCCGACGTCGGTGCGCTTCGACTACGAGAAGCTGGCTGCGGGACAGGCCGAGCGCAGCGAGGTCGCCGATGACGGCACCGAGCAGATCGGGCTGGGCGTTCCGCGGACCACCACGGTGCGGGTGGTAGATCCGGAGACGCTGACCGAGAACCCGGCCGGCACGATCGGTGAGGTCTGGTTGCACGGTGAGCACGTTGCCGGCGGCTACTACCAGAACCCCGAGCTGACCCAGAAGCTGTTCTCCGGGCAGCTCGCCGACCCGAGCGGCGACACCCCGAAGGGTCCGTGGCTGCGCACCGGCGATCTGGGCGTGGTGTTCGACGACGAGCTCTACATCGTCGGCCGCATCAAGGACCTGCTGATCGTCGACGGCCGTAACCACTACCCGGACGACATCGAGGGGACCGTCGCGGAGTTCACCGGCGGCCGGGTCGCGGCCATCTCGGTACCCGACGGCGCCAGCGAGAAGCTGGTGGTGATCGCCGAGCTGAAGAAGCAGGTCGACCCGGCGGAGCTGGACGCGGTCACGCAGAAGGTCACCTCGGCGATCTCGATGACCCACAGCGTGCGGCTCGCGGACTTCGCACTGGTGCCGCCCGGCTCGCTGCCGCTGACCACCAGCGGCAAGGTGCGTCGCGCGATGAGCGCAGACCTGTACCGCGACAACAAGTTCAACCGGTTGGACGCCACTAGATGACCTCTGCTTTCGACGAGGCTGCTGTTCGTCGCTGGTTGACCGACTACCTGGTTGAGAACAACGGTTGCAGTCCTGAGCACATCGCGCGCGGCGCCTCGATGCACGACCTCGGGGTCGGCTCGCGCGACGCCGTGGTGCTGACCGGCGTGCTGTCGGAGTACCTGGGTAGGCCGGTGTCGCCGGTGGACTTCTGGCAGTACCCGACGGTCGACGCGCTGGCGAAGTTCCTGACCGGCGGCGAGGTCGAGCCGGTCGAAGGTCCGGTCGGGGTGCGCGCCGGGGCATCGACCGACGAGCCGATCGCCGTCGTCGGGCTGGGGCTGCGGCTCCCGGGCGGCGCTGGGGCTGAGGGCAACATCGAGGGTCCGGACGCGTTCTGGGACTTCCTGACCGAGGGCCGGTCCTCGGTGGTCGAGGTGCCGGCCGAGCGGTGGGCGGCGTTCGACGACGGCACGGCCGACGGTGCGGCCGCGCTGGCGAACACCACCCGATGGGGCTCCTACCTGCGCGACGTCGACGCCTTCGATGCCGAATTCTTCGAGGTGATCCCGCGCGAGGCCATGCGGATGGATCCGCAGCAGCGGCTGCTGCTGGAGGTCACCCACGAGGCGCTGGAGAACGCAGGCATTCCGGCCGACACCCTCGCCGAGACCCGCACCGGGGTGTTCGCGGGGGCGAGCGCTGCGGACTACGCGCAGCTGGGCGCCGCGGACCTGAGCGCGATCGACGCCTGGTACAGCACGGGCGGATCGATCAGCATCATCGCCAACCGCATCTCCTACTTCTTCGATTTCCGCGGCCCGTCGGTCACGGTCGACACGGCGTGTTCGTCGTCGCTGGTGGCGATTCACCTGGCGTGCCAGAGCCTGCGGACCGGCGATTCGGACGTCGCGTTGGCGGCCGGAGTGAACCTGCTGCTGTCACCCGCGGGTACGCGCAGCCTGGACCAGGCCGAGGCGATGTCGAAGACCGGGCAGTGCCACGCATTCGACGCCGCCGCGGACGGGTTCGTCCGTGGCGAGGGCTGCGGGGGTCGCGGTGCTCAAGCGCCTGTCCGACGCGCAGCGCGATGGTGACCGGGTGCTGGCGGTGATCCGCGGGTCGGCGGTCAACCAGGACGGTCGGTCCAACGGGTTGATGGCGCCGAACCCATCGGCGCAGATGGCCGTGCTGCGCGCGGCCTACGCGACCGCCGGAGTGGACCCGCGCGAGGTCGACTACGTGGAGGCGCACGGCACCGGCACCCTGCTGGGTGATCCGATCGAGGCCCGGGCGCTGGGCACGGTGCTGGGCAAGGGGCGGCCAGCGGACCGGCCGCTGTTGGTCGGCGCGGTGAAGTCCAATCTGGGGCACCTGGAGGCCGCGGCCGGCATCGCCGGATTCGCCAAGGCCGTTCTGGCGTTGCAGCACAACATGATTCCCGCCAACCGCGGATACGAGACCCCGAACCCGCACATCCCGTTCGACAAGCTGCGGCTGGCCGTGGTCGCCGAGCACACCGACTGGGCGCCGGCCGGTCGGCCGCGCCGGGCCGGGATCTCGTCGTTCGGGTTCGGTGGCACCAACGCCCACGTCGTCATCGAGCAGCCGCCGGTGGCGGTGCCTGCCGACGTACCGGACGACGCCGTGGTCACCACTCTGGTGGTCTCGGGCCGCACGCCGCAGCGGGTCGCCGCGCAGGCGGGGATGCTGGCGCAGTGGTTGGCCGGCGCTGGCGCGGAGGCGTCGCTGACCGACGTCGCGCACGCGCTGAACCATCACCGCTCGCAGCACCCCACGTTCGCGACAGTCGTCGCGCGCACCCGCACCGATGCGCTCGCCGGTCTGCAGGCGCTGGCCGCAGGCCAGTCCGCCGCCGGTGTGGTCCCGGCGGGCGCCACCGTTCCGAAGCCGGGCACGGTCTTCGTGTATTCGGGGCAGGGGTCGCAGTGGGCGGGCATGGGTCGGCAGTTGCTGGCCGATGAGCCGGCGTTCGCGGCGGCGTTGGCCGAGATCGAGCCGGTGTTCGTGGAGAAGGTGGGCTTCTCGCTGCAGCAGGTGATCGCCGAGGGTCGTCCGGTCAGCGGTGATGCCGAGGTGCAGCCGGTGCTGATGGGTCTGCAGTTGGCGTTGACCGAGTTGTGGCGCTCCTACGGGGTGCATCCGGATGCGGTGATCGGGCATTCGATGGGTGAGGTGACCGCGGCGGTGGTCGCGGGGGCGTTGAGCCTGGCTGATGGTCTGACGGTGATTGCGGCCCGCTCCTCGATCATGTCGCGGCTCGCCGGTCAGGGCGCCGTCGCGCTGCTCGCGGTCGACGAGCACACCGCCGCCGAGCACATCGCGACGTACCCCAGCGTCGAGATCGCCGGCTACCCGTCCCCGCGCCAGACCGTCGTCGCGGGTCTACCCGACGAGGTCGACGCGGTGATCGCCGCGGTCAGCGCACAGAACGCGTTCGCCCGCCGCGTCAACATGGTCGTCGCGTCCCACACCGCGCTGATGGACCCGGTGCTGGCCGACATCGGTGCCGCACTCTCGGACATCACGCCCGCCGCACCCACGCTGCAGTTCCTGTCGACGGTCGTGGATCCCGCACAGGCGCCCACTCTCGACGCCGACTACTGGGTCGCCAACGTGCGCCAGCCGGTGCGGTTCAGCCGGGCCGTCGTCGCCGCGGCCGCCGACCACGGCACCTTCGTCGAGATCAGCCCGCACGCCACGATGGGTCAACCGATGGCCGCGACCCTGGCCGAGGAGGCCGGCATCCTGTCGCTGGGCACCCTCGCCCGAGACGCGGACGACACCGTCACGTTCCACGCGAACCTCAACGCCACCCACACCACGCGGCCGCCGCAGACGCCGCATCACGGCGAGCCGCACGTCGTGTTGCCCGCCACCCCGTGGCAGCACACCCGGCACTGGGTGGATGTGCGGCCGCTGCGTCGCGCCGCCGAGGCCCGGCCTGGCACGCTGCCCGCCGACGCCACCGTGCCCGCGGAGTGGTTCTACGCACTGACGTGGCCGGTGAAACCACTTGTCACGCAATCTGATTCGAGCCGAAACGGTCGATGGCTGGTGGTGGGCGACGCCCGCGTCGGCGACCAGATGGCCCGTCTGCTGGGCGCTCCGGTGAGCACCCGCGCCGCCGGTGACGACGGTCTGGCCGCCGCGGTGGCCGCCGCGACCCATGTGCTCTACGCCCCGAGCGACTCCGATGACCTCGGCTACGACCTGTTCGAGACGGGCCGCGCGATCGCCGCGGCCGCTGCGGGCAGTCCGACCCCGCCCGCGGTCTACCTGCTGACCCGCAATGCCCAGCCGGTCGACGAGGGGGACCGCGCCAACCCGGCGCAGGCCGTGCTGTGGGGGCTCGGCCGCACGCTGGCCCTCGAGCACCCCGAGATCTGGGGCGGCCTGATCGACGTCGACGCGTCGGTGCCCGCTCCGGTGACCGCCCGCTGGGTGCTCGCCGAGGCGCACGCCGGCGACGGCGAGGACCAGGTGGTCTACCGAGCAGGTGCGCGCCGGGTGGCACGGCTGGTGCGCCAGCTGCCGACCGCACCGGAAGCCACCAGGCTGGATCCCGACAAGGCGCACCTGGTGATCGGCGCGACCGGCAACATCGGACCCCGCCTGATCGAAGAGCTCGCTGCGATGGGCGCGAAAACCGTTGTCGCCGTGTCGCGTAACCCGGGGGGTCGGCTCGACGAGCTGATTGCACGGCTGGCGGCGACGGGGACGACGGTCGTCACCGCGGCCGCCGATGCCGCCGACGAGACGGCCCTGCGCGCGGTGTTCGACCGGTTCGGTGCCGACCTGCCCCCGCTGGGTGGGGTCTATCTCGCCGCGATGAGCGGTGGGCCGGTGACGCTGGCGGACATGACCCGCGACGACGTCGTCGCGATGTTCCGCTCGAAGATGGACGCGGTCGCGCTGCTGCACGCACTGTCGCTGGATCAGCCCGTCGACCAGTTCGTGCTGTTCTCGTCGATCTCGGGTGTGCTGGGCTCCCGCTGGCTGGCCCACTACGCCGCGACGACGACCTTCCTGGACACGTTCGCGTTCGCCCGCCGCGCCGCGGGGCTGCCGGCCTGCGCGATCAACTGGGGGCTGTGGAAGTCACTGGCCGACGTGCAGACCGGCTTCGAGAAGCAGGCCACCGCGGAGTCCGGTCTCGAGCCGATGCCCGACGACATCGCGATCTCGGCTCTGCGGCTGGTCACCGGGCCCGGCGCACCCGCGCGGGCGACGGTGGTCGCTGCTGACTGGCCGCGCCTGGCCGCCGCGTACCACACCCGGGCGCAGCTGCACATCCTCGACGATCTGCTGGCCGACGATCCCACGGCGACGGCCTCGACCGGTGACACGGCGTTTCGAACCGCGTTGCGCGACGCGCCCGCTGAACACCGCAGGGATTTGCTGGCCGATCACGTCGTGGCCCAGGTGGCCGCGGCGATGGGCCTGGCCTCGGCCCACACGCTGGACCCCACGGTCGGGTTCTTCCAATTCGGCATGGATTCGCTGATGAGCGTAACGTTGCAGCGCTCGCTGAGCGAAAGCCTGGGGGAGGTCCTGCCCGCGTCGGTCGTCTTCGACTATCCGACCATCGAGGCGCTCACCGATTATCTGGCGTCGGTGTTGCCTGAGATAATCGGGACCGCCGGTAACGACGACGAGGTCGCCGGCAGCCCCGGTGCTGACGTCATCGGGGACCCTGAGGACGACGCCTACGACGACCTGGCCGAAGACGAACTGCTGGCCAGGCTCTCGGAACGATTGAATTGAGTGTGATGACCGCAAGCTCAGGATCGCCCGGTTCGGGTGCCGCGCCGGACCGTCGGGCCATCATCACCGAGGCGCTGCGCAAGATCGACGATCTGACCGCGAAGCTGGCCGCGGCCGAGAAGGCCGAGACCGAGCCGATCGCCGTCGTCGGTATCGGCGCGCGCTTGCCGGGCGGCGTCGCCGACGCCGATCAGTTCTGGCAGTTCCTGCTCGACGGCGGCAACGGCGTGATCCGGGTGCCGGCCGACCGCTGGGACGCCGACCAGTACTACTCGCCGGACCACAGCGTGCCCGGCACGATCTGCAACCGCGAGGGCGGCTTCCTCACCACCTGGAAGCCCGACGAGTTCGACGCGGAGTTCTTCTCGATCTCCCCGCGCGAAGCCGCGGGCATGGATCCTCAGCAGCGGCTGCTGATGGAGGTCGCGGTCGAGGCGTTGGAGAACGCCAACATCAGCCCCCGCAGCCTGCGCGGCTCGTCGACCGGCGTGTTCGTCGGCCTGACCGCCAACGACTACTTCCGCTCGGTGATCGGCAAGCTGGAGCCCGAGGAGATCGACCCCTACATCCCGTTCGGCAACGCGCCGAACTTCGCGGCCGGCCGGCTCTCGTACTTCCTCGGCGTGCGCGGTCCGGCCGTGGTCAGCGACACCGCATGCTCGTCGTCGCTGGTGTCGATCCACCTGGCCTGCCAGAGCCTGCGCCGCGGCGAGAGCGACCACGCCCTGGCTGCCGGGGTGAACCTGATCCTGAGCCCCGAGAACAACATCGCGTGCTCCCGCTGGGGCATGCTGTCGCCGACCGGCCGGTGCGCGACGTTCGACGCCGACGCCGACGGCTACGTACGCAGCGAGGGCTGCGGTGTCGTGGTGCTCAAGCGCCTCTCCGACGCCCAGCGTGACGGCGACCGCGTGCTCGCGATCGTGCGCGGGTCAGCGGTCAACCAGGACGGCGCCAGCAGCGGCCAGACCGTGCCCAACGGGCCCGCCCAGCAAGAGCTGATGCGTACCGCGCTGCGCTCCGCGCGGCTGGACCCGTCCGCTGTCGACTACGTCGAGGCGCACGGCACCGGCACCGGGCTGGGTGACCCGATCGAACTCGACGCGCTCTCGGCCGTCTACGGCGACCGCAAGGACGCGGC
This sequence comes from Mycobacterium kyogaense, assembly GCF_036946525.1. Lineage (GTDB taxonomy): Bacteria > Actinomycetota > Actinomycetes > Mycobacteriales > Mycobacteriaceae > Mycobacterium > Mycobacterium kyogaense_A. Next base: position 109,864 of record NZ_JAQIIY010000023.1, on the reverse strand, counting down.
GCCGCTGGTGCTGGGCTCGGTGAAGACCAACCTCGGCCACCTGGAGTCCGCGGCCGGCGTCACCGGGTTCATCAAGACCGTGCTGAGCCTGCAGCACGGGTTCATTCCGAAGATGCTGCATTTCTCGGCGCTGACCCCGCAGGCCGGCGAGGGCGCGAAGAAATTCCACATCGCCGCCGAGCCGACGCCGTGGCCGGTCCACGATGGGCCGCGTCGCGCCGCGGTGTCCTCGTTCGGGGTCAGCGGCACCAACGCCCACATCGTGCTGGAGCAGGCCCCCGAGACCGAATCGGTTGCGCCTCAACCGGAACCGCCCGTCAGCACCCTGGTCGTCACCGGCAAGACGCCGGCTCGGGTGGCGTCGCTGGCCGGCGCGCTCGCCGACTGGCTGGGTAGCCCGGCTGCCGAGCAGGTCAGCCTGGCCGACGTCGCCGAGACGCTGAACCACCGCCGCGCCCAGCACCCTCGCTTCGCCACGGTCGCCGCGACCGATCGCGCCCAGGCCGTCGCTGGGCTGCGCGCCCTCGCCGAGGGCTATCCCGCACCCGGTGTGGTGCCCGTCCACGAGGGCGCGTGCGGTTCCGGCGCCAAGCCCGGCACGGTGTTCCTCTACTCCGGGCAGGGCTCGCAGTGGGCCGGCATGGGTCGCCGCCTGCTGACCGAGGAGCCCGCGTTCGCCGCGGCGGTCGACGAGCTGGAACCCGATTTCGTGGCTCAGGCCGGCTTCTCGCTGCGCCAGACGCTGGAATCGGGGGAGACCGTCGTCGGGATCGACCGCATCCAGCCGGTGCTGGTGGGTGTGCAGCTGGCGCTGACCGCGCTGTGGCGCTCCTACGGCGTCGTCCCCGACGCGGTGATCGGGCACTCGATGGGTGAGGTGACCGCCGCCGTCGTCGCGGGGGCGCTGAGCCCGGCCGACGGACTGAAAGTGATCTCGACCCGGTCGCGGCTGATGAAGCGGCTGTCCGGGCAGGGCGCGATGGCGCTGCTCGAGCTCGACGCCGCGGCCGCCGAGGAACTGATCGCCGGGTACGACGGGCTGACGGTCGCGGTGTACGCCTCACCGAATCAGACCGTGATCGCCGGCCCGCCGGACCAGGTCGACGCCGCCGTCGCGGTCGTCGATGCGCAGGACAAGCTGGCCCGTCGCGTCGAGGTCGACGTGGCCTCGCACCACCCGATCATCGATCCGATCCTCGGCGAGCTGCGGACCGAGCTGGCCACGCTGACGCCCCGGACGCCGACCATCCCGGTGCTCGTCACCACCGACGGCAGGCCGACCGACGGGACGAACGTCTTCGACGCCGACCACTGGGTCGCCAACCTGCGCAACCCGGTACGGTTCGCCCGCGCCGTCGCCACCGCCGGCGCCGATCACTCGGTGTTCGTCGAGGTGAGCCCGCATCCGCTGCTGGGGTACGCGATCAAGGACACGCTTGCTGGCCAGCATCACCACAGCATCGCCACGCTGCAGCGCGACGCCAATGACACGCTGACCTTCCGCACCAACTTGAACGCCACCCACACGACGCGGCCGCCGAAGACGCCGTCGCGTGCCGGTTCGCGCGTGCAGATCCCGACCACGCCGTGGCACCACGCGCACCACTGGATCCAGACGCAGGCGATGCGGGCGGCCGCCAGTGGGCCAGCAGAGGCCCCGGCTGCCCGCGCCGAGGGCGGCCACCACGAGTGGCTGCACGAGCTGACCTGGCCGGTGCGCGATCTGGGCAGCGAGCGTTCCGACGCCACCATCGCTGTCGTGTCCGAGGACACCGAGCTCGCGGCGGCGCTGGGTGCGCGAGCACTCCGGCTCGACGAGGTCGACGGGGTCGGCTCCGCCGAGGTCGTGGTCTACGCACCCGCGGTTCCGGCGCAGCGTTTCGACGCGGCTGCGGCGTATCAGATGTTCGACGAGCTGCGCCGCATCGTCGTCGCGCTCGCCGGAATGGGTTCAGCGCCACGGCTTTTCGTGGTCACCCGCAATGCCCAGCCGGTCACCGAGGGGGATCGGGCCAACCCGGCGCACGCGGTGCTGTGGGGGATGGGACGCACGCTGGCGCTGGAGCACGCCGAGTTCTGGGGCGGGCTCATCGACGTCGACGAGACGCTGCCCCCCGAGCTGCTGGGCGCCTACCTGCGCGCCGAAGCTTCCGTCACCGGCACCGACCGCGACGACCAGGTGGTCTACCGGGCAGGGGAGCGGCGGGTGCCGCGCCTGGCGCCGCGCGCACTGCCCGCCGTCGCGGTGAACCGGTTGGAAGCCAACACCAGCCACCTCGTCGTCGGCGCCACCGGCAACGTCGGTCCGTACCTGATCCGCCAGCTCGCCGACATGGGTGCGGCGACCGTGGTCGCGGTGTCGCGGCGCGGCACCGGGCTCGCCGAGCTGACCGCCGAGCTCGCCGCCTCGGGCACCACGCTGGTCGAGGTGGCCGCCGACGCCGGTGACGACGCGTCGATGGCCGCGGTGTTCGAGCGCTTCGGCCGCGATCTTCCGCCGCTGGACGGCGTCTACCTGGCCTCTTTGGCCGGCGGTGAGGCGCTGCTGACCGACATGACCGACGACGACCTGCGGCCGATGTTCCGGGCCAAGGTCGATGCGGCCGCGGTGCTGCACAAGCTGTCGCTGACCACGCCGGTGCGGCGCTTCGTGCTGTTCTCGTCGATCACCGGGCTGCTCGGCTCCCGCGCGGTCGCGCACTACACGGCGGCCAACGCGTTCGCCGACGCGTTCGCCTATGCGCGGCGCGCGCTGGGCCTGCCGGCCACGGTCGTCGACTGGGGTCTGTGGAAGTCGTGGTCGGACGCCCAGCCGCAGATGAAGGCCGCCGGGCTGGAACCCATGCCCAACGACGTCGCGATCCGCATGCTGCCGGCGGTGCTGAGCCCGCAGGCCGGCACGCAGATCGTGCTCGCCGGCGCCGACTGGCCGCGGCTGGCCGAGGCCTACCGCATGCGCGCCGCGGTCAAGGTGCTCGACCGCCTGATCGCCGGGCCGGCCGAGGACGCCGATCTGTCGGCTCTCGCCGCTGCCCAGTGGGGCACGGTGCTCGGCGAGCCGGTCGAGTCGTCCGATCACGAGCACCTGTGGCGGGCGCGGCTGCTGCCCGGGGAGCGCACCTGGTCGAACGCGCACCGGGTGCGCGGCGTCGAGGTGGTACCCGTGTCGGTGGTGCTGCAGACACTGTCGGCCGTGGCCGAGAGCGTCGGCGGCGGCTCCGAAACTGCGAAGGTCCCCGGCGACGTCCGGTTCGAGTATCCGATCCTCGCCGACACCCCGACGGTGATCCACGCCGTCGCCGACGGGGACACGCTGACCATCTGGTCCAGCCCCGCCCCCGATACCGCGCCGCAGCGCTGGACCCGGCACGCCGGAGCCACGCTGACCACCGCGCCTCAGGGAACGCCCCAGGGCGACCAGACCCCGGTCGGTACCGTGTTCGACGGTGCGGCGATCGAAGAGATGCAGCGCGCGTGGGGTGTGGAGGGCCGGCCGTTCACCTGGACCGTCGCCGACGCCACGGCGACCACCGCCGGCGCGCGCGGCACCGTCGAGGTGCCCGCCACCGAGTCGCCGGCGGCAGCGTTGCTCGACGCCGCGGTGCATGTCGCGCGCCTCGCCGACGCCGACGACGCCGCACTGCTGCTGCCCGCCGGTGCCGAGAGCCTGGCCGAGTCGGACAACGCGGTGGCAGGCACCGCCGTGATCGAGGTGTTCCGGCGCGGCGGCGACGGGGCAGCTCTGGTCGTCGACGCACTGGTCACCGGCCCCGACGGCACCGTCTGGGTCGACGTGCGCGGATTGACGTTCGCGCCGGTGGAGTCGGCACCCGCTCCGGCGACCAGCGACACCGCAACCGCTGCAACCGAATTCATCGATTGGTCGACGATGTCGGGCAAGGAGACGGTGGAGGCACTGCGGGTGCGTCTGCGCGCCATCCTGGCCCGCGAGCTCGGCATGCCCGAGACGGCGGTCGACGTCGAGTCGGCGTTCCCGGAGCTGGGCCTGGACTCGATGATGGCGATGAACCTGCTGCGCGACGCGAAAGCACTGGTCCGGATCGACCTGTCCGCGACCATGCTGTGGAACCATCCGTCGATCGCGCAGCTGTCGGAGTTCGTGGCCGAGCTGCTCGCGCCGATGCAGAATGCTGCCGCCGCCGAACCCGAGGAGGAGCCCGATGCGGGCGACGACTCCGACGAGTTCAGCCTCGATGACCTCTTCGACAGCATCGAATCTTCCGTCGAGTCGGCCAACGCCGGCAGTGAGGGCACCATCTGATGACGACCCCTAAACCGAAAACGACTTTCGACCGCATCTCGGGAATGTCCGCCGAGCAGCGGGACAAGCTGGCCGAGCAGTTCGAGAAAGCCTCGCGGGTCACCGGGGCCGAGCCGATCGCCGTCGTCGGCATCGGGTGCCGGCTCCCCGGCGGGGTCACCGGACCCGACAGCTTCTGGAAGCTGCTGGAGAGCGGCACCGACGCGGTCTCCGTGGTGCCCGCCGACCGCTGGGACGCCGAGGCGTTCTACGACACCGACATGAGCGTGCCGGGCCGGATGCCCACCAAATGGGGCGCCTACCTGAACGACATCACCGGCTTCGACGCCGACTTCTTCGGCATCACCCCACGCGAGGCGATGTCGATGGATCCGCAGCAGCGGGTCGCCCTCGAGGTGGCCTGGGAAGCGCTGGAGCACGCCGGTTACGCCCCCGATCAGCTGGGTGAGACCCGTGCCGCAGTGATGCTCGGCGTCTACTACAGCGAGTACCACAACGCCTCGCCGGAGAACGCCGACGCGATCGACGCCTACTCGGCGACCGGCAACGCCCACAGCGTCACCGTGGGCCGCATCGCCTATCTGCTGGGCCTCAAAGGTCCGGCGGTGGCCGTCGACACCGCGTGCTCGTCGTCGCTGGTGTCGATCCACCTGGCCTGCCAGAGCCTGCGGATGCGCGAAAGCGACCTCGCGCTCGCCGGTGGCGTCAACCTGAATCTTCGCCCGGAAACTCAACTGGCCCTTGCCAAGTGGGGCATGCTCTCCCCGCACGGGCACTGCTATGCCTTCGATTCACGCGCCGACGGGTTCGTGCGCGGCGAGGGCGCCGGGGTCGTGGTGCTCAAGCGCCTCACCGATGCGGTGCGCGACGGCGACCGGGTGCTCGGCGTGGTCCGCGGCTCGGCGGTCAACCAGGACGGCCGGTCCAACGGGCTTACCGCACCCAATGCCCCGGCTCAGCGCGACGTGCTCACCCGGGCACTGAAGTCCGCCGACGTCGCCGCGGGCACCGTCGACTACGTCGAATGCCATGGCACCGGAACGGCTCTGGGCGATCCGATCGAGTTCGACGCGCTGGCCGCGATCTACGGCAAGGGCGACGTGCCCTGCGCGCTGGGCACCGTGAAGACCAACATGGGCCACCTCGAGGCGGCCGCCGGAGTGGCCGGGTTCATCAAGACCGTGCTGACGCTGGCGCACGGCACGATCGCGCCAAACCTGAACTTCGAGAAGTGGAACCCGCAGATCGACCCGAAGCCGACACGCCTCTACGTGCCGACCGAGGCGACGGCGTGGCCGGCCAGCGACCACCCGCGCCGCGCCGCGGTGTCGTCGTTCGGCTTCAGCGGCACCAACGCCCACATCGTGCTGGAGCAGGGCCCGGAAACGGCACCCGCAGCCGTCGCCCCGTCCCCGGCGGTCACGACGCTCGTGGTGTCGGGAAAGACCCCCGCGCGGCTGGCGGCCTCGGCGCAGTCACTGGCCGACTGGCTGGCCGGCGACGGCGCCTCGGTGCCGCTGACCGACGTGGCCTACACCGTCAACCATCACCGCAGCCGCTACTCGACCATCGCCACGGTGTGCGCCCGCACCCACGACGAGGCCGTCACCGGTCTGCGCGCGCTGGCCGCCGGTCAGCCCGCGCCCGGTGTGATCGCCGCCCATGACGCCCGCCTCGGGAAGGGCACCGTCTTCCTGTACTCCGGGCAGGGCGCTCAGTGGGCCGGGATGGGCAAGACTCTGCTGGCCGAGGAGCCCGCGTTCGCGAAGGCCGTCGACGAGCTGGAACCCGCGTTCGTCGACAAGGTCGGCTTCTCGCTGCGCCAGACCCTGGAGGCCGGGGAGCCGGTCGTCGGCATCGACCGCATCCAGCCGGTGCTGGTGGGCATGCAGCTGGCGCTGACCGAGCTGTGGCGCTCCTACGGCGTGGAACCCGATGCGGTGATCGGCCACTCGATGGGGGAGGCCACCGCCGCCGTCGTCGCCGGAGTACTCACTCCTGCCGAGGGTTTCGACATCATCGCCACCCGCACCCGGTTGATGAAGCGGTTGTCCGGGCAGGGGGCGATGGCGCTGCTGGAGCTCGACCCCGCCGCGGCGGAGAAGCTGATCGCCGACAAGCCGGACGTGACGATCGCGGTGTACGCCTCGCCGAAGCAGGTCGTCATCGCCGGCCCGCCTGAGCAGGTCGACGAGCTCGTCGCCACGGTCGACGGGCAGGGCCGGCTGGCCCGCCGCGTCGAGGTGGACGTCGCATCGCACCACCCGACCATCGACCCGGTGCTGCCGGAGCTGCGGGAGGCATTGGCGTCGTTGAAGCCGGCCGCCCCGAAGATCCCGCTGATCTCCACGGTGGCCTACACCGGCGATGCGCCCATGTACACCGCGGACTACTGGGCGGCCAACCTGCGCAACCCGGTCCGGTTCAGCCAGGCCGTACACGAGGCCAGCGCCGAGAACAGCGCGTTCATCGAGATCAGCCCCCATCCGCTGCTGTCCCACGCGATCAGCGACACGCTGGCCGCGCAGTCGGTCAGCAAGCGCTTCCACGTCGGGTCCACGGTCAACCGGGACACCCCCGAGACGCTGGCCTTCCATGCGCAGCTCGGGGCGGTCCGTCCGCCTGCGGTCAGCGCCGAGGGTGCGGCGGGCCGGCTCGTCGACGTCCCGCCGACGGCGTGGCAGCACGTGCCGTTCTGGCTCAGCGACCGTGCCGGGGCTCCGCAGTACGCCGGCGCGCATCCGTTGCTCGGTGTGCACGTCGAGCTGCCGTCGGGCAACGGTCACGTCTGGCAGTCCGACGCCGGCACCGACGCGCATCCGTGGCTGGCCGACCACGTCGTGCACGGCCTGCCCGTCATGCCGGGCGCGGGCTTCGCCGAGATCGCGTTCGCCGCCGCCCAGGAGGCCCTCGGCCGGCCCGCCACCGGCGTGGCCGTCTCGGTCGAGGTCGAGGCGATGCTGCCCCTCGATCCGCAGACGAAGCTCACCACCCAGGTGAGCACCGGCGAGGACGGGGTGTCGCTGGTCGAGATCCACTCCCGCTCGGAGGCGGGCGGCTGGACCCGGCACGCGGTCGGCACCGTCTCCGCGGCCGACCCCGAGACGCCGGCCAAGGTGCTGCCTGCCGCGGGTGGCACGCCGGTGTCGCCGTCGGATTTCTACACCGCACTGCGCCGCACCGGCGCGCACCACGGCCCGGCGTTCCAGGCGCTGACCCGCATCGCCCGCTCCGCCGACGCCGCCGACACCGAGATCGAGCTGCCGGAGTCGGTGACCCCGCAGCGCGGAATCACCCTGCACCCGGTGCTGCTCGACGCGGCACTGCAGGGCCTGGCCGCCGCGATGAGCGATGCGACGCTGGCGGACTCCGGTGAGGACACCTATCTGCCGGTCGGCTTCGGCACGATCCGGGTGTTCGCCGAGGTGGGCCGGCGGGCGCACTGCCGCGCCGAACTGGTCAGTGTCGCCGACAGCGGTGACGCGACGGGCCGGGTCACGCTGACCGACGACACGGGTTCCGTGCTGGCCCGGGTCGACGACGTGCACCTCAAGCGCATCCAGCGCCGCACGGTGCCGCTTCCGTTGTCGCAGAAGATCTTCGACTCCCGCTGGGTCGAGTCCGCCGCCCCGGCCGCCCAGGCGGTCGCGGGGAGCTGGCTCGCGTTGGCCGACGGCGCGGCGGGCCAGATTGCCGCGCAGGAGTTCGCCGAGCGGTTCGGCGGCGCGACCCGACGGGTCGTCATCGCGGACCTCGGCGACGAGTCCGCGGTGCGGGAGGCGTTCGCGACCGCGACCGCCGACCCCGATCTGCCGCCGGCCGGCGTGATCGTGTTCTGCGACTTCGGTTCCGACAGCACCGATTTGGCCGCCGGTCTGGCGCACGCCCGCGACGTGATCTGGGGCGTGGCGGGCACGGTGCGGGCGATCGTCGGCAGCTGGCACGGCAAGGCACCCCGCTTGTGGCTGGTGACCCGCGGCGGTCTGGTGACCGCACCCTCGAAAAACTCCGACGGCCCCGGAAACCCGGCCGCCAACAGCCTCAAGGGGCTGGTCCGGGTGCTGGCCTACGAGCATCCCGACCTGAAGACCACGCTGCTCGACACCGGGGCCGACGATCCGGCCGGCGCGTTGAGCACCGAGATCGAGAGCGGCTCGGCTGACGACGTCGTCGCGTGGCGCGGCGGCACCCGCCTGGTCGAGCGGCTCGCCCGCGCGGCGCTGCCGGCCACGCCGGGGCAACTCACCGTCCGTCACGACGGCAGCTACGTCGTCACCGGCGCACTCGGCGGCGTCGGCATGGCCGTGGTCCGCTGGCTGGTCGGCCACGGCGCGGGCCGGCTCGTGCTCAACGGCCGCAAGGGCCCGTCCGAGGAGGTGGCCGCCGAACTCGACACGCTGTCGCAGCGCTGCGAGATCGCGGTCGTCACCGGCGACATCGCCGACTCGGGAACGGCCGAGCGCCTGGTCGCGGCCGCCGAGGAGACGGGCAAGCCGATGCGCGGGCTCATCCACTCGGCCGCGGTCCTCGAGGACGAGATCTTCGTCGGCATGACCCGCGAGAGCCTCGACACCATCTGGGCGCCGAAGGCCACCGGTGCGCTGCGTCTGCACGAGGCCACCGTCGGCAAGGACCTGGACTGGTGGGTCGGCTTCAGCTCGATCGTGTCGCTGCTCGGTTCGCCCGGGCAGGCGGCCTACGCCGCCGCCAACGCCTGGCTCGACGGCCTGGTGTCGGCGCGGCAGGCGGCCGGGTTGCCGGCCATCGCGGTCAACTGGGGTCAGTGGGCCGACGTGGGTCTGGCCAGCACGCTGCGCTTCTCGGTGCTCGATCCGATCAGCCCGGCCGAGGGCGTCGACGCGCTCGGCGGTGTGATGGCGGCGGGCTTGGCGCGGGTGGGCATCGCCCGGCTGCGGCTGGACCGTGCGGCGGCGGCGTTCCCGGAGATCCACCAGATCGGTTTCTTCACCGACATGGTGGGCGAGCTGCAGACCGACGACATCGACGAGGACTGGGGCGGCGCCGAGGCGCTCAAGACGATGGACGCCGCCGAGGTGCACCGCGTCGTCGTGGCCCGGTTGCGCCGGCGGATCTCGGCCATCATGGGGTATTCCGACGACAGCGCGGTCGACGTCGCGCAGCCGCTGACCGAGCTGGGGCTCGACTCGCTGATGGCGGTGCGGATGCGCAACACGATCCGCGGTGACTTCGGCGTGGAGCCGCCCGTCGCGCTGCTGCTGCAGGGCGCGTCGCTGACCGACCTCGCGGTGGATCTGATCCGTCAGCTCGGCCTGGAGGAGCAGGAGTCCGCCGAGCGTCCCAACGCCCTGCGTGAGCGCGCCCAGCAGCGCGCCGCCGCGCGTCAACGTGCCGCATCGCGGCGAAAGGTAGGACCACGATCGTGACGAGCAGTACCGCCGGCGAGGAGCTCCCGGACAACGCGATCGCCGTCATCGGCATGGCCGGGAAGTTCCCCGGCGCGGAGTCGGTGTCGGCGTTCTGGCGCAATCTGCGCGCCGGGGTGGAGTCGATCGTCGACCTGTCGGAGGGCGATCTGCTCGCCAACGGCGTGACCGAACGCGCGCTCGGCAACCGCGGGTACGTCCGCCGGGCCGGGCTGATGCCAGGCATCGAGGAGTTCGACGCGGACTTCTTCGGGTTCACGCCGTACGCGGCGCGGATGCTCGATCCGCAGCACCGGCTGTTCCTGCAGGCGGTGTTCCACGCGCTCGAGGACGCCGGCTACGACCCCCAGGGTCTGGAGTCCACGGTCGGTGTGTTCGGCACCAGCAGCTCCAGCGGTTACCTGCTGCACAACCTGATGTCGAACTTCGACCCGATGATGGTGATCGGGCAGGGCGCCAGCTTCGAGATGGTGAACCTGAGCCTGCAGAACGACAAGGACCACCTGGCCACCCGGGTGGCGCACCAGTTCGACTTCCGCGGCCCGGCGTTGTCGGTGGCCACGGCGTGCTCGTCGTCGCTGGTGGCGGTCCACCTGGCGTGCCAGTCGATCCTCAACGGCGAGTGCGACATCGCGCTGGCCGGCGGCTCGTCGCTGCGCATCCCACACCACGTCGGCTACTGGTACGAGCAGGGCGCGATGGTGTCCCCGACGGGGCAGTGCCGGCCGTTCGACGTGCGGTCGGACGGCACGATCTTCGCCAGCGGTGTCGGCGTGGTGGTGCTCAAGGCGCTGGCCGACGCGATCGACGACGGGGACCACATCCACGCGGTGATCCGCGGGTCGGCGCTGAACAACGACGGCGCCACGAAGATGACCTACGCGGCCCCGAATGCGCTGGGCCAGGCCGAGGTCATCGCCGAGGCCCACGCGATCGCCGGGGTGGACGCCTCGTCGATCACCTACGTCGAGACGCACGGCACCGGCACCCCGCTCGGGGATCCGATCGAGGTGGAGGGCCTGCGTCAGGCGTTCGAGCTGGCCGAGGAGACCCGCAGCGCGCCCTGCTATCTGGGCTCGGTCAAGTCCAACATCGGCCACCTGGAGACCGCGGCCGGTATCGCGGGCCTGATCAAGGCGATCCTGTGCCTGGAGCACAAGGCGATCCCGGCGACGCTGCACTACACCAGCCCCAACCCCGAGCTGCACATCGACCGCGGGCCGTTCCGGATCCGCACCACCGACGGCCCGTGGGAATCCGACGGGATCCGCCGCGCCGGCGTCAGCTCGTTCGGCGTGGGCGGCACCAACGCCCACATCGTGCTCGAGGAGGCGCCGTACACAGCCGCTCCGACGCCCAGCGCGAAGCCGCAGGTGCTGGTGCTCTCGGCCCGCACGCAGGAGGCGCTGGCGCAGGCCCGCGCGGCATTGGCCACCGAACTGGCCGCCAGCGACGAGGTCAGCCTGCCCGACGCCGCCTACACGCTGACCCGGCGCCGCAAGGATCCGTTCCGGCTGGCCGCGGTGGTGCACGACCAGGCCAACGCCGCGACCGTGCTGTCGGCGGCCGAGACGGACAACGTCTTCGAGGGCCAAGGGGTCACCGATGCCGAGGAGTCCGGCGACCGGGTGGCGTTCCTGTTCCCGGGCCAGGGCGCTCAGCACATCGGGATGGCCCGCGGTCTCTACGACACCGAGCCGGTGTTCGCCCGCCACTTCGACGAGTGCGTGGCCGGGTTCAACGAGCTCATGGGGTACGACCTGCGCGCCGAGATCTTCGACGGCGTGGGCCGCAACCTCGAGCACACCGACCGCGCGCAGCCGGCGCTGTTCACCGTCGAGTACGCGCTGGCCAGGCTGGTCCAGTCCCACGGTGTGGAGCCCGCGATCATGGCGGGCCACAGCATCGGCGAGTACGCGGCCGCGACCATCGCCGGGGTGTTCGACCTCGACACCGCGATCAAGGTCGTCGCCAAGCGTGCGCAGCTGATGCATGCCGCCCCGCGCGGCGTCATGGTCGCGGTCCCGTTGAGCCCGCAGGCCGTCGCCGAGTACCTGACCGGTGACGTCGACGTCGCGACCATCAACGACCCGGGCAGCTGCGTGGTGGCCGGCAGCGACGAGGCGATCCGCACGTTCCAGGCCGCGCTGGCCGAGAAGGGCGTCGCCGCGCGGCGGGTGCGCACCTCGCACGCGTTCCACTCGCGGCTGATGGACCCGGTGGTGGCCGAGTTCAGCTCCTTCCTCTCCGGTGTGACGCTGAATGAGCCGCGAATCCCGTTGCTGTCCAACATCACCGGCACGACGATGTCGGCGGCCGAGGCCACCAACCCGAACACGTGGGCGCGTCAGATCCGGGCCACGGTGCGGTTCGCCGACGAACTCGACCTGCTGCTGTCCGCCCCGGACCGGGTGCTCGTCGAGGTCGGTCCCGGCGGCACGCTGACCTCGTCGGCCGGCAGGCACCCGCGCTGGTCGGAACGACACCGCGCGGTGCGGCTGATGCGTCATCAGGCGCAGAACCGCAGTGACGGCGACACGTTCCTGCTCGGGCTGGGCCAGCTGTGGGCCGCCGGTGTGGACGTCGACTGGACGCCGGGATGGACCCAAGGGTCCAGCGAAGACGCCGAGCCGCAGCTGGTCACGCTGCCCGGATATCCGTTCGCCAAGCAGCGGCACTGGGTCGAGCACAACGCCAACGCCGCGTGGCTGAACGGCGCACCCGCCGGGGTCACCCTCGACGCCGCGGCCCCTGCGGTCGCCCCGGCGGCCGCGGGCGGTACCTCGTCGGTCGAGACGGTGCTGGCGCAGGTGTGGGCACAGTGCCTCGGCCTGCCTGACATCGACCGCAACGCCAACTTCTTCGAGATCGGCGGCGACTCGCTGATCGCGATCAGCGTGGCGATGACGGCGGGGCACCGCGGGCTGGACCTCACCCCGCAGGATCTCTACGAGAACCAGACGGTGTCGTCGCTGGCGAAGGTGCTGACCGCCCGTTACGCGGAGGGCGGTCTGGCCCGGCAGTCGCTCGACGACGTCGTCACCCCGCCGGTGCCGCCGAACGTGGCGTACTTCCTCGAGCACGGTCTGCGTGACGTCGGCCGCTGGCGCACCCCGGTGGTGCTGGGCCTGCGCGCCGACATCGGCGAGGACGACGTACGCGCGGTGCTGAGCGCTGTCACCGCCGCTCACGACGCGCTGCGGGTGCACCTCGTGGAGCGGGCCGGCACGTGGGAGCAGCACATCGCCGACCCCGGCGAGTTCACCGAGCTGATCGTCAAGGCACTGCCCGACGGCGCGGCCGCGGGCAGCCCGCAGGAACGCGAGGCCGTGCAGGCGGCGCTGGACGAGCAGGTACGCGAGCATCAGCTGCTCACCGCACCGCTGACCGCGACGTTCCTGCGGGGCGCGCACGGTGGCCGGTCGTCGCTGGCGCTGACCCTGCACGGGGTGGCCAGCGGACCCGGCGACGACGGCACCTCCCGCGACGTGCTGCTCACCGATCTGGTCACCGCGTTCTCGCAGCGGATGGCGGGGGAGGAGATCACCCTCGCCCCGGTCTCCACGTCGTGGCGGGAGTGGTCGCAGCGCTGCGCCGGGCTTGCCACCCATCCGGCAGTGCTGGACAGCCGCGACTACTGGCTGCAGGTCGCCCGCGCGGCCACGGTCACCGTGGCGGCGCCGGAACCGGCGGAGCGGCCCGGGGCCGACGACCTGGTCCGTCTGTCGACCTCGCTGTCGCCCGCCGAGACCGGCGAGATCGACGACACCCGGCGGCGGCTGCGGCTGCCCGTCGAGGAGATCCTGCTGGCCGCCCTGGGCCGGACCGTGGCCGCCACGGTCGGCGAGGGCACCGTGGCCGTCGACCTCGGGGGGCGCGGCCGCTCGGTGCTCAAGCCCGATGTCGACCTACAGCGCACGGTCGGCTGGTTCTCCACGCTGCACCCCGTCGCGCTGCCTGCAGCACAGCAGAGCGCCGCGTCGGCGCTGCTCGACGACGTGCGGGAGACGCTCAAGGCGGTGCCGCACTACGGCATCGGCTACGGGCTGCTGCGCTACCTGTACGCGCCGACTGCACGGGCGCTGTCGGACACGCGCTCGGCGGACATCCTGTTCACCCACGTCGGCACCATTCCCGACGTGCCCGGCGAACAGCCCGAGGACGCGGCGGTCCGGTTCGACACCGACACCGCGATGCCGATCCGGGACGCGCTCCCCGGGTTGGGGCATGCGCTGGAGCTGCGGGTCTACCGCTCGGCCGGGGTGCTCTACACCGACTGGTGGTACGACAGCCGGCGGCTGGGCCCCACCGATGTGGAATCCTTTGCCCGGCACTACTCGACCGCACTGCTGGAGATCACGCGAGAAGCACTGGCCGCCGAGGACGCCGATGCGGCCGGTGACGAGCTGGCGCTCGTCGATCTCTCGTGACACGGCTCAACAGGGCAGGAGGAGCTCATGTCCCGCTCTGACAAGGCGGTCGTCGTCGCCGGCATCCGCAAGTCGTTCGGCTCGGTGGTGGCGCTGCGCGACGTCAGCTTCGAAGTCGGCCGCGGCGAGGTGCTGGGCCTCCTCGGACCCAACGGCGCCGGCAAGACGACGACGGTCAACATCCTGTCGACGCTGATCACCCCCGACAGCGGGCGCGCGCTGATCGCCGGCCACGACGTGGTCGCCGACCCCGCCGGCGTGCGGCGGTCGCTGATGCTGACGGGGCAGTACGCCGCGCTCGACGACATGCTGACCGGCCGCGAGAACCTGCTGATGTTCGGCCGGCTGCAGGGCCTGAAGAAGAAGGTCGCCAAGGAGCGCGCGATCGAGCTGCTCGAGCAGTTCGATCTGGTGGAGGCCAGCGATCGCCCGGTCAGCACCTACTCCGGCGGCATGAAGCGGCGCATCGACATCGCCTGTGGCCTCGTGGTGCGCCCCGAGGTGGTGTTCCTCGACGAGCCCACGACGGGCCTCGATCCGCGCAGCCGCCAGGCGATCTGGGAGCTGGTGACCGACTTCAAGGAAGCGGGCATCGCCACGCTGCTGACCACGCAGTACCTCGAAGAGGCCGATCTGCTCAGCGACCGGATCATCGTGATCGACAAGGGCACGGTGATCGCCGAGGGCACCGCCGACCAACTCAAGGAACGCACCGGCGGCACCTACTGCGAGATCGTGCCCCGCCACATCAAGGACCTGCCCGAGGTGGTGCGGGTCCTCGGCCCGCTGCTGCCGCAGGCCAACCGCGCCGCGCTGACCGAGACCTCGGACCGCATCTCGATGCCGGCGCCGGAAGGTCCGCGCACGCTGATGGCCGCGCTGACCAAGCTCAACGAGGCCGACATCGAGTTGATGGACATCGCGTTGCGTCGCCCGTCGCTCGACGAGGTTTTCCTGGCGCTGACCGGCGACCACGCGCGGGACATCTCAGAGCCCACCGAGGTCCCGGCGGCGGGCGCCTACGCGTGAGCGGCGCTGTCACGACCGCCCGCACGGCGGGCGGATCGACGGTCCCCGACGCCACGCGGCCGCCGGTGAGCGCGCTGCAGCAGTGGTGGGTGCTCACGGTCCGGATGATCATCCCGACGCTGCGCAACGGCGAACTGGCCACGCAAGTGATCGGGTCGATCGTGTTCACGATCGGCTACTACCTGCCGCTCAAGCAGATGATGGGCGCGGTCCAGCCGCTGTCCAGCTACGCGCAGTACCTGACACCGCTGATCATCCTGCAGGCGATCTGGTTCGCCGCGGTGTCGGCGGCGTTCCGGTCGGCCACCGATTCGGTGCAGGGCATCAACCGGCGGTTCCGTGCGATGCCGATCCCGGCGATCATGCCGCTGGCCTCCCGCCTGACCGCGAGTATGTACCGCTGCGTCATCGCGCTCGTCGTGTCGGTGGCGTGTGGGCACGTCATCGGATTCCGGTTCCACGGCAGCGTGTGGCACACCCTCGGGTTCGCCGGCCTGGTTCTGCTCATCGGCGCCACCCTGGCCGTCATCGGTGACCTGATCGGCATCGCGACCCAGAACCCGGAGGCCACCGCACCGATGATGCTGGTGCCGCAGCTGACGCTGGGCTTGGCGTCGGTGGGTCTGCAGCCGGTCGAGCAGTTCCCCGACTGGATCCAGGGTTTCGTGCGCAATCAGCCGCTCTCGCAGTGGGTGTACGGCCTGCAGGCACTCGCGGGCGACACCACCGACGCTGCGCCGGAGGTCACCTGGGCGGTCCTCACGCCGAGCTTGGCGTGGGCACTCGGCGCCGGCGCCCTCGCGGTCGTCCTGCACCGCATCGTCAGCAGGAGGAGGCGGTGATGGCGCGTTCGTCGGCTGCGCAGGAGCCCGTCACCAAAGCGCCCTACCGCCCCGGTGGACGGCACCGCGACGCCCGGGTGTGGGAGAACTCGCCGCGGCGCCTGGTGCCGCAGGTGCTGCTGCTCACCTACCGGATCTTGCGGCGCTGGAGCCGCGATCCCGCGACGCTGGTGCAGTCGTTCGTGATGCCCGCCGGGTTCCTCGCCGCCCTCGACGTCGTCTTCGGTGACGTGATCAAGCAGGTGAGCGGGCAGAGCGGGCTGTACGGCCAGGTTCCTCTCGTCGCCCTCGTCGGCGGCATGACCGGCGCGATCATCGGCGCGATCAGCGTGATGCGGGAGCGCGACGTCGGCCTGCTGTCACGATTCTGGGTGGTGCCGACGCATCGCGCCGCCGGACTGCTGTCCCGGATGCTGGCCGAATGGGTGCGCATCGTGGTGATCACGCTGGTGGTCATGGGCGTCGGGCTCGCGCTGGGCTTCCGCTTCGAGCAGGGCTTGCCGGCAGCGATCGCGTGGGTGTTCATGCCCGCCATGTTCGGCGTGGCGTTGTCGGCGGCCGTGTTGACGCTCGCGCTGTACTCGTCGAGCACGCTGGTCCCGCAGGCCACCGACATCGTGGTCGCGGTTCTGATGTTCTTCTCGATCGGTTTCGTGCCGCTCGACCAGTATCCGGAGTGGCTGCAGCCCTTCGTGGAGCACCAGCCGGTCAGCTATACGATCGAGGCCATGCGTGGACTCTCCATCGAGGGTCCGATCGCCCGACCGATGATGTTCGCCGCTCTGTGGTCCTTCGGCATCCTCGCCGTGTGCGCGGTGCCGCTGGCCATCGGCTATCGCAAGGCCAGCCGACGCGGGTGATCCCGCTCTAGACAGGGAGTCTGATACCGATGTTTCCGTCCTCGGGGATTCGCAAGCTCGCCCGAAGCGAGGAGATGTTCGCCGAGACGCACAACTTCATCGGGTTGGCGGCGCACGTCAAGGGACCGATGGACGCCGATGCGCTGTCGGACGCGTTCGACGCGCTACTGGAGGCGCATCCGGTGCTCGGCGGGCATCTCGAGCAGCTGCCCGACGGCAAGTGGGAGATCGTGCTCGACGATCTGATGCACCCGGGAATCGACGTGGTCGAGCTGACCGGTGACGAGCCGGCGCCGCCGCTGATCTTCGACCAGACCCAGTCGCTGGTTCATCTGCGCCTGACGGTCCGTGACGGCGTGGCCCAGCCGACGCTCTACATCCACCACAGCCTGGCCGACGGCCACCACCAGTTCAGCCTCGTCGAGGAGCTGTTCTCCACCTACACCGATCTGGTGACCACGGGCACCACACGGCCGGTGAAGGTGCATGCCGCACCGGAGCCGCTGGAGGTCATCCTGGCCAGTCGCGGGGTGGAGAAGAGGCCGCGCTCGGGGCTGGAGCGGCTGCTGGCGGCGATGTTCGCCTACGAGCTACCGCCGTCGCGCCGCGCACCTTCAGAGACCAATCCGGTGCTGCCGCAACTGGTTCCGATGGAGTACTGCACGCTCTCGGAGCAGGACACCGAGAAGATCATCGCGTTCTGCCGGGCCAACAAGCTCGGGCTGAACAGCCTGCTGTCGGCGGCCGTGCTGATGGCCGAGTGGGAGGTGCGCAACACCCCCAACATCCCGGTGCCCTACGTGTATCCGGTCGACCTGCGCTATCTGCTGACGCCGCCGGTGTCGGCGACCGAGAGCACGAACCCGGTGGGGATCGCGACGTATCTGGCCGAGATCCATCCGGGTACCGATGTGGCCGCACTGGCCCGCGACATCAACGACACGTACAAGAAGGACATCGCCGAAGGCGTCATCCAGCAGAGCTTCCTGCACTTCAGCCCGCAGTACGTCGGCAATCCGCCCGGCCTGCCCGATGTGGTGATGTTCACCGACAACGGCATCGTGCCGCCGCTGCGCACTCCGCCGGACATGGAGGTCGCCGCGAGCCACGGCGAGTTCTACTTCGCGGTCGGCGCGGGGATCGAGATCTACACGTCGAAGATCTTCAGCGGGCAGTTGATGATCGAATACCACAGCCACGGCCCCGATCGCGACAAGTCGATCGCCGCGATCGAGGCGCAGCTGCGCACCATCGCGGCCAAGCAGGCCGCGACCACGGACGCCTAGGCGCCGAACGCGAAGCGATGGTATTGCAACGAGGTCCGCAGCGGCGGCGCAGCCGCGACCAGACGTTTGAGCGCGTGCATGCCGCGACTGGTGCGGGCATAGGTGCTGGCGTCGAAAAACGTTGTCGCCGAGAGCAACCGGATGTCGGGCAGCTTGTCCAGGATCTGCTGGGGGGTGTTCACCGCCCAGTACAGCACCGAGCCGGAGGTGCGCACCAGCGATTGGCTCTTCTGGGATTTGATGGCCAGCCAGTTGAAGAAGTCGATCTGAAGCTCGCCGGTGCCGAAGCGGTCGACGAACCGGCGCAGCAGCGCGATGCCCTCGTCCTCGGTCAGGTACATGCTGATGCCCTCGGCGATCAGCAATGTCGGACGGTCGGCCGGAATCTGCTCGAGCCACTGCGGTTCGGTGGCGGGCGTCGCGATCAGCTCGTAGTTGTCCCGGGTGGGGTAGATCTGTTCGCGCAGCGCGATCACCTGCGGGAAATCGACGTCGTACCAACGCACGCCGGGCCCGGGGTCGACGCGGAAGACGCGGCAGTCCAACCCACAACCCAGGTGCACCACGGTGCACTCGGGGTGCGCGGCGATGAACTGCCGCACCCAGATGTCGTACTGCGCGGTGCGAACGGTGAACAGCGGCGCCCACTTCGGGGTGATCTCCAGCTCGCTCCAGTCGAAATCGAGCTTGCCGATCGCGGCCTTGGCGAACCGGTCGCCGAGGATCGGCTGGTCGAAATCGGCGTCGAGCGCCTTCAGGTACAACGTGGACAGCATCGTCTTCGCGGGGCCGCTCAGATTGACCGCAACTTTGTCGTTCACGTGTGTGAGGCTATGCGCTCGAAGCCCGGCGTGGCACGCCGGGTTCCCCAGGCCAGGAAAGGATGTGCCGGAGTTGGCTGATTCACCGAAGGTGCTGCTGCTCTACTACAGCTACACCGGACAGGCCAAGAGGGTGCTCGACGCCGCGGCCGAGGTGTTCCGTGCCCGCGGCTACGACGTGACCGAGGCGCCGATCGAGTTCACCGATCCCCGCTACGCCGAGCGGTTCTCCCGCTTCCCGATGCAGCGGGTCTGGCCGGAGTTCCTCGGCATGCTGCCTGCACAGACACGCAAGCGCACCGGCGACATCCGCACGCCCGATGCGGTACGCACCGGCTCCTACGATCTGATCTGCATCGGTTCGCCGACGTGGTGGGACACGGTGTCGATGCCGCTGCGCACGTTCTTGATGTCGCACGAGGCGCGGCCGGTGTTGGACGGCAAGCGTTTTGCGGTGTTCGTGGTGTGCCGGCGCAAGTGGCGCAAGAACCTCGCGGGGGTCCGCAAGCTGGCCGAGAAGAAGGGCGGGCGCTACGTCGACGGCATCCACTTCACCTATCCGGGTGGGGAGCTGCCGTCCATGCTGTCACTGACCAGCTACCTGGGTTCGGGGGAGTACAAGGAGCGCTACCTGGGCATCAAGCTGCCCCCGACCAACATCAACGACGAACACCTCGAAGAGGCGCGACGGTTCGCCGGCCGGGTGGCCGACAAGGTCTTCGGCCGCGCATCGTCGGAGCGTCCGTAACCGTGGCGCGTCCGTTCGACGTGAGTGCCGAGGCGAACGCCGAGGTCTCCGACGTGCTCGCCGCCTTCGGCACGCGGGACTACTGGCTGGCCCGGCTGGCCGCCTACGGTGGCGATTCGATGACGTTGGATTCGCTGACCGTGGAGCCCGACGGCGCCATCGTCGTGCAGACCACCCAGGATCTGCGTCAGGACATGCTGCCCGGCCAGATCGGGCGCATGCTGCCCGGTGACACCTCGATCACCCGCAGGGAATCCTGGCGCCCCAGTGTCGACGCATCGGAGGTGCACGGCGAGTTCGGCATCACCGCCCGCGGAGTGCCCAGCTCCGGGTCGGGAACCATGGTGTTGCAGGCGATTCCGTCGGGATCGCGGTTGCGGGTGCGCGGCACGGTCGAGGTGAAGATCCCGTTCATGGGAGGCCGCATCGAACGCTATGTCGCCGATCTGATCGCGCGCGACGTCCCGCAGATGCAGCAGTTCACCGCGTCCTGGATCGCCGGGAAGGCGTGACGATGCCCGAACCCATCCCGAGCGCCGAGGACGCGCTGGCCCGGCTGGACATGCCGCTGGTCGAGGCGATGATGACCCAGCGGGCGATCCGGCGGGTGCGCCCCGATCCGGTCGACGACGCGATCGTGCTCAAATGCATCGAACTCGCCCTGCGGGCCCCGACGGGTGCCAACGGGCAGAACTGGGAGTTCGTCGTCGTCAAGGACCGGCGCGTCAAGAAGAAGCTGCAGCGTCGATACCGGTTGGCGTGGCGCGCTTTTCACCTCACGTCTATTCGCGACATCGCGTCCTACGACGAGGAGATGGCCAAGAGCGTCAAGGCCATCGAATGGCAGCTGGAGCATTTCACCGAGATTCCGGTACTGGTCATCGCATGTCTGAAGCTGGGCGCCCGCGACGGCAAGGTCCCGTTCGTGCCGATGCCCCATTCGGCGGCGTCGTCGTTCTTCGGCTCGATCTATCCCAGCATCCAGAACCTGCTGCTGGCGGCCCGCTCGATGGGGCTGGGTGCCTCGCTGATCACGCTCCCGCTGTGGAACCTCACGTCCGCGCGGCGCATCCTCGGGCTGCCGATGGATGTCACCCCCGTGCGCGGTGGTGCCGCTGGGCTGGCCCAAGGGCCGCTACGGCCCGACCACGCGCCGGCCGGTGGACGAGGTGGTGCACCTCGACCGGTACGGCAACCGTGCGTGGTTCGGCCCGCGCTCGAGGTGACGGTGGCCGTGCGATTCGTCCGGCGCGTGGACGGCGTGACCTACGACTTCGTCCGCGACGGGCAGGCCTGCGGCTACCCCTCTTTTCGACGAGCCGGCACCGACCTGTGGTGCCGGCGACTTCCCGACTTCGGCTGGGCGGTGTGCGACGAGGCCGCTTCAGTGTCGAGTCGCCCCTTCGGTGATGCGGGCCGGGGTGACCTGCCACCCGAGGGCGTCTGGGTGAGCTACAAAGGTGATCGGTCCTACGTCTACGACCTGATCCACGTCGACGGTGACGCAGCGTCGGGTCGCGAATCCGGTTGAGGCCGTTCGGCTGTGCGACGTCAGGCGGCCTTGTTGCTCGTCAGCGCGAGTGCGCCGGCGAGACCGATCATCATGGTGCCGCCGGCCGCGCGCAGCGCCGACAGGCGTTCACCGGAGGTCGCGAACCACGCGCGTGCGGTTCCCGCCGCCAGCGCCCACACGCTGTCGCACGCCCAGGCGATGAGAGTGAAAGTGAGCCCGAGGATCATCATCTGGGTGGCCACGGCGCCGGCGTGGATATCGACGAACTGCGGCAGCGCTGCGACGAAGAACACGATGGTCTTCGGATTGGTCACGCCCACGATGAAGCCCTGACGCAGGCTCTGCCATGACGATGCCGGTGGCTGACCGGAGGTCGCGACCATGGCGTGGTCCCGTCGATGCCGGATGGCCTGGACACCGAGGTACACCAGGTACGCAGCACCGGCGAGCTTGATCGCCGTGAACAGCAGGATCGACTGTGCCACCACGGTTCCCACGCCGAGGGCGACGGCGGCGACCAGCGGAAGGGCCCCGAGCTCGTTGCCCACCACACTCAGCAGTCCGGCACGCCGACCCGACGAGAGGGACCGGCCGATCACGAACAGCACGCTCGGTCCGGGAATGGCGATGATGATGACCGACGTCACGGCGAACGCCGCGAGCGCTTCCCAGGATGGCATCGCCGTAGGTTAACCGCCGACGGTCGCCATCTCCACCGACTTTTGCACTTACTCCGTGCCGCCGGAGTCCTTCTTCGACGTCTTCGCCGAGCCCGAGCCGGATGACGAATCGCTGGACTTTTCCGCGCGGTCAGCCGTGCGCGAGGACGCCTTGTCGGTGGCCTTGTCAGAAGCCTTCTCGGTGGCCTTCTCGGTGGCCTTCTCTGTGACGCTGGCGAACTTCTTCTGCAGGTTCTCCACCGTCGCGCTCACGCTGAACGACCCAGTGCGACCCTTTGTCGCAGAGGGCTTTTCGGTGGATGTGTCGGCAGACTCTGCCGTGGACGTCGCGGCATCGTCCTGGTCGGCCGTCTCGGCGTCGCTGGTGTCCTCGGTCGTCTCGGTCGCCGGTGCGACGTTGGTCGCCTCGGCGGCCTTCTTGCCGAACAACCCGGTGACGGTGCGCGTCGGGGCCTGCACCTCCGGCGCCGCCGGCGGCGCCGTCACGGTGTCGAGGCTGACCAGACGGTTCGTCTCGGTCTGGGTCTCGGGAGCGCCACCGGGCCAGCCCGTCGGGTTGTCCGGGTAGTCCTTGTCCTCGACAGCGGGGTTCTCGGGCTTGGGAATGAAGAGCTTGACGAACGTCTCGATCTGGCGCACAGCGAGAAAGTCCGGCAACTGTCCGGTGACCTGCAGTGCGGCCGCGAGATTGGCACTGGCGGTGACGAAGTCGTACATCGTGACGGGCCGGAAGGCCTCGGGCTCACCGGTGAAGTAATCGGCGACGGACTTGATGACCTCGAACCGGTCGAGCTTGATCGTCTTCTCGGACCACTCTGTGGGCTGGCCGTCGACCGGGTTGATGACGACGGGGAAGGTGTAGCCCTCGGGGGAGTAGAACTTCCACATCGGCACCGTGAACATCGACTTCAGCATGCCGATCGGGTCCGGGCACTCGAAGGCGCAGCCCGCGTACATCGGGAGGTTGGCCGCTGCCCACCAGTTCAGGTGCTCACCGAGCGGCCGCGACAGCGCCGGGAACGGCACCAGCATGTCGACGAAACCCTCGAGCATCTCGGGGTTCGCCGGATCCCAGCCCCACACGTTGTTGGGCTGCGAGACTTCCCAGCTGCCGCTGGCCGCCATCGCGTCCGCGAACCGCTGGATGCCGAACACGAGGTTGGCCGGGGTGTTGAGCGCAGCCATGAACGCGTTGGCCGGGATGTTGGCCACGGACCCGGTCAGCGCGACATCGGCGTCGCGGACCATGGTCGTGTGCGGAGTCGGGGCGACGGGACTGACGGCGATGAGGCTGGCCCCCCACCAGCGCCACGCCCGCGGTGGCGTACGGACGCAAAGCTGTATGCATCGGGAATCCTTCTGTGGTCGGACATGACGGTCGCGTGCACACCCGCTCCCCGCGTGCGGCGGACGTACGTGACCGTAGCAAAGTAACGATAGACGGTCACGGTACCTCCGTGTGCAAAGACTGCGAAAAGCTCCCCGGCGAGTTCGGCGCCATCGCTCGCCCGCGTCAGACGCGCCTGACCTCGACAGCAGCGGTGGCAAAATTGACCCGTCAGCAAATAAGTGGCGGGTGCGCCGGTCCTGCCCACGTCACGCTGACTGCGTGCAGCAATGTAACGAAAACTGACGCTCTGGCGAAGTCAGCTAACTCACCAACGCGAAGCCGCCTCGGCTCAGAGCTTCTTGAGCCCGCGCAACACGGTCCCGAACGGCCCGCTCGCCGCGACCGCCTTGCGCAGCCGCGGGTTGAGTTGGCTCGCGTTGAGCACCAGCAGGTACCGCAGCCCGTGATCGCGCCACTCGGCGATCTGGCCGAGCACATCGTCGGCCGTGCCACTGAACGTGATCTCCCGCATCAACGACGGCGGTACCGCCTTGGTGTAGGCCAGCGCGCTCTCGTAGTCGATGGTCTGGGGGACCAGGTCCTGCACCCCCGGAGAAGTCCGCGCCCAGCGGGTGCACGGCGCCGTGGCGGGCCCACACCTCGGCCGGCGCCGCCAGCGCCGACGACTTCAGGATGACCCCCGTCGAGGGCCTCGTCCACGTCGTCGCGGGTACGGCCCACCACGACGGCGCGGTTCAGCGCCGGGACGATCGTCTCCGGATCTCGGCCCGCGTCGGAGGCCACCTGACGCACGACGTCGAGTGAGCGGGCGTAGTCGACCGGGCGGGAGATCGTGAACGGCACCCAGCCGTCGGCGTGCCGACCGGTGATGCGCAGCATGCGCGGCCCTTGGGCGGCCACCCACATCTCGGGCCAGGAACCGCGGTAGGGCGGCAGGTCGAACACCGCGTTGTGCAGCGGGAAGAACTCCGAATCCCGCGTGATCGGCTCGCCGCCGGAGTTCCACAGCGCGCGGATCGTCGCCACAGCCTCCTCGAAGCGCGCCACAGGCCGTTCCCAGGGCACGCCGTAGGGCTCGTTGCCCTCGCGTTCGCCGACCCCGATACCGAGCATGGCCCGGCCCTTGGTCAGCAGATGCAGTGTCGCCGCGGCCTGCGCGGTGACCGCGGGGTTGCGCCGGCTGGCGTCGGTGACGCAGACACCGAGCCGCAGCCGGGTGAACCGGTTGCGCGCCGCGAGGTGGCCCAGCATCGTCCAGGGTTCGAGGATCGCGTCGACCTTCGGCACCAGCTTGGTGCCGATGCCGAGGTGCTCGGGGGTGGCCAGAGAGCGGGGGATCAGCGAGTTCAAGTGATCACCCACCCACAGCGAGTCGCCCCCTGTTGAGAGCCACCGTGGCGCCGGCGAACCGGGTGGCGGCGGTCGGCGAGAACCGGGTGTTGACGATCCCGTCGAGCAGGCCGAATCGCAGCCCGCCGGTGGATGTTCCGCCTCGTCGGGCGCTCGACCTCATAGGGGAAACCGTACTATCAGGGACGCTGCCCACCCCGCCCGCCCGATGCGCTGCGAAAACCGAGGAGACCATTGCTCGAGGTTGTCGACCGGGGGCAGGCGAGCGCCGACCATCCCCACCCCGCTGCTGTTCGTCCACGGCGCCTGGCACGCCGCATGGTGCTGGGACGAGCACTTCCTGGGCTGGTTCGCCGACCGCGGCTATCGAGCGCTGGCACTGAGCCTGCGTGGCCACGGCGCGAGCGGCACCGACAAACCCCTCAACGACTGCACGTTCGACGACTTCGAGGCCGATGTCGCGGCTGTTGCCGGCGACCTCGGGACGCCGCCGGTGCTGATCGGGCACTCCATGGGCGGTTTCGTGGTGCAGAAATACCTGGAAACCCACGACGCGCCGGCGGCGGTACTGATGGCGTCGATGCCCCCCGCAGGGCTACCTGCGTTCGGGTCTGCGCTGGTTGCGGCGGCACCCCTGGCACTTCGCGAAGATGTCGGTGACGCGTCGGACGCTGCCCTACGTCAGTACTCCCGAGCTGGCACGGGAGCGATTCTTCTCGCCGCACACCCCCGAGGAGCTGGTACTGCGGTACGCCCAACGGCTGGGTGAGGAGAGCGCCCGGTCGGGCACCGACGGGATCGTCAACCGGCCGCACCCGGACCGGATCCACACGCGGATGCTGGTGCTGGGCGCCGCCGACGACGGCGCCGTGATCCGTGCCGAGGTGGAGGCCACCGCGCGGGCCTACCGCACCGAGCCCGAATTCTTCCCGCGGATGGGGCACAACATGATGCTCGAGCCGGGGTGGGAGGCGGTGGCCGCCCGCATCGCCACCTGGTTGGCCGCCGAGGGGCTGTAGACGCTGGCGCGAAACGGCCTCCGGCAAAGGATCCCCAGTCCGACGCCGCGACCGCTTGTTTGCGCTTTCACATTGCTGACGAGGATCTGACGGCTCGGCATATTGACGCCTCCGACATTCGCAAAGCCTGGTCAGGCATGACATTTCGGCGACGGGGCACCCGTATGACAAAACGCCCGCCGAGTGCGCCAGGCAGGCGGAACGCGTATATCGACGTGGACACATGTGACGGCGTAGCAATTTCTCATTAGCTGGACACCTGCATCACACTTCTGTACTGTCATCGTGATCTCGTCGTGACCCGTTACGCGAGACCTCCGAGCACGTCCGACGAGAGGGATGCACAGATGCAATCAGCGTTGCGGCCGTACGTCACGACAGGCGTTGCGCTTGTCGGGGCGTCGTTGATCGCGGCGGGGTCGGTACTGCCGGTCGAGGCCGCAGTGAGCGCTGCCCAGGAACGGACCATCTCTTCGATGGACGTCGACCTGGTTGCGGCGAGCACCGGCCTGAAGCCCGGCCAGTCCTACGCCAACATCATTCCTAATCTCTTCAACGCGGTGCTGAGCATCCCGCAGGCCGAGATCGATGGCATCAACCGGTTCTCCGCCGCGATGGAGGAGAGCAAGAGCTGGTGGGTCTACAGCGACGTCAACGTCCTCGGGTGGGATCCGCCGAACGAGGAGATGACCAAGGGCTTCGTGGACATGCTCCTGCCGTTCAAGCCTTTCTCGGAGCAGGCGGGCATCGCCACGTTCTACTGGTTCGCCGCGAACTTCCCCATGGACGCGGGCTGCTCGGGCCTGCCGCCGTGCCCGCACCCGGAGAGCATCCTCAGCCACATGTTCACCGTGGCGCCGTGGGAGTTCTACACCGGCGACGGCTACACGTTCCCCCAGGTGATCAACCCGGTCAGCGCCAACGAGACGTACTGGGGCCAGGAGCTCGGCGAGACGGGCGATCCCACCAACTGGTCAGGCACGACTGTCAAACTCGATCCCAACGCCGGCTGGAACGCGACGTGGGACTACCTGCTGAATGCTCCCGACCCGGTCGACTTCCCCTCCGGTAAGGAGATCTGGGACACCACGGTCCGCCTGACGTCGGCGCTGTGGAAGAGCTGGTACCCCTTCGTGCCGCAGAGCACGCTGTGGAACCCGCAGATGTCGCTGTCGGCCTACGTCCTGCGTCCGTTCGCGAAGGTGCTCTGCCCGGATTGCAACAAGGCAGACCCGTTCATGCCGACGGACTGGAACCCCGGCGACGACATCCCGCCGAACAGCTACGTGCCGCCGAAGTACAAGAAGAACTACGACGAGGACGGCCACTGGATCGGGCCCAAGCCCGGCGAGGAGACCTCGACGGCGACCACGCTGCTGGCCGCCAAGACCACGCCCGAGGTCACGGCCGACGTGGAGGAGCCCACCAAGGACACCTCCGCTGACGCGGTCAAGCCGGCCAAGAAGAACGACTTCCTGGCCAACGCCATCCAGAACCTGACCGACAAGTTCAACCAGGGCAAGGTTGCCGACGCCGACAAGAGCGAGGCCGGCGACAAGGGTGACGACAAGGGCACGGACCAGGGTGCTGCCACGACCCCCGCTCCCGAGGTCACCCCGGTCGTCGACAAGACCGACGACGGCAAGACGTCGGACGACTCGGCCAAGCCCGCCAAGAAGTGGTCGTTCGGCAAGGACCGCAAGGCCGACACCGATGCAAGCGCCGATACGTCCAAAGCCGATGCGGCAGGGGCCAATTCGTCGGCCGACGCAAAGCCTGCCAAGAAGGCGCCGAAGTTCGGCAAGCGTGACGCCGGTGGCGACGGTTCGGGTGCCAAGGCCGGTGCGGACAAGTCCGATGGCGGTGACAGCAAGTAGGAGCGGGACTGCGGAAACCCGTAGTATCGCCACGTGAGTACCGAGCAATACGACGCTGTCATCGTCGGCGCGGGATTCGGCGGAATGGGCGCCGCGATCCAGCTCAACAGGCTGGGGTACCGCCGGATCGTCATCCTCGACAGGGAGGACGATCTCGGCGGTACCTGGCATGTGAACCGGTATCCGGGCCTGACGGTCGACGTCCCGTCCACCACGTACTCGTACTGGTTCGAACCCAACCCGTACTGGTCACGTCTCTACGCCCCCGGCGCTGAGCTCAAGACCTACGCCGACCACGTCGCCGAGAAGTACGACCTGCGGCGCTACATGCGCTTCAACACCACGGTCGACGGTGCCCGCTGGGACGAGGAGTCTCAGACCTGGCAGGTGTCGCTCCAGGGTGGGGAGACGCTGCGTGCACAGTTCCTCATCCTGGCCACCGGCTATCTGAGCCAGCCGAAGAAGCCCGAGATCCCCGGCATCGAGGACTTCGCCGGCACCGTGCTGCATGCCCAGGAGTGGAACGACGACTACTCGCTGCGCGGGAAGAAGGCGGCGATCATCGGGACCGGGTCGACCGGCGTCCAGTTGATCCCCAAGCTCGCCGAGGACGTCGCCGAGCTGACCGTGTACCAGCGCACCCCGATCTGGGTGATGCCGAAGTTCGATCTCACCTTCGGCCCCACCGCGCAACGAGTTTTCGCGAGATTCCCTGCAGCACAACGGGTTCTGCGAATGTCCAGCGATCTGTTCATGGATCTGATGGTCACCATCGCGATGTGGAAGTTCCGGCAGTTCCGGCCGGTGAACAGCGCAGCAGCGGCCATCGGCGCCCTTCACCGCTTCCTGTCGATCCGAGACAGGGAATTGCGGCGCAAGCTCACCCCGAACTACGACTTCGGCTGCAAGCGTCCGACGCTGTCGAACGTGTACTACCGCGCGCTGAACAAGTCGCACGTGCACCTCGAGACCACCGGCATCGAGCGCATCGACCCCGACGGCATCGTCACCAGCGACGGGGTCAAGCGCACTGTCGACACCCTGGTTCTCGCCACCGGTTTCGACGTGTGGGAATCCAACCTGCCTGCGATCCCGGTGATCGGCCGGCAGGGCCGCGATCTCGGAAAGTGGTGGCGCGAGAACGGGTTCCAGGCCTACGAGGGCATGACGGTGCCCCTGTTCCCCAACATGATCAACCAAGCCAGCCCGTACGCCTGGGTGGGCATGTCGTGGTTCGACACCGTCGAGTACCAGATGCGGCACATGAAGCGACTGTTCGGTGAGCTGCAGCGCAGCGGTGGCCGGGCGTTCGAGGTCACCGAGGAAGCCAACGACCGGTTCCTCGACCGCATGCTGACACTCCTCGACGATTCGGTGTTCCGACTCGGCGACTGCACCAACTCGCGGTCATACTGGTTCAACAAGTCGGGCGAGGCGCCGCTGTTCCGGCCCACGTCCATCCGTCAGGCCGTCAAGGAGCAGGAGCACTTCCCGCTCGACGATTACCAGATAGCCTGACGCCCCCAAGCGACGTCTCCGAGAAGCGACGTCTCCGAAAAGCGACGAGGTGACACCATGACAGCGGCCACCACAGATCCGGTGAAGCTGCCACCCGGCCCGCCCCTGCCGAAGCTCGTGCAGGGCGCCGCCGTGCTCGCGGCCCGCTACGGCTCGATCGCGGCGCTGGGCCGCCGCTACGGCTCCACGTTCACGCTCAAGGTGCCGGTGTTCGGCACCACTGTGGTGATCAGCGATCCCGCACTGGTCAAGGAATTGTTCAGCAGCAGCCGCGAATTGATCGGGCGGCCGCAGAACAACCTGGGTGGCGACGTGCTGGGCCCCGGGTCCATCTTCAACCTCGAAGGTGACGCGCTGCTCGCGCGCCGCAAGCTGCTCCTGCCTCCGTTCAACGGCAAGAACATGCGCGCCTACGAGAGCATCACCGAGCAGGAAGTGCTGCGCGAGATCGGCTCGTGGTCCGAGGGTGTCGAGTTCCCGACGGTCGATCCGATGATGCGCATCACGCTGAACACGATCCTGCGTGCGGTGTTCGGCGCCGAGGGTGCCGAGCTCGACGAGATGCGCGACCTGATGCCCAGAGCCGTCGAGTTCGGGTCGAAGATCGCGCTGATGCCGTCGATCGTGCGCAAGGACGTGGGTCCGTGGAGCCCGGGCGGGAAGTTCGCCGGGTATCGGCGCCGGATGGACGAGCTGCTGAAATCCCTGATGGACAAGGCGCGTTCGGATCCGGACTTCACCGACCGCGGCGACGTGCTGTCGCTGCTGCTGCAGGCCCGCTACGACGACGGTTCACCGATACCGGACAATTACATCGTCGACGAGCTGCTCACCATGCTGGTGGCCGGGCACGAGACCACCTCGACGCAGTTGGCGTGGACCATCGAGCGCATCCGTCGCCATCCTGACCTGCTGGTCCGGTTGACCGAGGAAGTCGACGCGGGCGGCAACGACCTGCTGCTGGCCACCATCGCGGAATCGCAGCGCACACGTCCGGTGCTGACCGCCGCGCTGCGCCGTGCCCGCACGCGAATTCAGTTGGGGGAGTGGGTCGTTCCCGAGGGTGCCACCATCCTGGCGAGCACACAGCTCGCGATGGCAGCCGAGAGCAGCTTCACCGATGCCGAGCGCTTCGACCCCGATCGTTTCGTCGGCAAGCCGCCCAACCCGTTCGCATGGATTCCCTTCGGCGGCGGCATGATGCGCTGCATCGGGGCCTCGTTCGCGACGATGGAGATGGAGGTCACGCTGCGCACCATCTTGCGTGAGTTCCGTATCGAGCCGACCAGCGCACCCGACGAGAAGCCCCACAGCCGGGGCGTCACGGTCACACCGGCCCAGGGCGGCCGCGTCGTCGTGCGCCGCCGTACACCGGCCGGGCCGCGCGCCGCCGATTCGGTCTCGGCGGGCAACGGCGAGGCACGCTAGAACCGGTAGGACAGCACTCGCGCCTTGCGGGCGATTGACGGGATGCGGTGAGAGAGCCGCGCCGCCACGCGAAGTCCGCGGGGGAATGCGGCGGCTTCTGGTCGCTGCATGACGCTCTGTTCCCGACTCAGGGTCAGGGCGGCCCAGGATTCCGGGCGGCGGGCATCGGCGAAGCCGGGGAAGTTCCATTGGTTGTGGGGCGAGTTGGTCTTGCGCGAGGTGGCCAGTCGGCCCAGCAACCGGTTGGCCCGGCTCACCGGCCCGTAGTCGTTGAACGCCAGCACACCGGCACCGAAATGTGTTGCCACATCTGAGAACAGCGCCTTCGCAGTGGGCTCGTCGAGGAACGCGATCAACCCGTCGGCGAACACCATGGCGGGCCGGTCGGCCGGGATCTGATCGGCCCAGCCCCTGGCGGTCAGATCAGCGGGCACGGGATGGTCGGCCGGGTGGGCCGGAAGGACGGCGGCACGCAGCGTCAGCACGGCGGGCCGGTCGACGCTGTACCAGTCGACGCCGGGCGCGGGGTTCACCCGGTGCACAGCCGCGGACAGGCCGGCCCCCAGGTCGACCACGACCGCATCGGGGTGCTCGGACAGGAACGCGTTGATGATCTCGTCGATCATCTTGGCACGCAGGGCCACCAGCGGTACCACGCTCGGCGTGGCGGCCAGAGTGGTGAAGTCGTAGTCGATGGCGCCGACGGTCTCGGCCGCCCACCGATCGCCGAGGATCGGCCGGGCCGCGCGCTGATCGAGAGCGCGGCAGTACTCGGTCAGCAGGGCAGTCTGTTCGAGCGGTGCGAGATGGCTGACGTCCATGACATCAGCCAAGCACAGCCGGTGCCGTCACTGCTGTCCGGATGCGTTGTCCCCGCCCGTTGCAGTGCTTTCCGATGCGGTCGACGAGCGGGTGTGTCGCTCGAAGAGGCGGGCGAAAGGCCGTTTGCGCGCGGGCGCGCGATCCGCGGTGCTCGTCGTGGCCGACTCCTCCGCGGTGTCTGTGTCGGGCGTGGTCTCTGCGTCGACATCCCCGGCGTCGACATCCCCGGCGTCGATGTCGGCAACCGTCGGTTCGTCTTCGGTGACGGGCGCCTCGTCCTCGGTGGGGGTCACCTCCGCCGCCGAGGCCGCGCGCGCTTTCCGCGCGTCGTGCGCGGTGGTCAGCGCTGTCGCCAACGGAGTCGCTGTGCGGGTCTGCGGCTCAGGACCGGGCTGCGGGGCCGGCGGTGGCACGACCGGGGGCAGCAGGTCCGGTGGCCAGCCGGGGGAGTCCGGCAGGTAGGACCTGTCGTAGCCCTTCTCGATCTTCGCTTTCAGCGGACCGTTGAGTTCGTCGGCGAGCTTGTCGAGGCCCATCTTGCGCAGCGGCTCCAGCAGCGGGATGTTCTCCGTCGGAACGAAGACGTAGATCGTGTTGCCCTCTTTCCAGACGTAGTTCGCGGGGTCGTAGATGTCGATGTCGTCGTAGTCGACGTGCGTGTTGGTCAGCCCGGCGTTGGCGTTGAGGAAGGCCAGCAGGTTCATCGGGTTGTCCGGCCAGTCGGAGGCCCTGTCGTACTGCCGCGTCACGTCAATGACGTCGTAGTCGGTGGCCGGCGTGATCGAGCCGAGCCGCCTGTGCGTCCCGCCGTACTTGCGGTCCGGATTGCCGATGAGGACGAAGCTGAGCTGTTCTGGGGTCGGCACCCCCTCGGTCCCGGCGCGGTCTTCGAGCCACTGCCCGATCACCCGCGCGCCCTGGCTGTACCCGAAGACCACCATGGGCTGGGTGAAGTCGGTGGCAGCGATGGCCGCCTGCAGGTCGTCTGCACCGGTGTAGCGGTCGAGGTACGGATAGGCGACGGGCGTGCACGTGCGTGTGCCGGTGCACATGATGCCGCCGTGGTCGTCGCTGTTGTGCCCTGGATACAACGCCAGGGTCACCACCTTGAGTTGGTCCGGCAGGGCGGCGGAGGCCTCGGGTGCCACCATCAGGCTGGGCGCGCTGACCGTCACGGGGAGCACTGCAGCAGCTGCGACCACCGCGACCCACCGGTGTGCTGAACGCTTAGCTGACTTCTTGCTGAAACGCATGTGCCCTCCCCGGCGCTGCAATTTGCTGCGTAGCACACACACTACGCGCTGATGCGCAGGTAACAGGGATCTTCAGCTGTGAGTTTAAGGAATAGATCGGTCGGGGCGACACGATCAATAGTAGATTGCCGGACCAATCGAGTTTGGGAATGCTCCGAGGTGGGTAACGAGTTTGCTCGCGACTCAGACTTTGCCGGCGACGAAGTCCGCCGCCTGCGCGACCATCCCGTTGTCCACGTAGGCGAAGTGCGCCGGCAGGCTCAACCCTTTGGAGCAGAAGAGATCGTCGAGCGCGCACATGTCGATGCTTCGCGGGCCGTAGGTGCGGCTCATCGCCGGCAGCGGACCGCCGCCCTTGACGTCACGCAGCGGATTGCCGAAGACGGCGATGGCGGCGATGTGATCGGAGAGATGCGCGGGCAGGGGCGTCGGTGTGTAGTGGCCCAGCGGTTGCGGGTCCACGGTGATGAGATCGATGACGCCGGCGCCCTGGGACATGCCGCCGAGCACCAGCCGGGTCGATGGGCAGTTGTCAGCCATCCACTGCACGCGGGCGGTGGCATCCCTGGCACCAGCGGGGGCCGATTCGTCGAAGTCGAAGCCCGCCGGATAGTTGACGGCATAGGCGCCCACGGACCGACCGCCGACCTTCGACCGCAGCGAGTCGACGAACGCGTCGCCGACGAACCCGAGGCCCGGGTCGGCGCCGGTGCCCCGCGCGAAGATGACTTCGATGTCCGGGCAGGGTTGCGCCTGCGCCGCCGGGGCGCCGGTGAGCCCGGTCAGCAGCCCCAACGGCGCCAGAATCACCGCTCCGAGAACACTCTTGGCTCGCCGCACATTCATGTAGCCATGCTAGCCAACAGGTTCACAGGAACCGGGGAAAGTGGTGCTGACCTGCGGCGTCAGTTGAAGGCGTAGTGACTCAGCGGGAAACTCTCGTTCTCCCGGTTGGTTTCGTTCGTCGACGCGGGACGCACCAGCGTCTCCCCACTGGGACTGAAGTAGTACGACCGTGACCGCGCGCAGTCGCCCTGCCGGAACACGGTCTTGCCCAGCTTCGCCGACATCCGTTCCCGGAACTCCGCATTCGCTTGCTCGGTCACCTCGAAGACGCCTGCGCCACGCCGTTGCAGTTCACCGAAGAGCCGGTCCATGTGTCGCATCTGGTACTCCATGGTGTTGAAGTACGACAGACCACTGGAGGCATACGGCCCGGCCAGCATGAAAAGGTTGGGGAACGCGGGCACCGTGACACCCTGATAGGACTGGAACCCGTTGTCGCGCCACCACTTCCCGAGATTACGGGCGTCGCGGCCGATCAGTTCGATGGCCGGGATGTTGGCTTCCCAGATGTCGAATCCGGTGCACAGGACCAGCGTGTCGATCGTCGCTTTCGTGCCATCGCAGGCAACGATGCCGTCGGAAACGACCCGTTCGATGCCGGCGGTCTGCAGGTGCACATGCGGTTTGGCCAGCGTGCGGTAGTACGAGTTCGAGTAGGTCGGCCGCTTGCATCCGAAGTCGTAGTCCGGGGTCAACTTCGCCCGCAGGCTCTTGTCCCGGATCGAGAAGAAGCGGTGCGCCGCAGACAGGTAGGACGCGAAGACGTTGAGCTGCCGGAAGTACTTGTAGTTGATCACCGACAGGATCATCATCACTTCGAGATTGGCGTCCGTGGAGAAGCGGAACGCGCGCTGCAGCAACGGGATACGGGCAAACAGTCGACGCAGGAACGGCGGGATGGCGAAGTCCATCTTCGGCACCACGTGGATCGGCGTGCGCTGATACACCGTCAGGTCCGCCGCGGTCTTCGACAGCTCGGGGATGAGCTGCACGGCCGTCGCGCCGGTACCGATCAGGCCGATCCGCTCGCCGGCCGGCGAGTAGTCGTCGTCCCAGTCCATGCTGTGGATGATTCGACCGTCGTAGTCCTCGATACCCGGGATGTCGGGGTTGCGTGGCTGCGACAGGTACCCGGTCGCGGTGACCAGGAACCGCCCGGTCAGTGTCTCCCCGTCGGACAGCGTGACCTGCCAGAATTGGTTCTCCTCGTCCCACCGCGCGCCGTCGACCGACGCGTTGAACCGCATGTGCCGGCGCACGTCGTACTTGTCGGCGACGTGGTCGGCGTACTCCTTCAGTTCGGAGCCCGGGGCGTAGAGCCGCGACCACCGCGGATTGGGCTCGAACCAGTAGGAGTAGGTCGGCGACGGGATGTCGACGGCCAACCCGGGGTAGTGGTTGACGTGCCACGTGCCGCCCAGGTCGTCCTCGCGATCGACGATCAGGATGTCGTCGTAACCCATCTTCTTGAGCTGGATCGCGGCACCCATTCCGCCGAATCCGGCGCCCACGACGATCGCGTCGTACTGCGGGGAATCCATGGAGATCAACGCTACCTCACAGCAAATAGATCATCGGCCACAGCAGTTTAGGCCCCCACCCGGCGAAGCGCTGGCCGTCACACCGTTCCTCGGACACCACTGTGCTTTTGACACCACGAAGCCCCGACCAGGTGGCCGGGGCTTCGGGCGGGTGTCTGAAAGCTTCAGGCAGCCTCGAGTTCCGGGGAGGGCTTACTCCGAGGAGCCGGAGGAGTCAGACGACCCTGGTCCGTCGGACGACGAATCGTCCGAAGCAGCCTGCTGGCGGGCTGCCTTTCGTGCTTCACGCTTGGCGGCCGCCTCCGCCTTCGCCGTGGCCCTGGCCTCGGCGCGTGCCGCCTTCGCCTCGGCCCGCTTGGCCTTGGCCTCTGCCCGAGCCTCGGCCCGTGCGTCGCGACGCTCCTGTGCCGTCACCTTGGGTTCCGGCTGAGCCTGCCCGGCAGAGGCTTCCTCGCCGGTCGTGCTGGCATCGGAGGTCTGCGAGGCGGCCGTGACTTCGGGTGCGGTCAGCGCAGCGACCTTGACTGCGGGAGCGGCATCGTAGCGGCTGTAGCCCTTGTCGATCTTGGCCTTGAGTTCGGCCTCCTTGGGCTTGAGCCACGGCATCAGCTGCACCAGCGGCAGCGTGGCCGTCGGCACCAAGTAGTGCTCGGTGACACCGCCCTTGGCGTTGACGGTCTCCGAGTAGTACTTCGTCCCCTTGAGCGCTTCCAGCTCTGCCATCGAGGTCGTGTACATGACGGGAACGTGCACGACGATCGAGCCGGCCATCGCGTTGGCCATCGCCAGGAAGTTCCACGGGCGGTCGGGCATGTCGGCCATGCCGTCGTATTCACCGGTGATCACGACGACGTTGAACGGCGTGACGGGCGGCGGCTGGTAGGTGTAGTCGTACTTCGAGCTGTACTTGGCGTCCTTGATCAGCTCCTGGCGGCTGGAGTCCTCGACCACGATGAACGTCACCTTCGAGGGGTCGGGCATGGTGCCCTCCTCCATCCATTGGCGCATCACCTCGTTGACGACGAGCGAGCCGGCCGACAATCCGACGACCGTGACCTTGTCGTTGGGGCCCTGGAGGTTCCCGACTGCGGTGTCGATCGCAGCGTCGAGGTTCGGGATGCCGATGCGAATCGACGCGCCGAGTGTCATGTCGCCCTTGCCCGAGTACGGCCCGGCCTCCGCCGGCCACGACACCGATGTTCGAACATCGTTCTTGAAGGCGCCCTCGAGGAGCGGCTTCATCAACGTGTCGTCCATGGACTTGATCTTGATACCGCCGATGATCACCGCAGTACTCACGGCACTGGCTCCGGTGGCGGTGGTCAGCGCTATCGCGATTGAGGCAAAAGCGGTGCCACAGGCAACACCGGCCTTGCGAATGGTGTTCTTCATGACATCTCCCCGAATTGAACTGATTGTCGACTCGCCGTTCTCGGCGCGACAAGAGCATATTGCGCGTCCGTCAACAAGTTTGTAGCAAAAACAACACATTTCTAATTGACGCAAACTAAGCAAAGTGCGTACCTATTGCCGTTATGTTTCGTTTATAGGTTCTCTACTTTGGTAGAGAATTCTCTTCCGCGATTTCAGTGAAAACCAATTATCAGAGACAGCCGGTCATGTTTTAGCATGCTAAACACTGTTTTTGAGCTGATACTGACAAGACCAGCGCTGTTGCAGCAAAACTTACACGCACGTTATTCATCGAATCTCTGTATTTGTAGAGATTGGCGCTGAGATGTTGCTGACACCTGAGTGGCTAAAAAAAATTTTTGGTCTGTACCATCACCTGCAGCACACCCGGATGCCGAGGTAGCCAACCAGTGAACATTCCGTGGCCCCGAGGGCGGTCCTTCGTGGCACTGCACGTTCTGGCGAGCGAACCAACTGACTTCCGAGTAAGAAGCCGAGTACCCAGAGCAAACCCAAATGACACGCTCTGCCACCTAGCAACGAGTCGTGGGGTTGCCGTGCATCCCGCCGTCGGCCCCCGCGTCCGACCCGGCGACTCGAGCCGCCTACGAAAAACGTTGTCGGACAATGTCTTTGATCTGCACCCGAATTCCGCCACGAGAGGTCGTTGACGTGTGCGTCACCGCACCATGCTCGGGCAGCCGGCGGAAAGTGAATAGCCACGATCGCCCAACATGCAGGAAGTAGCCAGATTTCACTTCCCGTGAGTTTGCTATGTAGCCACGCAAAAAGTAGTTGCATACGGTAACGTCCGCGTCGGTCGGCGCGCTGACACACCGTCAGCGCAGAAGCACCGTCGTGGCCCTCAGGCAACGGTCACGCAGCGCCGGCGCTCCCATCGCTCGACCATTCGGTACCTCTCCACCTGTGTTGTCCCGTCATCTGACGACCGCGCGGTCGTCTCTTCGGAAGGAATGTGGCGTGAAACGAGCGACCAAGGCAGTGGTGACTGCAGCGGCATTGCCGATCGCGGCGACCCTTCCCCTGACGTTCGGTGGCGGTGCGATGCCCGCTGCGGCAGCAGCTGCCGCAGCAGCCACGTCGACGGCCTCGTCGTTGATCCCTCCGGGACCTGCCACGGTGCTGCACCACGGCCCGACGCCCTGGGACATGGCGGACAATCTCGGGGGAGTGCTCTGTGATGCTCCCAAGGTGTGCCGTGAGGTCCAGTACGACTGGATTCAGCCCTACGGCCCCATCGAGTTCGGTGTCACCGAGAACGTCAATCGTCTCGACCGAGCGATTCACAACGTGGGCACCGACCCCAAGATCGTGTACGCCTACAGTGGTGGCGCCCGCATCGCGTCGGTGTGGCTGAAGGATCACGCACGTGACAAGGACGCGCCGACCCCCGACGAACTCTCGTTCGTGCTGCTCGGCAACGGCGGGCGCAAGTACGGCGGGGTGAACGGCTGGTTCTGGGGTGATCTGCTCCGGACGCCGACGAACACGCAGTACGACATCGTCGACGTTGCGGCCGAATACGATCCGATCGCCGACTTCCCGACGAACCCGTTCAATCTGCTGGCGGTCGCCAACGGCGTCGCCGCATTCGTGTACGTGCACTTGCGGTACGACGAGGTCGATCTCGACAACCCGGACAACATCGTCTGGAAAGAAGGCAAGACGACCTACGTCTACGCACCGACCGAGCATCTGCCGCTGCTGCAGGGCTTCTACGACATGGGGCTGGGTTCCCTGGTCGCTGACATCGAGCCGAAGCTGCGCGCGATCGTCGACAGTGCCTACAACCGAACCTGGTTGGAGGGCAAGCCCACTCAGGGTGAACTGGCGGCGGGCGCGACCGCCGCTGTCACCTCGACACCCCAGGCTCGCCCGCTCATCCGCGCGGCGGCCGCCGAGGACACAGACACCACCGAGACCAAAGAACCGGACGGCGAGCAGGCCGCGGCGGAATCCGACCCGAAGCCGAGCGACGCTCCGGTGGTGCAGGCTCCGGATGCGAGCGCGGAGACCACTTCTGACGCCAGCCCCGACGTGGAGCCGACCGAGGTGGCCGACGGGAGCGGTGGTACCGACGGCGCCGCCACAGCGGGGGGCAAGCACCGCATGCCGCTGCGGGGATTCTTGAAGGCCCTCGCGGGAGAGAAGGCCGACACCACGGACACCACGACGGACAAGAGCGACACGAGCGACAAAGCCGACAAGACCGACAAGAGCGATAAAGCAGACAAGACCCAGAAGACCGACAAGACCGAGAAGACCGACAAGACCGCGAAGACCGCGAAGGCCGACACGGGGGACAAGGCGTCCTCGTCCGCCGGGGGCGGCGCCGACTCGGGGAACTGACGCGGCGGCTGACCGCTATCCTTCCGAAGGTGTCATCACAGGGTCTGACGGGCAAGGTCGCATTCATCACCGGCGGTGCGTCGGGGATCGGGGCCGCCCTCTCGGAGGCTCTGGCCGCCGAGGGTGCCCACGTGTGGATCGCCGATCGACAGGTCGAGGTGGCCGAGAACCTGGCGCGGCGCCTACGCGGCGCCGGGGCCACCGCCCACGCGGTCGCCCTCGACGTCCGCGACCCCGCCGCGTTCGAGGCCGCCGTCGAGGCGACCGTGCGCACCAGTGGCCGCCTCGATTTCCTGTTCAACAACGCGGGCATCGGCATCGGCGGTGAGGTCGACGCGCTCACGCTCGACGACTGGACGGACATCATCGACGTCAACCTGCGCGGCGTCGTCCACGGCGTGCGGGCCGCCTACCCGAGGATGATCGCCCAGGGCAGTGGCCACATCGTCAACACGGCGTCGATGGCGGGCCTGATCACCACCTCCGCCCAGGCCGGTTACTCAGCCACCAAGCACGCCGTCGTCGCGCTCTCGAAGACACTGAGGGTGGAGGCAGCGGCACACGGTGTCCACGTGTCGGTGCTGTGCCCGGGGGTGGTGCGCACGCCGATCCTCACCGGAGGCGAATACGGCCGCAACCGCACCGTCAGCCGGGAGAACCTGATCAAGCTCGGTGAGGCGCTGCGCCCCATCGAACCGGAGCAGTTCGCCTCCCAGGCCCTGCGCGGCGTACGGCGCAACCAGGCCATCATCGTCGTGCCGCGATGGTGGAAGGCTCTGTGGTATCTGGAACGTCTGTCGCCCACGCTGTCGATGAAGACGGCGGCGATGGCGCTCAAGCGCACCCGTGAGGTGGCCTCAGCCCCGCTGCAGTAGCTGTCGCTCGTGACGCGGCCGCAATGCGGCCAGCCTGATGTCCCCGCGGTAGTGAGCCCGCACGCGGCGGTCCATGACCCACCGCCACAGGGGCGGGAACAGCGCGAGCACCACCATCGCCGCGTAGCCGGCCGGTAGCTGGGGTGCCTCGTCGGCATGGCAGAGCGCCTGGTAACGGCGCTGCGGGTTGGCGTGGTGATCGGAATGCCGCTGCAGATGGAAGAGGAAGACATTCGAGATGACCGAGTTGCTGTTCCAGCTGTGCGACGGGCGCACCGGTTCGTAGCAGCCGTCGCGCCGGCGCTGGCGGCGCAGACCGTAGTGCTCGAGATAGTTGATGGTCTCGAGCAGGAGAATGCCCAGCAGCGCCTGACCGAACAACCAGGGCGCGACCTCGATCCCGAATCCCACGATCAGCGCGCCGAACAGCGCGGCGGCCATCACCCACGCGTTGAGTACGTCGTTGTGCAGCGTCCACACCCGGTGTCCGTGGCGGCGCAGCCGACGGCTCTCCAGCGACCAGGCCGAGCGCAGGCTGCCCAGGATGGACCGCCAGTAGAAGGTGTACACGCTCTCGCCGAGGCGGGCGCTGGCCGGATCCTCCGGGGTGGCAACGCGGGCATGGTGGCCGCGGTTGTGTTCGACGAAGAAGTGGCCGTAGCCGGTCTGGGCGAGCGCGACCTTGCTGAGCCAACGTTCCGCGCGGGCGCGCTGATGGCCGAGTTCGTGGGCGGTGTTGATCGCGATGCCGCCGATGCCTCCGACGGTCAGCATCAACCCGACCTTGTCCGGCGGCGTCATCGTCACCCCGCCGCCGCCGGTCCACAACCAACACGCGAGCACCAGCGAGAGGTACTGGGCGGGCAGGTACAGATAGGTGGCCCACCGGTAGTAGCGGTCCTGCTCCAGGTAGGCCAGCAGGCTGTCGGGTGGGTTCTCCGAATCCGCGCCGACGACGTAGTCCAGCACCGGGATGATGACCAGCATCAGCACCGGACCGGACCACCAGAACAGCCCGGAACCGGACAGCAGGACAGCGCACCACGAGGCGGGCACCAGGATCGGGATCACGATTCCGAGCAGCCAGACATAGCGCTTGCGGTCCCGCCAGTCGCGGGGTGCAGCAGCGGGTCCGTTCTGGCCGGGCTGTCGGGTCGGCATCGCGCGCTGGCTCCCCCTCATCGCCGTACTGTTAGCTGATCTTCGCATCCCCATACGTCGATCCGGTAACGCCGTCATACCATTCTTGCTCGTCACTGGGCAATCTCACGAGCGAAGCGATACGTGTCGGACAACTCGCCACGCCCTTTCGAGCAGTTGCTCGCCGTCCCCGTTATCGCAATGGCCACCGGCGCCGGCCCAGGCTGACCCGCGGCGCGGGCGCCTCCCCGGAAATGTTGCGTCGCACGACGTCCGCCAGGGTCGATGTCGAGTCGATCACCGTGCACCCGACCTCGGAGAACGTCGCTTCACCGTACACGGCAGGGTCGAGCAATGGGTTGGTCAGCGCCTGGGAGAAGGCGTCCACTGCCACCATTGCACTCATCAGCGGGGGCAGCGTGCTGCCGCGCCGGATGTCTTCGGCGAACAGTCCCACGAACAGCTCGACCCGGGCCATCCCGTCGTCGCCGTAGCAGGCCTTCAGCGCCTCACGCACCCGGCGATCCGAGGTCAGGTCGTCGATGGTCTGCAGCTGCGGGAAGCCACACGCGCTCCGGTAGGCGTTGTAGGGCTGCAGTGCGGTGTGCCGGCCGATCGCGATCGACTTCTCCTCGATCGCGAGCAGGCTCGGATCCGTGTTGCCGAGGGCGATAGTGCTGCAGGGCTGTCGCGACGCCTCGTCGAACAGCGCAGACAACCCGTGTTCGGTGACCGGCCGGGTGTCCCACCACATGTCGGCGAAACGCTGACGCTGCCCACCGACGGTGACCTCGGTGGGCACCAGCGAGTGCCACCGATACAGCAGGTTGAATTCGACCGACATCCAGTTCTGCCGGTACCACCTCTCGTGCGCGCCGATGCCCGGCTCGACGGACAGCGGGAACTTGATCGGCGTGATGTGGTTGATGTAGTCCTCGATGACGATCTTGAGCAGCACCACGGTCAGCGTGTTACGGGTGGTGTCGAACACCCGGTCGTCGCTCCAGGCGGGGTTTTTCTCGCTGATCAACGCGGCGATGCGGTTGTGTTCGCGCAGGAACAGCGTGCTCATCATCACGAAGCCGTAGTGGATGTTGCCGCGGGGGATGCCGAGGGCGAAGAGCTTCGACTGCAGAGCATCCGGCACCGGGCCGCCGCGGTCGGCCTTGAGGTCGCGTCCCTGGAACACGGTCTCGAGGTCGGCGAACTCCGGCTTCACGCGGCCGTCGGCATCACACAGGTAGGGCGGGAACTCCCCGCCGCGGATGCGTTGGCTCTTCAGGCGGCCACCGCTGCCTGCGCGCAGCATCCGCGTCACCACCTCGTCCTGACCGTAGAGCTGGCTCAGGTCGATGTCGTGCGTCGAGGTGTTCCTGGTGTCGTCGTCCGGGTCCGTCCGCAGGAACCCGTCGACGAACCACTGCGCGAAGATCGGGAACAGCAGCGTCGACTTCTGCGAGTCCGGGCATCGCGGCCCCGGGCGAGCGAACACCTGGGCCACGCTCGCCGAAGCGGGCAGGCCGGCGGCGTACGCGGGCAGCGGCGGCAGGTGCCGCTGGCTGTAGGTGCGGTCGTGCAGCGACTCCCAGGAGGTCCAGTCAGCCATGGTGCTCAACGCGCCGGGCCGGGTCTGCATCGTGTAGATCAGCGAATTGATGAGCCAGCGGTTGACGAGCTTGCCGACTCCGGGTGTCACCCGCAGCGCACGCCAGATCAGCGTGAAGTGCGTGGTGGCCAGAATGCGGACACCGCGTGAGACGCCGTTCTTGCGCCAGAACCCCCCGGTCACGGACGTCAGGATACGACCAGTACGCGGCTGGCGGACGTTCTCAGCCCAGCATGGTCGCGATGGCCGACGCCAGGTCCGGACCCGACGAGTTCGACAGGTTCTGGTACGTGCCGCCGGTGGTCGAGGAGACGGCCTCCCAGGTCGACCGATCGGGGTCGTCGCCGAAGTCGATCACGTTGATCGCGACGGGTTTGGCCGGGTCGAAAGCTCCGCTGACGTACTGGCGCAGACCGTCGTCACCGAGGGACTGGTCGGTGTGCGGACCCGCCGTGATCACGAGTACCGAATTCTTCTGTCCCTGGCGGTATTTCGCCGACGCATCGGTGTACACCAGGCGCAGCGTCGTGAACGACACGGCGCCGCCGCCCGATGGTGTCTGCTCGTCCAGCGCCGAGGTCAACGCAGCCGATCGGGGTTGACCGTTCACCTGGTCCGACAACGCACCCAGCGTCACCTCCGAGCGTCCGGCGACCCCGTCGAAGGTCCACAGCCCCACCCCGGAGTCGGGTGGCAGCACCTGCAGACGCGCCTTGAGTGCATCGACGACGTTGCTCAGCCGCGCCTTTCCGCCCTCGTCGGTCGGCATCGACTGGTTGAGCATCACGGTGACCGTCGGGCTCTGCGCCGGGCTGGACAACGTGTCGGCGATGGTAGCCCGCAGTGCGTTGTCGCCGAGGTCGATGGGTGTGCCGATCGGCCCGAACGTCACGACGTCGCTGGCCGGCGGCTGCTGACCATCCACCCGGAATCCGGCGTTGGCGAAATCGGCGAGCTGGTCGGGCTTGCGCATGAAGCGGGCGAACTCACTGGCCGCCGAGATCTGCTCCTGGGCCAGCCAGTCGCCGGAGAGCAACACGGTGGGGAAGTCGGCGACCGCGGTGGGGCCCGGCGGCAGCCACACGGCCAGCTTGGCCTTGGCGTCAGGGGTGTCCGCAGCTTTCTGGAAGAGCCGCTGCTCGGTGGTCACCACTGCGTGCACCGGCGCGGTCGCCGGATCATCGGCGCCGAGGAGCGCGTCGAGCGCTGTGCCGGCGTTCGCGTCGTCGGTCCTGGGTGCGGCGGCCATCAGAGTGCTGATCGCACCCAACCCGGCGCTGGGTGGCGAACCGGCAGGTGCCGCTTCGGCGGCGACCGCCTCGGCGGCCAGGTAGGACGCGTCGCTGTCCTGGCCCAGGGGCAGCGACAGCCGCAGGCCGCCCCAGCCCTGCAACCCCAGCCCGTCCAGGCCGGCCGGGTCGCTCTGCAGCCGGGGGACCGTGCCCCAGTTCTGGTCCTTCATGGCGCCCTGCAGTTGCGGCGACATGGCCACCACCACCGGCGAGGTGACCAGGGAGCGGCTGTCGCTGACGGTGCGCGGCCCGGTCTTGGCCTCCAGCCTGGCCTCCGACGCGGAGCTGGCGGGGATCCACAGGGCGGGGCGCTGCCCCAGGTCAGCCGGCCAGTCGCCGGACAGGCCGTTGAACACCTGCTCGGAGTCGGCGGAGGTGACGTTGACCTTCACGCATTTGTCGCCGACGGGCTCGGCGGTGTCGTTGTAGCGCTGAGCCAGCGCGGTGACGGGCTCGGCGATCGCGGGATCGGCCACCACCGCGACGGCGACCTCGCCCTCGACGCAGCGCGCCGCGGCCGCATCAGAGCGGCTCGACAGGGCGTCGCCGAAGAACCGCCACAGGATCACGGCGCCGACGATGACGACGACGCTGATCAGAGCGACGATGACGCTGACGGAGATCTTCCTGCGACCCGGGGTGATGGCCCGGTGGCTGCCGGTCCACTCGCCGTTGTCCCATCCGCCGCTGCGCTGTCCGTCAGGACGCTGTGCAGTGTCGCGCTCTGCAGTGTCGCGCTCTGCAGTGTCGCGTTGTGCAGCGTAGAAGCGTTCGGTCTGCGACTCGTCGGGCGCGGGTCCCTGCCGCCGGGTGGAGTCGGAGTCGTCGGGATCGGGAAGGCTGTGTCTACCCAAGGTGGTCCTGTACCTGCCTCGTCGTTGCCCTGGTCGGTCGTGGCGTTCAGTGTGTGCTGTCGGCGGCTTTGAACTCGCGCCGGCGGCGGTGCAGGATCGGCTCGGTGTAGCCGTTGGGCTGCGCCCCGCCGTCGAGGATCAGCTCCTGGGCCGCCTGGAACGCGATGCTGCCCTCCGGGTCGGGCGCCATCGGCCGGAAGTCGGGGTCCTTGGCGTTC
This sequence comes from Mycobacterium kyogaense, assembly GCF_036946525.1. GTDB lineage: Bacteria > Actinomycetota > Actinomycetes > Mycobacteriales > Mycobacteriaceae > Mycobacterium > Mycobacterium kyogaense_A. The sequence continues at coordinate 65,195 of NZ_JAQIIY010000023.1, read as the reverse complement.
TGCTCGTCGACCACGGCGGCCATCCGCCGCAGGCTGGCCTTGACGTCCTCGGCGGTGATCACGCCGTGGCGCAACCAGTTCGCCAGCAGCTGGCTGGAGATCCGCAGCGTCGCACGGTCTTCCATCAGCGCGACGTCGTGGATGTCGGGCACCTTGGAGCAACCGACGCCGGCATCGATCCAGCGCACCACGTACCCGAGGATCGACTGACAGTTGTTGTCGACCTCTTCGCGGATCTCGTCGGATGCCCACGCCAGCTCCTTGGCCAGCGGGATCGTGAGCAGTTCATCCACGGTCGCGCGCCTCGTGCCCTCCAGCTCCTTCTGCACCGCGAACACGTCGACCGCGTGGTAGTGCATGGCGTGCAGCGTCGCTGCCGTCGGGGACGGCACCCAGGCGGTGGTGGCGCCGGCCTTCGGCTGGCCGATCTTCTGCTCGACCATGTCGGCCATCAACTCGGTCATGGCCCACATGCCCTTGCCGATCTGCGCCTTGCCCGACAAGCCGGTCTCCAGACCGATGTCGACGTTCTGGTTCTCGTACGCCGAGATCCAGGCGGTCGATTTCATCGCGCCCTTGCGGATCATCGGGCCCGCCTCCATCGACGTGTGGATCTCGTCGCCGGTGCGGTCCAGGAAGCCGGTGTTGATGAACACCACCCGATCGGCGGCGGCCTTGATGCAGGCCTTGAGGTTCAGCGTGGTGCGCCGCTCCTCGTCCATGATGCCGACCTTGATGGTGTTCTGCGGCAGGCCCAGCACGTCTTCGACCCGGCTGAACAGCTCGCAGGTGAAGGCGACCTCGTCGGGGCCGTGCATCTTGGGCTTCACGATGTAGATCGAGCCGGTGCGGCTGTTGAGCAGCGGCCCGTTCCCGTCGTCGTCGCGCAGACCGTGGATGCCGATGAGGCTGGTGAACAGCGCGTCCTGGATACCCTCGGGCACCTCGGCACCGTCAGCGTCGGTGATGGCGTCATTGGTCATCAGGTGGCCAACGTTGCGGACGAACAGCAGGCTGCGGCCCGGCAGCGTGATCTCCTCGCCGTCCGGACCGGTGAAGGTGCGGTCGTCGTTGAGCACGCGGGTGAACGACTTGCCGCCCTTGCTGACCTCTTCGGACAGATCGCCACGGTTCAGGCCGAGCCAGTTGCGGTAGCCCTGCACCTTGTCGACGGCGTCGACGGCCGCCACCGAGTCCTCGAAATCCATGATCGTGGTGATCGCCGACTCGAGCACGACGTCCTTGATCCCCGCCTTGTCGGTCGACCCGATGGGGGAGTCGGCGTCGACGAGGATCTCGATGTGCAGGCCGTTGTTGATCAGCAGCACCGCGGTCGGAGCGTCCGGCTCCCCGAGGTAGCCGGTGAACTGGGCCGGATCCTCCAGCTCAACCGATCCGCCGTCGTCGAGCGTGGCGGTCACCGCACCGTCGGCGACCACCAGTCCGGTGATGTCGGCCCACGAGCCCTCCGCCAGCGGCGCGGCGCCGTCGAGGAACTTACGCGCGTACGCGATGACCTTGTCGCCACGGATCTTGTTGTAGGAGTCGCCGGGCTCGGCGCCGTCCTCGCTGGAGATCACGTCGGTGCCGTACAGCGCGTCGTACAGCGAGCCCCACCGGGCGTTGGCCGCGTTGAGCGCAAAGCGTGCGTTGAGCACGGGCACCACCAGCTGAGGACCGGCCGTGGTGGTGATCTCGTCGTCGACGCCGGCCGTGGTGATCGTGAAGTCACCGGGCTCGGGCTCCAGATAGCCGATGTCGGTGAGGAACTGCTTGTACTCCTCGGGTTCGAACCCGCCGATGATGCGGGCGCGATGCCACCGGTCGATCTGGGCCTGCAGCTCGTCGCGGCGGGCCAGCAGTTCCTGGTTCTTGGGGGTGAGGTCGGCGACCACCTTGTCGACGCCGGACCAGAACGTGTCGGGATCGATCCCGGTACCCGCGAGCGCCTCGTTGGTGATGAAGTCGTACAACACCGGGGCGACGCGCAGGTTACCCACCGTCACACGTTCGGTCATGATTCCTCCCTCGGCGGCATGCGCGCGCCGAAACGCGCACTGCCTGTCGTGAAATCCGTCGATCCAGCTTACCCGCCGGTAATCGCCTCACCCGTGCCGGTGAGCGTGGCCTCGTCGGCGAGCGCGATGCAGGCGTCGACGAGGCGGGTCCGCAGCGGCGCGGCTCGGTCACTGATCGCCTCCTGCGCCGCGGCGTATTGCGCTCGGCCGGCGGGTGTTTCGACCGGGATGGGGGTGAAACCGTAGTCGCGCAGGTCGTACGGGCTGGCCCTCATGTCCAGGATCCGGGCATCGACGGCCAAAGCGAAACAATCCAGCAGCACGGAGGATTCGATCAAGGGCCCGAGTTTGGCCGCCCACTTGTACAGGTCCATGCCGGCGTGTACGCACCCCGGCTGCTCCTCGGCGATCTGCGTGCCCCGAGACAACGGCCGGACGTTGCGCGGTGCGGCCGCAGGGGTGAAGAAGCGGTAGGCGTCGAAGTGACTGCAGCGCAACGGCATCGACTCGACCACGGCGTCCGTGCCGGCAGCCCCGAGCCGCAGCGGCACCGCGTCGTGGCGCACCTGCTGTGTGCGGTAGACCATCGCCCACTCGTGCATACCGAAACAGCCGAACCGCGGGGCCCGCGACGCCGTCGCCGTCAGCAGATCCGCGACGAATCTCACCGTGTCAGAACGCGTCACCAGATGGTCATGACCGACTGTCACACCGTCACCGTCGCGCCGGTAACCCGACCGGGTCAGATAGGCCTCGGCTCCGGCTCCGGTCAGCACGACGCCGTAGCCGGGATGCCAGATACGCAGATGTCGCGGGCGAAGCCGGTAGTAGGTGAACAGGAAGTCGAACACCGGGTGCGGCCGCCCGGTGTGCCTGCGCTCGACGTGTGGTGCGAGCAACGCGTCGGCCCGCCGCCGGTGGGCGTCGGCCCGGTCCTGCCAGTCGTGCGGTTCAGACATGCCCGTCACACACGGTGGGTGCCGTCGCGGACCGTCCCGACCAGGTCTTCGACGAGGTCTTCCAGGGCGACCATCGCGGTGATCGTGCCGTCGGCGGCGGTGACCAGGGCGAGGTGGCTGTTGGTGCGGCGCAGCCGCGTCAGCGCATCGGGGAGCGGCATCGAGGCCGGCACCTGGGGCAGCGGGCGCACCATCGACGACTCCAGCACCATCGATTCGTCGTTCGGGCCGTCGAGCAGCGGCAGCACGTCCTTGATGTGCAGGTAGCCCGCGTATGCGCCGGAGGGGTCGGCGACGGGGAAGCGGGAGTACCCGGTCTCCGTGAGGGCCTGCTCCAGCGCGCCGATCGTCGGCCCCGCCCCGGAGCGTGCCGCAGGGACCGCGCGGATCTGGTTCAGCGGCAGCGCGACGTCGTCGACCACGCGGTTGCGGATCTGCAGGGCACGGGTCAGCCGGGTGTGCTCCTCGGGGTCGAGCAGGCCCTCGGACAGGGATTCGGCAATCATGTCCGAGAGCTCGACGGTCGACACCGTGACGTCCAGCTCGTCCTTCGGTTCCACACCGAACGCCCTCAGCGTCGTGTTGGCACACCAGTTGTAGAACGCGATGAACGGCCGGGCGGCGCGGATCCACACCAGGTAGATGGGGATCAACAGCATGGCTGTGGATTCCGGGCCGGCGATCGCGATGTTCTTGGGCACCATCTCCCCGAGAAGGACGTGCAATGTCACCACGATCGACAGCGCCACCAGGAACGAGACGGTGTGCAGCAGCGCGGTGGGGATGCCCAGCAGATCGAACGGTTTCTCCAGCAGGTGCGCCACTGCCGGTTCGGCGACGCGGCCCAACAGGATCGAACACACCGTGATGCCGAGTTGTGCGCCTGCCAGCATCAGCGACAGGTTCTCGCCGGCCCGGATCACGGTGACCGCACTGTTCTTGCCCTGCTCGGCGAGCGCCTCGAGCCTGTCCCGGCGCGCCGAGATCAGCGCGAATTCCGAGGCCACGAAGAAGGCGTTGGCAGCCAGCAGCACGAAGGTCAGCAGTACGCCGAAGATGTCACCCATCAGGCGTCCTCGTCGGTGTCGGTCGTGTCGTCCGTGTCGCCGGTGCGGCCGAGCTTGGTGAGCTCCAGTTGGTCGATGCGCCGGCCGTCCATCTTGACGACGGTGGCCAGCCACTTGATCGGGTCGTCGATCGGGCCGTCGGGGTCGAAGGCGATGAGCTCCACCGCTTCTCCCTCGGCGGGAATGTGGCCGAGCTGCTCGAGGACGAGGCCGCCGATCGTTTCGTAATCGCCTTCGGGAGCGCGGAATTCGGTGTTCTCGGCGACTTCGTCGATGCGCAGCAGCCCGGAGACCTGCCAGTTGCCGCCGGCGTGGACGACGTCGGGCGGCTCGACGTCGTGTTCGTCACGGACGTCGCCGACGATCTCCTCGATCAGGTCCTCGACGGTCACCATGCCCGCTGTGCCGCCGTATTCGTCGACGACGAGCGCGGTGGCCAACCCGTTGGCCCGCACTTCCGACATCACCGCGTCACCGTCGAGGGTGGACGGCACCCGCGCCACCGACTGCACGATGTCGGACAGCTTCGTGGTGGCCCGCTGGCCGTGCGGCACGGCGAACACCTGTTTGACGTGGACGACGCCGATGGTTTCGTCGAGGTCACCGCGGATCACCGGGAAGCGGGAGTGCCCGGTGCGGACCGCGGCCTGGCTCAGATCGACCACGGTGTCGTCGGCGTCGAGGGTGTCGATCTTGGACCGGGGCGTCATAAGCTCTTCGGCGGTCCGATCGCCGAACTGCAGGGACCGGTCGACGAGCACCGCCGTCACCGGGTCCAGCGATCCGCTCTCGGCCGAGGACCGGACGAGCGACACCAGCTCCTGCGGGGAACGAGCCGAGCGCAATTCCTCGGCGGGCTCGATGCCGAGGCGGCGCAGGATCCAGTTCGCGGTGCCGTTCGTCAGCCGGATCAGCGGCGTGAACAGGAACGAGAACATCAGCTGCATAGGCGCCGACCACCGCGCGGTGCCCACGGCGCGGGCCACGGCGAGGTTCTTGGGAACTAGCTCGCCGAACACCATGGACACCGAGGTCGCGATCAGGATCGCGAGGACCAGCGCCAGCGTGGTGGCGGCGCTCTTGGGCAGCGACAGGGCCGCCAAGCCGGGTTCGAGCAGGCGGGCCACGACGGGTTCGGCGAGGAAGCCGGTGGCCAGTGTGGTGATCGAGATGCCGACCTGGGCGCCGGAGAGCTGGGTCGAGAGCGTGCGGTGCGCGCGCTGCACCAACTGGTCGCGACGGTTTCCGGAGCGGGCGTTGGCGTCGACGGTGCTGCGTTCGAGCGCGGTCAGTGAGAACTCGGCCGCGACGAAGACGGCGGTGCCCGCGGTGAGCACCACGATGGCCAGCAGCGAGAGCAGAGAGGTTGCGACGGTCACCGACGACCGCCCGGTGCGGCGTGGAGTGTGGAGCCGGGCCCGGGGCCCGGCCGACTAGGGGAAGGTTCGACCTCTGCCGGCTCCCGGTCGGGCCGCTCGGCGAAAATGGCCGGCTCGGATGGACGTCCATCCAGTGCCTGCGGCACCTGATCCCTTTCGGCGCAGTGATATCGAATTGCCATCCATGCTAACCGACTCGTGCGCACCTCCCGAGCCGGGCGATCGGTCTGGTTAGGCTCGCCTTAGGTAGTGGTAGGTTCACAGCGAACGATCAGGAAAGGCGGACCCCCTTTTGTCGCTCACGCAGTCGCTCACCCACTCGGTCACGAAACCCTCCCGCTGGGCGGGCGCGATCGCCACCGTCGCCGCCCTGGTGGCGCTGACCGCCTGCGGGTCGTCCACCACCACCGACGACGCGGACAAGGTGGTCGTCTACTCGGGCCGTAGCGAGGAGCTTGTCGCCCCGCTGCTCGCGCAGTTCACCGACGACACCGGCATCGAGGTGGAAGCGCGATACGCCGGTTCGGGGGAGATGGCCGCCCAGCTGATCACCGAGGGCGACAAGTCCCCGGCCGACGTGTTCCTCTCCCAGGACGCCGGCGCGCTCGGCGCTGTGTCGAAGGCCGAGCTGCTGGCCCCAGTCGATGCCGAGACCCTGAAGGCGGTGCCCGCGCAATACGCCGCCGCCGACGGCACCTGGGTCGGCGTCTCGGGACGCGCTCGCGTCGTGGTCTACAACCCGACGCTGGTGCCCACCCCGCCGGACACCATCGACGGACTCCTGGCCCCCGAGTGGAAGGGCAAGATCGCGTTCGCGCCGAGCAACGCGTCATGGCAGGCATTCGTCACCGGACTGCGGGTGGTGCGTGGCGACGACGGCGCCGAGCAGTGGCTGCGCGCCTTCAAGGCCCAGGACCCCAAGCCCTACGAGAACAACGTCGCCGTGCGCGACGCGGTGGACGCCGGTCAGGTGCCGCTGGGCCTGGTGAACCACTACTACCTCTATGAGCTGATCGACGCGAAGGGCGCCGATTCGGTGACGGCGCAGAACAAGTTCATGGCGGCAGGCGATCCCGGCGGCCTGGTCAACGTCGCGGGTGTCGGCGTGCTGAAGGCCGCCCCGAATCCGGAAGGCGCACAACGGTTTGCGTCATATCTGGTCGGGGAGGCCGCCCAGAAGTACTTCGCCCAGGAGACCGAGGAGTACCCGTTGGCAGCCGGCGTCGCGCCGTCGTCACAGATGCCGCCGCTGAGCGAGCTGCAGCCGCCCGCGGTCAACCTGTCGCAGCTCGACGACATCGAGACCACGCAGGAACTCCTGGTCAAGACCGGCCTGCTCACCAATTGACGGCAGGATCGGTCCGGGCGGCCCGCCCGCCGGCGCTCCTGCTCGCCGCGGCTGCGGTGGTGGCCGCGGCGACGCTGATCCCGCTGGTCTACCTAGGTGATCGCGCGCTGTCGCGGGGTTGGGCCGCGGTCGTCGACGAGGTGGTGCAGCCGCGCACCGCGGCGCTGATCGGCCGATCGGTGCTGCTGGTCGTCACCGTGACCGCGGCGTGCGTGCTGCTGGGGGTGACGCTGGCGGTCCTGCTCACCCGCACCGACCTCGCTGGCCGGCGGATCTGGAGTGTCGCGTTGACGCTGCCGCTGGCGATGCCGAGCTATCTGCTGGCGTACCTGTGGGTGTCGGTCTTTCCGTCGATCGCCGGGTTCTGGGGTGCGGTGCTGGTGCTGACCCTGGTGAGCTACCCGCTGGTGCTACTGACGACGACGGCGGCGCTGGCCCGGGTGGATCCGGCACAGGAAGAGGTGGCCCGGTCGCTGGGCCGGGGCGGCTGGTCGGTGTTGTTCGGTGTGACGCTGCGGCAAGCGCGGGCGGCGATCGCCGCGGGGGCACTGCTGGTGGCGCTGTATGTACTCAGCGACTTCGGGGCGGTGGCCGCGATGCGCTTCGAAGCGTTCACCTGGGTGATCTACGGCGCCTACCGCTCGGGCTTCAATCCGTCCCGCGCGGCGGTGCTGTCGCTGGTTCTGCTGGTCTTCGCGGTGGCCCTGGTGATCGCCGAGCACGCCGCCCGCGGGCGTGCGGCAGCCTCGCGCGTCGGCTCGGGCGCACCCCGGCCCGCGCCCGTCAGCCGGCTCGGGGGGTGGCAGGGGCCGGCGCTGCTGATGCCCGTCGCGGTGCTGGCCGCCGCGGCGCTCGTGCCCGGCGCCGAGCTCGTGGACTGGCTCAGGACCGCGGGTGCCCGCTGGGACGGCGAGCTGTGGATCGCGGCGCTGGGGTCGACGCTGTGGTTGTCGGCCGCCGCCGCGGTGGTGTCGACCCTCGCTGCGCTGCCGCTCGGTGTGCTGGCCGCCCGGCACCGTGACCGTGCCACCCGAGCGTTGGAGGGTGCGAGCTACGTCGCGCACGGCCTGCCCGCGATCGTGATCGCGATCTCGATGGTGTCGCTCGGGGTGCTGCTGCTGCGGCCGATCTATCAGCGTGAACCGCTGCTGATCCTGGCCTATACGGTGTTGTTCGTGCCCCTGGCCGTCGGATCGGTGCGCGCGGCGGTCGAATCGGCGCCCATCCGACTGGAGGAGGTCGCGCGGTCGCTGGGCCGCCCGCCGGTGCGCGCGTTCACCGCGGTGACGGCGCGGGTGGCGCTGCCGGGTATCGCGGCGGGCGCGGCGATGGTGCTGCTGACGTGCATGAAGGAACTGCCGGTGACACTGCTGCTGCATCCGACCGGCACCGACACGCTGGCCACCCGGCTGTGGGGTTACAGCTCGGTCAGCGACTATGCCGCCGCGGCGCCGTACGCGGCGGCCCTGCTGGTCTTCGCCGCGGTGCCGACGGCGCTGCTGGGCGCATGGAGTGTGCGCGGTGACTGATGGGGGTGGCGGCGCACGGCATCGAGAAGTCCTTCGGCAGTCGCCGGGTGCTCGCCGGGGTGGATCTGGTGGTCCCCGAGGGCACCATGACGGCGGTGCTCGGGCCGTCGGGCTGCGGTAAGACGACGCTGCTGCGCATCCTCGCCGGGTTCGCCGATCCCGACGCCGGCACGGTCCGCATCGCCGGTCAGCTGGTGGCCGGCGGGTCCGCGCCGGTGCCCGTGCACCGGCGTCGCGTCGGCCTGATGCCGCAGGAGGGCGCGCTGTTCCCGCACCTCAGCGTCGGCGGCAACGTGGCGTTCGGGATGCCGCGGGGTGAGCGGGTCGAGCACTGGCTCGAGGTGGTGGGCCTCGGCGGGCTCGCCGACGCCCGGCCGCACGAGATCTCCGGTGGGCAGCAGCAGCGGGTGGCGCTGGCCCGCGCGCTGGCGGCGCGGCCGCGGGTGCTGCTGCTCGACGAGCCGTTCGCGGCGCTGGACGCCGGGCTGCGCACCCGGGTGCGGGAGGACATCGCGTTGATCCTGCGGGACACCGCCACGACGTCGATCCTGGTCACCCACGACCAGACCGAGGCACTGTCGCTGGCGGATTCGGTGGCCCTGCTCATCGACGGGTCCGTGGCTCAGCACGGCAGCCCCGCCGAGCTGTATCAGTGCCCGGCCACGCTGGCGGCGGCCCGGTTCGTCGGCGCGACGGTGGAGGTGCCCGGCAGCGCGGCGGCGGGTGTGATCCGCACCGCGTTGGGCTCGCTGCCCGCGCTGTTGCCGATCTCCGACGGCCCCGCGGTGGTCGTGCTCAGGCCCGAACAGCTGCGCCTGGGTTCCGGCGCCCCGGCCCGGGTGACGGCCTGCCGCTTCTACGGCCCGGACACCGCCGTCGATCTCGTGCTCCCCGACGGTGCCGCGGTGCGGATGCGCGCCCCCGGCCGGGTCGACGTCGCGCCCGGCGCTGACGTCACCGTCGAGGTCTGCGGGCAGGTCCTGGCCTACCCGTCACCATCCGGTCGGCAGGGGATGGCCCTCGGCGAAGCCGGCGGCTGACTGCACCCCGAGCACCACCTTCTCGTGCAGCTCGGGCAGCGTGCGCGCGCCGACGTAGGTGCAGGTGCTGCGCACGCCGGAGGTGATGTGGTCGAGCAGGTCCTCCACGCCGCCGCGTGCCGGGTCGAGGTTCATCCGCGAGGTCGAGATGCCTTCCTCGAACAGACCCTTGCGCGCACGGTCGAAGGCGCTGTCGGCCGCGGTGCGCGCGGCGACGGCACGCTTGGAGGCCATGCCGTAGCTCTCCTTGTACGGCTTGTCGTCTCGGTCGTGCAGCAGATCGCCGGGGGATTCGTAGGTACCGGCGAACCATGACCCGATCATCACGTTCGACGCGCCGGCGGCCAGCGCCAGTGCGACGTCGCGGGGATGACGCACGCCACCGTCAGCCCATACGTGACCGCCCAGTTCCTTTGCGGCCGCGGCACATTCGACGACCGCCGAGAACTGCGGGCGTCCGACGCCGGTCATCATCCGGGTCGTGCACATCGCGCCGGGACCGACGCCGACCTTGACGATCGACGCGCCGGCGGCGATCAGGTCGCGCGTGCCCTCGGCGGAGACGACGTTGCCTGCCGCGATCGGCAGCCCGAGGTCGAGCGCGGCGACGGCGGCGATCGCGTCGAGCATCTTGGCCTGATGGCCGTGGGCGGTGTCGATCACCAGCAGGTCCGCACCCGCGTCGGCGAGACCGCGGGCCTTGGCCGCGACGTCGCCGTTGATGCCGACCGCGGCGGCGATGCGCAGCCGGCCCTGCGCGTCGACGGCGGGGGCATAGATGCCGGCGCGCACCGCACCAGTGCGGGTCAGCACGCCGGCCAGGGCGCCGTCGCCGTCGGTGAGCACCGCGACGTCGGTGCCCTTCTGGGGTGCGTGGTCGAGCAGGTCGAACACCTTGCGCGGGTCGGTGCCCACCGGCGCGGTGACGAAGTCCGATATCGCCACGTCGCTCACCCGGGTGAAGCGGTCGACGCCGGTGCAAGCGGCCTCGGTGACCAGGCCGACGGGGCGACCGTCGGCGACGACGACCGCGGCGCCGTGCGCCCGTTTGTTGATCAGCGCGCACGCGTCGGAGACGGAGTCGTCGGGGGAGAGGGTGACCGGTGTGTCGACGACGGTGTCGCGACTCTTGACGAACTCGACGGTCTGCTGCACCGCGGACAGCGGCAGGTCCTGGGGCAGCACCACAATGCCGCCGCGGCGGGCGATGGTCTCGGCCATCCGCCGGCCGGCCACCGCGGTCATGTTGGCCACCACGACGGGGATCGTGGTGCCGGAGCCGTCGACGGTGGACAGGTCGACGTCGAACCGTGAGGCGACCTGCGTGCGGCCCGGAACGATGAAGACGTCGTTGTAGGTCAGGTCGTACGGCGGCCGGTGGCCCTCGAGGAACTTCACGCCGACGAGTCTAGTGGGGTCACTAACCCCTGCTCGCGGAGAGAACTCAGGCCTCGATCTGGCTGCGGTCCCCACTCCACAGCGTGTGAAAGCGCTTGGCGGGATCAGCGTCGATGCGCCCGTAGGTGTGTGCGCCGAAGAAGTCGCGCAGCCCCTGGGTCAGCGCGGCGGGCAGCCGCTCGGTGCGCAGCGCGTCGTAGTAGGACAGCGCCGAGGAGAAGCCCGGGATCGGGATGCCCAGCTCGGTGGCCTTGACCACGACCCGGCGCCAGCTGTCGATGCCGGCTTCGATGGCGTCGCGGAAGTACGGCGCGGCGATCAGCGTCGGCAGGTCGGGGTTCTCGTCGAACGCGTCGGTGATCCGGTTGAGGAACTTGGCTCGGATGATGCAGCCGCCGCGCCAGATCCTGGCCATGTCACCCGGGGTGATGTCCCAGTCGTACTCGGCGCTGCCCGCCTGGATTTGGTTGAAGCCCTGCGCGTAGGCGATGATCTTCGACGCGTACAGGGCCTTGCTGACGTCGTCGATGAATTGCTGTGCATCAGAGGGCTTTTCACCGAGCGCCCCGGAGGCCAGATCGCTGGTGGCCTTGCGCTGGGCGACCGATCCGGACAGCGCCCGCGCGAACACGGCCTCGGCGATACCGGTGACCGGTACGCCCAGATCGAGCGCCGACTTGACCGTCCACCGCCCGGTGCCCTTCTGTTCGGCCTCGTCGAGGATGACGTCGACCAGGGGCTCGCCGGTGGTGGCGTCGGTCTGGCGCAGCACGGTCGCGGTGATCTCGATCAGGAAGCTGTCCAGGTCGCCGTTGTTCCACTCGGCGAAGATGTCGGCGATCTCGGGGGCGGTCTTGCCCAGCCCGTCACGCAGCAGCTGGTAGGCCTCGCCGATGAGCTGCATGTCGGAATACTCGATGCCGTTGTGCACCATCTTGACGAAGTGGCCTGCGCCGTCGGGCCCGATGTGGGTGCAGCACGGCACGCCGTCGACGTGGGCGGAGATCTCCTCGAGCAGCGGGCCCAGGCTCTTGTAGGACTCCGCAGGCCCGCCCGGCATGATCGACGGGCCGTTGAGCGCGCCTTCTTCACCGCCGCTGATACCTGCGCCGACGAAGTGCAGGCCACGCTCCCGGATCGCCTTCTCCCGACGGATCGTGTCGGTGTAGAGCGCATTGCCGCCGTCGATGATGATGTCGCCGTCCTCCATGGCGTCGGCCAGTTCGTTGATGACGGCGTCGGTCGGATCACCGGCCTTGACCATGATGATCACGCGGCGCGGCTTCTCCAGCGCGTCGAGGAACTCCTCGATGGTCTCGCTGCGCACGAACTTTCCTTCCGAGCCGTGCTCGGCGAGCAGCGCGTCGGTCTTGGCGGTGGTCCGGTTGTGCAGCGCGACGGTGTAGCCGTGGTGGGCGAAGTTGCGCGCCAGATTCGACCCCATCACTGCAAGGCCGGTCACTCCGATCTGCGCGGTGCCGGTCGTCGAGTTGGCAGAGTCGGTCATGAAGCGCCTTTCGTTGTGCGGTTGTGTGAGTTCAGGCAAGCATCAAGCGGTGAACAGCCGGTGCAACTCGGTGAGCCACGGCACCGCCAGCGCGATCGTCGGCACGACGAGCACTGCGGCGGCGCAGACGTAGGCGCCCGCGGCCAGCGCGCGACTGTTCGGGGCTCCACCCAGGCGCCGCACCCGCACCACCGTCGTGGGTCCGCCGGCGGCAAGCGCGCCGCGCGGGGTGTGTCCGGCGGCGCAGGCGACCAGCGCGCGCGCCAGGGGAGTGGGTCCGGTGTGGCGAACCGCGGCGTCGTCGGCGAGCGCCTCGATGAGCAACCGCACCGCGTTCAGCGCGTGGGCGCTGCGCACGATGCGGGGGAACGCGGCGTGCACCGCGGTGAACATCTCGAGCACCAGGTCGTGCCGCGCCCGCAGGTGTGCGCGTTCGTGCGACAGGATGGCCGAGATCTCGTTGTCCGACAACGTGTTCAGCGCGCCTTCGCTGACCACCACGCGGCTGCGGACACCGGGCAGGCAGTAGGCCAGTGGTTGGGCGACGTCGAGGATGCGGACACCGTGGGCAGCCATCGGTCGGGTGGGGTGGGCGCCGACGAGGTCGACGATCATCCGGTGGTGGGCGCGACGGCGCCGGGTGGCGATGGCCACCTGCAGGACGGAGATGACCAGCCGGGCCCCGACGACCAGTGTCAGCGCGAAGACGACGATGTAGGCGGTCCACAGCGGCCAGCCCAGATCGTCCAGTGCGGTGACGATCGTCGCCGTGGGCCTGCCGTCGGGACCGGGCTCGAACAGCCGGCTCGCGATCGCGATGCCCGCGGAGAAGAACGACAGCACGGCGGCCAGCGCGATGGACTGCCAGAGCACGATCGCAGCCCTGGGCGCACGCAACGGCCATGATGCGCGGGCCAGCAACGCAGGCACCGGCCCCGACAACATCAGGGCGACGATGGTGAAGGCCAGCGCGGACACGCTGTCAGTGTCTCTCAGGTGGTGCCGTGATCGCCAGCGGGTGGGCCTGTGCGGTGTTTGTCCTCGAGTTCAGCGAGGGCCCGGCGCAGTGCAGCGGCCTCGTCGGCGCCGACGCGCTCGACGAAATGCACCAGGGCCGCCTCCCGGCTGCCGGAGTCCGCGGCCTGGTCGAGGGCATCGACCATCAGTCCCGCGACCAGTTCGTCGCGCCCGTGGGTGGGGGCGTAGCGGTGGGCCCGGTCGTCGCGGTGCTGGACCACGAGGTTCTTCTTGGCCAGCCGTTGCAGCACGGTCATGATCGTCGTGTACGCGAGGTCACGTTCCGACGACAGCGTCTCGTGGACCTGCCGCACGGTCTGCGGCTCACCCGCGGACCACAGGTGGTCCATCACGGAGCGCTCGAGCTCTCCGAGCCGTGTCAACTTCGGCATGGTCCTCTCTCCTACCGGGGGTGGTTGCGAGCCTACTACGGGATTACTACCGCGCGTCGTATCAAGTGCGACGAGCTTGTCGTTCGCAACGCCGGCCCGGCGCGCACCGGTGCCGGGCGGTGATGTGAGTCCGATCACGGCGACGACCTCCTGCGGAGCGGGTGCCCCTCGTGGTTATAGTAAGGCTAACCTAACTCACTGGAGGTTTCCGTGTCGGTTCTCGTCGACGATCCACTCATAGCCAGCATGACGATCAGGCGTCCGTTGCCGATCCACGCGTCCAGCAACCGGCTGCGAGAATTGGACCCGGACAGTCCGCGCGTGCACGGAGTCGCGGTCATGGGCGACCTGTCCCGGCGCCGCTGGTGGCCGCTGGCCGAACTCCTGACAACCGACCGGCTTTCTCGGATGTACGCGGCCGGGCTGGCCGAGATCGGCAACCCCGCCACCGTCACCCAGCAGCTCGCGGCGACGTTCGCTCACGTCGTCGTTGGTCGCGTGATCCCGCTGCTGGTGCTGGAGGGACGGGCCTGGGACACCGGGCCCGAAAACCTCTGGGTGCACGTGGATTCCGAGGGGACGATCGACTGGGTGGGCGTGGCCGATCCGACGCTCCGGGCCTTGTCGGATGATCCGGCCTTCGCCGGCCGTCGCACCCTCCGGCGCGAGGGCATCATCGCGCTGCCCAGCGAAGCCGCCTTGACGACGTGGGTGGCTCACCGCAGCCACCGCGCACTGGGCCCGCTGTTCACCCGACTCTGCGCCGAGGGCGACGGCACGCCGGTGTCGGTGATGTGGCACGCCGTCGGCGCTGCAGCGGTCAGCGCGGCGACGCAGATTCCCCTGCTGGCCGGCAGCAGTGAGGCGGTGAGCATGCGACGTACCCAGGCAGTGCTCGATGCGCTGATGAGCTTCGGCCTCCCGGTGCGCGGCGGCCACCGGCCAATTGCGACAAAGCTCTTGCTTAATTAGGGCAGCCTTGCCTATATTGAACGGGTACCACCCGGACCGCGCCGGAGTCCTGAGGGCTGCAGAGACCCCCGGTCCGACCACAGAACGGGCCCCACGCCGTATGGCGTGGGGCCCGTTCGCTCGGCCCGTCTACTCGGGCCCATTCCTCGGGGCCCCACCGACGGCGTGTAGACACGATCCGTGACTGATCTTCCCGAAGGACTCGGTGACGGCTTCGACACCGTGCTCGGCCTGCGCTACGAAGAAATGTCGGCCGACGGCGGCCGCGCCACCCTCGAGATCACCGACGCACTGCTGCAGCCCTGGGGCATCGTGCACGGAGGGGTCTACTGCGCGGTGATCGAGAGCATGGCCAGCGTGTCCGGCCACGTCTGGCTGACTCAGAACGGCGGCGGATACGTCGTCGGGGTCAACAACACCACCGACTTCCTGCGCGCCATCCGCTCGGGCACCGTGACGGCCAGGTCGACGCCGATCCACCGGGGCCGGCGCCAGCAGCTGTGGCTGGTGACCATCACCGAGGGCACCGAGGAGAGCGGGCGCCTGGTCGCCCGCGGACAGGTTCGCCTGCAGAACATGACCGAGGAGTAGCGCCGCACACGTGTGCGCTGCCCAGAGCCGCCGGTCGTGGCAGGATCGCCGTCTATGCGCCTGACACCGCATGAACAGGAGCGGCTGCTCATCTCCTATGCCGCCGAACTCGCCCGTCGCCGCCAGGCACGCGGATTGCGGTTGAACCACCCCGAAGCAGTCGCGGTGATCACCGACCACATCCTCGAGGGCGCGCGCGACGGACGCACCGTCGCCGAGCTGATGGCCAGCGGCCGCGGCGTACTGGGCCGCGACGAGGTGATGGACGGGATTCCCGAGATGCTGCACGACGTCCAGGTCGAGGCGACGTTCCCCGACGGCACCAAGCTCGTCACCGTCCACGATCCGATCACATGATCCCCGGCGAATTCGTCTTCGACGACGACGACATCGAACTGAACCCCGGCGCGCAACGCCTCGAGCTCGACATCGTCAACACCGGCGACCGGCCGGTGCAGGTCGGCAGCCACGTCCATGTGCCGCAAGCCAATTCGGCGCTGGACTTCGACCGCCCCGCCGCACACGGCTACCGGTTCGACATACCGGCAGGCACCGCGATCCGCTTCGAACCGGGCATCGCCCAGCGCGTGAGCCTGGTGCCGCTGCGCGGCGCACGCGAGGTGCACGGCCTGAGCTTGGACCCACCGGGCAGATTGGATGCCAACTGATGACGTCACTGTCCCGGGCGCGCTACGCCGCGCTCTACGGCCCAACGACGGGTGATCGCATCCGGTTGGCCGACACCGATCTGTTCGTCGAGATCACCGAAGACCGCAGCGGCGGACCGGGACTGGCCGGCGACGAAGCGGTCTTCGGCGGCGGCAAGGTGCTGCGTGAGTCCATGGGGCAGTCGCGCGCCACCCGCGCCGAGGGCGCGCCGGACACCGTCATCACCGGCGCGGTGATCCTCGACTACTGGGGAATCATCAAGGCCGACATCGGCATTCGCGACGGTCGCATCGTCGCGATCGGCAAGGCCGGCAACCCCGACATCATGTCGGGCGTCCATCCCGATCTGGTGGTCGGCCCGTCCACCGAGATCATCTCCGGCAACGGCCGCATCGTCACCGCGGGTGCCATCGACTGCCACGTCCATCTGATCTGCCCGCAGATCATGGAGGAGGCGCTCGGCGGCGGCATCACCACCATCGTCGCGGGCGGCACCGGTCCCGCCGAAGGCAGCAAGGCAACCACCGTCACTCCCGGGGCCTGGCATCTGGCGCGCATGCTCGAAGCCCTCGACAGCTGGCCGCTCAACGTCGCACTCCTGGGCAAAGGCAACACCGTCAGCGCCGAGGCGATGTGGGAGCAATTGCGGGGTGGCGCAGCAGGATTCAAGCTGCACGAGGACTGGGGTACCACCCCGGCGGCGATCGATGCCTGTCTGACCGTGTCCGAGGCCGCAGGCGTGCAGGCCAACATCCACACCGACACGCTCAACGAAGCGGGGTTTGTCGAGGACACGCTCGCCGCGATCAAGGGCCGCTCGATCCACGCCTACCACACCGAGGGAGCGGGCGGAGGGCACGCGCCCGACATCATCACGGTGGCGGGCAAGCCGAACGTGCTGCCCAGCTCCACCAACCCGACACGACCGCACACGGTCAACACCCTCGACGAGCACCTCGACATGCTCATGGTGTGCCATCACCTGAACCCGAGCGTGCCCGAAGATCTGGCGTTCGCCGAGAGCCGGATTCGGCCGTCGACGATCGCAGCCGAGGATCTGCTGCACGACATCGGCGCGATCTCGATGATCGGCAGCGACGCCCAGGCCATGGGCCGCATCGGCGAGGTGGTGCTACGCACGTGGCAGACCGCGCACGTGATGAAGCGCCGCCGCGGCTTCCTGCCCGGGGACACCCGGGCCGACAACACCCGGGCGCAGCGCTATGTGGCCAAGTACACGATCTGCCCCGCGGTCGCCCACGGCATGGATCGCGAGATCGGCTCGGTCGAGGTCGGCAAGCTCGCCGATCTGGTGCTGTGGGAGCCGGCGTTCTTCGGGGTGCGTCCGCACGCCGTGCTCAAGGGCGGCATGATCGCGTGGGCTGCCATGGGTGATGCGAACGCCTCGATTCCCACCCCGCAGCCGGTGTTGCCACGTCCCATGTTCGGGGCGACGCCCACGGCAGCCGCCGCTACGTCGGTGCATTTCGTTGCGCCACAGGCGATCGAGGACGGACTGGTCGATCGTCTCGCGGTGCGGCGCCGCCTCGTCGCCGTGGAGAACGTCCGCGCGATCGGCAAGGCGCAGATGCCGCTCAACGACGCGCTGCCCGACATCCGGGTGGATCCCGACACGTTCACCGTGCACATCGACGGCGAGGTGTGGCAGGAGCAACCGGCCGCGGAACTGCCGATGGCGCAACGTTACTTCCTGTTCTGATGATCACAACGCTTCTCGCGCTGGCGGATTCGCGGCTGCCCACCGGCGGCCACGTGCACTCCGGTGGTGTCGAGGAGGCCGTGACCAGCGGCCTGGTCGTCGACCTGCCCACCCTGCGGGCCTACCTGCACCGCCGCGTGCGCACGACCGGCCTCGTCACGGCATCCCTGGCGGCAGCGGTACACGGCGGGGCACTCTCGTCGGCCGCGGGCGGCTCGGGGGAGACCGAAACCGATGCACGCACACCGGCTCCCGCGGCGCGCGCGGCGTCGCGCGCCCAGGGCAGGGGACTGGTCCGGCTGGCCCGGCGCGTCTGGCCCGACACCGACTGGGCAGCGCTCGGACCCACCCCGCACCTGGCGGTGGCGGCGGGCGCAGTCGGTCGCGCCAGCGGAATCGCCACCGAGCACACCGCGCTGTCGATCGTCTACACCACGATGACGGGGTCGGCCACCGCCGCCCAGCGACTGTTGGCCTTGGATCCCGGCGACGTCGCGGCGGTGACGTTCGCGCTGGCCCCGCTGTGCGAGGACACCGCGGCCGAAGCCACCCGCGGTCTCGCCGACCTGTCCGATCCGCTGCTCGACGTACTCGCCCAGCGCCACCTCGACCGTGACCGCCCCCTGTTCGCGTCCTGACTGGAAAGAACCTGCATGCCACCACATCTCATCGACGGTGTCGGCCACTCCCATGACCGCCCTGACCGCCCGCGCCGGTCACGTCAGCCCGGAGAGCCGCTGCGCATCGGCATCGGCGGACCGGTCGGCTCGGGGAAGACTGCGCTGGTCGCCGCGCTCTGCCGTCAGCTTCGGGACGAGTTGTCCCTCGCGGTGCTGACCAACGACATCTACACCACCGAGGACGCGGATTTCCTGCGCCGCAACGCAGTACTGCCGGATGACCGCATCGCGGCGGTGCAGACCGGCGGTTGCCCGCACACCGCGATCCGCGACGACATCACCGCCAACCTCGACGCCATCGACGACCTGATCGCCGCGCACGACGATCTCGATCTGATTCTCGTCGAGTCCGGCGGGGACAACCTGACCGCGACGTTCTCGTCGGGCCTGATCGACGTGCAGATCTTCGTGATCGACGTGGCGGGAGGGGACAAGGTGCCGCGCAAGGGTGGTCCCGGCGTCACGTTCTCGGATCTGCTGGTGATCAACAAGACAGACCTGGCCCCGATGGTCGGCGCCGATCTCGGCGTGATGAGCCGTGACGCGGCTGCGGTGCGTGCGGATCGCCCCTTCGCGATGATCTCCCTGACCGCCGACCCGGCGGCGACGCCGGTGCTGGACTGGGTGCGCGAGCAGCTGCGGGTCACCCAGGCGGTCTAGGTGCGCTCCGATGTGCTGATCGTGGCGCGGCCCGGGCGCTCCCCGCATATGGAGAGCACCGGCGCCCTTGCGGTGCGGCGTACCGGGCCGGACACCGTGCACCTGGTGTCGGCCGCGGCCACCCCGCTGGGCGGTGACGTGATGCGGATGCGGGTGGTCGTGGAAGACGGCGCCAGACTTCGGGTGTGCACCGTGGCGGCGACGATGGTGCTGCCCGGTACAGCCACCGCGGAGTCACACGCGTGCTGGACGGTGGAGGTCGCAGGCGAGCTGGATCTGGATCCGGAACCGACGATCGTGGCCGGCCCGTCCCGCCACGTCGTTCGCACCGCACTGTCTCTGACCGCGAACGCGACGGTGCGGGTGCGGGAACGCGTGCAGATCGGCAGATCCGGTGAGCGGCAGGGCTACTGGTCCGGCGCGCTTCGGGCCGATCTGGACGGCACGGCGCTGCTTCGCCACCGGATAGAGTTGGGCAGTGGCTCGCTCGCCGACGACGAGATCACCGCGCCCCGCGCCTATGAAGGCGAATTCCACTATCCGGCAACCGACATCGATGCTCCCGGCGTGGTACTCGCGCTGGCCGGCGGCGGATGCCTGAGCACCTGGCAGGGGGATCGACTGTGACGCAGCGGTACGGGGTGGTGTGGCGGCCCGACGGCGATCCGCGGACGTTGGCGCCGTTCTGCGAGCAGGCCGAGCGCGCGGGGTTCGAGGAGGTTTGGCTCTGGGAGGACTGTTTCCTGCAGGGCGGGATCGCCCAGGCCGCCGTCGCCTTGATGGCGACCCGGTCCCTGGTGGTGGGCATCGGGGTGCTCCCCGCACCGCTGCGCAGCGTGGTGGCCACGGCGCTGGAGATCTCGACGCTGGCCACGATGTTCCCCGGACGGGTGCAGGTCGGTATCGGGCACGGCGTGCAGGACTGGATGCGCCAGGCCGGCGTGGCGGTGGCCTCGCCGCTGACCTACCTGCGCGAGTACGTCACCGCGCTGCGGGATCTGCTAGCCGGACAGACCGTCGACGTCACCGGTGACTACGTCCGACTGGACGCGGTGCACCTCGATTGGGTTCCCGACACGGCGGTACCCGTGCTCATCGGCGGCACCGGTCCCAAGACGCTGGCGCTGGCCGGCGAGATCGCCGACGGTGTGCTGCTCGACTGTCAGCACACCGCGGCCAGCGTGACCACTGCACTCGGGCACGTCTCGCACGGCGGCACAGGGCGCGACGCCGCGGGGTTCCGGCGCGTCATGTACCTGGCCTGTGCGCCATCACTGGTCGACGTGGGCACCAGGCTCGTCGAGGAAGCGCGGCGCTGGCACGTCACGCCCGAGACGGACTTCGGCGTCGGCGGTTCAGCAGAGGCGATTCGCGACGGAGTCGCGGCCTACCGTGCCGCCGGCATCGACACCGTGGTGTTCCAGCCGATCGGTACCGACCCGGACCCGATGGAGTTCATCGGTTCCCTGCAGCGTCGCTAACTCGCCGCCTTCTGGTCCACGGCGGCCGCGATCTCCTCGAGTTCCTCGATGCGCGTTCTCGCGTAGGCCTGCTGCTCGGTGATCGTGAGCTGACCGCGGTTGCGGCCCAGGAACGTCACCGTCCACGACAGCAGGGTCGCGATCTTGGTCCGGAACCCGACGAGGTACACCAGGTGCAGCACGAGCCACGACAGCCAGGCGATGAACCCACTGAACTCGATCGGTCCGACCTTGGCGACCGCGCTGTACTTCGACACCGTGGCCATCGACCCCTTGTCGAAGTAGCTGAACGGTTCCCGCTCCGAGGGGTCGGCACCCTTGAGCCCGGCGAGAATGGCCTTGGCGGCGTACTTGGCGCCCTGGATGGCGCCCTGCGCCATTCCCGGCACTCCCTCGACGGCGGCCATGTCGCCGACGACGAACACGTTGGGGTGGCCGGGGATCGACAGATCCGGCAGGACCTTCACGCGGCCGGCGCGGTCGAGTTCCACGCCGGACTGATCGGCGAGGTCGCGCCCCAGCGGGCTGGCGGACACGCCGGCCGACCACACCTTGCAGGCCGCCTCGATGCGACGGATCTTGCCGTCGGGGTCCTTGACCGTGATGCCGTTGCGGTCGACGTCGGTGACCATCGCGTTGAGCTGGATCTCGACGCCCATCTTCTCCAGCCGGGCCTGAGCCTTCTTGCCGAGCTTCTCGCCCATCGGCGGCAGCACTGCCGGGGCGGCGTCGAGAAGAATCACGTGCGCCTTGGTCGAATCGATGTGCCGGAACGCACCTTTGAGCGTCTGGTCAGCCAATTCGGCGATCTGCCCTGCCATTTCGACGCCGGTCGGCCCCGCGCCGACGACCACGAAGGTCAACAGCTTCTCTCTGCGGGCCGGGTCGCTGGACCGCTCGGCCTGCTCGAACGCACCGAGGATGCGGCCCCGCAGTTCGAGGGCATCGTCGATGGTCTTCATGCCCGGCGCCCACTCGGCGAAGTGGTCGTTGCCGAAGTAGGACTGCCCGGCACCGGCGGCGACGATCAAGCTGTCGAACGGCGTGACGTAGGTGTGGCCGAGAAGCTCCGAACGCACGGTCTTGGTCTTGAGGTCGATCCCGGTGACGTCGCCGAGCAGAACCTGAGTGTTCTTCTGCTTGCGCAGGATCACCCGGGTGGCCGGCGCGATCTCGCCCTCGGAGATGATGCCCGTCGCCACCTGGTACAGCAGCGGCTGGAACAGGTGATGGGTGGTGCGGGCGATCAACTTGATGTCGACGTCGGCGTTCTTGAGCGTCTTGGCCGCGGTCAAACCGCCGAATCCCGATCCGATGATGACCACCTTGTGGCGATCGGATGCAATGGCTCCGGGATTGCTCATGGCTACTCCTGTGCACGGTTCTCGCGGGTGTCCTTACCGGAACTTCTTTACCCATTCAGAACAACCAGAACCTTAGCCGTCGCGCTTCCGGGTGGCGCGGTGAGATACCCCACCGCGCCCGTTCACCCTGTGACCAGCGGCTTGAGCGCCTCGCCGAGCGCGGTGATCTGACCGGGCTGGTACCCGACGGTCTGTGTGGGCACGAAGAGGATGACGCCGTCGATGCCCGCGTCGAGCACCTTGGTCTGCACCTGCTCGGCGATGTCCTCGATGCTGCCGGCGACCATCCGCTGCTTGAAATCGTCGGGGATCATGTCCTGGGTCACGCCGTCGCCCACGACCGCACCGATCAGCATCGAGGTCTCCAACGTGGCCGGATCCCGGTCGATCTCCTCACAGCGCTGCTTGACCACGGCCACCTTGCGGGCGAGCTCGTCGAAGCCGGCGATCACGTTGAGGTGGTCGAAGTGCTTGGCCGCCAGGGGAATTGTCTTCTTCTCACCGCTGCCGCCGATCATCAGCGGAATGTGGTCGCGGAAGCGGGGATTGGCCAGCGCCTCCTGGGTGCGGTAGTACTTTCCGTCGACGGTGGGACGCTCGCCGGCGAGCATCGGCAGGATGATCTGCAGCGCCTCACCGAGCTTGTTGAACCGGTCGGTGAATGTGCCGAAGTCATAACCCAATTGATCGTGCTCGAGTTCGAACCACCCGGCGCCGATGCCCAGGATCGCGCGGCCGGCACTGATCACGTCCAACGTGGTGATCGCCTTGGCCAACAGGGTGGGATTGCGGTAGGTGTTGCCGGTGACCAGCGTGCCCAGCTGGACGTTGCGGGTGGCGGCAGCGAGTGCGCCGAGTGCGGTGTACGCCTCGAGCATCGGTTCGTCGTAGTTGCCGATGCCCGGCAGTTGGTAGAAGTGGTCCATCAGGAACACCGAATCGAAGCCGGCCTCGTCGGCTTCCCGGGCCTGGGCGGTGACGGTGGGGAAGAGCTCGCCCACGCCGGTCCCGTAGGAGAAGTTGTTGATCTGCAGTCCGAGTCGAATCGTCACCTGGCCGACCCTACGCAGTCTGACCAGGGCGTTCTAGACGGTTTCGCCGGGGGCGAAGCCCGCTGATCTGCGGAATAAACAGCCGCTCGCAGCGGTTGAGGATCAGCCGAAGTTGGCGAGGGCGCCGTGGCTGACGTGCAGGGTCTGCCCCGTGATGTGCCGGGCCGCCGGCGTGGTCAGAAACAGTGCGAGCCGGGCGATCTCGGCGTCCACGGTCGGTGACGACGAGCCAAGACCCTCGTATCCGGGCTCGGTGCCACGGCCGATCGCCACCGCGTTGACCGTGATGCCGCGGATGCCGAGGTAGTGCGCCTGCCCGGCCGTCCAGGACGACACCGCCGCCTTGACGGCGGCCGCGGCACTGCCTTCGGCCATCGCATCGCCGATCACGGTCACGATGGAGCCCCCGGACCGCAGTTGGTCGCCGATGGTCTGCACCGTCAGGACCGCGGAGAGCAGGCCCGCGTCGAAGAGGCTGCGCCACTCGGCGGCATGGTCGTCCAAGGTGTAGGTCCGCGGGTCCCCGGCGGTCCGCAGCGGAGCCGGCACGTTGATCACGGTGTCCAGATGAGCGGGGAGCTGATTGTTCGCCGCGGCGATCGACGCGGGATCGGTGGTGTCGAGGACCACCGCGTCTGTTTCGAGCTCCTTGGCCAGCAGCTCGACGTCATCGGCGCGTCGACCGGCGACGATCACGCGGTGGCCGGCGGTGCTGAAGTTCTCCGCGATGGCGCGGCCCCGGTCGGTGTCGCATCCCGTGATCAGCACATCCATCATCGGCCTCCTGTTGTGTTCGGCGCTGAACCCCAGCGAGTCCCGCCCATGTTACTGGAGGGTAGCTAGCCGGCGGCAGACGACGCGCCCGTGTCGGTAACGGTGGCGCGCGACCGTGCGATCAAACCCGTGAGCCCGTCGGAGGTCCCTGTCCGACTCGCTCGCAGCACCCCGAGCCGCGAGCCGGGGTGCTTGTCGTGTCAGCAAATTGCCAAAACGCCGTAAGCTGTGATGATCAATCCGATAGCTATGTCACAATTTGGTACATTCTCAGCTGCACACACTTGCGTCACGGCAGTAACACGGTAGTTTCTTCGGCATGCGTGATCCAGACATGTCGTCACCCCGCCGCAAAGGCCTGTCGACGTCGATCGGGCTCGCCGCCCTGACCGGCGCGACCGTCGCCGCGTTGACCTTGCCCGCCGTGGCGACAGCGCAGCCCGCGCCCACGCCGCCGCCATCGCCTGCTCCGGCAGCGCCGGCAGCTCCCGGTGCGCCGGCTCCGGCAGCTCCACCGGTGGACCCGAACGCACCGGCCCCGGCTCCCGCTCCCGCGCCGCCGGCGCCACCCGCGGATCCGAACGCACCAGTGCCGCCGCCTGCCCCGCCGGCCGATCCCAATGCCCCGGCCCCCGCACCGCCGCCCGCCCCGGAGCCGGGTCGTGTGGACAACGCCGCCGGCGGATTCAGCTACGTCGTGCCCGCCGGCTGGAAGGTGGCCGACGCGGCCTCGCTGTCCTACGGCCAGGCGCTGCTGAGCAAGCTCCCGCCCGCCGGATCGCCGCCGGATGCGCCGGCACCGAACGACACCAGCGTGCTGCTCGGTCGTCTGGATCTGAAGCTGTTCGCCGGCGCGGAGACCGACAACACGAAAGCGGCCCAGCGGCTCGCCTCCGACATGGGCGAATTCTTCATGCCGTTCCCCGGAACTCGCGTCAACCAGCAGACCGTGCCGCTCAACGCGAACGGCATGACCGGTGTGGCGTCGTCGTACGAGGTGAAGTTCACCGACACCAACAAGCCGAACGGTCAGATCTGGGCCGGCGTGGTCGGCAATCCGACGGCGCCGGGTACCCCGCGCGGTCAGCGCGCCCCCGAGCGCTGGTTCGTGGTCTGGCTGGGCACCGCGACCAATCCGATCCCGCAGGCCGAGGCCGTCACGCTGGCGAACTCGATCCGGCCCTGGACAGCCCCGCCCCCGCCGCCGCCGGCGGATCCGGGCGCCCCGCCGCCGCCTGCCGATCCCAACGCGCCACCGCCGCGTCCGGCCGTCGGCACGCCGGTGCCGGTCGACCCGAACACCGCACCGGGGATGCTGCCTCCCGCGTGATGTGTCTTTCGATCGTGTCCGATCGATTGACCCAACCGTGACCTGCCGGGGCTATACCGGAGTCAGGCCCGCTTGCACCCGCAACCGGGCCTGACTGCGACAGGCAGGAGATCGACATGACCACCACCGACATCGTGGCGGCGACGGAGTATCTGGCGCGTTCCACCACCCAGACCAGCGTGGGCTGGATCGGCTACATCATCATCGGCGCGATCGCCGGCTGGATCGCGGGCAAGATCGTCAAGGGCTCCGGCTCGGGCATCCTGATGAACATCGTGATCGGCATCATCGGCGCGCTGATCGGCGGCTTCCTGCTCAGCTTCTTCCTGGACACCGCAGGCGGCGGCTGGTGGTTCACGCTGTTCACCGCGATCCTCGGCTCGGTGATCCTGCTCTGGATCGTCGGGATGGTGCAGCGGCGCAACTAGGCGCTCAGCTGAGGTGCCAGACCAGCGCCGCCGCGAGTGCACCGAGCCCGTTGAGTGACCAGTGCAGGGCGATCGGTGCGATCAGGCTGCCGCTGCGCCTGCGCAACCAGGTGAAGACGAATCCGGCAGCGGCCGTGGCGATGACGGCGCCGATGACGCCGACGATCATGCCGAACGGGCCGCCGCCCAGGATGCGGGTGAACCCGACGTTGCTGGCCGTCAGGCCCAGCGAGGTGGCGATGTGCCAGAGCCCGAACAGCAGGGAGCCGGCGGCGGCCACGCCCCGGAATCCCCAGGCTCGGTCCAGTGCGCCGTGCAAGACCCCCCGGAACGCGAGCTCCTCGGGGATCACGGTCTGCAGCGGAATGATGATCATCGACGCGAGCAGCGCGCCCGACAGCGTCGCGTAGTGGTTGTTCAGGAACATCGGCCGAGTCCAGGGCAGCAGTGTCCCGAGCGCGATCACCGTGCCGACCACCGCGACGGCGCCCAGCGCGTAGCCGGCGCCCGAGCGCCAGTGCTCCCGCCCCAACCCCAGTTCGTGCCAGCCGAGGCCGCGTGAGCGCACGAGCACGACGAGGCCGACCGCGGCGGCCGGGACCACGACGATGTTGGCCCACGGCGTGGTGAAGTGCGCGATCAGGTTCGTCAGCGCGAGCACCACGACGACGACACCGACGTCGACATAAGCGCGGGCGTGGTGCAGCGCCGCCAACTGCTCCACCAGCGGGTGGGGTTCAGGGTGCACGGCGGCGTTCTCGGTCATAACCGGCTCAGACTACCGAATCCGGCGATCCGCGCAGGTCAGCTACTCGTTGTCGCCGCCGGTATCGGAGTCGGCGCCGGAGACGCCGAAGCCGGATTCGCGCGCAGCGGGCCACACCCAGTCCTTGACCTCGCCGATGTCGTCGCCGTGGGCGCGGGTGTACTCGCGCGCCGTGATGCGCTTGTCGGCCATCTGCTGGCGCAGCGTGGCGCACCGCGACCCCAGCGAGGGCACGCGGTCGATCACGTCCATCACCAGGTGATAGCGGTCCAGGTCGTTGAGCATCACCATGTCGAACGGTGTCGTGGTGGTGCCCTCCTCCTTGTAGCCGCGCACGTGCAGATTGGCGTGACCGGTCCGCCGGTAGGTCAGGCGGTGGATCAGCCACGGATAGCCGTGGTAGGCGAAGATGATCGGCCGGTCGGCGGTGAAGATCATGTCGAAGTCGCGATCCGACAGCCCGTGCGGATGCTCCTTGTCGTCCTGCAGCCGCATCAGGTCGACCACGTTGACGAACCGCACCCTCAGATCCGGTAGGTGCTGCCGCAAGATGTCGGCGGCGGCCAGCGCCTCCAGCGTCGGGATGTCGCCCGCGGCGGCGAGCACGACGTCGGGCTCGGTGCCCAGTTCCTCGCTGCCTGCCCACTCCCAGATCCCCAGGCCGCGGGTGCAGTGCGCGATCGCCTCCTCCATCGTCAGGTAGGTGGGGGAGGGCTGCTTGCCCGCGACCACGACGTTGACGTACTGGCGCGAACGGAGGCAGTGGTCGTAGGTGGACAGCAGCGTGTTGGCGTCCGGGGGCAGGTAGACGCGGACCACGTGGGCGCTCTTGTTGACCACGTGGTCGATGAAGCCGGGGTCCTGGTGGGAGAACCCGTTGTGGTCCTGACGCCAGACATGGCTGGACAGAAGGTAATTGAGGCTCGCGATGGGCCGGCGCCACGGGATCTTGTCGGTCACCTTCAGCCACTTGGCGTGCTGGTTGAGCATCGAGTCGACGATGTGGATGAACGCCTCGTAGCAGTTGAACAGCCCGTGCCGACCGGTCAGCAGGTAGCCCTCGAGCCAGCCCTGGCACTGGTGTTCGGACAACATCTCGACAACCCGCCCGGCCCGGGCCAGGTGCTCGTCGACCTCGGGACCGATCAGGTCGGCGTTCCACTGCTTGTCGGTCGCGTCGTAGACGGCCTGGAGCCGGTTCGACGCGGTTTCGTCGGGACCGAAGATGCGGAAGTTCTCCGGGTTGAGCCGGATCACCTCGGTGAGCCACTGGCCCAGCACGCGGGTGGCCTCGGCGACGGTGGCGCCGGGTGCGGGCACATCCACCCCGAAGGACCGGAAGTCGGGTAGCCGCAGGTCCTTGAGCAGCAGGCCGCCGTTGGCGTGCGGATTGTCGCTCATCCGCAGCGGCCCTTTCGGCGCCAGCGCCGCGATGTCGTCGTGCAGTCGGCCGTCGTCGTCGAACAGTTCCTCGGGCCGGTAGGACGCCAGCCAGTCCCCGAGGACCGCGAGGTGCTCGGCGGTGTCGCGGGCATTCGACAGCGGCACCTGGTGAGCGCGCCAGGAACCGGTGGTCTTGTTGCCGTCGATGGTGGCGGGACCGGTCCAGCCCTTCGGGGTGCGGAACACGATCATCGGCCAGGCCGGCCGGGAGGGGTCGCCGTCGGCGGCGCGCGCCTTGATCGCGGCGATCTCGTCGAGGACGTCGTCGAGCAGCGTGGCGAACCGTCGGTGCGCATCCAGGTGATCGTCGGCCGAGGCGTCGTCGGGCACCTCGAAGAAGTACGGTGCGTGCCCGTATCCGACGAGCAGGCTGCGCAGCTCGTCCTCGGGGATCCGGGCCAGCACCGTCGGGTTGGCGATCTTGTAGCCGTTGAGGTGCAGGATCGGCAGCACCACGCCGTCGTGCGCCGGGTTGGCCAGCTTGTTGGAATGCCAGCTGGTCGCCAGCGGCCCGGTCTCGGCCTCGCCGTCGCCGACGACGGCGGCTACGAGCAGGTCGGGATTGTCGAAGGCCGCCCCGTAGGCGTGGGAGAGCGCGTAGCCCAGCTCGCCGCCCTCGTGGATGGAACCGGGCGTCTCGGGGGCCACGTGTGACGGGATTCCGCCCGGGAAGGAGAACTGCCGGAACAGCCGGCGCATGCCCTCGGCGTCGGCGGTGATGTCGGAGTAGATCTCGCTGTAGGTTCCGTCGAGGTAGGCGTTGGCCACCAGACCGGGACCGCCGTGGCCGGGGCCGGTCAGGTAGATCGTGGACTGCTGGCGCTCGGCGATCACCCGGTTGAGGTGGGCGTAGAGGAAGTTCAGGCCGGGAGTCGTACCCCAGTGCCCGAGCAGGCGGGGTTTGACGTTCTCGCGCGCCAGCGGAGTGCGCAGCAGCGGATTGTCCAGCAGGTAGATCTGGCCGACCGAGAGGTAGTTGGCGGCGCGCCACCAGCGGTTCAGCCGGACCACGGTCTCGTCGCTGATCGGTTCGCGGTCGACGGTCGTCCAGGCTGTCGTCATGATCCCCATCCAACTGTTCATCGGCGGACCGTCAAGCCGTACCCGATGAGCAACGGGTTAATCTTTGCGCCGAGGGAGAGAAGGGCAGGCAGGATCGATGGGCGAGGCAGCATTGCTGACGTCCGTGCGCGTGCTCGACCTGTGCTCCGGTGCGGGCGACGGGGTGGGGCGCATCCTCGCCGACCTCGGTGCCGACGTCCTCAAGGTGGAACCACCCGGGGGCAGCCCGGCGCGGTCGGCGGCGCCGACGATCGCCGGTGCGGGAATCGGTTTCGCGCTGGACAACGCGAACAAGCGCTGCGCAACGCTCGATCCCGCCTCCGACCGTGATCGTCTGCTCGACCTCGCGGCGAGCGCGGACATCGTTGTCGACAGCGGAATCCCAGGTGGCGCAGCGCTGTTCGGAGTTTCCGCCCGGGAGCTCGCGGACCGCTTCGACCATCTGGTCGTGCTGTCGGTCACCGATTTCGGGCTGACCGGGCCGCGGGCATCCTGGCGGGGCAACGATGCGGTGTTCTACGCACTCTCTTCGGCGCTGTCGCGGACCGGGCCGACGACCGGCACGCCGGTTCTCCCGCCCGTCGGCGTCGGATCGGCGACGGGCATGGTGCAGGCGACGTGGGCGGTGCTCGTCGCCTACTTCGGTCGGACCCGCAGCGGCAGAGGTGATTTCATCGACTTCTCCCGTTTCGAGGCGGTGCTGCAGGCGCTCGATCCGCCGTACGGCTCCGAGGGGCAGGCGGCGGTCGGACTGAAGCCGCCGACCGCGCTCTGGCGCGGCCGTCCGCGAAATCAGCAGATCTATCCGATCTTCGGCTGCCGCGACGGTCATGTCCGCATCTGCCTGCTGTCTCCCCGGCAGTGGCGCGGGATGTGGGCGTGGTTGGGTGAGCCGCCGCGCTTCGCGGGCCGGGAGTTCGAGACGATCGCCGCGCGATACGCGGCCTCGGCGGAACTGAACGAGGCGATCGCCGCGCTGTTCGCGTCGCAGTCGATGGACGATCTCGTCGCGCAGGGCCGGGATCGTGGCGTGCCGATCGCGGCGGTTCGCACTCCCGCAGAGGCGTTGAGCGCAGAGCACTTTCACCTCACCGGAGCGTTGGCCGAACTGCCGCTGACGCCGGATGCGACGGTGACGAGCCCCGTCGGGCCGGTCACCGTCGACGGCGAGCACCTCGGATTCCGTTCTCCTGCACCGGCTACCGCGACCGATGACGCCACGTGGCTCCGTCCCCCCACCCCGCCATCGACAGTGACGCCCCCGCCGGCGCATCCCTTCGACGGTCTGCGCATCCTGGATCTCGGTGTGATCGTCGCCGGTGGCGAGCTGGGCCGGCTGTTCGCCGATCTCGGCGCCGAGGTGATCAAGATCGAGAGCGCGGCCTATCCGGACGGACTGCGACAGGCGCCTGCGGGAATGCCCGTGAGCCGGTCGTGGGCGCTGACCCATCGCAACGAGTACAGCCTCGGGCTGGATCTGCGCGACGCCGAGGGCGCGGAGCTCTTCACCCGCCTGGTCGCCACCGCCGACGCGGTGTTCGCCAACTTCAAGCCCGGAACGCTTGCTGCCCTGGGCTTCCCGATCGAGCGGTTGCGTGAGATCAACCCCGACATCGTGCTCGCCGAGAGCAGCGCCTATGGCGACCACGGGCCGTGGAGCGCGCAGATGGGGTACGGGCCGCTGGTGCGCGCGTCCACCGGCATCACCCGGTTGTGGACGTCTCCGGACGCCCCGCCCGGCGAGTTCTTCGATGCGACGACGATCTTTCCCGACCACGTGGTGGGCCGGTTGACCGCGGTCGCGGCCCTGGCAGCGCTGATCCGGCGGGATCGAGGCGGCGGCGGCGCGCACGTGCACCTGTCGCAGGCCGAAGTGGCGATCAACCAGCTGGCCGACCGCTACGTCGTCGAATCAGCCTGCGCCGCAGGGGTGCCCGTCGTCGACGACGACACCGTGCATGCGGTCTGTCCGTGCGCGGGTGACGACGAGTGGTGCGTGATCTCGATAGCCGGCGACACCGAGCGTGCTGCCCTGGGCACGCTGCTCGGCGAGGACGTGCCGCGGGAACGGTCCGAGGCGATAGCCGCGATCGGGGCGTGGACCTCTGGCCGCGACAAGCTCGAGGTCGCCGAGCTCCTGCAACGCCACGGTGTGCCCGCGGCCCCGATGAATCGCGCGGCCGACGTGCCCGCCGACCCGCAAGTGCTGCACCGCCAGGTGTTCACGGAGCTGGTGCACCCGCTGCTGGAGCGTCCGATTCCCGCCGAGACGGCGCCGGCGCCCTATCGCCGCATTCCCCGTGCTCCACTGCGCCCGGCACCGATGCCGGGCGAGCACACCCGCGAGATCTGCACCCGCGTGCTCGGTCTGACAGCCGAGCGTATCGACGCCCTGATCGCAGCCGGTGTGCTGTTCGACTACCACCAGGAAGGTTGCCCATGACCCTCGATCCCAGAACCCCGGTCCTGGTCGGCTACGGCCAGGTCAATCAGCACACCGAGAACGCGGATGTCGAGCCCGTCGACCTGATGGTCGCGGCGGCACACGAGGCCGCCGATCCGCGGGTGCTGGCCGCCGTCGACGCGGTGCGGGTGGTGAACCTGCTCTCGTGGCGCTACCGCGATGCGGGACTGGCTGTGGCGCAACGGATCGGTGCGGAGAAGGCCGCCACCCGCTACACCGGGATCGGCGGCAACGTGCCGCAGACACTGGTGAACCTGGCCTGCCTCGACATCCAGCAGGGGCGGGCCGATGTCGTGCTGATCGCCGGTGCCGAGACGTGGCGAACCAAGACGAAGATGCGCGCAGCCGGCGCCAAGGCCGACTGGACCAAGCAGGACGACACGGTGCCGTTGGCGCCCGGCTCGGACGAGGTCATGCCGATGGCAGGCCCCGGCGATCTGAAGATCCACCTCGATCGCCCGGCCTATGTGTATCCGATGTTCGAGCAGGCCGTCCGCATCGCCGCGGGGGAGTCTCCCCAGGCGCACCGGGAGCGTATCGGCGCGCTGTGGGCGCAGTTCTCGGCTGTCGCGGCGCAGAATCCGCACGCGTGGAACCGACAGACCTACAGCGCCGAGGAGATCTACGAGCCGTCACCGCAGAACCGGATGATCAGCTGGCCCTACACCAAGCTGATGAACTCGAACAACATGGTCGACCAGGGCGCCGTGTTGATCGTGGCGTCCGCGGAGAAGGCACAGTATCTCCAGATCCCGCGGGAGCGTTGGGTTTTCCCGTACGCGGGCGCCGACGCCCACGACACCTACGCCATCGGTGAGCGTGCCGAGTTCCATTCCTCGCCGGCGATTCGCATCGCGGGTAAGCGCGCACTCGACCTGGCCGGTGCCGGTGTCGACGACATGGATCTCGTCGACGTGTACTCCTGCTTCCCGTCGGCGGTCCAGGTGGCCGCGGCCGAACTGGGCCTTCCGGTCGGCGATCCCAGCAGGCCGCTGACCGTGACCGGCGGCCTCACCTTCGCCGGCGGACCGTGGAACAACTACGTCACGCACTCCATCGCAACGATGGCCGAGCAGCTGGCCGCCAATCCGGGAACGCGGGGCCTGATCACCGCCAACGGCGGCTATCTCACCAAGCACAGCTTCGGTGTCTACGGCACCGAACAGCCTCAGCACGAATTCCGTTGGGAGAACGTGCAAGACGAGGTGGACCGCGAGCCGACCCGCACCGAGCTGGTGGACTGGACCGGGGTGGGCACGGTGGAGACATGGACGACGCCGTTCGACCGTGACGGGGAACCCGAGAAGGCGTTCCTGGCGGTGCGAACCCCGAGCGACGACCGGGTGCTGGCGGTCATCACCGACGCCGATGCGGCCACGACCACGGTCACCGACGACATCGCCGGTGCGGCCGTGCGCGTGCACGCCGACGGCACCGCGACGCTGGAATGACTAGAGCAGGCCGAGCGCGGCCACCGCGTCGCGTTCGGCCCGCAGTTCGGCGACCGAGGCGTCGATCCTGCTGCGCGAGAACGGATTGAGATCGAGTCCGTCGACGATTTCCCAGCGTCCGTCGACCGAGCGGCACGGGAACGAGCACACCAGCCCCTCGTCGATGCCGTACGCGCCGGGGGACGGCAGCGCCACCGACGTCCAGTCCGACTCGGGGGTGCCGTGGATCCAGTCGTCGATGTGGTCGATGGCGCCGTTGGCCGCCGATGCCGCGGAGCTCGCACCGCGCGCCTCGATGATCGCGGTGCCGCGCCGCGCCACGGTGGGGATGAAATCGTCGGTGAGCCAACGGGTGTCGGCTGCGTAGTCGGCGCCGGCGCGGCCACTCACGATCGCGTGGAAGATGTCGGGGTACTGGGTCGGGGAGTGGTTGCCCCAGATCGTCATTCGGCTGATCTCGGTGACGGGCACCCCCGCATGCCGGGCCATCGCGGCGACGGCACGGTTGTGGTCGAGGCGGGTCAGCGCGGTGAACCGGTCTTTCGGGATATCGGGGGCGTGCGCGGCTGCGACGAGCGCGTTGGTGTTGGCGGGGTTGCCGACCACCAGCACGCGGACATCGGATGCGGCGCCTGCGCCGAGGGCCCGGCCCGCGGTGGCGAAGATCGCTGCGTTGGCGCCCAGGAGGTCGGCGCGCTCCATGCCTTTGGTGCGCGGTCTGGCTCCGATCAGCAGGGCGACGTTGACGCCGTCGAAGGCGCGCACTGGGTCGTCGTGGATCTCGGTGCCCGCGAGCAGGGGGAAGGCACCGTCGTCGAGTTCCATGACCACGCCCTCGGCGGCGCGCACGGCGTCGGGCAGCTCGAGCAGGCGCAGCACGACGGGCGTGTCGTGGCCGAGCATCGCGCCTGCGGCGATCCGGAACAGCGCGGCGTAGCCGATCTGGCCTGCGGCTCCGGTGACGGTGACGGTGACGGGAGCTGGCATGGGCCTCACCCTAGTCAGGGCGCGTCGGCGGGCACGTCGGTGTAGGCGGTGGTGAATCCGTCGGCGGAGAAGGTGAAGCCTTTGCCTGTCAGCTCCGAGAGGCAGGACACGCCGGAGGCTTCCTGCACGTTGCAGCGGAATCCGGCGACGGCGAGGACGCGGTTGAACGGCAGCTCCGGCGGGTCCTCGGCCGTCGGTGCGGGCAGGGCGGCGAATCGGGCGTCACTGGTGCGGTCGACCAGGATCGCGGTGGGTGTCGCGGGCTCGCCGTCGGCGTCGGGTACCTCGTCGGGGGCCCCGGTGATACCGATCGCGGTGGCGCTGTTGCCGGCTTTTCCGCAGGACGCTTGCGTGCGCGGGGTGATCTGGCACTGCCAGCGTCCGCTGGGGGTCGTGAACGCGTAGGCCGTGCCGCCGTCGGGATCGGGGGTGGCGTAAGCGAAGGCGTTGGCGAGGTGCGCGTTGCTCGGCCGCGTGGTTTCCGGCGCCGGGGGCGGTGCGGCGGCCGGCGCGGCGACGGTGTCGTCGGTGGTGACGACGGTCGGTCCGGTACAGGCGGCGACCGACAGCACCAGCGCTGTCGCAACACAGAGTCGGGTGATCACAGGCATGTCGGTGCCCCAGCATGCCACCCCGGTCGTTCCGCGAGCTGGGGGCACCTCCCGCTTCGGCGAGCGCGCGTGTCTGCACGTCGACACGCAAGCAACTCTGCGATTTCGCGCGCGCTCGCGCCGTCCCGAGCGCGCGTCAGCTCACCATCGCGTCACGCAGCGTCCGGTCCAGCGACACCCGCACCAGCGCTGCCGCCAGTTGCGCGGGGGCGTCGCCACCCAACTTGCCCAGCTCGTCGGGGTCATCAGGGAGGCCGAGCTCCTTGGCCGCGCCGAGGGCCCGCGGGTCGAAGTAGGGCCGCACCCACGTCCACACGTCCTGGACCTCCCGCAGGAAGATGTCGGCACCGGTGTCGCCGATGCCGGTGAATTCTTCGAGCAGCTTCTTGGCGGCGCGGACGTCGCCGTCGGCGCGCTCGGCCAGGCCCCGCAGGTCGCCTCGATAGTCGTCGTTGACCGCGGTGGCGATCTGGGTGAGGCGCGTCGCCGAACTCTCGTCGTAGCGGGCGTATCCGGCCCGGCCGAAGGCGTCGATGACGTTTCGGCGGTTGGCCGACAGCACCGCATCAGGAGTGCGCAGCTTCTCGCGGAACAGCTCACGGGCGGCACGCGTCGCGATGTTCGCATCGATCGGCTTGCTCGCCAACATGCACAGCACCAGCAATTCGAAGAGCGGCATGGGCTTGTCGGCCAACGTGATCCCGGCCTGCTCGGCGTAGGTGTCGCCGGCTTCGGACAGCAGGCGCCGCACGGTGTCGTCTGTGCTCATGGCCGTCGGCTACCCGCGCCGCGGCGCGCGAACCGTCTATTTGGCGGGCAGGCTGGTCGCGTAGGCGACGCCCCGGCCGACCCAGTCGCGCAGTGCGGCGTCGCCCGTCACCCCGTCGGCGCTCACTCGCACCCAGCCGCGGGTCTGCCGGCCCGCCATGATCATCGGCTCGACGTGGTCTTCGGCGAGCAGCTCGTCGGTCTCGCTCGGCGGCACCCGCACCATCAGGCCGCCCTTGCCGCTCACGCAGACCGCCATGTTGCCGTTCAGCAGGAACGCCAAGCCGCCGAACATCGGCTTCTCGTCGAGGCCCCGTTCGGTGCTGATGTGCTCACGCACCCGCTCGGCGAGGTCGGTGTCGTACGCCACGGCGTCCATTCTCCTGGCGTGGGGCCCACGCCGCTAGGGAGTGTCGTGTCCGAGCGGTCAGGCCCCCGGCTCCCAGCCCAGCCGGGGCCCGAGTTTTTCCGCGAGGTCGGCGATGATCTGCGCGTAGTCGTCGGCTTCGAACGTGAACGGCAGCGCGAAGGCGACCTCGTCGGCACGCTGGAACCCGGCATGGTCGAACAGTCGGTCGGCCAGTTCGTCAGAGGTGCCGACGTAGTCGGGGGAGAACAGCATGCCGCGAGCTCCCTGCGGTGCCGTGGTTCGTTCGTATCGGCTCGCGGCGTACTCGCGGTAGCGGCGGATCTGGTCGTCGGTGGCCGAGTCCGTGGGGATGACGACCAGGCCCTGCGACACTCGCGCCCGCTCGGGGTGGGGATGCGCTGCCCGGTAGGCGTCGATCTGCTCGGCCTGGATGGTGGCGAAGTCCCGTGACGCGGACCCCTCGGTGGTGACCACCGAGCTCGTCAGATAGTTGATTCCTTGCTCCCCAGCCCAGATGGCCGAGGCCAGCCCGCCGCCGTACCACACCCGCTCGGCCAGACCGGGCGAGTGCGGCTGAATGTGGTCGGTGTACTGCTCGATGCCCACCGTTCCGGAGAAGTCGCTGACCGCCTCACCGCGCAGGCAGCGCAGCAGGCGCAGCACGCGGTCTTTCGAAAAGTCCTGCAGGTCATGCGATTCCGGGTACAGGGACATTTTGTAGTGGTCGTACATCATCGGGGTGCCGACCGACACCCCAGGATTGATGCGCCCGCCAGAGAGGATGTCGACGGTGGCGAGATCCTCGGCGAGCCGGAACGGGTTCTCCAGGCCCAACGGGATGACCGCCGTGCCGATGTCGATGCGGCTGGTGCGCTGCGAGGCGGCCGCCATGATCGCCACGGGCGAGGAGATGCCGGGCTGCAGGTGCCTGTCGCGGAGCCAGACGCTGTCGAAGCCCAGCGCCTCGGCCCGTTCGATCACCGTCAGGGTCTCCTCGATGCCCGGTCCCGGGTTGTCGACGTCGAACCGTCCGATGGTGAGAAATCCCAGCTTGCGCAGCGGCGCACCGCGTACGGGCACAGTCGCTCCTTCCGACGAACAGACACAAACTCGCACGGAATCGCGTGATTCCGTGCGAGTTCGCGTCTGCTCGCGCCTATCGGTTGTCAGGCCGCCGCGGTCGCCGACTC
Organism: Mycobacterium kyogaense; assembly: GCF_036946525.1. Taxonomy (GTDB): domain Bacteria; phylum Actinomycetota; class Actinomycetes; order Mycobacteriales; family Mycobacteriaceae; genus Mycobacterium; species Mycobacterium kyogaense_A. Next base: position 28,708 of record NZ_JAQIIY010000023.1, on the reverse strand, counting down.
GACCGCCGGCTCCAGGGCCAGCGCGATGATGTCGGCCACGTCGGTCATCGGTCGGACGTCCAGCGCCTCGAGCACCTCAGCCGGAACGTCGTCCAGATCGGGCTCGTTGCGCTGCGGGATGAACACCGTCGAGAGCCCGGCCCGTTGCGCGGCCAGCAGCTTCTGCTTGACCCCGCCGATGGGCAGCACCCGCCCGTTCAGCGTCACCTCACCGGTCATGCCGACATCGGAGCGAACGTTGCGCCCGGTCGCCATCGACACCAGCGCCGTCACCATCGTGACGCCCGCAGACGGCCCGTCCTTGGGCACCGCACCCGCGGGCACGTGCACGTGGATGCGACGGTCCAGCGCCGCCGGGTCGACGCCCAGTTCGGCGGCGTGGGCCCGGACGTAGGACAACGCGATCTGCGCCGACTCCTTCATCACGTCACCCAGCTGCCCGGTCAGGGCCAACCCGGACTCGCCGTCGGTGGAGCCCGCCTCGATGTAGAGAACATCGCCGCCGAGTCCGGTGACAGCCAACCCCGTCGCGACGCCGGGCACCGCGGTGCGCTCCGCCGACTCCGGCGTGAAGCGTGGACGCCCAAGGTAGGCAACGAGATCCGGCTCATCAATGGTGATCGGCGACGGGTCTGCCGCCAGCTTCGTGGTGGCCTTGCGCATCGCCTTGGCCAGCAATCGCTCGAACTGGCGCACGCCCGGCTCGCGGGTGTAGTCCGCGGCGATCTTGAGCAGTGCCTCGTCGGTCACCGTGACCTCGTCGACGGTCAACGCGGCGCGCTCGGCCTGCCTGGGCAGCAGGTAGTTCCGGGCGATGGCCACCTTGTCGTCGGCGGTGTAGCCGTCGATCTGCACCAGCTCCATGCGGTCCAGCAGCGCCTGCGGGATGTTCTCGATAACGTTGGCCGTCGCCAGGAACACCACATCGGACAGATCCAGATCCAGGTCCAGGTAGTGGTCCCGGAACGTGTGGTTCTGCGCCGGGTCCAGCACCTCCAGCAGAGCCGCCGACGGGTCACCGCGGTAGTCCGAGCCGACCTTGTCGATTTCGTCCAGCAGCACAACGGGATTCATCGATCCTGCTTCACCGATGGCACGCACGATCCGGCCGGGCAGCGCGCCCACGTAGGTGCGCCGGTGTCCGCGGATCTCGGCCTCGTCCCGCACGCCGCCCAGGGCGACGCGCACGAACTTTCGGCCCAGGGCCCGCGCGACGGACTCACCCAGCGACGTCTTGCCGACGCCAGGAGGACCGGCCAGCACCATCACCGCGCCGGAACCGCGACCGCCGACGATGGACATGCCGCGCTGTGCGCGACGGGCCCGCACGGCCAGGTACTCCACGATGCGGTCCTTGACGTCGTCCAGCCCGTGGTGGTCGGCATCCAGGATCGCCCGGGCCGCAACCAGATCCGCCGAGTCATCGGTCGTGACGTGCCACGGCAGGTCCAGCACGGTGTCGAGCCACGTGCGGATCCAGCCGCCTTCGGGGCTCTGGTCGCTGGAGCGTTCCAGCTTGCCGACCTCGCGCAGCGCCGCCTCGCGGACCTTCTCCGGCAGGTCGGCCGCCTCGACGCGAGCCCGGTAGTCGTCGGACCCTTCGGGCTCACCCTCACCGAGCTCCTTGCGGATCGCGGCGAGCTGCTGGCGCAGCAGGAATTCCTTCTGCTGCTTGTCCATTCCGGCGCGCACGTCTTCGGCGATCTTGTCGTTGACCTCGGTCTCGGCCAGATGATCGCTCGTCCAGCCGATCAACAGCCGCAGCCGGGCGGCCACGTCTTCGGTCTCGAGAAGCTCGCGCTTCTCCACGTCCGACAGGTAGGACGCGTAGCCGGCCGTGTCGGCCAGCGCCGACGGGTCGGTGATCTTGTTGACCACGTCGACGATCTGCCACGCCTCGCGGCGCTGCAGCATCGCCAGCAGCAGCTTCTTGTACTCGGCGGCCAGAGTGCGTGTCTCGTCGGTGATCTCCGGGTCGGCGACCTCGTCGACCGTGACCCACAGCGCGGTGCCGGGGCCGGTGGCGCCGGTGCCGATGTGGGCGCGCTTCTCACCGCGCACCACCGCCGCCGCGCCGCCGCCGGGCACGCGACCCACCTGCACGATCGACGCGAGCACGCCGTAGGTGGGGTAGCGGTCGTCGAGCCGCGGCGCGATCAGCAGCTTGCCGGTCTGGCTGGCCTGGGCCGCGTCGACCGCGGCACGGGCGGCGTCATCGAGCTCGATCGGCACCACCATTCCGGGCAGCACGATCGGCTCGCTGACGAACAAGACCGGAACTTGCAGAGCTTCAGCCATCAATCCTCCTGGGCTTTTTCAACACGAAGTTGAACCTGATGCGCTCAACCCTGTGCTGGAGGACTTTGTTCCCGCCCGCCCCGGTGAGGATCAGGCCTCCGGGTGGCGCTCCTGCCAGAGCCGGTAGACGTCGATGGCGTCGGGGTGCGGTTGGTGCTGCATCGGCAGGCGACGGTCCTGCCAGGATTTCCCGAACTCGTCGTAGAACGTGGCCAGCTCGAAATACTTGCGGTTGTCCTGGTAGTACTGCGCGTACTCGTCGCGCTGGGTGAGGAAGACGACGGCATCGGGGGAGCAGTAGTACAGCGAGCCGAGACACATCGGGCACGGGTGGGCCAGCACGTAGATGGTGGCGCCGCCGAGGTGCTCGGACCCGACGGCCGTGCACGCGGCGCGGATCGCCAGGATCTCGGCGTGGGCGGTGGGATCGTTGGTCTGCGCGACCAGGTTCGGACTCTCTGCCAGCACCTGCCCGTCGCGGGCGATGACGGTGGCGAAGGGTCGCCCGCCCTCCATCACGTTCTGGCGGGCGAGATCGACGGTGCGCTGCGCGAAATCCATGAGTTGACTGATAGCCGGTTGCGGCGCGGAATAGTCCTGCGCCGTCGCGGGTCGTACCCCTCATGAGCAGAGCAGTCCAGTTCGACCGCTACGGCGGCATCGAGGTCTTGGCGGTCCGTGACGTCCCACGGCCCGTGCCGGGTCCCGGCCAGGTGCTGATCGAGGTACGCGCCGCGGGCATCAACCCGGGTGAGGCCCTGATCCGAGAGGGCGTCCTGCACGACCGATGGCCCGCCACGTTCCCGTCCGGACAGGGCAGCGACGTCGCTGGTGTCGTCGTCGAGACGGCGCCGGAGGTCACCGGCGTGTCCGTGGGCGACGACGTCCTCGGCTTCTCCGACGAGCGGTCCAGCCACGCCGAGTACGTCGCGGTGCCGGCAGACCAGGTCATCGGAAAACCTCCGGGACTGTCGTGGGAGCAGGCCGGATCGCTGGCCGTCGCAGGCACGACGGCGTGCGCGGCGGTGCGGTCGCTCGAGCTCACCGCAGACGACACCGTCGCCGTGTCGGCGGCCGCGGGGGGTGTGGGCACCCTGGCCGCTCAGCTGGCCGTGCGGACCGGTGCGACGGTCCTGGGCATCGCCGGGCCGGGCAACGACGAGTGGCTGCGTGATCACGGGGTCGTCCCCGTCAACTACGGTGACGGCCTCGCGCAGCGATTACGGGCCACCGCGCCGGACGGCCGCGTCGACGCGTTCCTCGACCTGTTCGGCGGCGGATACGTCGACCTGGCCGTCACCGAACTCGGGGTGGCACCAGAGCGCGTGAACACGATCATCGACTTCGCGGCGGTCGAACGGTTCGGCGTCCTGTCCGTCGGCGGCGCCGAGTCGGGCGTCGACGACCTGGCCGAGCTGGCCGATCTCATCGCCCGCGGCGAACTCGACCTACCGATCGCCGCGGTCTACCCCCTCGACGAGGTGCGCGCCGCCTACGCCGATCTGGCCGCGCGCCACAGCCGCGGCAAGGTGGTGTTGCGCCCGTGACCGCCGATCCGATCGCCGGCCAGGCGGTCGCCATCACCGGAGCCAGCAGCGGCATCGGGGAGGCGACCGCGCGCTTGCTGTCCGCCCGGGGTGCGCGGGTGGTGCTGGCCGCCCGCCGCACCGAGCGGCTGGAGGCGCTGCTCGCGGAGCTACCGAACGAAGCGGTCGCGGTCCCCGCCGACGTCACCGTGGCCGAGGACGTACAGCGCGTCGTCGACATCGCGGTCGAGCGGTTCGGCCGGCTCGACGTCCTGGTGAACAACGCCGGTATCGCGACGATCGGGGAGATGTCCGCTGCCGATGTCGCCGGCTGGGACGCGATGATCGACGTCAACGTGCGCGGGGTCCTGTACGGGATCGCCGCCGCGCTGCCGGTGTTCCGCCGCCAGGGCCGCGGTCACATCGTCACCACGGTGTCGACGGCCGGCATCAAGATCACGCCGACGATGGGCGTCTACGCGGCCACCAAGAACGCGGTGCGGACCGTGATGGAGGCACTGCGCCAGGAATCGACCGACGGTGTCGTCAGGACGACGTCGATCTCACCGGGTTTCGTGAACACCGAGCTGGACGGCTCGGTGACCGATTCTGGTCTCGCCGCCCAGATCCGGGCTCAGATGGACGAATTCGGTCTGCCCGCCGATGCGGTCGCCCGCGCCATCGCCTTCGCGATCCAGCAACCGCACGACGTTGAGATCGGCGATCTCACGATTAGGCCGACCCGGCAGGGCTGAGCTCTCAGGCCGCGGCGTCAGAGCCCGGGGCGACGCACGAGACGCAGTCGGCCGAATCGATGTCGACCGAACCGCAGGTGGGGCAGATGAAGGGGATCACGGCTGTCTCCAGGAGGCCTCGACATCGGCGCGACCGTCGCGCCCGACCAGCCACCTGATACCCCCGGGTGGTAGACGCCCAAACGCCGGAAGACCCCCCGTCGACCAGTGGTCACACCCTGGTCACCTTTGCACCGGTACACAGCAGAGAGCCTGCCGCTCGGGGGAAACGGCAGGCTCTCTGAGTGTGAGGGTTACGCGGTGGCTTGAGCTCCGAGCACCCGCTGGATGTCCGGCTTCATCTGCAGGAGCTGCTGTCCCCAGTAGCCCCAGCTGTGCGTACCTTGCGCGGGGAAGTTGAACACCCCGTTGGTGCCGCCGGCCGCGATGTACTTGTCCCGGAAGCTGATGTTGGTCCGCAGGGTGAAGCCCTCGAGGAACTGCGCCGCCATCAGGTTCTGCCCGGCCGTACCCGAATCGAGGTCCGACGGGGTACCGGTACCGCAGTAGACCCAGACCCGGGTGTTGTTGGCCACCAGCTGGTTGATGTTGACCATCGGATCGTTGCGCTTCCACGCCGGGTCCGAGGACGGTCCCCACATGCTCTCGGCGTTGAAGCTGCCCGCGTCGTTCATCGCCAGCCCGATCAGCATCGGCCACCAGCCCTCGGACGGGTTCAGGAACCCGGAAAGGCTTGCCGCGTAGATGAACTGCTGCGGGTGGTAGATGGCCAGCGTCATCGACGCGCTGCCGGCCATCGACAGGCCGACGACCGCGTTACCGGTCCGCGACACGCCACGGTTGGCCTCCAGCCACGCGGGCAGTTCCTGGGTTAGGAACGTCTCCCACTTGTAGGTGTAGTCCTGGCCGTTGCCCCGCGAGGGCTGGTACCAGTCGCTGTAGAAGCTGGACTGACCGCCGACCGGCATGATCGTCGACAGGCCCGACTGGTAGTACCACTCGAACGCCGGGGTGTTGATGTCCCAGCCGTTGTAATCGTCCTGGGCGCGCAGACCGTCCAGCAGGTAGACGGCGTGCGGGCCGCCGCCCTGGAACTGCACGCGGATGTTGCGATTCATGGACGCGGAGAACACGTCCAGGTATTCGACCGGCAGACCCGGACGGGAGAACGCGTTGGCAGTCGCCGATCCCCCGACGAAGCCGATCAGCCCGGGCAGCGTGGTGACAGCCAGGGCGACGGCCGCCATCCGGCGAACCCACCGACCTCGAAACTTCTCTCTCAACTTCATAACGGCAACCAACCCACCTTTCATTACAAGTCCACATGTCGCGCAAACGTGCCGTCGTGTGCATCCGCCATGGAACACGTTCGGCCCTGCCGATCCACTGTCCGACACAGCCATTCGCGGTCGCGGTTGGCTAACGATTACGACTCGGCGCAGTGATCAACGGCGCCGGCCTGCCACACTCGAGACCCGACGATGACTACTTCTGATTCCGATCCGTTCGACCTCGAGCGCTTCACCGACGCTCAGGCCGGGGTCTACGAGACGGTCCTCGCGGAGTTGCGCGCGGGCCGCAAACGCACCCACTGGATCTGGTTCGTCTTCCCCCAGATGCGCGGCCTCGGACACAGCGCCACGGCCTACCGGTTCGGCGTGACGTCCCTGGAGGAGGCGACCGCCTACCTCGAGCATGCGGTGCTCGGGCCGCGCCTGCACGAGTGCACCGCGCTGCTGCTGACCCACCGCGACCGAACTGCCCGCGACATCCTCGGGTATCCCGACGATCTGGAGGTGCGCTCGTCGATGACGCTGTTCGCCCGTGCGGGCGGGGGATCGGTGTTCACGGACGTGGTGGAAGCGTTCTACGGTGGCGAGGAAGACGAGGCGACGCTGGAGCTGCTGCGGTGAGATCAGCGCGGAATTGGATCAACGAGGCGCGAGGATGAGCCACCCGTGGGGCGGCACCGCCGTCTCGGTGACCGTCTCCGCCGGCGGCGCCCCGGACCCGGCCACCACCTCGGCAGCACCGAATCCGAACTCGCGCAACGACACCGGTAGGGATTCGTCGCCGACGTTGAGCGCGACGATCAACGCGTCGTCTCCGCCTCGGGAGACGTAGACGTATCCGGTGTTGGTCACCTGCAGCGGGGCGGTCCGCGCGGTGTGCAGCCACGGGTGGCGTCGCCGCAGCCCGATCAGATGCTGGTGGGCAGCCAGCACCTGATGCCCGTGGTCACCGACTCCCTCGAGCGGAGAACCGAATTCGGGCCGCACCGCGTCGTCACCGCCGAAGCGTTCCTCTTTGACCCCGCGGTAGGCGACCTCGTCGCCGGCGTAGATGCTCGGGGTGCCGCCGGTGGTCATCAGGATCACCAGCGCGTGGTCGACGTGGTCGGGGTTGTCCAGCTGGCTCGCGATGCGGGTCACGTCGTGGTTGCCGATGAACGTCAACGGCACGAACGCATCCAGGAATTCGTTGTGCCGCTTGAGCGCCCAGTCGAGCTCGTGCAGGTTCGCGTCGTTGAGGCTGCTCCAGATCGCCTTCCACAGCTCGTACTGGGTCACCGAATCGAAGCCGGAGTCGTTCACCCGCGCCACGTAGTCGCCGTGGATGACCTCGCCGACGATCCACGCGTCGGGATGTCGCTCCCGCACCCGGGGCAGGACCTGCGCCCAGAAGCGGTCGGGCACCGCGTAGGCCGCGTCGAGGCGCCACCCGTCGGCACCGCGATCCAGCCAGTGGCACATCACGTCGACGACGTAGTCGACCACCTCCGCATTACGGTGGTTCAACGCGATCAGGCCGCCATGGCCCTCGAAGGTGGCGAACTCACCGCCCCGCACCCGGAACCAGGACGTGTCGCCGCCGGCGAGCGCGTCACGGTAGCGGGGGAAGTCGGTGCCGACGTGGTTGAAGACACCGTCGAGCAGGATGCGCAGTCCGCGGGCGTGAGCTTCGGCGATGAGGTGGTCGACATCGCCGTCGTCGCCGAGGCGTTCGTCGATGCGGTAGTGATCAGTGGTGTCGTAGCCGTGGGTCTGCGACGCGAAGATCGGCCCCAGCGCGATACCGGAGGTGCCGAGATCGCGCGCGTAGTCGAGCCAGTCCACGACCCGGCGGAGCCGATGCTCGCCAGGCCCCGGCGGCGGATCGGCCGGGTGGGCGCCGACGAAGCCGAGGGGATAGAGGTGCCACCAGATGGCATGGGTGACCCAGTCCGGCTCACTCATCGACGAAAGGCCCTCTCGTACAACGCTTTCATGATGTCGGCAAGCTCGAGCGCGGGCCCGTCGACCGGCACACCCGGCGCGACTGCGCTCACCGGCAACGCGGCGACGGGCGGTGCCGGCGCGTCCCACGCCTGCAGCCAGCCGGTGAGTTGCGCCGACGAGGCCGCGTAGACGATGCGGCCCAGGCCGACCCAGGCGTGGGCGGCCGCGCACATGGGGCAGTGCTCACCGCTGGTGTAGACGGTCGCCGCGGCACGGTCCGCCGGGCTGAGATTCTCGACGGCCCACAGCGCGATCGCCAGCTCCGGATGCCGGGTGGCGTCCCCGCCGGCGACGTGGTTGTGATCGGCGAACAGCACCTCACCGTCGGCGTCGACCAGAACTGACCCGAACGGTTCGTCACCCGCCTCGAGCGCCTGCCGAGCGAGGTCCACGCAGCGGCGCAGGTAGTCGACGTCTGCCGCGCTCAGAGACACAGGCGGAAGTCTACGCATCCATGCGGCAGGCACACGACGCGCGGATCGGCACGTCGGCGCGGGCGGCCGCGAGCTCGAGCTGGCGGGCGATGATCGCCGCTTCGGCGGCGCGACCGAGCCGGGTCAGGCATTCGTGGTAGCCGTGCAAGCTCCACACATTGCCCGGGTGCTGGCACGGCCGGGCCAGTGTCGGGTCCAGTCCGAGGTCGGCGGCGTAGGCCGCGGCGGCCTCCTCGACGCGGCCCTGCTCGAGCAGCAGCGCCCCGTAGGCGTGCCGGGTGGGCTGCATCCAGCCCCACGGCTCGTCGTAGGGGAGAGCGTCGTCCAGTTCGATCGCGCGGCGCAGGTGTGCGAACGCCTCCTCGAATTGATGTGCTCGATAAGCGATCTCGCCGTCGAGCATGGCCTCGGCGACCGCCAGGATGTCCCGGCTGGTGTTGTTGAACAGGTAGCGGCTCTCCGGGATCTGTGCATAGACCGTGGCGAAGGCCTCCCGCTCCGTGCGCGCTTCGTCGAGTCGTCCGGTGGCGGCGTAGGCGACACCGCGGCCGTAGTGGATGGTTGCCGTGGTGGTGCAGTACAGGTCCGCGTCTTCCGGCAGCGGCGTGGCGATCAGGTCGTCCCACCGCCCGAACCGGATGAGCACGTGCACGCGCAGTGGCACGAACGCCTCCAACCAGTCCGCCATCGGCGGCGACGGGATGCGCAGCAGCTCCGGGGTCAGCTGGTCCGACAGTTCGTCGGCGGCCCACAGCGCGGTGGAGAGGTTCGCCTCGAACATCGCGGAGTAGACCACGAAGTGCAGGTTGTGGGCGCGGTAGAGCGAGTAGAAGTTGAGCGGGCCCGATCGCTCGACGAAGCGTCGATCCGCCTGCACCGCAGCGATATTGGCGGCTACGGAGTCGTGGTAGTTGCCGCACAGCACGTCGATGTGACTCGGCATGTGCTGCAGGTGGCCTGCGTCGGGAACCAGACCGCGCAGCAGGTCGGCTGCCGGCAGTGCTTTCTGCGGTGCCGCCGACATCTCCATCGCGTGCACGTAGAGATGCAGGATTCCGGGGGTGTGCGCGTCCCGCCGGTGTGGCGAGCGCCGCGTCGAGGATCTGCATGGCCTCGATGACGCGTGAGCCGGGTGCTGGCTCACCGGTGCGGGTGTCCCACAGGGCCCACGCGGTGATGTTGACCAGTGCGTCGGCGGTCAGCGCGGCGGCGACATCGACGTCGTCGGGATGGGCCAGCGCCAGGGCCGTCATCGCGTCGGCGTAGGCGGCATGGCCGGCCTGCAGCGCGGCGGTGTCCTCCGGATCGTCGGTCGGGAACCGCGCCGCCAGCGCGTCGATCAGCCCCCGCTCGATCGCACTCGCACGCCCGTCGGCGGCGCGGGCGAGTTCGGCACGCGCCCGCGCCACCGATGAGGTCAGGTCGACGGGGTCGAACGCCTCCCACGCCTTGTTGTAGTTGGGCCCGATCGCATAGGCGATGCCCCATCGCGCCAGCGCGAAATCCGGGTCGAGGTCGAGCGCCCGTTCGAAACACGCGATCGCCTCGTCGTGGTTGAACGCGTACGCCCACACCATGCCCCGGTCGAACCAGACCTGCGCCTCCGGCGACGGTGTGTCAGTCGGCCGACTGTAGGAGCCGAGGTCGTAGTACGGCTCGATCGGCGATGCGCTCATAGGCGGCACGATAATTCAGACGCACGGCCGTCGCGAGCACTGCCAGCACGCAGCCCACCGCGGCCCACGCCCCTAGCGTCGCCAACCCCACTGCGGCGCCGTGGCCGTCGAAGTAGGAGATGCTGCGCAGCAACGAGACTCCGGAGCCCTGCGGCACGATCGCGGTGAAGGTCGAGTAGAAGCCAGACAGCAGGGGGCGGCCGACGGGCCCGGCTGCGGCGGCGTTGCCGACGACGACGAGGAAGAGTCCGAGCAGGACCGACGCGGCGGTGCCGAAGGCGGCCGCGACGCCGGTGACCGCACCTCCGACGGCCATCGCGTAGAGCCACAGCGCGCCGAAGACCTGCCAGGTGTGGCCGACCAGCGCGCCGAGGACCACGTCGGCGTAGACGGTCACGGCGCCGGCGAGCACGGCGGAGAACGCGGACAGCGAGAGTGTGCGCAGGGCGAAGGTCCGCGGGCTCCGGACGGGCCCCATCAGCCGGCCGAGCAGCGCCGCACCGAGCGAGGCGCCGATGGACAGGAAGATGACGGCGTAGAACTCGACGGTGCCGGACGGGTCGCCGGCGGATGTCGGTGCGACGTCGGTGACGACGACGGGCAGACCCGCGCGGTCGGCGACGGTGCGGCCGACGGTCTCGGCGGCCGCGGCCACGCTGTGTCCGCCACCGCCGGCGACGTAGATCGCGAGCTGGCGGTCAGGGGTGACGGCGAACGCGGTGTCGGCTCGCCGCTCGAAGACCTCTCGGCGGGCAGCGTCTGCGTTGCCCACGTCGGTGACCTGCAAGGTGTCCTGTGCGCGCAGGCCGTCGACGATCTGCGGCGGCGCCGACACCGCGACGGTCATGTGATGCAGCGTCGGTTTGGCGAAGGCTCCTGAATAGCTGGCGACCATCGCGATCACGAACACGGTCAGACCGGCCAAGGCGAGGACGACCGTGCGCAGCGCGGATCGGTCGGGCAGAACAGGCTTTTCGGGGGTGTGGTGCTTACCCATCACGAGTCCTTTCGGGTCAGAGGGGGATGAGTCGGGGAGATGCCCAGCAGTGCGTCGATCGTGTCGAGCGCGGCGGTGACACGGGCAGCGAGATCGGTGGCGTCAGGGTCCTCCATCCACGAGCGCAGGACCTCCATGAGGCCGCCCACGAGGAATCGGGTGACCGCCTCGGCGGACAGCGGCGCGATGGTGGAGACGACGGCCATGCCCTGGGCCGCGATCTGTTCGCAGGCGGGCAACAGTGCAGCGCGGAACATCGTCACGACGTGTTGGGTGACGGTGCTCGGGACGATGTTGCGGTACATCGCGCGGTGCTCGGCGGCGAAGGCGAACAGGTCGGTGATCCGGGTGCGCGGGTCGGAATGTCGGTCGGTGGTCGCGTCGGCGAAGGCCTGCGTGAACGCGACGTTGACGGCATCGTCGCGGTCACGGAAGTGGCGGTAGAAGACCTGGCGGCTGACCTGAGCGCGGGTCACGAGATCGCCGACGGTGATCTCGTCGACCGGGCGTTCGTGCGCCATGGCGAACGCAGCCTCGCGCAGGCGGGCACGGACCCGCTCGGCGCGGGGATCGGCGCTGCGGCCGCGATCGGTCATGATAGGCAGCCTAAGAACTTCGTGGACAATTGTCCACGAAGTCGCGGGTGATCTCCGGCGCGGCGCGGGCGAGGTGTGACGCAACCCGCAAGCTACGGTGGCGCGCATGATCCGTTGCGTACGCCTGTGGACCGGCACCGACGATGCGTCCCACGTCGAGGTCGGCCGCCTGGACATGGAGCGGGGGCGCAACGACGACATGGTGTCGTCGAGCGTGCCGGTGACGTCGGTGACGGTGGAGGAGACGGCCTCGGGCGGCACGCTGGCCTGGCACACCGCGCCAGTCCGTCAGCTCGTCGTCACGCTGGCGGGCACACTGCTGTTCACCACGCGCGACGGCGAACAGTTCCGGCTCTCACCCGGCGATGTGCTGTTGGCCGAGGACACCACCGGCTCAGGTCACCAGTGGCTCCTCGAGGGCGATGACCCGTGGCGGCGCATGTACATCGTGCTGGGCGAGAACGCGTCGGTGCCGTTCGTGGCCGACATCGGTGCCGACTGAAAGCACAGGTGACTACGACCCCGCGCGGAGAAAATACGCGTTTCGACGGATGGTTTTCGCGCCGTTGTCGCGGACAGTCGATGTACCCGCACACCGTGACGGGGTCCACCACTTCTCGGCAGGTGACCACCATGTCAGCATCGACGGCCCACGATCACGCCACGCTCGCCACCTCCGGCCTGCCGGAACTCGACTTCGAGCAGGCCTCCGGTTTCCACGAAGCCCACGAATTGATCAGATTCGCCCGCGACCGGTCGCCGATCGCCAGGGGATTGCACGGGCCGGAGCTACTGAGCTACGACCTCGTCCGAATGGCTCTGCGTGACAACCGCTTCGCGATGCCCGAGGGCATCATCCTGACGGCACAGGGCGTCACCTCCGGTGAACTCTGGGACATCGTCACCAACAGTTTGCTCAGCCTCAACGGTGAACGGCATGCACGGCTGCGCCGACTCGTCGCTCACGCGTTCACACCCAGGGCTGCGGGGCGGTTGCGCACGATGTGTGCCGACGTCATCGCCGAACTGGCCTACCAGGTGGTTCCGGCAGGTCGCTGCGACATCGTCGGTGACGTCGCGCGTCGCTATCCGGTACCCGTCATCTGCGCGCTACTGGGCACGCCCCGGCAGGACTGGGACCTGTTGTCCGGCTGGGCGGACGACATCTTCAGACTGTTCGACTGGAACGTCGGTGATGACGCCCCGGCAATCCTGCGTGCCTGGAACGCCCTCGAGGCCTACCTCGACGAGATGGTGCACGTCCGCGGCCGCACCGACACCGGTGACCTGCTGTCCACCCTGATGCGCGCCGAAGTCGACGGGGACCGGCTGACACACGCCGAACTGCTGAACGTCGCCGCCACCTTGCTGATGGCCGGCACCGACACCACACGCAACCAACTCGCCGCAGCGGTGCAGGTCTTCAGCGAGCACCCCGACCAGTGGGAGTTGTTGTCGCGGCATCCCGAGCTCGCTCCACAGGCCGTCGACGAGGTGATGCGTTTCTGCCCGGTGATCTTCACGACCTTTCGCCGAGTGACCGAGGAGGTCACCGTGGCCGGCGTGACCCTTGCGGCAGGAACCGTCGTCGTCGCCAACACTGCGGCAGCCAACCGCGATCCCCGCCGTGTTCGATCGTCCCGACCAATTCGACATCACCAGAGTGGGGGCGCCGGCGATGCTGACATTCGGTGGTGGAGTGCACTACTGCCTCGGCGCGCACCTGGCCAGGGTCGAACTGGCCGAGGCGTTGACAGTTCTGGCGCGGCGGATGCCGCGTATCCGTCAGGACGGCCCGGCACCCTGGAAGGCACTCACGGGTGTCACAGGACCCGTTGCCCTGCCGGTCACTTTCGCCAACGGGTACTGAGCCCGACCGTCGACACCTAGGATGACGACACTGACACGCGGCCTTGCCGAGGGTGGACGGGTGAGATATGAGCCAACTACCGACGGGAACCGTGACGCTGCTCCTGGCAGACGTCCAGGGCTCCACCCGCCTGTGGGAGTCGCAGCCTACGGAGATGGCGGACGCCTGCCGCCACCTCGATACTGTTGTCAGTCAGTGTATTTCGACACACGGCGGAGTGCGGCCCGTCGAGCAGGGCGAGGGTGACAGCTTCGTGGCGGCCTTCGCGCGAGCCACCGACGCGGTGGCCTGCGCCGTGGCGATCCACCGCGCGGTGAGCCCACCGATCCTGTTGCGCATGGGGATTCACACCGGCGAGGTCGCGCTGCGTGATGAGTCGAATTACGCAGGCCCGGTGATCAACAGAGCCGCGAGATTACGAGACCTGGCCCACGGGGGACAGACAGTGCTGTCCACCGCGACAGAGTCCCTGGTGGTGGATCATTTGCCCGAGGGGGCGTGGACGATCGAGCTCGGCACCCACCGCCTTCGTGACCTGCCCCGCGCGGAACGGGTGCTGCAACTCTGCCACCGCGATCTCGAGAACACCTTTCCGCCGCTACGCACCACGACAGTGACTGCGGGACAGAACTTCCCCGCGCAGCTGACCCGTTTCATCGGGCGGCAGGACCACCTCGTGGACGTGCGTCGCCTTCTCGCGACGCACCAGCTGGTGACACTGACCGGGGCTGGCGGGATCGGCAAGACGCGGCTCGCCGCCCAGCTCGGCAGTTCCATGACCGCCGAATTCAGCGGGGGCACATGGTTTGTCGATCTCGCAACTGTGACCGGAGCAGAGTCGGTACCGATCGCGCTCGCGCGTGCCCTCGGGTTGCCCGATCAACCGGGACGTACCACCCTCGACACTCTCACCCACAGTGTCGGGGAGCAGTCCATGCTCGTCGTGCTGGACAACTGCGAACACCTGGTCGACTCCGTCGCATCGATCGTCACGACACTTCTCGGACGGTGCCCACAGTTGGTGGTGATGGCAACCAGCCGGGAGTCGTTGAACGTGGGAGGGGAGGTCACCTGGCGGTTGCCACCGCTGCCGCTGGCCACCGAGGCCGTCGAACTCTTCATCGACCGTGCCCGGCGAGTGAACCCGCAGCTGCCCGTGAGCGGCGGGGACATCGTGTCGATCGCCGACATCTGCCGTCGCCTGGACGGGATGCCGCTGGCCATCGAACTGGCCGCGGCCCGCTCGAGGTCGCTGTCGCTGTCGGAGATCGCCGCGGGATTACACGACCGCTTCCGACTGTTGACGGGCGGCGCTCGCACCGCCGTACGGCGACATCAGACGATGCGCGCGTCGGTCGAGTGGTCCTACGGCCTGCTGACCGACTCCGAGCGGACGATGTTCCGGCGGCTGGCCGTCTTCGCCGGCGGCTGCGATCTCGCGGCGGTGGAGGCCGTGACGGCGGCACCGACGACTGGCGATATCGAGCGCGCCCAGGTGCTCGACCTCGTCACGCTTCTGGTGGACAAGTCCCTCGTGCTCACCGAGAACGCTTCTGGCATCACGCGTTACCGAATGGCGGAGACGATGCGCCAATTTGCCGCCGAGAGGCTCCACGAACACGACGACGCCGACGCCGTACGGCAACGTCATTGCGACTACTACACAGATGTTGCACGGGCCCTCGATGCCTCGAGTGTCGACGGTCACCGGGAGCGGGTCCACCGGGCCGCGCGTGACATGGACAACCTGCTGGCCGCCTTCGTGTGGAGTCGCGACAGCGGAGCCGGCGATCGCGCGCTGCGCCTGACGTCGTCGTTACAGCCGATCTGGCTGGGGACGGGAAGGATCCTCGAAGGCATGGCGTGGTTCGACACCGCACTCGCCGATGCCGGCGCCGTCGACGCGACGTCTCAGACCCGAGCGTGGGCTCTGGCCAACCGGGCAATTCTCGCGGCCCACCTCGTCGCGGTCGACTTCGTCGCACAGGCCGAACAGGCGCTGGCACTGGCCCGGGACGTCGGAGATGATGCTCTGGTCGCCCGCGCACTCACCGCCTGCGGAGCGGTCGCCGCCTACGATGCCGATGTCGCCGCGGCCCACCTGCGGGAAGCGCGGTCGCTGGCTCGGTCAGCGGGGGACGTGGTGGGCCTGGGACAGGTTCTCGCGTTCTCGTCGTATGCCGCGGCGACCGGCGAGGGCGATCCGACCGCCGCGCTGCGCTACGGCCGGGAAGGCTGCGACATCGCGGATCTGGTCGGTGATTCCTCGGCGGCCCGTTGGAGTCGGTGGTCCATCGGTGACGCGCTCTACATGAACGGCGAATGCGCCGAGTCGGTCTCGGTGGTCCAGGCGCTCATCGATGCTGCCGACTCCGCGCACGACGTGCAGGCCAGAGTCAGCGCTCAGATCCTTCTCGCCTACCCGCTGGCGTCGCTGGGGCTGACCGAGCAGGCGCGAACGACAGCAGCAGATGCGGTCGAATCGTCAGCCCAGTTCGGTCCCTGGTTGCAGGGGTTGTCCTACGGCGCCCTTGCGACGGCCGCACTGGCAGCCGGTGACACAGCCGCCGCAGTGGCGGCGAGTTCGGCGGCGACGGAGCGTCTGGGCCCGCAGCCAGCCTTCGCGCACATCAGCGCCAACCCCGCGGCGATCGTGGCGTTGCTCGACGGGCGGACTTCCGACGCTCGGGCGCAGGCCGACGCAGCCGTCGCGGCGCGGCGCGGATGGCACCTCGCGACTGCGCTTGGTGATCGGGCGCGCGTGGCGCTGCGCCAGGGCGAGATCGAACAGGCGCGACGCGATGCGGTCACAGCGCTCGATGAGGTCGTTCGCGTGCAGGCTTACCAGCCGGTCTCCGACCTGTTGGACATCCTCGCCGCAGTCTCGGTCGCACACGCCAATCATCAGGTGGCCAGCCGACTTCTCGCCTCAGCCAGTGCGATTCGCGAAGACATGGGGCTGAAGGGCTATCCGGTGTTCGTCGCCGACGCAGCGGCCGCCGTGGCGACCGCGCGGGAAGCGCTCGGCCACGACGCGTTCGAGTCCGCCTGGGCGGAGGGAGCGGCGCTGGCTCGCGAGGATGCAATCGCCTATGCACGACGGGGATGTGGCGAACGCAGACGAGCCAGCACCGGATGGGAGTCGCTGACGCCGACCGAGGTCGCGGTCGCCCAGTTGGTCAGCACGGGAATGGCCAACAAGGACATCGCCACCCGGCTGTTCGTCTCGGTGCGCACGGTGCAGACGCATCTCACACACATCTACGCCAAGCTCGGCATTGCCTCCCGCGTGCAGTTGGCCCGGGAAGCCGCGCGGCATACGCCCCCTCAGTGACCGGCGACCACGTCGGACTCGTCCACCTCGACCGGCTTCTTGGCGCCCGGCAGGAACGAATACAGCAGGCAGACCACACCGAAGAGCAAATAGCCCAGTGCCACCTGAGGATTCGCCGCCCACGCGACCTGAGGTGCGTGGATGAGGCCGATGAACGACAGCACCGCACCCACAGCCGAAGCGATCGCGGCGAAGAGGAACTTCTTCTCCAGGATGAACGTGACCATCGTGCCCAGGATCAGGCCGACGAGCACCGCACCCTCGCCGAGCGTGAGCAGTCCGTCGTACACCACACCCGCGTTGCCCAGCGCCTCCATTCCGACCTTGCTGGCCGACGTGCCGGCAGCGTTGAGCGCGTTGTCGATCAGACCGCTGGCCCACTGGGCGAGGTTCGGCAGGATCGCGGCCACGACTGCGATCGCGTGCAACCGGGGCACCGCCTGGAATGCCTGCGCACCGATCAGCAGGCCGATGTAGAGCAGGATCGGCACGATCGCCGGAACCGGCAGTAAAGCGTCGAGAACGCCAAAAAGGCCGAGGAAACAGAGGATTCCGATGACGACGCCGCTGGCCAGTGAGTAGCCCGACCGGCCACCGGCGTCCTTCCACCCGGGGTGCCCGATGTAGACCGCCGGCGGGAACGGTGAGCCGAACGCCGATCCGACGACCGCGCCCGCACCGTCGGCGAGCAGCACGCTGCGCAGGTTGTAGTTGTCACCCGCAGCAGCGGCGCTCTCGACGTTGCTCATCGCTTCGGTGAAGTTGTAGACACCCAACGGAATCGCGGTCCCCAACAGTGGCGCCAGATTCGACAGGCCGGACACCAACATGTCGACGCGCAGATCCGGGACACCGATCGCGATGTCGGAGACGGCCTGGCTGACATCCGGTGCGGACATGTAGCCGCCGAGCCAGCCGATCGCGGTGCCGACGAGCAGTGCCGCCAGCCCGACCGGGATGCCGAAGGGCAGCCTCATGTCGGTGAAGAAGCCGATCAGGATGATCGCCAGAACGGGCAGCCCGATCCATGCGGCTTCCCACATCTGTGCGGCGGGACGCATCGAGATGAACGTGATCGAGATGCCTGCCAGCGTGCCCAGCATCGCCGCCCGCGGGGTGAGCCGACGGATGTACGGGCCGACGAACGCACCGATCATCACGATCACGCCGATCATGAACGCCCACGCCAACCCGGCCTCCCAGGCCCGCATCGCGTCGTCGGTGTTGAGGTAGACGGGCAGCATCACGACGAACACCACGATGAACATGTGGGGCACGCTGGGGCCGTAGGGTAGCGCGGTGACGTCGGATCTGTTCTCCCGCTTGGCAAGCCGACGGGCCAGGAAGGTGTAGTACAGATTGCCGAGGATCAGTGCGACCCCGAGAGCGGGGAGCACGGTGCCCAGGACGTCGCCGGCGGGGATCTTGACGACGCCGATCATCAGGCCGGTCAGTGTCAAGACGTTGACCAGGATGTTGAAACCCAGGCCGAAGAACGCGTTGAGATCTCCGCGCGACCACCACGGCAGCGGTACGGACTTCTCCTCGGGGGTCCCCATCTGAGGGCCTGTCGTGACGTCGGTGCTCATCGGATCTCCTCAGGCGGCCGTAGTGGCGAGTTGTTGCAGTGCGGGGATGACGGCCGCGCTGTCGGCGACCCAGCCGAAGATGCCGCCCTGCGCGGTGATCATCTGCAGACCGACGCGGTGGAAATCGTCGAAATACGAACCGACGCAATCGGATACCACGAGACACTCATAGCCGCGATCGTTGGCCTCACGCGTGGTGGTGTGGACGCAGACCTCGGTGGTGACGCCAGTGACGATCAGCTGGGTGATGCCCGCGTCGGTCAGAACGCCGGACAGGTCTGTTCCGTAGAAGGCGCCCTTGCCCGGCTTGTCGATCACCACTTCACCATCGATGGGCGCGAGTTCGTCGACGATGTCGTGCCCGTATTCGCCGCGGATCAGGATGCGTCCGAACGCGCCCGGGTCGCCGATCCGCTGGGAGGGCGCGCCGCGACGGAGCTTGGCCGGCGGGCAGTCCGACAGGTCCGGCCGGTGACCTTCGCGGGTGTGGATGACCATCAGGCCGGCCGAGCGTGCCGCGGCCAGCAGCGCCGCCAGCGGCGGGACGACGGTGGCGAGACGGCCGACATCGTTGCCGAGGCTCTCCCCGAAACCGCCGGGCAGCAGGAAGTCTCGCTGCATGTCGATGAGCATCAGCGCGGTCTTGCCGGGGACGAGAGGGAACGGCGACGGTTCCGCCGCGATCGGGATCGGGTTCACAGCAGCTCCTCTGAGGGTATCGGGGTGGGGGAGGGATGCCGGACGGGCCGGGATTCGTCGAGTATCTGGGCGGCGAGGTGCAGCACGGTGTCGTCGGAGAGAGCAGCGCCGAGAAGCATGGCGCTGCAGGGCTTTCCGTTCTCGGTGACGCCGACGGGGACAGCAACCCCGCAGAGGTCGAGGAGGTTCCCGAAGTGGGTGTAGTGGCCCAGCACGGTGTTCGCCTCGATCGGGGCGGCCTGGACCTCGTCGACGGTGAAGGTGGTACCGATCGTGGGCAGGACGAAGACGTCCATGTGCCGCCACAGCCTGCCCACCTCGGCTTTGAGTTCCTGGAGGCGCTGCAGTGCGGCGAATGCATCGACGGCTGTGTAGCGGTGGCCGCTGGCGAAGATCTCGCGCACCACGGGATGGATCGACTCGGGATGCTCGGCGAGGAAGTCCCCGAATTCGACGAGACGTTCGGCCACCCAGGGTCCCTGGTAGAGCAGGGATCCGGCGGCGAGGAAGGGTTCGAGGGGGATGTCGACGATCTGGTGTTTGCGGGCGAGCTGGTCGCGGAACGCGAGGTGTGCCGCGCGCATCGTGGTGTCGCCGAAGAATTCCAGGTCGTCGACGGGCGGCAGTCCGACGCGCAGGGGTGCGCCGGTCACGCGTGGACCGCGGTCACGGGACCAGGGATCGCCGTCGTCGCGGGCGATCATGATGTCGAGCGCGCGGTCGGCGTCGTCGATGGAGCCAGCCATGACGGTGAGGCAGTCGAGCGACTTGCACGCGGGTACCAGTCCGACAGTGCTGATCAAGCCGCGGGATGGTTTGACGCCGACGACGCCGTTGAGTGCTGCGGGGACGCGGCCGGACCCGGCGGTGTCGGTGGCGACGGCGAACGGCACCTGCCCCAGAGCCACGGCCAGTGCGGAGCCGGAACTCGAACCGCCGGAGATGATGTCGCGTCCGTACACGCTGCGGGGGATGGTGTACGGCGTGCGGGTGCCGTTGAGGCCCGTCGCGAACTGGTCGAGGTTCGTCTTGCCCACGTACAGCGCCCCGGCGTCGAGGAGACGCTGGACGGCGGGTGCGGTTGCGTCGGCGACGTAGGCGAAGTCGGGGCACGACAGCGTGGTCGGCACGCCGGCGACGTCGATGCTGTCCTTCACTCCGAAGGGGACGCCGTAGAGCGGGAGCGTGCGGGCTCCGGGCCGGCGTTCGATGGCTTCGGCGGCCGCGATCAGCTCGTAGCGAGGGACGGTGGACAGCCAGGTGCCGTCGTCTCCGCGGGCCTCGATCGCATCGGCGACGCGGGCTGCGGTCTTGGTCGGCGATCCGGTTCCGCTGGCGTGGGAGGCCAGGATCTCGGCCACGGATGGCCCGATCGACGGGCCGCGGTGTTCCTCCATGTTTGTCGATTGTCGACAGAATCATGGCGATCGCGGGTCGAGAATGTGTCGTTTGTGTAAGCGCTCTGCTGCTGTGTTACAGCTTCAGCACCGCGTTACGGCTCCGTGCTGACGTCCGTGTCGAGTCCCAGGTAGTCGAGGTGGCCGTGCTCGCGCAGTGCTGCCGCGACGACGCCCGCATCGTTGGACTCCAGAGCGGCAAGGATCGCGCGATGCCGCTCCACGCCGTCGGCCGGGTCGCCCTGCAGCGCCTCCGCACGGAGGTTCTTCGCCATCGGCAGCTGCAGTTTCAGCAGGATCGGCGCCAGCGCGATGTCCAGCTGTCGGTTGTCGGCCAAGGTCACCACCGCGGCGTGGAACGCGCGGTGGGCGTCATCGCGATCGAGCGCATCCTGGGCACTGACCATGTGATCCAACGCAGCGCGGATCGGCTCGAGCTGACGGTCGGGATCGGCCAGGGGGAGCGCGGTGTCGATCGCGTGCCGTTCGAGGACGTATCGCAACTCGAACAGCTGCAGGATGTCGCTGGGGGACCATTCGGTGACTCGCGATCCGCGCCGCGGGAGGTGCTCCACCAGTCCCTGCTGGGCCAGCAGACGCAGCGCCTCGCGCAGCGGCGCCCTGCTGATACCCAGGTCGGCGCACAGCTGTTCTTCGACGATCTTCTCGCCGGGTGCGAGCTGACCGGACAGGATCGCATCGCGCAGCCGGTGGCCGGCCACTTCGACCAGAGTCGCGGGCAGCACCGGCCGCGACGGACCTTCGCTCGGCGCTGCCATGGCACACAATGGTAGGAACAATTGCCGATGCCCGCAGCGACAGCCCCTGCCCCGCAATGAAAGTTGTTGCGCACGTTGACCTATGGATCATCGTCGTCTTCGGGGAGAAGGTGGCGTTCGGGGTGGTGGTAGCCGTTGGTTCGGCGCCCTCCGGTGTCGAGGTTGGGTGGGGGGACCCATTCTGTCTGGCCCCTGCTGTTGATGCGGGTGGGCCAGCCGGTCTGTTCGACCATCCTGTTGTCGGGGCCGCAGGCGAGGGTGAGGTTGGTGATGTCAGTCGGGCCGCCGGTCTTCCAGTCGTCGATGTGGTGGACCTGGGTCCAGTAGCCCGGCACGCTGCAGCCGGGACGGGTGCAGCCGCGGGCTGAGGAGTGCAGCATGATCCGCTGCGCCGGAGACGCGAGGCGCTTGCTGCGGCCCAGATACAGCGGCTGGTTGGTGTGGCGGTCGAACACCGCCAGATAGTGGTGAGCATGGGCGGCCATGCGGATCAGATCGGCCATCGGCAACAGGCTGCCGCCGCCGGTGACCGCCACCCCCGCCCCCTTCTCCAACTCCTGCAGCGTCGTCGACACGATCACCGTCACGGGTAACCCGTTGTGCGACCCCAGCTCACCCGAGCTTAACGCCATCCGGCCGACCGCCAGCCACGCATCGTGATTGCGCTGCGCCACGCTCCGCGTGTCCGACCGGCGCTGCTCGTCTGCGGGTTCGCCCTCCACACAGGGCTTTTCGTCGTCGGGATTGCACATCCCCGGTGCGGCGAGTTTGGCTTGGATGGCTTCGTAGTGGGCGCGCGCTTCGGGGGTGAGCCACCCGGTCAGCCGGCTCATCCCATCGGCCTGCTGGGCACCCAGCTGGATGCCGCGGCGGCGGGCGCGGTCGGCGTCGGTGGGTTCAGGCCCATCCTGGTCGATCATCGCCGCCAACCGATCCGCCGCCTTCTTCAAATCCTCCGGCGTCAATCCCGCGCCCAGTGACGCGAGTTGGCGGTCCGCGGCCGCGCGAGTGTCGACATCCACCCACACCGGCAACCCATCATGGAATTTCGCGATGACCGCAACGTGGTCGGCATCCAGAGCCCCGGAAGCCTGGGCGCTAGCGGTGGCCTCCCACACCGGCGGCAACGGCTCGCCAGAAATGGCCTGCCGCGGCCCCAACGCGGACGCCTCGGCGAGGCGACGTTTCGCGTCCGTCTCCGACACCCGCAAGGTGGTGGTCAGTACCTTCTTCCACGACGCTTCCCCGAGCCGCCGCGGCTCCGTCTCGGTGGTCAGCCGGGCCAGGATCTGATGCTCCAGCGCGGGCACCGACCGCACGACCGCCGTGACCTCGGCCATCAGCGCCACCAGCTCACGATGCGACAGGGAGTCGGAGGCGTCGCGCAGGATCGCCAACTGACCCCGCATCACCTCGACCGCGCCGGCAACCACATCCATATATCGAACACTAGTTCGAAGGTCCGACAAATCAGGGGCGGACGAACCACCGCCGCAGCCACGTTTCGAGAACGGGCCCGTCGCTCGGCCCGCCGGCGGCAGCGAGGTAGCCGTCTGGCCGCACCAGCAGCCAACCCTGCGCATCCACGCCGTCGCGCACGCGCACCACCCCGTCCCACGCCCGCGCCACGTCGACCACCGCACCCGCGTCCGCGCCTGCGAACAGCGTCAATGCACCGAGGTCAAGCGCGTCATAACGACCGTCCACATCCGGCACGCGGTCACCGGCCCGCAGGGCGCCCAGGCCACCCGCACCGTCAGCCAGGGCGTCCCCCCGATACCCAGCCGACAGCTGCCCGAACATCGAGGCCGCCGCATTCTGCACGGCGTCGCGCGCCAGCGCCCGCGGTGCCATGCGAATACGCAGCGCGTGGACCAGGGGATTGGTCGAGTTGAACACTCGGGTCCCGATCTCAGTGAATCGCAACACCTTTCGGATCACCGGCAGGCGTTCGGAAGAGTAGGTGTCGAGCAGTTCCTGGCGCGCCCGCCCGTCGAGCACCATCGCGAGCTTCCAGCTCAGGTTGATCATGTCCTGGATTCCGAGGTTCATTCCCTGCCCGCCCGCCGGACTGTGCACATGCGCGGCGTCGCCACCGAATAACACCCTGCCCGAGCGCATCTCCGGCACCGCGCGGCTGTTGATCCGGAACTGCGAACTCCAGTTCACCCCGTGCAGCCGCGCCGGCACGCCGACCGTGCGGTCGAAGAGCTCCTGCATCTGACCGACCGTCGGCGTCGATCCTCGAGCCAGTACGCCCGAAGGATCTGTGGCCATCATGCGGAACCGGCCGTGACCCATCGGGAACACGGCGACAAAACCGTTGCGGGCCAGGAAGATCGACACCTCGTCCTCAGGCACAGGTCCGGCGATGTGCAGATCGGCCAGCACGTAGTCGTGCGGCAGTATGCGCCCGGGGAAGGGCACGCCCAACGCTGTGCGGATCGTGCTGTGTGGACCATCGGCGGCGATCAGGTACTGCGCCTCGACGTGCTCCTCGGCACCTTCGGCGGACCGTAGAACCGCCGAAACAGACTGCGAAGAAGCATCATTGCGCACCGAGACCACCTCGACTCCGCGCTCGACCTTGACCCCCTGGCGGCTGAGCTGCTCGGTCAGCAGACGTTCGGTCTCCGACTGCGCGAGCATCAGAATGCCGTTGAAGGCGCTGGGCATCCGACTCAATTCGACTTGCGCGAGATCGCGCCCGCCGGCATGCAGGGCCGCAGCGCGCACCTGGTTGCCCAGCGGCAGCATCTGCTCGCCGACCCCGCGGACCCGGAGCAGTTCCAGCGTGCGCGCCTGCACGGCCAGCGCCCGCGACTCCGACGCCGGATGCGGTGCTCGGTCGACGATCCGAACGCTCACGCCGAGGCGGGAGAGTTCCACCGCCGCGGTCAGGCCGGTAGGGCCCGCGCCGACGACGAGTACCTGGATGCGTGCAGTCATCGGATCTCCTCAGAAAGTCATCGTTTGTTGACTTCGACTGTAGGCCGATCCGCACGGATGTCAACAGTTGATGACTTGACGTGACTCAGCGCGCAGCCGGCCACGGGGTCTCGGCCACCAGGCACAGCGCACGGGTGATCGCCGCGATCTCGGACACCAGCACGCGGGCCGAACCCTCGACCGATTCGTGCCCGGGCACCGACCGCCGCACCCGCTCGGCGGCGGCGGTCAGTTCATCGGTGTCGACACTCCACGGGTCGGTGGCCGTCATCGGTTCACCGCACAGGACCTCGACGAACTCGTCGACCGCACGGACGAACGGCCGGTGCAGCTGGGGGAACGCGTCGACCGGAAGATTGTCCTCGAGCGTCGCGCACGACCCCGTGATCGAGTTCAGCACCGTGCGATAGCACCGCAACCACCGCCGCTGCTCGGCCGAGACCAGACGTGCCGCGCCGGAGGCGGCCTCGAACGCCGCCCGAGCACGGAACGTGCGCTCCCACGCGGTGGCACGGACCTCCGTCGCGCTGTCGATCTCGTGCAGGTAGACCTTCACCACCGTTGCCGCGTAATCGATCTCGGTCTTGAGGAGCTCCCCGGCCCGCTGCGCCAGCCGGGTCAGCGGGTCGTCGGGCATCAGCACGTGGGCGAGCACCGCGAGTGCCCCGCCGATCGCGGTTGCGATCAGCACCTCGCGCGGGTCGACGAGTACCGCGGCGTGATCGATGCCCAGGATGAACGCCGTGGCCGCGGCGACCACGGCGGCCACCGCCACGTACCCGTACCGCGACGCCGCATGAGCCGCACCCACGGCGACGCCCGCGAGGACTGCGAACACTGCCGGCGCGGCGTGTGCCACCACGGCGATGCACGAGACCAGCAAAGCCCCGGCCGCCACGCCCGCGGTGCGTCCCACGCAGCGGGTGTAGGTGTGCGCCGTCTCCGGACGCAACACCATGAGCACCGTCAACGCGATCCACGTCCCGTCGCCCACGGCCGCCACACGCCCCAGCAGGAACGCCAAGGCCACAGCGACACCGAGACGCGCGGCGTGGCGCAGCACGGGGGAGTGCCGGTCGATGTGGTCTCGCAACCCGTTGACCGCCATCCGCACCCGTGTCCACAGGTCAGCCGGCCGCACGTGGAGTCTGTCGTTCGGCCGCCGCGCTGCGGCGAGGTGAAGGTGTGCGGACAGTCGTTGGGCGGCGGGTGCCGCATCGCCCTTCGACGCGGCGACGGCGGCGTCGAGTTTCGCGAGTGCGGTATCGACGCTGTCCCGTGCTGATCGGTCGGGGTCGGCGAGCGCGTTCAGGGTGGCTGCGGCCGCGTGCAACACGTCGGTTGTCTCTGCGCCCGCCGCCACGTCGGCCAGGCTGGCGCCGATGCGTCCGGGCACCACGTACCAGTTGCGGTAGCCGGCGGTTCGGCGCGTCGGGCGGGCCGCGTCGGCGGTGAAGGCGGCGCGCAGCGCGATCATCGGCTCGGCGCTGGCCACCGACTCCTGGGCATGGGCAGCCAGTCGTGTCGCATCCTCGGCGAGCGAGCGGTATGCCGCGGCCAGCGCTTCCCGCTGACGCCGCCAGCGTCGCGGCGGCGACGCCGCGGTCACCGCGGCCTGCAGCGCACCCGCACCCACCGCGAGCGCCGCCGTCCCGATCGTCGAGGCCCACGTCGGCGCCGTCAGCCCTGCCGCGATCGCGAGAGATCCCGACGCGGAGGCGACGAGTCCTGCGAATGTGCCCCACACCCAGGGCAGCGCGGCGAGCGCGCACCAGATGCCGGCAGCCGCGACGAAGAGCCCGAAGAACACCGACGCGGAGGTGCCCACGAGGATCGCCATGCCCATCACCACCGAGACGAACAGCACCCGCAGGGTTCGCCCGCGCGGATCCTGCTGCAGCGCCACGACTCCGGCGATCACCGAGGTGCCGGCGACCGCGGTCGCGGAACCGGCCGGGCCCCACCGGATCGCACACAGCGCGGCGACGACGGTGAGGACGACGCTGCGCAGGACCGGAGCAGCCTCCGGCAGTGCCGCGCGCACCGACTCGCCCGTGATCATCTCCCCATTCTGGCGCGGGGTTATCGTCGCGGAGTGGAGAAGGTCATCATCACGTTGCGTGGCGCGCCCGGCGACGAGGCGTGGTGCACACGTTTGCGCACCGACATCGCCGATCAGGTGGCCGGCACCGGCGTCGCCGGTCTCACCGTGAACGTGCGCGACGCGGCCGTCACCGACTCGTTGATGACGCTGACCACGCTGGACCCGCCCGTGATCGGCGTCGTCAGTATCTGGACCGACCAGTATTACGGCAGCCAGATCGCTGCTGCCACAGAAATTCTGGAGTCACATAGCGATGGGCTCGCGGCGTATCTGGTCACCGAGTCCGTTCCGCTCAAGCCCCCGCAGACCCCGGCCGGAGAGCGGACACCGGGCCTGGCCAACGTCGCGCTGCTGCGCCGGCCGGCTGCGCTGGACGAGGCGACGTGGCTGACCCGGTGGCACCGTGAACACACCCAGGTCGCCATCGACACCCAGGCGACGTTCGGTTACACCCAGAACACGGTGGTCCGTGCGCTCACGGCGGGGGCCGAACCGATCTCGGCGATCGTCGAGGAGCTCTTCCCCCTTGCGGCGACCACCGACCTGCATGCCTTCTTCGGTGCGCGCGACGACGACGATCTGTCCGACCGGATGACGCGAATGATCGCGAGCACCTCGGCCTTCGGCGCCAACGAGAACGTCGACACCGTGCCCAGCAGTCGCTACGTGCTGCGTGACCCGTTCGCTACGGTGGCACCGTGACTCTGCAGATCAGCGATGACAATCGGGTTCGCACGATCGTGCTCGACCGGCCCGAGGCGCTCAATGCGTTCACCGAGGAGCTCTACCTCGCCACTGCCACGGCACTGACCGAGGCATCAGCGGACCCCGATGTCGCCGTGGTGCTTCTGACCGGCGCGGGCCGCGCGTTCAGCGCGGGCAACGACCTCAAGGAGATGCAGGCGCGCATCGCCGACGGCTCCTACACCGGCGGCAGCAATTTCCCGACGATGATCACCGCGCTCGCGGAGCTGACGAAACCGTTGATCTGCGCGGTCAACGGCGTCGGGGTGGGGATCGGGACCACGATCCTGGGTTACGCGGACCTGGTGTTCATGTCGTCCACGGCGCGTCTGAAGTGCCCGTTCACCAGTCTCGGCGTCGCCCCGGAAGCCGCGTCGTCCTATCTGCTGCCACAGCTGATGGGCCGGCAGAACGCGGCCTGGATGCTGCTGTCCTCGGAGTGGGTGGATGCCGAGGAGGCGCACCGGATGGGCATCGCCTGGAAGGTCTGCGCGCCCGAGGAGTTGATGGCAGAGGCCCGTCGGCACGCCGATGTGCTTGCCGCCCGACCCATTTCGAGCCTGACGGCCGTGAAGCGGACCATCACGCAGGGGTATCGACCGGGAATCGCGGAAGCCACCGCACGAGAGAACGCCGAATTCGCCGAGTTGCTCGGCGGGGTGGCGAATGCCGCGGCGCTGGACCAGTTCAGCCAGCGACGCTGACCACGGACGCGACTGCTTTCTCGGCGAAGTGCGCCTCGATGATCGCCCGCAGATTGCGCCGGCAACGGCCGCAGTCACCGCCGGCGCCGCACGCCTCGGCCAGATCCCGCGAGGTGCGGGCCCCGTTGGCCACCAACTCGCCGACGGCGTGGTGGGTGGTGCCGGTGCACAGGCAGACGAACATCCGCTACGCCCATCCTCACTGTCGGTGCCACAACCAAGCTGAGTCTAGCCTTACCTACGGTAGCGGAGTCTAGCCTAACTTTTTGCGAACGGTCCAGGCTCACGGTCGCGCCACTGAGGGCAGACTTACGTGGCAGAGCGTTTTGGGTGCACTAGATTGAACGTGCTCGGCACACGGCCCGTGACGCCGCCACACCCGCTTTCGAGGAGCTGACCATGCAAGGGGATCCCGAGGTTTTGAAGTTGCTCAACGAGCAGCTGACGAGCGAACTGACGGCGATCAACCAGTACTTCCTACATTCGAAGATGCAGGACAACTGGGGCTTCACCGAGCTGGCCGAGCACACCCGCAAGGAATCCTTCGAAGAGATGGTCCACGCGGAGAAGATCACCGACCGCATCCTGCTCCTCGACGGTCTGCCCAACTATCAGCGGCTGTTCTCGCTGCGAGTGGGTCAGACCGTGCGCGAGCAGTTCGAGGCCGACCTCGCGATCGAGTACGAGGTGGTCGGGCGGCTGAGGCCCGGTGTGATGATGTGCCGGGAGAAGGGCGACGCCACGTCGGCCACGCTCCTCGAAGAGATCCTCGCCGACGAGGAACTGCACATCGACTATCTCGAGACACAGCTGGAGCTGATGGGCAAGCTGGGCGAGGAGCTGTACCTGGCCCAGTGCGTCTCCCGTCCGCCCAGCGTGGGCGCAAACTAGAACGCGTTACACTTCGGCCATGAGCCGAATCGGGGACTTCGCCGACGACGACGTGACCGGCTTCGCGGTGACATCGCCAGAACTCGGG
>NZ_JAQIIY010000022.1:0-141399 GCF_036946525.1 Mycobacterium kyogaense | reverse complement strand
ACCTCGAAGGATTTCGTCACCGAGGAGGCCGAATCCGCGCGCAATGTGGTGGCCGCGGCCGAGAAGGCGGGCGTGCGCCGCATCGTGTATCTGAGCGGGCTGCACCCCGAGGGCGCCGACCTGTCGCGCCACCTGGGGTCGCGGGTCGAGGTCGGGGAGATCCTGCTGGCCTCGTCGATCGAGACGGTGGTGCTGCAGGCGGGCATCGTGATCGGGTCGGGGTCGGCGTCGTTCGAGATGGTTCGTCACCTCACCGACAGGTTGCCGGTGATGACGACACCGAAGTGGGTGCACAACAAGATCCAGCCGATCTCGATCGACGACGCGCTGTACTACCTCGCGGAAGCGGCGAGTGCTGACGTTCCGGAGTCACGTACGTGGGATGTCGGCGGGCCCGACGTCATGGAGTACGGCGACGCGATGCAGACCTACGCCGACGTCGCAGGTCTGCGCCGGCGCGTGATGGTGGTGCTGCCGTTCCTGACGCCGACGATCGCGAGCCACTGGGTGGGTCTGGTGACGCCGATCAAGGCGGGCTTGGCACGTCCTCTGGTGGAGTCGTTGGAGTGCGACGCGATCTGCCACGAGCACGACATCGACGCGGTGATCCCGCCGCCTGCGGCCGGGCTGTCCTCCTACCGCGACTCCGTCGTGGCCGCGCTAAAGGAGGACCACACGGGACGCAAGCATCTGCTGCGTTTCAGCAAAGTCACTGCGCCCCACTGACTTTCGACGCCGAAGCGACGTCAGGCGTCAGGGGCGCCGAAGGGCCGAGGCGTTGTCGTTCTCCGAGGAGATCGGCAATCCGCTGCGCGCCGCGGTCGCGAGCATGTGCTCGATGACGTTCTTGCCGAGCGCGGTCTCGCCGGGCAGCTCGATCGGGTAGTTACCGTCGAAGCAGGCCGAGCACAGGCGGGTGGCTGGCTGCTCGGTGGCCGAGATCATGCCCTGCTGCGAGATGTAGGCGAGGGTGTCGGCGCCGATCGCGTGGCGGACCGCGTCCAGCATCTCCTCGCCGGCGCCGTCGGCGGTGGCCGCGTTGGCGATCAGCTCGGCCGGGGTCGCGAAGTCGATGCCGTAGAAGCAGGGCCACTTCACCGGCGGGGAGGCGATCCGCACGTGCACCTCGACGGCACCGGCCTCGCGCAGCATCCGGATCAGGGCGCGCTGGGTGTTGCCCCGGACGATGGAGTCGTCGACCACGATGAGCCGCTTGCCGCGGATCACGTCTTTCAGCGGATTGAGCTTCAGCCGGATGCCGAGCTGACGGATGGTCTGCGACGGCTGGATGAAGGTGCGGCCCACGTAGGCGTTCTTCATCAGGCCCTGGCCATAGGGGATCCCGGATTCCTGCGCGTAACCGACGGCGGCAGGCGTCCCCGACTCGGGCACACCGATCACGAGGTCGGCGTCGACGGCGCTCTCGCGCGCGAGCCGGCGGCCGATGTCGACGCGGGTGGCGTGTACGGAGCGGCCGACGAGCGTGCTGTCGGGACGGGCCAGGTAGACGTACTCGAACACGCAGCCCTTGGGCGTGGGGTTGGCGAACCGTGTGGACCGCACGCCGTCGGCGTCGATCGCGAGTAGTTCGCCGGGTTCGATGTCGCGCACGAACGATGCGCCGACGATGTCGAGGGCGGCGGTCTCGGAGGCGACCACCCAGCCGCGGTCGAGCCGGCCGAGCGACAACGGCCGCACGCCGTAGGGGTCACGCGCGGCGTAGAGGGTGTTCTCGTCCATGAAGGTCAGGCAGAAGGCGCCGCGGACGGTCGGCAACAGTTCCAGCGCGGCCTGTTCGAGCGAGGAGTCCGCCGCGCCGTGGGCCAGCAGCGCTCCGAGGATGTCGGAGTCGGTGGTGGCCGCTACCGCGCCGCGGTTGCCCATCAGGCCTTCGTCGCGGGCGCGCGCGGCGAGCTCGGCGGTGTTGACGAGGTTGCCGTTGTGTCCCAGCGCCACACCGGTACCCGCCGCGGTATTACGAAACACCGGTTGGGCGTTCTCCCACGTGGTGGAGCCGGTGGTGGAGTATCGGCAGTGCCCGACGGCGACGTGCCCGGGCATCGCAGCGAGCGTCTGCTCGTCGAAGACCTGACTGACCAGACCGAGGTCTTTGAAGACCAGCACCTGCGAGCCGTCGGCGACCGCGATTCCTGCGGCCTCCTGTCCCCTGTGTTGTAGGGCATAGAGGCCGTAGTACGTGAGTTTGGCCACTTCCTCACCGGGTGCCCAGACTCCGAAGACTCCGCACTCTTCTCGAGGCTCGTTCTCTTGCTGATCGGGCTGCTCGGCGGTCACGATCGTCGCTGCTCCCTAGGGGCGGTGGGTGACGGTCGCCAGTCTACGGTCAACCGCGCTCAAACGCGGAATCTCGCCGCGCCGTAGTCGTCAACGACGCCGACCGCGTGCCGATTCCCTGTCACTCCGGTAGCGCGACGATCGGCAGCGCCGCCGAGATCTCGCGAGCTCGTGAGCCGGACAGCGCGATGGCGCCGGCGGCGGCCGCGTCGTCGAGGGTGCACAGACCGGTGGCGAGCAACAGCCAGGTGCGTGGGTCCGTTTCGACGATGTTGGGCGGGTTGCCGCGGGTGTGGCGCGGCCCGTCCACGCACTGGACCGCGACGAAGGGCGGGACTCTCACCTCGACGGACGCACCGGGCGCCACCGCCGCGAGCGTTCTCGCCGTCGCGCGTACCGCTTCGGCAAGCTGGGGTCGCGGCGGGGCCTCGGCGTGCTCATCGCGCAGCCAGTGCGCCACCGCCTCCACCGCGGCGCGGGTCTTTACCGGATCGGCAGCACGGCGAACGGCCATGATCTAGGTTCTCAAAGTGTCTGTAGCCCGGGACGCACCGCCCTATCGGCGGCTGGGCGCGCTGATGCTCGTGGTGATCGCTGTCCTCGGCGCAGCGCTGTTCCTGCAGTTCCGGGGCGCCTTCACGGCGTCGTCGACGGTGACCCTCCTCTCGGACCGGGCGGGGCTGGTCGTCGAACGCGGCGCAAAGGTCACGTTCAACGGCGTCGAAATCGGTCGGGTGGCCCAGATAGTGCCCGATCGCAGCGGCGCCCGCCTGACGCTGGACGTCGACCCCGACGTGATGGCCGTCATCCCCGCCAATGCGGGGGCCGAGATCCGGGCGACAACGGTGTTCGGCAACAAGTACATCTCGCTGATGTCACCGAAAATACCAGCGACACAACGGCTCTCCGACGGCAGCGTGCTGCAGGCCGCGGCGGTGACCACGGAGTTCAACACCTTGTTCGAGACGGTCACCGAGATCGCCGAGCAGGTCGATCCGGTGAAGCTGAACCAGACGCTGAGCGCGACCGCCGAGGCCTTGCACGGATTGGGCGACCGGTTCGGCGGATCGCTGGAGAACGGCAACCGCATCCTGACGGAGTTCGACGATCTGATGCCGCAGTGGCGGGCGGACGTGCGCTCGCTGACAGCCCTGGCGGACATCTACGCCGATGCCGCTCCGGATCTGTGGGACGGGCTCTCCGCGGCAGTCACCACGGCGCGCACGGTGAATGCGCGGTCGGGCGACATCGACGCCGCGTTGATGGCGGCGGTCGGCTTCGCGGAGCCGGCGACCTCCGCGTTCGAACGCGGCGGCCCGTACCTGATCCGGGGTGCAGCCGACCTGCTGCCCACCTCGAAGCTGCTCGACGACTACCGCGGCATGATGTTCTGCACGATCCGCAACTACGCAGAGGTGGCCCCGGAGATCACCCGAGTCCTGGGCGGCGACAACGGCTATTCGCTGCGCTCGGCGGGCACCATCACCGGGGCGGGTAATCCGTTCGTCTACCCCGACAATCTGCCTCGAGTCAATGCGCGGGGCGGCCCCGAGGGCCGACCCGGGTGCTGGCAGAAGATCACCCGGGAGTTGTGGCCGAATCCGTATCTGGTGATGGACACCGGGTTCAGCCTGGCGCCCTACAACCACGTGGAGCTGGGCCAGCCTCTGCTCGTCGACTATGTCTGGGGCAGGCAGGTCGGCGAGCACACGATCAATCCGTGACGCGGCGCGAGATCAGCACCGCCGCAACGGCTCCGGCCTCGTTGACGGCGAGGTGGGCGAGCATCGGTGCCGCCAGGCTGCCAGACCTGTCCCGCAGCCAGGAGAAGATCCAGCCCGCCGCGCCGGTGACCAGCACCGTGCCGGGCACCGATTCGCCGGCGGCGCGGGCGTCGGGAACGTGGGAGAGGCCGAAGACCGCCGCGGTGAACCAGCGCCCGCCGACGACGCCGAACGCACGTTCGGCCACGGAGCCCAGCGCCGCACGGTAGCCTGCCTCCTCCGACCACACGGTGCCCAGCGGGATCTGAAGGAGCAGCCACCGTGCGGGCGACGAGGGTGGTGTGCGCGCTGCGATCCCCGCGCGCACTGGCGCCAGCGTGGTCGAAAGCGTCACTACGGCAACGACAACGCCGGCCGCCGCACTCCCCCAGCGCAGCCCCCGGGTCAGGGCAGGTGGACGGAGGCCGAGCGGGGCGCCGGTCGACCTCACCGCGGCGGTGCCGAGCAGCAGGTGCGGAGCCGGATGCCAGCGCTGCGGGATCCGCGGAGCCACCACGCTCCACCCCAGGAGCACACCGGCGAGCGAAAACGCCTGGCGGCGTTCGCTGTTCACTGGCCGTCCTCGGCCTCGGTGCGCTGCATCGCGGCCCGGATGCGTTCGGTGTCCGACGGTGTCCACCCGGGAGGTGGCGCTACCGCCGCCCAGCCGTCGAGGATGAAGTCGCCGTAATTGTGGCCGTGGCCCCCAGGCACCGAGGAGGCGTTGGTCATGTCGGCGGCGACCTGCCAGAACGTGATGATCGGGTACCAACGCATCGAGGCGGTCCGATCCCGCCCGGGCGGTTCGGCCAGCCAGTCGGGTCTGCTGAACAGCAGATCTTGCGACCACCACACGATCGGGTCCGAAGGGTGTTGCAGGAATAGCACTCTGGTGCCCTCCCACGGTTCCGCGGCGTCACGAGCGATCTGGGCCGCGTCGTTGCCCATCGAGAAGCGCACGGTGCGGCCGTTGTCGTAGCGGGGATGCACTTCGGGGGTGCCGGGATCACGCCGCACCGTGATCGCGTGCCACAGCGAGCTCGCGTTGGGCGGCCCCACCCACAGCACCGAAGAGAAGCCCATCCGGGAGATGTCGGGCAGCCAGTCGAACGCGCCCTGGCCGGCCATCGAGCCCAGGCTCTCGCCGTAGAGCAGCAGCTGCGGGCGGCGCTGCGGAGGCAGTGTCGCCCAGCGGTCGTGGATGGCGTCGATCATCAGCCGGCCGAACTCGACCGACTTGCGCTGATCGCCGATGAACGAAATCCAGCTCGGCAGAAAGGAGTACTGCGATCCGACGATCGCGGTGTCGCCGTTGTACATCATCTCCAGCGAGCGCGCTGCGATCGGGTTGATCCATCCGGTGCCGGTGGTGGGCGCGATCACGAGTACCTTGCGGTCGAATGCTCCGCTGCGTTCGAGTTCGCTCAGCAGCACCGCCATCCTGGCCTGGTCGTCGTCCGCGGTCTCCAGTCCGACGTAGACGCGCACCGGTTCTCTGGCCGGCCTGCCGTTGATGGCGGTGAGCTCGGCGGCGCTGGGCCCAGTGGCCACGAAGCTGCGGCCCTGATAGCCCAGGGTATCCCAGGGCGCGAAAGATTCTGGGCTACCGGATCTTTCCGGCTCCTGCGGCTGGCTGATGCCGGCCATGGTGGTGGCATTCTGGGGCTGGAAGACCCGGTTGGCGCCGGCCAGGAACCCGCGAAGCAGCACACCGTTGACGAGCGTGATGACCAGCACGACGACGATCGCGGTGCCGATGAACAGGGCGAGTTCGTCGGAGATGCGCCACCGCCGGATGAGGTAGCGGGCGAGCGTGCGGATCAGGTCGATCAGCGCCCGGGTGACCGCGACGCACAGGCCGCCGATGACCGCGGCGAGCACCAGGGTCCGCAGATAGCTCGCGGTGCTGGGGCCGGGCAGGCCCATCAACGCCGACACCTGGCGCTGCCAGCCCGCGGCGGGGATCACCATCAGTACGCAGGCCAGCAGCGAGAGCACCACGGTGCCCGTCTTGAGTGCCGAGGACACCCTCAGCGACGGGGGCCACCAAGCACGCTTGGCGAGGACGAACCGGCGCGCCATGCGGGCGAGAAAGACTCCGATGCCATAACCGATCGCGGCGTTGATGCCGCCGATCAGCCCCTGGAACAGCCAGTCGCGAGGCAGCAGGGAAGGGGTCAGCGACAGGCAGAAGAACAGCGCGGCGAACGCGATGCCGGTGAAGTCCAGCCGCAGCAGGCCCCACGCCCAGACGTAGAGAGGGTGTGTGGTGGACTCCCGGGAGGTCACCCGAACAACCCGGGCAACACACCTTCCGACGTCTGCCGCAGTTCCTGCAGGGTGACCGTGAACAGCCCTTGCACCTCGACCGAGGGCTCACCGCCCTCGGGACCCTGGTCGACGACACCGACGCGGGTGGCCGGCAACCCGCGTGCCTCGCACATCGCGGTGAATCTGCTCTCCTCGGTGCGCGGTACCGCGACCAGGACGCGGCCGGCCGATTCGGAGAACAGCGCGACGAACGGGTCCGAATCGTCGGGAAGGATGAGGCGGCAACCGGTTTCGCCGGTCAGGGCGCCTTCGACGGCAGCCTGGATCAGACCGCCCTCCGACAAATCGTGGGCCGCGGAGACCAGCCCGTCGCGGGAGGCGGCGGTCAGCACCTCGGCCAGCAGCCGTTCGCGTCCGAGATCGACACGGGGTGGCACGCCGCCGAGATGGTCGGCGGTGACCTGCGCCCAGATGGAGCCGTCGAACTCGTCGTGGGTGTCGCCGAGCAGGATCAGCGTCTCCCCGGGTTCGGTGCCGAATCCGGTGGGGATGCGGCGCTTCACGTCGTCGATGACGCCGAGGATGCCGACGACCGGGGTCGGCAGGATCGGCGTCGTCCCCGTCTGGTTGTAGAAGCTGACATTGCCACCGGTGACCGGAATGCCCAGTGCCGCAGCACCATCGGCGAGACCGCGGACAGCCTGGGAGAACTGCCACATCACGCCGGGGTCTTCGGGCGAGCCGAAGTTCAGGCAGTTGGTGACGGCGACGGGGGTGGCGCCGGTGACGGCGACGTTGCGGTACGCCTCGGCCAGGGCCAGCTGGGCACCGGTGTAGGGATCGAGTGCGGTGTAGCGGCCGGACGCGTCGGTGGAGATCGCGATGCCGCGGCCGGTCTGCTCGTCGACGCGCAGCACTCCACCGTCGGCGTTCTCGGCCAGCACGGTGTTGCCCCGCACGTAGCGGTCGTACTGCTCGGTGATGAACGCGCGGCTGCACAGGTGCGGGCTGCCGACCATCGCCAGCAGCGTCGCGCGCAGCTCGTCGCCGGTCACGGGGCGTGGCAGCGTCGCCGAAGTGTCGGCGTTGAGCGCATCCTGGGTGTCGGGACGCTGCACCGGCCGCTCGTAGACCGGCCCCTCATGGGCGACGGTGCGCGGCGGGACGTCGACGACAGTCGCTCCGTGCCAGGTGATTTCGAGCCGCTCGCCGTCGGTGACCTCACCGATGACGGTGGCCAGCACGTCCCATTTGCGGCACACCGCGAGGAACGCGTCGACGTTCTCGGGGGTCACCACCGCGCACATGCGTTCCTGGGACTCGCTGGACAGGATCTCCGCGGGGGTCATGTTGGCCGCACGCAGCGGCACCCGGTCCAGCTCGACGCGCATTCCGCCGTCGCCGGCCGAGGCCAATTCGGATGTTGCGCAGGACAATCCAGCGCCACCGAGATCCTGGATACCCACCACGAGGTCCGCGGCGTACAGCTCCAGGCAGCACTCGATGAGTACCTTTTCGGTGAACGGATCGCCCACCTGCACGCTGGGCAGCTTCTTGCGGCCCGCGCCGCTCTCGTCGCCTCCGAACGTCTCGGACGCGAGCACGGACACGCCGCCGATACCGTCGAGACCGGTGCGCGCACCGAACAGGATGATCTTGTTACCCGCGCCGGAGGCGAAGGCGAGCTTGAGGTCCTCGGTCCGCAGCACCCCGACGCACAGCGCGTTGACCAGTGGGTTGCCGGCGTAGCTCGCGTCGAACACGGTCTCGCCGCCGATGTTGGGCAGTCCGAGCGAGTTGCCGTAGCCGCCGACACCGCGCACCACTCCGTCGAGCACGCGGCGGGTGTCGGGGGCGTCGGCAGCGCCGAAGCGGAGCTGATCCATCACCGCGACCGGGCGGGCGCCCATCGCCATGATGTCGCGGACGATGCCTCCGACGCCGGTGGCCGCGCCCTGATAGGGCTCGATGTAGGACGGGTGGTTGTGGGATTCGACCTTGAACGTCGCCGCCCAGCCGTCGCCGATGTCGACGACGCCGGCGTTCTCTCCGATGCCGGCGAGCATCGCTTCACGCATCTTCTCGGTGGTCGTCTCCCCGAAGTAGCGCAGGTGGACCTTCGACGACTTGTAGGAGCAGTGCTCACTCCACATCACCGAATACATCGCGAGTTCGGCGTCGGTGGGGCGACGGCCGAGGATCTCGCGGATTCGCGCGTACTCGTCGGCTTTGAGGCCGAGCTCGCGGAACGGCTGCGGCTGATCGGGGGTGGAAGCGGCGTGGTCGACCGTGTCGACTTCGTGGGTGAGCCCGGACGTCACGCCGGACAGTCTAGTTCGCGGCCTGCGACAAGCGTGCCGCGGCGGACGGTGCGATCAGCCCGTGGATGACGACGCTGCCCAGGACCACGACCACCATGACGGCCAGCGCGTCGTGCTCCTCGGCCCCGTCGAGCACGTTGTAGGCCAGCAGCCCGAACACGATGGTCGAGGTTCCACGCGGACCCAACCAGGCCAGCATCATCCGTTCCCGCCAGGAGAAGCGCGATCGCAGCATGGCCAGCGCGACCGGAAGAACCCGCACGACCGTCAGTGCGAGCAGGCAGAAAACCACCGTCTGCCAGGACACTCCACGTTCGACGGCGAGGACGGCGACGGCACCCACGACGAACCACATGATCGCCGAGAGGAGGAATCCGATGTCGTCGACGAACTCCAGCTCCTCGTGCCAGGACGAGGAGCGGCGCAGGTAATGGAACGTGATCCCGCAGACGAATGCGGAGACGAACCCGTTGCCGTCGAACGCGAGGCTCAGCCCGTAGGCCAGCATCGGCGCAGTGACCAAGATCATCCGCACGCTCTGACCCGTCATCCAACCGCGCCGGGTCGCGCCGTTGATCGCGACGGCGAGCAGCGCACCGACGGCGCCGCCGACGACGATCGCGGTCAGGGCCTGGGGCACGGCTGAGCCCAGCGCGCGCAGCGGTGTCTCGGTGTGCAGGTCGCCGCCCGACAGCGCGAGCGCGAAGATGAACACGGGGGCGACGATGCCGTCGTTGTAGCCGGCTTCGACGTTGAGGACGTTGCGCACCCGCTCCGGCACTCGCGCGTCGCGCAGGATCGTCGCCGCCGGCGCGAAATCGGTCGGCACCACCGTGCAGGCGATGACCAGCAGCACGGCGAAGGACAGCTCGGGCAGCATCCACGCACCGAGCAGTACCGACAGTCCGAGGCTGAGCGGCATGGCGAGGAACAGCACGCGCAGCGCGGCGCGGGGCTCGCGGCCGAACAGCCCGCCACGGACGTCGGTGGCGTCGACGAACAGCAGCACCGCGAGGATGATCTCGGCGCCGTGCTGGGCGACGTCGGCATTGAGCGCGACGGCCAGCGCGTCGGAGGTGGTGAAGCCCGCGGCCACGCCGGCGAGGATCAGCACGACCGGCGCTGTGACGCGGGCCCGTTCGAGCCGGCCCGCGCCGAGCGCCCACGCGGCGAACACCGCCGCGAAGGCGATCAGCGAGATCAGCACACGCAGATCTTGCCAGCGGCTACCCGCCGACGATGCAGAACGCGTTGCCTTCCGGGTCAGCGAGCACCACCCAGTCGAACGCTGCGATGCTGTGCCGTCCGGTTTCTCGCGCGCCGAGTCCGACCAGACGCGTCACCTCGGCCTCCTTGTCGGTCGTATGCAGGTCGAGGTGCACCCTGTTCTTGCCGGGCGTCGGATCGGGCACCCGCTGGAAGCCCAGCATGGGGCCGTTGTCCCGGGCGACCATGACGAATTCGCCTGGCGCCTCGGCATTGACACGCCCGCCGACCGCATCGGCCCACCAGGCCGCCAGCGCATCGGGATTCGAACAGTCGAAGGTGATCATCGCGACATCGAGTGACATGCCGCCGACCCTAGGTCAGGCCGGTGACAGGAACGCCGCGAGCGCGGCCGAGTAGTCCGCGACGTCCGCGGCACCCATCACTTCACGCGCCGAATGCATGGCCAGCTGCGCCGCACCGACGTCGACGGTCGGAATTCCGGTGCGCGCGGCGGTCATCGGACCAATCGTCGAGCCGCACGGCAGGTCGGCCCGGTGCTCGTAGCGCTGCAGCGCCACCCCGGCCTGCTCGCATGCCAGCGCGAACGCCGCCGCGGTGCGTCCGTCGGTGGCGTAGCGCAGGTTGGGCTGGACCTTGAGCACGGGCCCGGCGTTCACCTCGATCAGGTGGCCGGGTTCGTGGCGTTCCGGATAGTTGGGGTGGGTGGCGTGCGCCATGTCGCCGGAGGCGACCATCGAGGTCGAGCAGCGACGCAGGAAGTCCTCGCGGCCGCCGCCTGCGGCCAGGGTGATCCGTTCGAGCACTGTCAGCAGCAGATCGGACTGTGCGCCGTGGTCGGATTGCGAGCCGACCTCTTCGTGGTCGAACAGCACCAGCACCGGTGTCACGTTCGACGCTTGCGCCGCGAGGAACGCCTCCAGCCCGGCGTAGCAGGTCGCCTGGTTGTCCAGACGCGGCGCGCTGACGAGTTCTCGGTCGACCCCGGTGAGGCGCGACGGGCTCAGGTCGTGGGTCATCAGGTCGAAGCCGAGCACCGCGTCGGCGTCGACCTCGGCGCGCTCGGCGACGTAGTCGAGGAACGAGCGCGGACCACCGATGCCCCAGACCGCGTTCACGTGCCGCTGCGGGTTCAGCTCGACACCTTTGCGGTCCTCGGAGAGATGGATGGCCAGCTGCGGAACGCGCAGGATCGGGTCGTCGATGCGTACCAGGACGTCCTCTGCGGAGGCGCCGGTACGGACGGAGAGCCGGCCGCTGAGGCCGAGGTCACGGTCGAGCCAGGAGTTCAGCCATGCGCCGCCGTAGGGCTGTAGCGCGACCACCTGCCAGCCCGCGACGGTCCGGTCCGGATGCTGCTTGACCCTCAGGTTGGGGCTGTCGGTATGCGCGCCGACGATCCGGAACGGCTGGTGCTGCTCGCCGGTCGAGCGCCAGGCGATCAGGGACCCGGCACGGATGACGAAGTAGTCGCCCGCCCCGCTCCACGCATCGCCCTCGGACAGTTCGGTGAACCCGGCCGCGAGCAGACGCGCGGCAGCGGTTCGGCAGGCGTGAAACGGCGACGGGGACGCGTCGATGAACTCACACAGACCCTGCGCATCAGCCGCCATGGTTCTTCATCTTCGTCGATCGCCGGAATTGATCATGATTTAGGGTCGCTGTGTGCCCGCCCCTCTCCCGCAGCCGGTGCTCGCGCCGCTGACCCCGGCCGCGATCTTCCTCGTCGCGACCATCGACGAGGGCGGCGAGCAGGCGGTGCACGACGCGCTGGGCGACATCGCGGGGCTGGTGCGCGCGATCGGTTTTCGCGACCCGAGCAAGCATCTGTCGGTGGTCACGTCGGTCGGCTCCGAGGCGTGGGATCGGCTGTTCTCCGGGCCCCGGCCGGCCGAGCTCCATGCGTTCGTCGCGCTCGACGGTGGCCGCCACCGGGCCCCGTCCACACCGGGCGATCTGCTGTTCCACATCCGCGCGGCGTCGATGGATGTCTGCTTCGAGCTGGCGACCAAGATCGTCGCCGCGATGGGTCCGATCACCGTCGTCGACGAGACGCACGGCTTCCGGTTCTTCGACAACCGTGACCTGCTCGGATTCGTCGACGGCACCGAGAATCCCGACGGTCCACTGGCGGACAGCGCGACCCAGATCGGCGACGAGGACCCGGATTTCGCGGGCGCCTGCTATGTGCACGTGCAGAAATACCTGCACGACATGGCCTCGTGGAATGCGCTGTCGACCGAGGATCAGGAGCGGGTGATCGGCCGCACCAAACTCGACGACATCGAACTCGACGACGCAGTCAAGCCCGCCAATTCGCACGTGGCGCTCAACGTGATCGAAGACGACGACGGCACCGAACTGAAGATCGTGCGGCACAACATGCCGTTCGGTCAGATCGGGCGCGGCGAGTTCGGCACCTACTTCATCGGATACTCCCGCTCGACCGCGGTCACCGAACGCATGCTGACGAACATGTTCATCGGTTCGCCGCCGGGCACCACCGATCACATCCTGGAGTTCTCGACGGCGATCACGGGGTCGCTGTTCTTCACCCCGATCCAGGACTTCCTCGACGACCCACCGCCGCTTCCCGTGTCGGAGCCGGAGCGACCCACCGGGTCTCTGGCCATCGGCAGCCTGAAAGGACAACCGCAATGAACAACCTGTACCTGGAGCTGGCTCCGATCACCGACTGACCCCCAACCGCGAGCGTGCGTGTCTGCACCCAACACGCCAGCGCAACATGGCATTTCGCGCACGCTCGCTCGCACCGAAGCGATCTGTCAGCGCAATGCGTTGAGTCGCTTGGCCGCGCGCCCGTCGGTCAGCTCCTCGCGAGCCTCAGGGTGGCGCCAGTAGAACTGCACCAGGTTTCGTAACGCTGCACCGCCGGGTGTGTAGGCAGAGGCCGTGAACGTCAGCACGGTGTCATCCGACAGGATGACCACAATCGCACTCGGCGGGGATTTCTTCGGTTGCGGCGCTTCTGAGGTCACGTCCTTCACCGATGACCAATCAGCCGATTGCGGGCGCCAACCCTCCAGGAATTCGAACCCTTGCTCGGTTAGCCGTAGACGACTCATGCTGCCGCGGCGCAGGTTTCGCCACAGCATCGGCGCGATCCCTACCACGAGGAAAGACGCCGTGAAGGGCAGGGCATAGCGCATATTCGGTGGGACCGGAATCGCGAGGCGCCCCGCCGGAAGAAGTATCAGTATCAACATCGAAGACATGAGGGCACCAGCCATCCCCACCTGCAAGGGAATCTCGATCCCCCGATCAGGCAGGAACGTCGTTCCCTCACCGTCGGAACGCACGCGTGGCTTCACTCGGCCCGGAACGTTCTTGAAAGCGGGAAGGACGAACCCCAGGCAGAAGATCGATCCTCCCAGCGCCACCAACCCGCTCGGCACCTCCAGCTTCGCGAACTGGACGCACGCAACTGCCGTGGTGAACGCAGCTAGAGCGCCCAACACGACAGCCGACCAGACGACAACGGATGACTTCATCTGTGGCAAACCACGTTGCCGATGATGCCGCCTAGATAGCAAAAACCCCAACCACCCAGCACGTCGCCGATACCCGCCCCCCCAGACCTCCAAGTGCGTGCGCGCTAGTACCGCCGCGGCACCGTCCAGGGGAGGCCGAACTCCAGGTTGAACGTCTCCGGATCGAACGGGCTGTCTCCTCCCGCAGGGAAACTGGTCAGCTCTCCGAAGACGACTCGTCCGCCGACGTCGTACAGATCGACCCGGACGAAATCGGTTTCAGCACCTAGCTTCTCCGCGACCTCGATCATCTCGGGCAGACGACCAGGCCGAGAAGGTTCGACGTCGGCGCATGGTGCACTGCCCTGCAACGCGAGGTGCGTCCAATCCGCAGTGAAGAAATCCTGCGTGCGGGAACCGAATCGACCCCTGTCCACCTGAATGAACCTGCAGACGCCATGGAAGACGAAGAACTTGTAATCGTCGGGGATGTCCCCGTCGTCGCCGGTGAGCAACTCCTCGACGATCACGCGTCTCGGGATCTGTCCGTACACCCACTCCCGGTTGGGCCCCTGCCCGTACAGCTGCGCCATCCAACCCGCGGTAATCCGAATCAGGTCAGCATGATTCGCGACCGACGGCCGGACGTGCGAATACACCCAGCTGCCGGGCTCACTCGGTAGCCGCGCCGTAGGCGACGCTCGATCGGAGACGACGATGGCCGCTCCGCTGCCATGCGTCGGCTTCACGACATATGCGGCCGGCAACGCCAAGGCGCGCAACGCCTCCGGGTCGTCGAGGATCGCATACACCCGCGGGAGGTAGCGGTCACCCACGATGCCGGCGACGTAGTCACGCACAGCAGCCTTGTCGGCGAACGTGACGACCAGGGGGCGGTGATCCCGCAGCATCTTGTACCGCACCTTGTCGCGGAACGTGCGCGGATTACGTGTCCGCCACAGCCGGACCGCGCGCACGAGGGGGCTGCGTTCGCGCCAGCGCACGGGCACCGGCGTCAGGAGACCAGGATCGCGTCCAGCGCCGAATAGAACAGACCGAGCCCGTCGTCAGACGGTCCGGTCAGCGCCTCGGTGGCGTGCTCGGGGTGCGGCATGAGGCCGACGACGCGGCCGTTGGCCGAGCTGACGCCGGCGATGCCACGCATCGAGCCGTTGATGTTCTCGCGATACCGGAAGACGACCCGACCCTCGCCCTCGAGTTCGTCGAGCACCTGCTCGCTCGCGACATAGCGGCCTTCGCCCGACTTCAGCGGCACGAGCAGGTCAGCGCCCTGTTCGTAGCGCGTCGACCACGCGGTCGTGTTCGATGCGACTTCGAGCCACACGTCGCGGCAGACGAAGTGCAGACCGATGTTGCGGGTGAGCGCGCCGGGCAGCAGACCGGCTTCGCACAGCACCTGGAAGCCGTTGCAGATCCCCAGAACCGGCATACCGCGTTCCGCGGCGGCCACCACCTCACCCATCACCGGCGCGAAGCGGGCGATCGCGCCGCACCGCAGATAGTCACCGTAGGAGAAGCCACCGGGCACGATGACGGCGTCCACGCCCTTGAGGTCGGCGTCGGCATGCCACAGGTTGACCGCCTCGCCACCGGCGAGGCGCACCGCGCGCGCCGCGTCGATGTCGTCCAGCGTGCCGGGGAATGTGATCACGCCCACTCG
Organism: Mycobacterium kyogaense; assembly: GCF_036946525.1. Classification (GTDB taxonomy): domain Bacteria; phylum Actinomycetota; class Actinomycetes; order Mycobacteriales; family Mycobacteriaceae; genus Mycobacterium; species Mycobacterium kyogaense_A. The sequence continues at coordinate 126,350 of NZ_JAQIIY010000022.1, read as the reverse complement.
GGTCATGCGCCGTCCTCCCGGGTGACCGTCCAATCCTCGATCACCGTGTTGGCGAGCAGCGATTCCGCGATCGCAGCGAGCTTCTCGTCGTCGACCGCGCCGTCGACCTCGAGCTCGAATCGCTTGCCCTGCCGCACATCTGAGATGCCGTCGAAGCCGAGCCGACCCAGCGCGCCGACGATCGCCTGCCCCTGGGGGTCGAGGATCTCGGTCTTCGGCATGACGTGAACCACCACTTTTGCCACGCGGACACTCTACCTGCGGCGACCGCAGGCCCGCCTCACCGGCACGAGCCCAGGTAGGCGGCGCACAGCGGTGCCGCCATCGTCTCGAAGACCTGGGCATCGGGTACCGCGCGCCACTCGACCCGCGCAGGCAGCGTGGTCCACAGTGCTACCTCGACGATGGTGCTGCTGGCCGGGTCTGCCAGCAGGTAGACACGCATCACCCGGCTGCCCGTCTCGCTGATCACGGCGGCGATTCGGTCCACCTCGTGGGTGGTCAGCGACGGCGACACCCCATCCCCGCAGGTCGCCAGCGCGATACGCGCCTTCTCCAACACCTCGAGTGTGGTCTGGCCACCGGTGACGGTGTCCCCGCGCCAGTGGATGACCTGCACCTGCAGGTTCCACTGACCGTCCGGGTTGGGCGCGGTGGCGCGCGCGGCGACGGCGTAGCGGCGCGGATCGGAGGACGAGTCGGGGGTGACGCACCATGACTCGAATTCGAATCGCGGCGCCGGGGCGGTGACCGCCAGGCCGGGCAGCGACGGCCACCGGTAGATCGAGGCCAACGGCAGGGAACTCGGCTCGACCCACGCCGAATCGGGGATGGCGTCGCAGGTCGGCGGGCAGAAGCCGGGCACCGCATTCGCGCCGCCGGGCACCAAGAACACCCCCGAGAACGCCACCGCCAGTGTGAGCATCCATCGCATCCGCACTACCCCCGCTCCCCTGTGCGCGCCAGACTATAGGCATGCAGCTCACACACTTCGGCCATTCCTGCCTGTTGGCGAGCTTTTCTGACGGTGCTCAGCCCGGTGGCGACACGACGATCCTGTTCGATCCGGGCAATTTCTCCCACGGCTTCGAGGGCATCACGGGACTGTCGGCGATCCTGATCACCCACCAGCATCCCGATCACGCCGACCCGGAGCGGTTGCCCGCGCTACTGGAGGCCAATCCGCAGGCCGCGCTGTACGCCGATCCGCAGACCGCGGCGCAACTCGGGGAGCCGTGGCGGGCCGTTCATGTCGGCGACACGCTGTCGATCGGGCATCTCACCGTTCGCGGGGTGGGCGGTCGACACGCGGTGATCCACCCGGAGATTCCGGTGATCGACAATATTTCGTATCTCGTCGGCGACGCCGGACATGCCGCCCGGCTGATGCACCCTGGCGACGCGCTGTTCGTTCCGGACGAGCCGGTCGATGTGCTCGCCACCCCGGCGGCCGCGCCGTGGATGAAACTCTCCGAAGCTGTCGACTTCCTGCGCGCGGTGAACCCGACACGGGCGGTGCCGATCCATCAGGCGATCGTGGACCCGATTGCGCGACCGATCTTCTACGGCCGGCTCAAGGAGATGACGAGCACCGATTTCCAGGTCCTCGAGCCGGAGAGCGGCACCGAGTTCTGACCGCGACCAGGAGATCTAGCCCACGTCGCGGGCGGCGGCGCGGCCGGCCGCGCGCCCGGAGAACACGCATCCACCGAGGAACGTGCCTTCTAGCGAGCGGTATCCGTGCACACCGCCGCCGCCGAAACCCGCTGCCTCCCCGGCGGCGTAGAGCCCGGGCACCGGGGCGCCGTCAGCACTCAGGGCCCGGGAGTCGAGATCGGTTTGTAGACCGCCCAACGACTTTCGCGTCAAGATGTGCAGCTTCACCGCGATCAGCGGACCTGCCTTCGGATCGGTGAGCCGGTGCGGCGCGACGACGCGGCTCACCCGGTCGGGCAGGTACGCGCGCGCCCCGCGGATCGCGGTGATCTGACTGTCCTTGGTGAACTTGTTCGTCACCTCCCGGTCGCGTGCTGTCACCTCCGCCTCGACCGTCGCGAAGTCCAGCGGCACCACATCGGGCACGGCGTTCATCTTGGCCACCAACTCGCCCAGCGTGTCGGCGGTGACGAAGTCGACCCCCTTGTCGACGAAGGCGTGCACCGGCGCGGGACCCTTGCGGCCGCGTTCGAGGACCAGGCGCACACTGCGACCGGTCAGGTCCGGGTTCTGTTCCTGCCCCGACAGGCCGAACTCCTTGTCGATGATGCGCTTGTTCAGGACGAACCAGGTGTAGTCCTGACCCGTGCGGCAGATGTACTCCAGCGTCCCGAGGGTGTCGAAGCCCGGATACAGCGGGACCGGCAGACGCCGACCGGTGGCGTCGAGCCACAGTGACGACGGGCCGGGCAGGATGCGGATGCCGTGGTGTGCCCAGATAGAGTCGTAGTTCGTGATGCCCTCGGTGTAGTGCCACATCCGGTCGCTGTTGATCATGTGTGCGCCGGCCGCCGTGGAGATTCCGAGCATCCGACCGTCGACATGCTCGGGGACACCGCTGAGGAGTTGTTCGGGGACTCGACCCATACGGGCCGGCCAGTTCGCCCGCACCAGGTCGTGGTTGCCGCCGATGCCGCCACTGGCGACGACGACTGCCTGGGCGCGAAACTCGAACTCGCCGATGCTGTTTCGCGATGACGGGGCTCCGCGTACCGCGGATGACGGCTCGAGCACCGCCCCGCGCACCCCCACGACGGCCCCGTTCTCGACGATGAGTTCGTCCACGCGGTGACGGTGAGCGAACCTGACGAGCGGCCCCGTCAGACGGCGGGCGAAGATGTCGACAAGGCCGGGCCCGGTGCCCCAGGTGATGTGGAACCGGGGCACGGAGTTGCCGTGGCCGCGGGCGCCGTAGCCTCCGCGTTCGGCCCACCCGACCATCGCGAAGATCTTCAGCCCGCGGTCGCGGAGCCAGCTGCGTTTCTCTCCGGCCGCGAAGTCGACGTAGGCGTGCGCCCACTGCCGCGGCCAGTGGTCCTCGGGCCGGTCGAAGCCGGCGGTGCCCAGCCAGTCCTGCAGAGCCAGCTCGTGACTGTCCCGGATGCCGAGGCGCCGCTGCTCGGGACTGTCGACGAAGAACAGCCCGCCGAAAGACCAGAACGCCTGTCCGCCGACATTGGCGGCGTTCTCCTGGTCGACGATGAGGACGCGACGGCCCCGCTCGACCAGCTCGCATGCCGCGACCAGACCGGCAAGGCCGGCGCCGACCACGATGACGTCCGCATCATCTGCCATGCGGCCAATGTAGCGAGCCGAACCCCTCAGGCGGCGTCGGACAGCGCAGCCGGGGTGCGCCAGGCGTACACAGTGGGCGCGCAACCGTGCATCAAGGCCAGGTCGGCGGCGTCGAGCATGGCCTGCCGGGGACCCGGGCGGCGCAGATGCCGCGCGGCGACGGCCACCCGGACGACGCCGTCGCGGCGCGCGGTGCGCTCGGCGGCGAGCACGACGGTGCGGCACCACCACGGTTCGGTCAGGAATCCCTCGCCGATGCCGAGCACCCGGGCGCGGACCGTCGCGCCGCTGACCAGATCGGTGATGCCGCCCAGCCCCGCCATCACGCGGAAACCGTTGCGCGGCAGCGCAGTGACGGTACCGTCGGAGACATTCCAGCCGGGCGCGGCGAACAATCGGGTGCGCAGCCCGAGATGTTCGAGGACCCGGTCTGCGGCCATCAACCTCAGGTTGGCCTCGTGCGCGGGCAGTGTCGCGAACTCGCCGCGCCGCGCCTTGGTGGCGGCTTCGTCGTACCCGTGCAGGACGATCGCGTCACCGGCGTCGCGGCGCTGGCCGAGCCAGGCGACGGTGTCGGGGTCACGGTCGAGCCGGTATCCGCCCTTCAGACGGGGCGCCACCAGGAACGATGCCGGGACGCCACGCCGCGCGAGTTGCCCGTGGAATGCTGCGACGTCGTCGATGGTGCGGTCGCTGACTCCGGAGATCGAGACGATCAGTTGTCCTGCCACCCCGGCAGTGTCGCAACGCCAGGTGTCGCAATGGACAACTCCGTCACTCGTGTCGCTGAACTATGTCAGCTACCCGAGCACGGCCTCGATCGCCGCGATGACCTCCGGCGCGTCGGGTGCGGTGCGGGGCCGGAACCGTGCGACCACCTCACCGCCGGGCGCGAGCAGGAACTTCTCGAAGTTCCACTGCACGTCGCCTGCCTCGCCGCTGCCGTCGGGAGCCTCGGTCAGCGCCGCGTAGAGCGGGTGCCGGTCGGGTCCGTTGACGTCGGTCTTGGCCAGCAGCGGGAACGTCACCCCGTAGGTCGTCGAGCAGAACGTCTGGATCTCCTCGGCGGTGCCCGGTTCTTGACCCATGAACTGGTTGCAGGGCACCCCGATCACCGTCAGACCGCGGTCGCGGTAGTCCTTGGCGAGGTGTTCCAGCGCGCTGTACTGCGGCGTGAGGCCGCATTTGGACGCGACGTTGACCACCAGCGCGGCGCCGCCGGCCAGGTCACCCAGCGTTGTGGTCTCGCCGTCGAGAGTGGTGAGGGGGATGTCGGTGATCGTCATGGGGCAGACGCTACGTCGGCCCCACGCAATCCCGCCACGTCGAGCATCCACGCGTACTGGAATGCGGTCTCCTTCCAGCGTTCGTAGCGTCCGCTGATGCCTCCGTGGCCGGCGTTCATCTCGGTCTTCAGCAGCACGCGGGCACCGTCACTGCCGGGGTCGAGCTGCGCATGCCGCAGTGCGGCGACCCACTTCGCGGGTTCGACGTAGTAGACGCGGGTGTCGTTGAGCGACGTCATCGCCAGGATCGCGGGATAGCGCTTGGCTTCGACGTTCTCGTACGGCGAGTACGACTTCATGTACCGGTAGACCTCGGCATCGTCGAGCGGATTGCCCCACTCGTCCCACTCGGTGACCGTCAGCGGGAGTGACGGATCGAGGATCGTGGTCAGGGGGTCGACGAACGGCACGGCGGCCAGGATGCCGGCGAACAGGTCGGACGCCATGTTGGCGACCGCGCCCATCAGCAGGCCTCCCGCGCTGCCGCCATAGGCCACCATCGTCTCGGCCGTGGTGACGCCCGTGTCGACGAGATGCTGGCCGGCGGAGATGAAGTCGGTGAAAGTGTTCCGCTTCTCCAGCAGCTTGCCGTGCTCGTACCAAGGCCTGCCCAGTTCACCACCGCCGCGTACGTGTGCGACCGCGTACACCATTCCGCGGTCGAGCAGCGAGAGCCGCGCGATCGAGAACCGCGGGTCTTCACACGATTCGTAGGCGCCGTAGCCGTAGAGCAGCAGCGGCGCGGGCGAGGTGACGCCGACCCGGTGAATGATCGACAACGGCACGCGCGCACCGTCTTCGGCGATCGCCCAGTCCCGGCGTTCGACGTACTCCTCGGGCCGGTAATCGCCGAGCACCGGCTGCTCGCGCAGCAGCACGCGCTCACCGGTGGCGAGGTCGAGGTCGTAGATCCGGACGGGCGTGACGAACGATGTCGCCCCGATCCGCAACCGCGGCGCCGTCCAGTTGGGGTTCGCGGACAGCCCCACCGACATCAGCTCGGAGTCGAAGCTGACCTCGCGCGCCTCGCCGTAGCCGCGTCCCTGCAAGGGCCACAGTTGAATTCGCGGTAACGCCTCGCTGCGGTAGCTCACCACCAGCAGGTCGGAGAATGCATCGACGGCGTCGAGGCGGACATCGTCGCGATGTTCGATGAGGGTGCGTGTGGCCGAGAGGTCGGTGACCGGCGCCTCGACGAGGGTAAAGTTCTCCGCACCGTCGTTGTGCAGGATGAGGAATCGGTCCTCGTCGGCGACGACGGCGTGTTCGATGGAGTATTCGACTCCGTCGCGCCGGGGCCACACGACGGTGAAGTCGGCGTCGGCGTCGTCGGCGTCGGCGTAGCGCATCTCGGAGGTGATCGCGCTGCCCGCCGCGATCATCACGTACCGGTTGCTGCGCGTGCGTCCGCAGGCGACCCAGAACCGTTCGTCCGGCTCGTGGTAGACCTTTTCGGCCGGCAGGCCGGCGCCGAGCCGGTGCCGCCACACCGTGTCCGGCCGCCAGGCGTCATCGACGGTCACGTAGTAGACGGTCTTGTTGTCGGCGGCCCAGGTGGCTCCTGCGCCGATCCCGACGATCTCGTCGTCGTAACGCTCGCCGGTCCGTAAGTCTTTGAAACGCAACGTGTATCGCTCGTCTCCGATGACGTCGACGGAGTAGGCGAGCACGTTGCCGTCGACGCTGACGCTCGCAGCGCCGAGGGAGAAGAAGTCGTGCCCCTCGGCTTCGACGTTCTCGTCGAGCAGGACCTGTTCACCGGGGATGTCGGTGTCTTCGGTCAGGTGAGGCGGGGTCCAGTCGTCGGGGTCGGCGACGGGGCACCGGCAGTGCACGCCGTACTGCTTGCCGGCGAAGCTGCGCCCGTAGTACCACCAGTCGCCGCGCCGCGTCGGCACCGAGAGATCGGTCTCCTTGGTGCGGGCTTTGATTTCGTCGAAGATGGCCTGCCGCAACGGAGCGAGATCCGCGGTGACGTGCTCGGTGAACGCGTTCTCGGCCTCGAGGTGCTCGATCACCCCGGCGCTGTCCTTCTCCCGCAGCCACTCGTAGGGGTCGACGAACACGTCGCCGTGATGCTCTCGTCGATGTTCGACGCGTTTGGCCACCGGCGGTTTCACCGCTGTCCTCCGATCCAGTCTGCGAAGCTCCGGCCCGAAATGCGTTCGTAGGCTTCGATGTAGCGCGACCGCGTCGCCTCGACGATGTCGTCGGGCAACGGTGGCGGGGGCTGTTCACCGTGGCGGTCCCAGCCCGACTGCGGGCCGGTCAGCCAGTTGCGGACGAACTGTTTGTCGAAGCTGTTCTGCACGGCGCCTTCGGTGTAGTCGTCGGCGCGCCAGTAGCGCGACGAGTCGGGGGTGAACACTTCGTCGGCGAGCGTCAGCACACCGTCGGCGTCGACCCCGAATTCGAACTTGGTGTCGGCGACGATGATGCCCGTGGTGAGCGCGTGCTCGGCGCCGTGGCGGTAGGTCTGCAGTGTGAGGTCGCGAAGCTCTCCGGCGCGGTCGCTGCCGACGAGGTCGACGACGTCGTCGTAGCTGATGTTGACGTCGTGGTCACCGAGGTCGGCCTTGGTCGCCGGGGTGAACAGCGGCTCGGCGAAGCGGCTCGCCTCCGTCAGCCCCGGCGGCAACTCGATGCCGCAGACACTGCCGGTGTTCTGGTAGTCGATCAGGCCCGAGCCGGCCAGGTAGCCACGCGCGACGGCCTCGACGGGCAGCATGTCGAGTTGGCGCACCAGCAGCGCGCGGCCCAGCACCTCCTCGGGAATTCGCGGATCGTCGGGTGGCCCGGCGAGGTGGTTGGGCACCGGCAGGAAGTCGAAGAAGAACACGCTCATCGCGGTGAGGATGCGGCCCTTGTCCGGGATCTGGCTGTCGAGGATGTAGTCGTAGGCGGAGATGCGGTCCGTGGCGACGAAGAGCAGGTGTCCCTCGTCCACCCGGTAGAGCTCACGAACCTTGCCGCTGGCCAGGTGCTGGTAGTCGGACAGAGCGGGACGCATCGGGTCAGCCTATCGGTCCATCGGAGGCGCTCTGTGTGCTGTGATCGATCGCATGAAATCCCGGTGGATTCCCTATGCCACGACGCCCGCGCGGCTGCTGCGGCAGCTGTTCAGCGACGTCGTCATCGTCGCCTGGACCACCGTCTGGGTGTTCGTCGGCCTGGCGGTGCACTCGGCCGTGGCGGTGATCGCCGAGTTCGGCTACCAGGTGCAGAGCGGCGCCAACGGTGTGGCCGGCAATCTGGACTCGGCGGGCAACAGCGCCGGCGACGTGCCCCTCATCGGCGACTCGCTGGCCAAGCCGCTCAGCGCCGCGGGCGACGCCGCCAGGGAGATCGCCGGCGCCGGCCAGTCGCTCGGTGTGACCGCGGGGTGGCTGGCCTGGCTGTTGGCGCTGGCGGTGGCCGCTCCCCCGATCCTGGCGTTGATGATGCCGTGGCTGTTTCTGCGGGTGCGGTTCTTCCGCCGTCAGTGGACCGCAGTGACATTGGCATCGACGCTCGCCGGCGAGGAACTGCTCGCGCTACGTGCGCTGGCCAACCGTCCGCTGCCCAAGCTCGCCGCCGTCACCGCCGACCCGGTCGGCGCGTGGCGCAGCCAGGATCGGACGGCGATCCGCGGGCTGGCAGCCCTCGAGTTGCGGGCGACAGGCATCAGGGCCGCGAGCTTTCGAGCCCCGGACTAGCGCAGGAACCGGCGCAGCGTCGTACCGAACGGGTGCCGCACGGTGAGGGAGCCGAACCGCACCGTGCCGGTCACGACGAGATGCAGTCCGGCCGGCGTCTGGGTGGTGGGCACCTTCACCGACATCGACGAAGCGAAGTGGTTCACGCCGTTGAGGTCAGCGGTCGCGCCGTCGGGCAGGATCATGTCGGTGGAGCTGCAGTAGTCGTCGACGTCGATGCGCACCACCGGACCCGGCACCACGGCGGAGGTGAAATCGAGCGTCGTCGAACACATCCGGGTGGTCACCCGAAGATGCGGTGGCACGGTCCATTGCCCTTTACGGGTGATGCTCGACATCCAACTGCGCACCTCCTCGGGCGCGGAGGCCGGAACCGGTTGACGGCGTACGTGAGGCAGGTCCGCGATCACGGTGTCCAGTTCGCCGCGGGTGCGCGCAGCCAGCGCGACGTCGGCACGATCGCTGTATTCGTCGAGTGTCAGCATGCCGTGGCCCACCGCCTGCTCGAGAATCTGCATCACCGCACTGCGATCGGCGTCGGACGCTCTCATGTCCGGAGTCACTTCTCCATCACTACCATCAGATGCCGCAAACCGGTGTGCCGGTTACTCCTCGTCCATTCGACCGGCTCGACCAGCCGCATCGCGGAGAACCGACTCAGTAGCTCGGAGAAGATCACCCGCAGCTCCAGCCTGGCCAGGTTGGCGCCCAGGCAGTAGTGCACACCCTGCCCGAAACCCAAGTGAGGGTTGGGCTTTCGGGTGACATCGAACCGGTCGGGGTGATCGAACACCGCCGCGTCGCGGTTGGCCGACCCCTCCCACACCAGAACCTTCTGCCCGGCCTCGATGTGGTGACCGCCCAGCGTCGTGGGCCGGGTCGCGGTGCGGCGCTTCGACGGCGACGGCGAGGTCCACCGCACCATCTCCTCGATCGCGGTCGGCAGCGCGGCCGGCTCGGCGCGCACCGCGGCGTAGGCGCCGGGGTTCTCGATCAGGGCGAGCAGCCCGCCGGCGATCGCATTGCGGGTGGTCTCGGCCCCGGCGCTGAACAGCAGGCTGAAGAACAGGTAGCTCTCTAGGTCGGTCAGCTCGGGGTCGGCGGAATTGACCACCACCGACAGCATGTCGTCGGTGGGTGCGGCCTTCTTCGCGGCGATCAGCTCCTGGCCGTAGGCGAACATCCGGGAGCCGGCCTCCTCGACGGACAGGCGTGAGATGGTGGCGCTGCGCGCGTTGCCGAAGTCGAAGCTCGGCTCGATGGCTTCGAACAGCCAATGCCGTTCGGATTCAGGCACTCCCAGCAGGATGCAGATCATCTGCATGGGGATCTCGGCGGCGATCTCGGTGACGACGTCCACGGGCGCCCCCGGCCGGACGTCGTCGAGCAGGCGGTGAACTCGGACCCGCAGGTCCTCCTCGACGCGTCCGATCATCCGCGGCGTCAGGCCGGAGCTGACGAGACGGCGCACCGCGGCGTGGCGCGGGTCGTCCATCATGTTGAGCAGCTGGCCGGCGATCGGCAGGTCCTGCAGCAGGGTGCCACCGAAGGGCCGCTCACCACCGGTCACCGACGAGTAGGTATCCGGATCGCGCAGCACGGCAAGGGTTTCCGCGTGGGTGGCTACCGACCAGAAACCCTCCCCGTCAGGGGTGTTCTCCGTGGGTGGGTGCCAGTACACGGGGGCGTGCTCGCGGTGGCGCGCGAACAGCCGGTGGGGAAAGCCCGCGGCGAAGTTGTCGAGATCGGTGAGGTCGATCCCGGTGAACGCCTCCGCGGCCGCCGTCACAGAATGGCGCCCGAGGTGTAGTCGGCTGCACCCGGATAGCGCGCGACCAGATCGTCGACGGCGGCGATCACCCGGTCCACCTGATCCGCGGCCGCGCCGCTGAAGGCCGCCTTGTCGGCCAGCGCTCCGTCGAGGGCCGCACGGTCCAGGGGCAGCCGCGGGTCGGCGGCCAGCCGGTCCAGCAGGTCGGGTTCTGCGCCGCGCTCACGCATCGCGAGCGCCACCGCGACCGCATGTTCCTTGATCACCTCGTGCGCGGTCTCGCGGCCCACGCCCGCACGCACCGCGGCGATCAGGATGCGCGTCGTCGCCAGGAACGGCAGGTACCGGTCGAGCTCGCGCTGGATCACCGCGGGATAGGCGCCGAACTCGTCGAGCACGGTCAGGAACGTCTCGGTCTGCCCGTCGATGGCGAAGAACGCATCGGGCAGCGCGACGCGGCGCACCACCGAGCAGAACACGTCGCCCTCGTTCCACTGCGCGCCGGCCAATTCCGCTGTCATCGAGGCATATCCGCGCAGGATCACCTGCAGCCCGTTGACGCGCTCGCAGCTGCGGGTGTTCATCTTGTGCGGCATCGCCGACGAACCCACCTGGCCGGGCGCGAACCCTTCGGTGACCAGTTCGTGGCCGGCCATCAGCCGGATCGTGTGCGCGAACGACGACGGGCCCGCACCGAGCTGCACGAGTGCCGACACGACGTCATGGTCGAGGGAGCGCGGGTACACCTGGCCGACGCTGGTCAGGATGTCGGTGAAGCCGAGGAACTGCGCGACCCGCGTCTCGAGCTCGGCCAGCCGGGCGGTGTCGCCGTCGAACAGGTCGAGCATGTCCTGGGCGGTGCCCATCGGCCCTTTGATGCCCCGCAACGGATAGCGGGCGATGAGTTCCTCGACGCGGCGCAGTGCGACCAGGGTCTCCTCGGCCGCGGAGGCGAACCGCTTGCCCAGCGTGGTGGCCTGGGCTGCGACGTTGTGGCTGCGGCCGGCCATCACGAGGTCGCGGTAGAGCGCGGCCCGCTCGGCGAGCCGGGCGGCGACGGCGATGCCGCGGGCGTGCACGAGTTCCAGTGACCGCCGGATCTGCATCTGTTCGACGTTCTCGGTGAGGTCGCGGCTGGTCATGCCCTTGTGCACGTGCTCGTGGCCGGCTAGTGCGTTGAACTCCTCGATGCGCGCCTTGACGTCGTGGCGCGTCACCCGTTCCCGCGCCGCGATGGAGTCCAGGTCGACGTTCTCCAGGACGCGCTCGTAGTCGTCGACCACCCCGGCGGGGACCTCCACACCCAGTTCGGCCTGCGCCCGAAGCACGGCCAGCCACAGCCGGCGCTCGGCGACGATCTTGGCTTCCGGCGACCAGATCGCCACCATCTCCTCGCTGGCATAGCGATGGGCCAGGACATCAGGAATGGACGCGCGGTTGCTCACGGCCCAACAGCCTATCGGGCACAGTAGGGGCCATGTATTTCGTCGGTCTGGACCTGGCGTGGGGCCAGCGCAAACCCACCGGGGTCGCCGTCGTCGACGACGCCGGGCGGCTGGTGGCCGTGTCGGCGGCCACCGACGACGCGAGCATCAGGGCGCTGGTGGCGCCCTACGCGGAGGGCGAGTGCGTGGTGGGGTTCGACGCGCCGATCGTCGTGACCAATCCAACGGGCCAGCGGCCCGCCGAACGGGCGCTCAACGCCGATTTCGCGAAATTCCAGGCCGGCGCGCATCCGTCGAACACCGGTAAGCCGGAGTTCGCGGACGGGACCAGGGCCGGCCGGCTGGCCGAGGCACTCGGCCTGGACATCGATCCGCACTCCCGGGGACCGCGGCGCGCGCTCGAGGTGTATCCGCATGCGGCCACGGTCGCGTTGTTCCGGCTCGGCCGCACATTGAAATACAAGGCCAAGCAGGGCCGTTCGGTGGCACAGCTGCAGGCCGAGCTGCTGCGGCTGATGGATCTCGTCGAGGGGCTTGCTACCGCGGAGCCCTCGCTGCGGGTGACGGATTCCCCCGACTGGGCGCGGTTGCGGGAGACCGCCGAACGTGCCGAACGCAAGAGCGAATTGCGCCGTGTGGAAGATCCGGTCGACGCCGTCGTCTGCGCATACGTCGCCCTGTACGCCGCCCGCCGCCCCGAGGGGTTGACCTTCTACGGCGACGCCGAGACCGGGTGCATCGTGACGCCGGCTCTGCCGTCGGACCTGACCCCGGCCCCACCCGAGCCGACTCCCGGGGTGGTGCACGACGCCATCGCGACCTACACGCAGCGGCGCCCGCAGTTGAAGGCGTCCACCGCGCGCTACCTGGGGATGGTGACGGCGCTGCTGGACGACGCGGGCATCGACTATCTGAGCGTGACGGCCCGCACCAAGTCGGTGGCGTCGTTCGCCGCCAAGGCCGACCGCCACGTCGACGGGCGCCGGCTGTACGCCGATCCGCTCTCGGAGATCACCGATCAGATCGGTCTGCGGGTGATCACCTATCTGCGCGACGACGTCGCGGCGGTCGCTCGCCTGCTGGGCCAGGAGATGCAGCTGCTCGACGATCGCGACATGGGGGTGGAGACCGCCAGCGAGGGCCGGTGGGGGTACGCCAGCCGGCATCTGCTGCTGGCCACCGAGGGTGAGCAGCAGCCGGCATCGGTGCAGGTGCGCACGATCCTGCAGCACGCGTGGGCGGAGTTCGAGCACGACGTCCGCTACAAGGGCTCGATACCGGAGGAGGACGCCCCCGACCTGGATCGGCGATTCACCCTCGCCGCGGGTCTGCTCGAGCTCGCCGACCGCGAGTTCTCGGCGATCCGGGAGCGGCTGCGCTCGACCACGCCGGCCGAGCGGCCGCAGAGCGCCGGTGAGGCGGGTATCTCGACGCCGGTGCTGGCCACGTATCTGGCGAACCGTTTCCCCGACGCCGGCTGGTCACGCACCGACCACTACGGGTGGATGGCCGGCCTGCTCCTCGATCTGGGCATCGACTCGATCGACGAGGTCGACGCCGCACTGGCCGAAGTCGACACCGACGCTGTCAACGCCGCGATGGACTACCGCTTCCCCCCGGGTGCGGTGCGGCGCCTCGACGACGCACTGTTGGCGGTCTACGGCAGGCGCTACATCGACCTTCCCGGCAATGCCCACCGAATCCAGTTGCTGGAGAACAGGTCCGAACGTCTCGACTGACGACTCACACCGCGAGCATGCCGCGCAGCCAGTCGTGGAACGCTCCGATGTGGTGCTCGCTGGGTACCAGGACGCCGCCGTTGCGGTACACCCGAGAATTCATCGCCGGCTGGCATCGCTCGGCTGCTTCGAAGTCCTGGCTGTTGACGCGATGGAACAGTTCCACCGAATGGCTGACGTCGCGGCCGGACTCGACGACGTCCGGCAGGTAGAGCCAGTCGCACTCGACCACGGTGCGGTCGGCGGCCAGCGGGAACATCCGGTGCACGATCACGTGGTCGGGCACCAGGTTCACGAACACCTGCGGGCGCACCGTGATCGCGTAGTAGCGCCGGTCCTGCTCGGGCGCGACGCCGGGGATGTGATCCAGACCTTCGGAGCCGTCGATCGTGAAACCTTGGACGTCCTGGCCGAATTCGGCGCCGTGCCCGACGTAGTACTGGGCTGCGTAACCATCGGCGAACTCGGGAAGTACCTCGGTCAGCTCGGGGTGGATGGTGGCGCAGTGATAGCACTCCATGAAGTTCTCGACGATCAACTTCCAGTTGGCCTTGACGTCGTAGACGATGCGGCGCCCCACACTCAGCTCGGCGGTGCCGTAGCGATCGATCGATTCGAGATCGCCGAGCCGATCGACGATCTCCTGCATCACCGTGTCCTCGAAGGACGGTGGCTCGTCGGCCAGACACACCCACACGTATCCCAGCCATTCGCGCACGGCGATCTTGCGCAACCCGTACTCGACCCTGTCGATGTCGGGCATCTTCGTCAGGTTCGGGGCGGCGATGAGCTTGCCATCGAGGTCGTATGTCCATGCGTGATAAGGACATTGGAAGGCACGCCGCACCTCGCCACTGTCCTCGGTGCACAGCTGGGCGCCCCGGTGGCGGCAGATGTTGAAGAACGCGTTGACCGCTCCCGTGCGCGATCTGGTCACCAGGACGCTCTCGCGGCCCACCTGGACTGTCTTGAAGTCGCCGGGCTTGCCCAGATCGGACGAACGCACCGCGCAGAACCACATGGCCTCGAAGATCTTCTGCTGCTCGAGCGCGAAGACCTCGGGGTCGGTGTAGTAGTGGCCGGCCAGCGTGGAGATGAGGCTCTCGGGCAGTTGTGGGGCCGCTTCGAACGTGGTCATGAGACTCCTGAAAATGGGGCGAGAGTGCAAGTATCAGACGACAACCGGAGCTGCCGCGAGTTGGCGGCGCCACCGGGTGAACAGCTTGGGTTGGTCGACGCCGAGCACGGCGACCAATCGCCCTGCGCGCCGGTAGGTGGCGAGGAAACTGCCGCTCTCGCAGCTGCCCGCTTCGATGGTGACCTCGTCGTCGGGAAGCGCGGTGCCCGCGAACTGGATTCGCGTGCCGTACTGATCGGACCAGAAGTACGGCGCCTTGGCGGCGGTGCCGCAGTCGAGCCCGCCCGACAGGAGCGCGGCGACGGCGATCGCGGGCCGCTCGAGGGCGCCCGTCCAGTGCTCGACCCGGCGCGTGCCGCCGGTCGACGCGTCGTGCCAGGCCGCGCAGTCACCGACCGCGACGACGTTGGGGATGTTGGTCTGGCCGCTGGGGCCGCAGATGACGCCGTTGCCGAGGTCCAGGCCGCTGCCCTGGAGCCATTCGATGTTCGGGATTCCGCCGATGCCGACGACAACGACGTCGGCGGGCAGGTGGCGGCCGTCCGCCAGGTCCACCCCGGTGACCCGGTCGACACAGTCGGAGTCAAGGAGCGCGCGCTTCTGCCCGGTCAGGCCCGCCACGCCGACGCCGCAGATCAGCGTGGTGCCGTGTGCGCCGTGAGACTGCGCGACGACCGCGCCGAGACGCGCGCCGAGTTGCACCTGCAGCGGTGTGGGCGCGGCCTCGACGACGGTCACGTTCATGCCGAGCTTCCTTGCGGTGGAGGCGACTTCGGCTCCGATGAAGCCGGCGCCGATCACGACCATCTGCCCGCCGGGTCGCAGTTCCGCACGCAGCGCGATCGCGTCGTCGATGGTGCGGATGACGTGGACTCCGGTCATCGTCTCGCAGCCGGGCCAGCGCCGGGCACGCGATCCGGTGGCGATCACGAACCCGTCGGCGTGCACGCGGCGGCCATCGGCGAGTTCGACGGTGTTCGCGGTGGTGTCGAGCGCGGTGGCGGCGGAGCCGAGCAACCACTCGGCGGCCAGGTCGTCGGTGTCTTCGAGGCTCAAGTCGTCCTCGGTCAGGACGCCGGCGAGGAAGTCCTTGGACAGCGGGGGGCGGTCGTAGGGCCGCCGGGTCTCGTCGCCGATGACGGTGATGCGACCCGTGAACCCTTGTGCGCGCAGGGCTCTGACGGCCGAGAGGCCGGCCAGTGATGCTCCGATGACGGCGATGTGCTGCATCACTGCCCCAGACGCGCGCGGATGTCGGGCGGGAGGTTGGGCTTCTCGGTGCTGAGCTCGACGCGGATCATGCCGTCGTCGATGACGACGGCGTGGGTCCGCACAGGCAGTTTGGCGGGAGGCGCGTCGACGGCTCCGGTGCGCAGGTTGAACCGCGACGCGTGCAGCGGACACTCGACTTCGCAGCCTTCGAGCCAACCGTCGGCCAGTGAGGCATCCTGATGCGAGCACGTGTCGTCGATGGCGAACACCTCGCCGGTTTCGGTGTGGAACACGGCAATCGGCGGATCCGCGACGACGCGGACCGACTCGCCCGGCGGCAAGTCGGAAAGCGGGCAGACGTCGATCATGTGTTGCCTTCCTGTTTCGGTTAGATGACGCGTATTAAGGAACGCGATTCGTAATACGCAACAGTGTGTGGGCCGTCACAAACGTTGTCAAGCGGAACGGCGGCAAGTTTCACTGTGAGTTTCCTGACCCTGCGCGGATCACGAAAGCACTGGTCGCCGCACCGCGCGAGCGATGCGGCGACCAGCGCGACAACAGCTCGCCCTACGGGGTCGGGCCAGGGATCCGCGTCTCGTCGGGCACGGCCGTTCTGTCCAGATCGGCCATCATCGGATCCCGCGTGACGTCGAGGAACAACGACACGCACATGCCGATCATCACGAGCACGAACGGCGCGGCCACGATGATCGTCATCGTCTGCAAGCCGTTGAGCGCATCGTTGCCGCCGGCCCACAGCATCAGCACCGCGACCGCCCCGGTACTCAGACCCCCAGAATGCGACCACCCAGCGCGAGGGATACACCGAGCCGCTCTGCGAGAGAGTGCCCATCACCATCGACGCGGCGTCGGCACCGGAGACGAAGAAGATCGCGACCAGCGCCATGACGAGAAGAGAGGAGAGCCCGGCCAGCGGCATGTGGCTCAGCATTCCGAACAGCGTGGACTCGGGCTCGCCGCTGCCGAAGATGTCCTTGCCGTCTCGCTGCAACCCGATTCCGGCTCCGCCGAAGATCACGAACCACAGCAGGCTGACGGTGGTCGGGATCAGGATCACGCCGACGACGAACTGCCGAATGGTGCGACCCCGGCTGATCCGCGCCAGGAACATGCCGACGAACGGCGTCCAGCTGATCCACCACGCCCAGTAGAAGATGGTCCACGACGACAGCCACTTCTCGGTGTCGCCACCGGCCTCGGCGGAGCGGGCCGACATGGCCGCGAGGTTGGCCAGATAGTCCCCCAGCGCCGTCGGCAGCAGATTGAGGATCAGCACCGTGGGGCCGACGACGAAGACGAAGACGGCCAGGATGAGCGCCAGCACCATGTTGATGTTCGACAGCCACTGGATGCCGCGTGACACCCCGGAGACCGCGGACGCGACGAAGGCGAGGGTGAGCAGCGCGACCACGGCCACCAGCAGAAGCGTGCCCGCCTTGCCGACCCAGCCGAGAACCTCGATGCCCGAACCGATCTGGAGCGCACCGAGGCCGAGGGAGGCCGCGGTACCGAACATGGTCGCGAAGATCGCGAGGATGTCGATGGTCTTGCCGATCGGCCCTTCGATGCGTTTGCGCCCGAAGATCGGGATGAACGATGCGCTGATCAGCTGGCGACGCCCCATGCGATAGCTGCCGTAGGCGATGGACAGGCCCACCACCGCGTACATCGACCACGGGTGAAAGCCCCAGTGGAACAGTGCCGTGGCGAGCGCGGTGCCCGCCTTGGAGTCGGCCAGCCCGGGCGGCGGGTTGACGAAGTGGGTCAGCGGTTCGGTCACACCCCAGAAGATCAGCCCGATCCCCATGCCGGCGCTGAACATCATCGCGACCCAGCTCACCGTGTTGAACTCGGGCTTCTCACCGTCTTGGCCGAGCGGAATCCGGCCGTAGCGACTCAGCGCCAGCCAGGCGGCGAACAACACGAAACAACTGGCCGAGACGATGAACACCCAGCCCATGTTGCTGACCACCCAGCTCAGGATCGCCGACATCGTGGTGCTGAACTTCGTGGGCGACAGCAGACCCCAGGCGAGGATCGCGACGACGATCAGCGCCGTGACGCCGAAGACCACCTTGTCGGTGACGGGCGGCCGCTGACACAGCGGGACCTCGTCGTCGTGGCCCGGGGCGATCGGCGCGCCCGGACCGGGAAACGTGTGGTGCAGCTTGGCTTTCAGCTCGTCAGCGGCGAGCTGATGTTCGTGTTGTGCGGTCAACTTTTCACTCCTGACCAGTCCTGAGCGCGTGTGACGAGAGCCACACTCGTGATATATTAGAACGCGGCGCAGTGATACACCACCCGGTCGAGCGAAATTAACCGTGGGAAACGCGCTGGAAACGATGCCGAGGCGTCAGCCCCGGTAGCCCATCCGTTCGGAGACCGACGCCGCCGCGGCGACAACTGCCGGAATCACCTCGCGGGCGCGAGTGTCATCGAGTCGATACACCGGACCCGAAACGCTCAACGCGGCGATGACGATGCCGGCGTGATCCCTGATCGGTGCCGCCACGGCCGTCAAACCGTGTTCGAGCTCCTCGGTCGACACCACGTAGCCGTCGTCCGCGATCGCGGCCAGTTGGCGGTCGAGCTCGGCCATGGACGTGACCGTGCGGTCGGTGTACCGGGTCAGACGGGCCTCGGAGAGGACGTCGCGGCGAGCGTCTGCCGACATGTGGGCCAGCAGGATCTTGCCGCTGGAGGTGGCGTGCAGTGGGGTCAGCTCGCCGACCCAGTTGTGGCTGCCGACCGACCGCGGACCGCGGGCCTGATCGACGTTCACCACATAGTGCGACCGGAGCACCGCGATGTTGACGGTCTCCCCCAGCTCGAGCGCCAGTCGTTCACAGATCTCGCGGCCCTGCTGGGTGACGTCGAGCTGACCCGACACCGCATTGGACAAGCGCAGCAGGCCGAAGCCGAGACGGTATTTACCGCGGTCGTGTGCCTGCTCGACCAGCTCGTGGTCTTCCAGCGCCGACAGCAGCCGCGACACCGTAGATTTGTGCACCCCGATCTCGTTGGCGAGTTCGGTGACGCCGACCTCGCCGAGGCGGGCCAGGATCTCGAGCACGGACACAGCCCGGTCGACAGACTGCACACCTCCGCCCGACTCGGAGCTCCCGTTGCTCATCGCAGCGACACTACCGGGGCTGCTGCGCCACCTGTGCCACCGGCGGCTCCCCCCGAACGCACGCTTTATGACGAAATTCGCGCAGAATCCATCAGAAAGCGTGCGCTCGGCGCCTGTTGACCAGCCGCAGCGCCCTCACTGCGCACCGCCGAAGATGGCGGCGGTCCACACGTGGGTGAGCGAGCGATGCACGTCGTCGGCGGTGTCGAGACCGTTGCCGCGCAGGAATCGCTCCAGCACGCGTTCGTTCAGCGAGAGCAGCGAATGCGCGAGATCTCGCGAGGCGCAGCCGGCGTCGGCGGCGGGCGCACGGTGCTCGTCGATGTAGGCCGCGACGAAGTCCTCGTAGCGGGTGAGCCACGACTCCCAGATGGCCCGCGTGTCGGCATCGGCGTCGCGGGCGTCGAGCATCGCCAGGAAGCTGTTGCGCTGCGCGAGCCAGGACTCGACGGTGTGCAACATGACCTTCGAGAGGTTCTCGCGCGGATCGCCCTCACCTCCGAACACCTCTGCGGCGTCGCTGATCTGAGCGTCGAAGATGCCGGCCAGCAGATGTGTGACGGCCTCGTTCTTGCTGCTGAAGTAGAAGTAGAACGCCGACCTCGCTAGCCCGGCTTCGCCCGCGACGTCAGCCACCGAGACCTCTGCCAGTGACTGCCCGTCGAGTCGGTGTGCGAGCGCGGCCAGCAGCCTGGATCTGCGTTCTTCCCCGCGCGGCTGAGGTCGCTGCGTGCCGCGTCCCGACGACCGCGCCTCCGAATCGACGGCCATGCGCTCAGCGACCAAGCGTCGACGTCTGCGGGATGCGGCCGGTGAGTGTGACGGGCCCCTGCCGCGCCGCCCGGCGGGCGCCCGCCGGCAGTTCCCGTTTGCGCATGTCGCGCTCGTAGTCGAAGTAGTCGACCTGCTGTGTGTGCCGCGGCCGGTCCGCGAAATGACCGATGTACTTGCGCTCGTCGGCCGCGATCGTCGCGCGCATCTCGCGAGTCGACGGCGGCCGGTAGGTCCCGCCGAGGTAGGCCGCGGCCATGCGGGCCTGGCATTCCACGAACGGGAACAGGGTGGGCAGCGCTTGGGCGAAGCCCACGAAGATCAGGTCGTCGAGTTCGGGGTCGAGCATTCGCTTGTACAGCGGCAGTTTGTTGTTCGGGGCGCTGAGGAAGTCCGGATCGAAGAACGGGAACGTGATGTTGTACCCGGTGGCGTAGATGATGACGTCGACCTCCACCGACGATCCGTCGACGAAGTGCACCGTGTCGCCGTCGAGGCGCTCGATGTTCGGCTTCGCGATGGCATCGCCCGCGCCCAGACGCATCAGCAGTTCGGCCGACTGCGTCGGATGCGCTTCCAGGAAGTGGTGATTGGGCGTGGGCAGTCCGTAATGCTCGGGGTTGCCGAAGAGCAACCGGGGAACCGGCCGCATCACGCGGCGCTGCCACGACAGTGGGATGACCGGCAGCGTCCTTGCGATCTTGTCCGCGGTCACGCCGAAGATGTATTTGGGCACCACCCAGGCGCCCGAGCGGGTGGACAGATACACCGTGTTCTGCCACGACTTCTGGGACAGTTCGGAGACGACGTCGGCCGCGGAGTTCCCGATACCGACGACGATGATGCGCTTGCCCTTGAGATCCAGGGGCTCGGTCGGGTCGATGTAGGCGTGCGAGTGGATGGTCTCGCCGTCGAAATGGCCGGGAAAGTCCGGGAATCTCGGGTCCCAGTGGTGGCCGTTGGCGACCACCAGCGCGTCATAGTCGCGGCTGCGGCCGTCGCTGGTGTCGATACGCCAACCGCCGCCCGGGTAGCGGTGTGCGTGCTGGACCGCGGTGTCGAAGCTGATCCGCTCCCGCAGACCGAAGGCGTCGGTGTAGTCGTCGAGGTAATCCTTGATCTGAGAATGGTGGGGATAGTCCGGCAGGCTCGGGTCCATCGGGAAGTCCTTGAAGCACAGCAGGTCCCGTGAGGTGTCGATGTGCAGCGAGCGGTACGCGCTCGAGTGCCCGTTCGGGTTGCGGAATGCCCAGTTCCCGCCGACCCGGTCGGAGGCTTCGAAGCAGTCGAAGTCGACGCCGGCGTCCTGGAGGTTCTTCGCGGTGGTGAGGCCGCTGATGCCGGCTCCGATGATCGCCGTGCGCGGTGTGCTGTGCATGTCGCTCCTGACTGTGGCGTCGCTCACGCCCTGCCGACAACGTACGGACAAAACCTGACAGCAGTCAAGATTTTTCGCGACCAATTTTTACTACGCGTTCGAATGCGCGTCGGGGTGCGCGTACAGGTTGACCACTGGTGGACGGCACTTTAGGTTGGTATATCAGTTGTTGATCAATTAACAAGGAGTGGCCACGCACATGGGATCCCCTCGCGTCGTAATCATCGGCGCCGGCATCGTCGGCACCAACCTCGCCGACGAGCTCACCGCCCGCGGGTGGGACCGCGTGACGGTCCTCGACCAGGGGCCGGTCCCGTTGACCGGCGGGTCGTCGTCGCACGCGCCGGGCCTGGTGTTCCAGACCAACTCCTCGAAGACCATGACGACGTTCGCGTCGTACACGGTGGAGAAGTTCCTGTCGCTCGACGTCGACGGCGCGTGGTGTTTCAACCAGGTCGGCGGCCTGGAGGTCGCGACCACCGAGGATCGGCTCGCCGAACTGCACCGCCGCCACGGCTGGGCCACCGCCTGGGGAGTGGGCGCCCGGGTGATCGATCCGCAGGAGTGCGCGAAGCTGCATCCGCTTCTCGATCCCGCGCGCATCCTCGGCGGGCTGTACGTGGAGACCGACGGGCTGGCCAAGGCGTCCCGGGTCGTCGTCGCCCTCGCCCGGCGCGCGCAGAGCCGCGGCGCCGAGTTCCGCGGTTCCACGAAGGTGGTCGGGATCGAACACAGCGGCGGGAAGGTCACCGGCGTCGCGACGACGACAGGGACGGTGCCCGCCGACATCGTGGTGTCCTGCGGCGGGTTCTGGGGACCCGAACTGGGTGCGCTCGTCGGCATGGATGTGCCGCTGCTCCCCCTGGCTCACCAGTACGTGAAGACCCACCAGATCCCCGAGCTGGCCGGGCGGAACACCGAGGCCTCCGAGGCCGGCTTCCCGATCCTGCGCCATCAGGATCAGGACCTGTACTTCCGCGAGCACGTCGACCGCCTGGGCATCGGGTCCTATGCCCACCGCCCGATGCCGGTGGATCTGCGCGAGCTGCCCGACGGTGAGATCACCTCGGACGCAATGCCATCCATGCTGGAGTTCACCGAGGACGACTTCGCGCCGGCATGGGAGCAGAGCAAGCTCCTGCTGCCCTGCCTGCAGACGGCGACCATCGATTCGGGCTTCAACGGCATCTTCTCGTTCACCCCCGACGGCGCACCGCTGGTCGGTGAATCGCCGGATGTCGCAGGATTCTGGATCGCCGAGGCGGTCTGGGTGACGCACTCGGCCGGTGTCGCGCGCGCCGTCGCGCAGCTGCTCGTCGACGGCCGGTCCGAGGTCGCGCTGAACGGCTGCGACGTGCATCGTTTCGAAGAGGTGCAGCTCGACCCCGAGTACGTCAGCGAGACCTCCCAGCAAAACTTCGTCGAGGTCTACGACATCCTGCATCCGTTGCAGCCCAAAGAATCTCCCCGCGACCTGCGCGTCAGCCCGTTCCACGCACGACAGAAGGAACTCGGGGCGGTGTTCCTGGAGGCGGCGGGCTGGGAACGGCCGCACTGGTTCGAGGCCAACGCCGACCTCGTCTCCGAACTGCCCGCGGAATGGCAACCGCCGCAGCGTGATCCGTGGGCAGGTATGTTCTGGTCGCCGATCGCCGCCGCGGAGGCGTGGCGCACCCGCACCGCTGTCGCCCTCTACGACATGACGCCGTTGAAGCGCCTCGAGGTCACCGGACCCGGCGCCCTGGAGCTGATGGAGCGGCTCACCACCGGCAAGATGGACAAGTCGGTCGGCTCGGTCACCTACACGCTGATGCTCGACGCCGCGGGCGGTGTCCGCAGCGACGTCACAGTCGCCCGTCTGGCGGCCGACACCTTCCAGGTCGGCGTCAACGGCAACCTCGACCTCGACTACGTGCTCCGCCAGGCCGACGACAGCGTGGTCGTGCGGGACATCACCGGCGGCACCTGCTGCATCGGCGTGTGGGGTCCCCACGCCCGCGATCTGGTGACGGCACTCAGCGGCGACGACTTCTCCAACGAGGCCTTCAAGTACTTCCGGTGCAAGCAGGTTCGCATCGCCGGTGTGCCGGTGACCGCGATGCGCCTGTCCTACGTCGGCGAACTCGGGTGGGAGCTCTACACCACTGCCGAACACGGTCTGCGCCTGTGGGATGCGTTGTGGGCGCAGGGTCAGCGCCACGGGGTGATCGCGGCGGGCCGGGCCGCGTTCAACAGCCTGCGCATGGAGAAGGGGTACCGCTCCTGGGGCACCGACATGACCACCGAACACAACCCCTACGAGGCCGGCCTCGGATTCGCCGTTCGTGCGCAGAAAGACGGCTACATCGGATACGAGGCGCTCGCAGGTGCGTCCGACGACGCCGTCGAGCGTCGGCTGGTCTGCCTGACCGTCGACGACGGCCGGTCGGTGGTCCTCGGGTCCGAGCCGGTGCTGCTCGACGGTGAGCCGGCCGGCTACATCACCAGTGCGGCGTTCGGGCACACGGTCGGCACGCCGATCGCGTATGCCTGGCTGCCCGCATCGGTGACCGTCGGAACTCCGGTGGAGATCGCGTACTTCGACCGCCGGGTGGCGGCCACCGTAGTGGCCGAGCCGCTCGTCGATCCCGAGATGGCGAAGATCCGCTCATGACACAGACATTCACGTTGACGCTGAGCTGCCCGCAGCGGCCCGGCATCGTGCACGCCGTCAGTTCGTTCCTGTTCTCCCGCCGCTACGACATCGCCGAACACCAGCAATTCGACGACGACGTGAGCCAGTCGTTCTTCCTGCGCACCACGTTCTGCTGCCCCGACGACGGGGTCGATTCGGCCGCTCTGACCGACCAGTTCGCCTCCGTGGCAGCGGGCTTCGACATGACGTTCCGGATCGACGGGACGCGGCCGCCGCGGGTGCTGGTGATGGTGTCGAAACTCGGGCACTGCCTCAACGACCTCATCTTCCGTTGGCGCGCAGGGACTCTCGGTGGCGAGCTGGTCGCGGTGGTGTCCAATCACGAGGTGCTGCGGCCGATGGCCGAGGCCGCCGGTCTGCCGTTCGTGCACATCCCGGTGACGCCGAGCACCAAGCCCGAGGCCGAAGAACAGCTGATGCGCGTGGTCGAGGACATGGACGCCGAGGTCGTGGTGCTGGCGCGCTACATGCAGGTGCTCTCCGACGAGGCGTGCACCGCGCTACGGGGGCGCGCCATCAACATCCACCACTCGTTCCTGCCCGGGTTCAAGGGCGCCAAGCCTTATCACCAGGCCTACGACCGCGGGGTGAAGATGGTCGGTGCGACGGCTCACTACGTGACCCCGGATCTGGACGAGGGCCCGATCATCGAGCAGGAAGTCATCCGAATCGACCACTCGTACAACCCCGCTCGGCTCGCGACCGTCGGGCAGGACGCCGAGGCGCTCGCACTCTCGCGCGCCGTGCGCTGGCATTGCGAGAACCGCGTACTGCTCCACGGTCACCGCACCGTGGTGTTCCGCTGACGCTTATACGACGGACCGGACCGCTTCTTCGAAACCGGTGACGTGGGCCAGCGCGATCGCAGCTGCCGCGTCGCCGTCGCCCTCGGCGATGGTCCGGAGCAGGGCGGTGTGTTCGCCGACGTGGTGGGCGACCACCGTGAGCCGGTCGAGGAACAGGCAGAAGATCCGGGTGGCCAGGTTGTCGTACCGGATCAGGACGTCTTCCAGGTGCGGGTTGCCTGCGGCGCTGTAGATGGCGCGGTGCACCCGAAGATCCCAGCGCATCAGTTCCCGGCGGTCGATGGTGCCGATCTCCAGCGCGTCGGTCTGGTCGGCGAGTTCGAGCAGATGCGTGCGCATCGACGCCGATGCGTTCTCGGCGGCGGTGCGGGCGGCAACCGGTTCGAGGTTGACCCGGATCTGCGAGATGTGGCGCAGGTCAGCGACATCCACACCCGTGGCGAACGTGCCGCGGCGCGGGAAGGAGATGACGAGCCGGTCGGCTTCGAGGCGTTTGAGGGCCTCCCGCACCGGTGTGCGGCCCAGTCCGAGGCTCGCGGCCAGCTCGCTTTCCACGATCGCCTCGTTGGGCCGGATGTCCAACATGATGAGTTTGTCCTGGATGATCAGGTACGCCTGATCGGCCAGCGACATCGCACTGAGATCGACCTCGCCGAGCGACTCCACTCCGACAACCGTCACCGACACACCCTTTCGCTGGTGCGCCGATGATATATCAGTGTTGTGCGGACGTTACCGCGACACCGTCACAGCAACGCGCGGATGGCCTGCTCGAAACCGGTGACGTGCGACAGCGTCAACGATGACGCGGTCTCACTGTCGCCGGCGACGATTGCGTCCAGCAGGGCGATGTGTTCGCGCACGTGGGTGACGACGTCGGGGAGCCGATCGAGGAACAGGCACCAGATCCGAGTGGCGTGGGCGTCGAGGCTCACCAGCACCGCCTCCAGATGGGGATTCTGCGCCGCGCGGTAGATCTCCCGGTGCACGCGCACATCGTGGCGCAACACCTCCCGCGGATCGTCGGAGTCGCCGATCTGCCGAATACCGTCGGCGAGCTCGGCCAGTCTGCGGCGCGACTCCGCCGTGGCCACCCGCGCGGCGCGCGCGGCAGCCAACGGCTCCAAGTGGTTTCGGATCTCGGAGATGTCGGCCAGGTCGGTCATGTCGACCGCGGTCGCGAACGTCCCGCGCCGCGGGTACGCGACCACCAACCGGTCCCGCTCGAGCCGTTTGAGCGCGTCGCGCACCGGGGTGCGCCCAACTCCGAGCTCGGCACCCAGCCGGTCGTCGTTGATGGGTTCGCCAGGCCTGATGTCGAGCATCACGAGTCGTTCCCGCACCGCTTCGTAGACCCGGTCGGCCGTGCTCTCGGCACCGGTGTCGGTGTCGACGGCTGTCACCACCGATGACGTCATGACCGCTCCTCTGCGCGCTGTTGACGTGGACACGAACTGATCCTAATCTATCCGACAGTTGATATATTAGTCACGTATCAATCGACACAGAAGGGCCACCATGACCGTCGACACCGCTGCCCCGGCCACGGCCCACAGCGCCAATCCGATCCTCGGCGAAGCTCTGGCCACCCTCGATCACGAAGTGCAACAGGCAATTTCGGCGGAACTGGCACGCCAGCAGAACACGCTGGAGATGATCGCCAGCGAGAATTTCGCACCGATGGCCGTCATGGAGGCCCAGGGGTCGGTGTTGACGAACAAGTACGCCGAGGGCTATCCCGGCCGGCGCTACTACGGCGGATGCGAGCACGTCGACGTCATCGAGCAGCTCGCGATCGACCGGCTCACGAGCCTGTTCGGTGCGTCCTACGCCAACGTCCAACCACATTCAGGCGCGCAGGCCAACGCCGCCGTCATGGCAGCGCTGCTCACCCCCGGGGACACCATCCTCGGGCTGACGCTGGCCCACGGCGGCCACCTCACCCACGGCATGAAGCTGAACTTCTCCGGCAAGCTCTACGATGTGGCCGCCTATCAGGTGTCCGAAGACAACCACCGGATCGACATGGCCGAGGTGGAGCGACTGGCACACGAGCGCCGGCCGAAGCTGATCCTCGCGGGCTGGTCCGCCTATCCGCGGCACCTCGACTTCGCCGAGTTTCGGCGCATCGCCGACGATGTCGGCGCGTACCTGATGGTCGACATGGCCCACTTCGCCGGCCTGGTGGCGGCCGGGTTGCACCCCTCCCCCGTGCCGCACGCCCACGTGGTCACCTCGACCACGCACAAGACGCTGGGCGGCCCCCGCGGCGGAGTCATCATGACCAACGACGAAGCGCTGGCCAAGAAGATCAACTCCGCGGTCTTCCCCGGCCAGCAGGGCGGCCCGCTCGAGCACGTCATCGCCGCCAAGGCCGTGTCGTTCCTGCTCGCCGCGCAGCCAGAGTTCCGCGAGCGCCAGGAGCGGACGCTGGCGGGAGCCGCGATCCTCGCCGAGCGCCTATTGCAAGAGGATTCGCGCGCGGCCGGTATCAACGTGGTGTCCGGGGGCACCGACGTCCACCTGGTGCTGGTGGATCTGCGTGACTCCGAACTGGACGGAAAGCAGGCCGAGGACCGGCTGCACCGCGTCGGAATCACCGTGAACCGCAACGCCGTTCCGTTCGATCCACGACCGCCGATGATCAGTTCCGGCGTACGGATCGGGACCGCGGCGCTGGCCACCCGAGGATTCGATCTCGACGGCTTCACCGAGGTCGCCGACGTCATCGCCGCGGCGCTGCGCCCCGAGGCCGACGATGCCGACCTCGATGCACTGCGCGCCCGCGTCGACGTCCTGGCGCGCCGCTTCCCGCTGTACCCCGAGCTGACGGAGACTTCACTGTGACACCGCATTCCGCCCCTCCCGGGGCACATCTGCCCGACCATCCCGAATTCCTCTGGCGGACACCCGAACCGAAGAAGACCTACGACGTCGTCATCGTCGGCGGCGGTGGACACGGCCTGGCGACGGCGCACTACCTGGCCAAGAATCACGGCATCACCAACGTCGCCGTGCTCGAACGCGGCTGGCTGGCCGGCGGCAACATGGCGCGCAACACCACGCTGATCCGCTCCAACTACCTGTGGGACGAGAGCGCCCGCATCTACGAGCACGCGCTCAAGCTCTGGGAGACGCTCGAAGAGGACCTGGACTACCCGATCCTGTTCAGCCAGCGCGGCGTTCTCAACCTCGCCCACAGCCTGCAGGACGTGCGCGACAGCGTGCGGCGCGTCGAGGCCAACAAACTCAACGGCATTGACGCCCAGTGGGTGGACCCTGACGAGGTCAAGAAACTCTGCCCGATCGTCAACATCTGCAGCGAGATTCGCTATCCGGTGCTCGGCGCCACCTACCAGCCCCGGGCCGGGATCGCCAAACACGACTACGTCGCCTGGGGGTTCGCCCGGCGGGCAGATCAGGCCGGGATCGACATCATCCAGAACTGCGAGGTCATCGGTTTCGACACCGACGGCGACCGCGTGACCGCGGTGCGTACCACCCAGGGCACCATCGGCGCGGGCCGCGTGGCGCTGTGCGCGGCCGGGCACACGTCGACGTTGACCGACATGCTCGGTATCCGCACACCGTTGCAGAGCCACCCGCTGCAGGCCCTGGTCTCCGAACTGCTGGAGCCGGTGCACCCGACGATCGTGATGTCGAACGCGGTGCACGTCTACGTCTCCCAGGCCCACAAGGGCGAACTCGTGATGGGTGCCGGTATCGACTCCTACAACGGATACGGCCAGCGCGGCGCCTTCCACGTCATCGAGCGCCAGATGGCTGCCGCCGTCGAGCTGTTCCCGGTGTTCGCGCGGGCCCACCTGCTGCGCACCTGGGCGGGCATCGTGGATGTCTGCCCGGATGCCTCGCCCATCGTCGGCCGCACGCCCTATGAGAACCTCTACCTCAACGCCGGTTGGGGCACAGGCGGTTTCAAGGCCACCCCCGGGATCGGGTGGTGCCTGGCCGACACTCTCGCCACCGGCGAACCTCACGACTTCATCGCACCGTTCAGCCTCGACCGGTTCGTCACCGGCGCGCTGGTCGACGAACACGGCGCCGCGGGCGTCGCACACTGACGAAAGGCAAGCGAGACCATGCAGCTCATCGAATGCCCGTGGTGCGGGCCCCGTGAGGAGACAGAATTCCATTACGGGGGGCAAGCACACATCGCCTACCCCGAGGACCCGCACGGGTTGACCGACGAACAGTGGGCGCACTTCGTGTTCTTTCGCGACAACCCCAAGGGACTGTTCGCCGAGAGGTGGTCCCACAGCCACGGATGCCGCCGCTGGTTCAACGCCGTGCGCGACACCGCCACCTACCGATTCCAGCGGACCTACCGCCTGGACGAGCCGAAGCCGACGATCTGAATGACTTCTTCATCTCACGAGTTCCGCACCGCCAGGGGCGGCCGCATCGACCGCGACACCACTCTCACCTTCACGTTCAACGACCGCGAGTACACCGGACACACCGGTGACACACTCGCCTCGGCGCTGCTCGCCCACGGTGTGCACCAGGTGGCCAGCAGCATCAAACTCGGTCGCCCCCGAGGTTTCACGGCCGCGTGGGCCGAGGACACCGGCGGTCTCGTCCAGGTCGAGCATCCGTTCCCCGAGCCCATGCTGCTGGCGACCACCGTAGAACTGTTCGACGGCCTTGTCGCGCGCGGACTTCCGGGCCAGGGCCGGCTCGCCGAGATCCCCGACACCGCACGGTACGACAGCACCCACGTACACACCGACCTCCTCGTCGTCGGCGCCGGACCGGCCGGACTCGCAGCCGCACTGACCGCGGCCCGGGCCGGGGCGCGGGTCGTGCTGATCGACGAGCAGAGCGAGGCCGGCGGGGCGCTGCTCGGTTCTGCCGACGAGATCGCGGGCACCCCCGCACTTCAGTGGGTCGACGAGGCCGTCGCCGAACTCGCCTCCCACCCCGACGTGCTGCACCTGCAGCGCACCACGGCGTTCGGGCACTACGACGACGGGTTCGTATTGGCGCTGCAACGGCGCACCGACCACCTGGGCGCCGAGGCGCCGGCCGGGGTCAGCAGGCAGCGGGTGTGGCGGATCCGCGCCCGGCACGTCCTCGTCGCGGCGGGCGCGCACGAGCGGCCGGTCGTGTTCGCCGACAACGACCGACCGGGCATCATGCTCGCCGCCTCCGCACGGACGTTCCTGCACCGGTTCGGGGTGAAGCTCGGCGAGCAGGCGGTCGTGTTCACCACCAACGACAGCGCGTACCAGTCGGCGTTCGACCTGCACGACACGGGCGTGAGCGTCGCCGCGATCGTGGACGCGCGCGAGGAGGTGAGCGCGGCGCTGCGCGATGCCTGTGCGGCACGGGGCATTCCGATCCACACCGGTTCCGTGGTCACCGGCACGCGCGGCAAGTCCCGCGTCACCCACGCCGTCGTCGGCCACCCCGGCGAGACGGCCACCGTGATCCCCTGCGACGTGCTGCTGGTCAGCGGTGGCTGGAATCCGGCGGTGCACCTGTTCAGCCAGGCGCGCGGCACGCTGCGCTACGACGACACGCTCGGCGCCTTCGTCCCGGGTGAGCGTCTCGACGGGATCAGCGTCGCAGGCGCGGCCGACGGGGTGTTCGATCTTCCCGGGTGTGTGCGGAGCGGACGACAGGCTGCAGAGTCTGCCGTCACCGCACTGGGCCTGAGTCCGTCAACGAATCCCTTTGCCGCAGAAGCGGACCCCAGCGAGCCGCAGGCACCTGCCGCAGTGCTGTGGTACGTGCCTGATCCGTCGTCGGCGACGCGGCAGTTCGTCGACGTCCAGCGCGATGCCACGGTCGCCGACCTGGTCCGTGCCGTCGGCGCGGGCATGCGCTCGATGGAACACATCAAGCGCTACACGACCATCGGCACCGCTCATGACCAGGGCAAGACCTCGGGTGTGGTGGCCTCGGGCATCGTGTCGGCCCTGCTGGGCACGCCAGTGCAGACGCTCGGCGTGACGACGTTCAGGCCGCCCTACACGCCGGTCGCGTTCGCCGCACTGGCCGGCCGGGACCGCGGCAGCCTCTACGATCCGGAGCGGGTGACCGCGGTGCACGACTGGCATGTCGCCGCGGGCGCCGTGTTCGAAGACGTCGGCATGTGGAAGCGGCCCCGCTACTACCCGCACCCCGGGGAGAGCATGGAGGACGCTGTTCTCCGCGAATGTGCCGCTGTGCGAACCGGAGTCGGCATTCTCGACGGTTCCACACTGGGCAAGATCGACGTGCAGGGCCCCGACGCAGGCGAGTTCCTGGACCTGCTCTACACGAACATGATGAGCACGCTCAAAGTCGGCATGGTGCGCTACGGCGTGATGTGCGGTGTCGACGGCATGGTCATCGACGACGGCACGGTGATGCGCCTGGCCGAGGACCGCTACATGGCGTTCACCACGACCGGTGGGGCGGCCCGCATCCTCGACTGGATGGAGGACTGGCTGCAGACCGAGTGGCCGCATCTGCGGGTCCGGCTGACATCGGTGACCGAGCAGTGGCACACGTTCCCGGTCGTCGGGCCGAGGTCCCGCGATGTGGTCGGCGCGGTGTTCGGCGACCTCGATGTCAGCAACGAGGCATTCCCGTTCATGGCGTGGCGGGACACCTCGATCGACGGCGTGTACGTGTGTGTGGCCCGGGTCAGCTTCTCCGGTGAGCTGGCCTACGAGGTCAACGTCATGGGCTGGTACGCAACGGCCCTGTGGGAGAGGCTGATCGAGGCCGGCGAGCGGTACGGCATCACGCCGTATGGCACCGAGACTATGCACGTGCTGCGCGCGGAGAAGGGCTACCCGATCATCGGGCAGGACACCGACGGCACGATCACCCCGCAGGATCTCGGCATGGGATGGGCGGTGTCGAAGAAGAAGCCGGACTTCATCGGGAAGCGGTCGTTCACCCGCCGGGAGAACCTCAATCCGCTGCGCAAGCAGTTCGTCGGACTGCTGCCCACCGATGCCGACACTGTCCTGCCGGAGGGCGCGCAGATCATCGAGTTCGCGGAGGACGGCGTGCTGCCCGCACCGCCGGTGCCGATGCTCGGTCACGTCACGTCGAGCTATCGCAGCGCCGAACTCGGGCGCCCGTTCGCCTTGGCTCTGGTCAGAGGCGGTCGCGACCGCATCGGAGAAACCCTGCACGTCCCGGTCGACGGCACGCTGGTGCCCGTCGAGGTGACCGGTTCGGTCCTCGTCGATCCCGAAGGAGCTCGCCGCGATGGCTGACACTCTGACCCGCCGCAGTCCGCTGCACTCCCACGAGTCACGCCTGGCCGCGTTGCCGGCCTCGGCGTCGGTGACCGAGGAGCCGTTCTTCGCGATGGTGGACCTGTGGGTCGATCCGGACGGACCAGGGGGCGCCGCCGCTGCGGGCGTCCTCGGCGTCGACGCGTTGCCGACGGCACCGTCGACCGTCGTCGACGGACCTGATGTGTCGGTGATCTGGCTCGGTCCGCAGGAGTGGCTGGCGGTCTCGGCGACCCGCGACGGTGAGGACCTGGAGGCCGCGCTGCGCGACGCCGTCGGCGAACTCGGTGGTGCGGCGGTGGATGTTTCGGCTCAGCGGACTTCACTGCGGTTGCGCGGCGCCCACGCAAGGGCAGTGCTGGCCAAGGGCTGCTCGCTCGATCTGCACCCTCGCGTGTTCGGGCCGGGTAGCGCCGCGCAGACGATGCTGGGGCACGCCGGAGTGGTGCTGATGCCGACGAGCGACGAGGGCGTTGACTATCGCGTCATCGTGCGCTCGTCGTTCGCCCGCTATCTGGCCGACTGGCTGATCGACGCCGCCGAAGAGTTCGCAGGCTAACCCCGCCCAAACCGACGTTTGGGCGGGAAAGAGCGAGTAGGCCACGCCATTACGTCGATCTCGGCGCGGCAGCGTGAGGTATTCTCGGCGGGATCTGAAATCTCAGACGACGCGCGTCGTGTACGAGGAGTCCGCATGCCGAGCCCCCTCCTGTCCGACCAGGCCTACGACGCCATCCGCGACAAGATCGTCTCGCTGCAGATCGCCCCGGGCGCGCCGATCGAAGAAGAGCAGCTGGCCGCCGAGCTCGGGGTCGGCCGCACCCCCGTCCGCGAGGCGATCAAGCGACTGGCCTACCGCAAACTGGTCGTCATCTATCCCCGCAGCGGCAGCTACGCCGCCGACCTCGATCTCGCGGATCTCGAGGCGATCTGCGATATCCGCGAGCGCCTCGAAGGGCTGGCCGCCGAACGTGCCGCCAGCGAGGCCCGCTATGAGGAGCGCCAGGAATTGCAGGCGCTGCTCGACGACATCAACGCCTGCACCGATCACGAGAAGTTGCTCGAGCTCGACGTGCTCACCCACCGCGCGATCCACCGGATGGCCCACAACCCCTACCTGCTCGACACTCTCACCCAGAGCCTCGACCTGTCGCTACGCATGTGGAACCTGGCCAAAGAGCGGCTGCCCGACCTCGATCATCACGTGCACGGTCAGACCGAGGTGCTCGCCGCGATCCTCGACCGCAACGCCACACGCGCCCGCAAGCTCGCCGAAGCGCATGTGCGCGAATTCGAAGACGGTATCCGCGCGATGTTCTGATCGCTCAGGTCCGTCGCTGCAGCCGAACCGTGATCGCCTTGGACACAGGGGTATTCGACCTTCTCGCCACGTGATCCAGCGGCACCAGCGGATTGGTCTCCGGATAGTAGGCAGCCGCATTGCCCCGCGGTGTCGGGTAGGGAACCAGCCGGAAGTCGTCGGCGCGCCGCTCCTCGATCCCGCCGTCGGGCAGCTGCCATTCGGACACCAGGTCCACCCTGTCCCCCGCCACGAAGCCGGCCTCGGCGATGTCGTCGGGATGGCAGAAGACCACGCGCCGACCGCCTTTGACGCCCCGGTACCGGTCGTCGAGGCCGTAGATCGTGGTGTTGTACTGATCGTGGCTGCGCATCGTCTGCAGGATCAACCGGCCCGACGGCACCGGGAGCCAGTGCAGATCGTTGGCCACGAAGTTGGCCCTGCCGGTGTCGGTCGCGAAGCGGCGTTCGTCGCGTGGAGGGTGCGGCAGCACGAACCCGTCGGGCTCCCGGACCTTGCGGTTGAAGTCGTCGAAGCCGGGCACCACGCGGGAAATCGCGTCGCGAATCCGGTCGTAGTCGGCGGCGAACTCGGCCCACGGCACGCGGTGGTCGCTACCGAACAGCGCCGTGGCGAGCCCGCACACGATCGCCACCTCGCTGCGCAGGTGCTCACCGATCGGGGTCAGGCCGCCGCGGGACAGGTGCACCACGGACATCGAATCTTCTACGGAGACAACCTGATTACGGTCGCCGGTGCGGTCCTTGTCCGTCCTGCCCAGCGAGGGCAGGATCAGCGCGGTACGCCCGCCGATCAGATGTGAGCGGTTCAGTTTCGTCGACACCTGCACCGTCAGCGAGCAGCGGCGCAGAGCCGCTTCGGTGACCTCGGTGTCGGGGGTGGCCGCCACGAAGTTGCCGCCCATCGCCATGAACACCGATACGCGGCCGTCACGCATCGCTCGAATTGTCTCGACGGAGTCGTACCCGTGCCGGCGCGGGCTGGTGATGCCGAATTCGGTGTCCAGCGCGGCCAGGAAGCTCTCGGGCGACCTCTCCCAGATCCCCATCGTCCGGTCGCCTTGCACGTTCGAGTGGCCGCGCACCGGACATACCCCCGCACCGGGTTTGCCCATCATGCCCTGCATCAGAAGCAGATTGGTGGCGTCCTGGATCGTGGCCACGCCGTGGGTCTGCTGGGTCAGCCCCATCGCCCAACAGATGATCGTCTTCTTCGACGCGATCAGCGCCGCGGCGGTCGCGTCGAGTTGGGCGCGGGTCAGCCCGGTCGCCTCGAGCACCGTGTCGAGGTCGACACCGCGGACGTGCTCGGCCCAGGAGTCGAAGCCGGCGCAGTACTCGGCGATGAACGCGGAGTCGAGCACCGTCCCGGGAGCGCGATCCTCGGCCTCGAGCAGGAGCCGCGCCAAGCCCTGGAACAGTGCCTGGTCGCCGCCTATGCGGATCTGCAGGAAGTCGTCGGCGATCACGACGCCGTCGCCGATCACACCGTGCACCTTCTGCGGGTCCTTGAACCGCAGGAGTCCGGCTTCGGGCAGCGGATTGATCGCAATCACCTTCGCGCCGTTGGCTTTTGCCTTCTCCAGTACCGAGAGCATGCGCGGGTGGTTGGTACCGGGATTCTGACCGGCGATCAGGATCAGATCGGCGTTCTCGAGGTCGGGCACCGACACCGATCCCTTGCCGATGCCGATGCTCTCCTGCAGCGCGGTGCCCGACGATTCGTGGCACATGTTCGAGCAGTCCGGCATGTTGTTGGTGCCGAAGCTGCGGATCATCAGCTGGTAGACGAACGCCGCTTCGTTCGAGGTGCGGCCCGAGGTGTAGAACGCCGCCCGGTCGGGAGAATCGAGGGCGCGCAGTTCGTCGGCGATCAGGGTGAAGGCGGCGTCCCAGTCGATCGGCTCGTAGTGGGTGGCGCCGGCTCGCAGCACCATCGGGTGCGTCAGGCGGCCCTGCTGGCCCAGCCAGTAGTCGGTGTGTTCCGACAGCTCCGCGACGGAGTGCGCGGCGAAGAAGTCTGGGCCGACCCGCCGTTTGGTGGCTTCCTCGGCGACGGCTTTGGCGCCGTTCTCGCAGAACTCGGCGTGCTTGCGGTGTCCCGGGGTCTCCGGCCACGCGCATCCGGGGCAGTCGAAGCCGGTCCGCTGGTTCAGTGCGGCCAGGGTGCGTACGGTCCGGACGGCGCCCATCTGCTCGATACCGCGCCGCAGTGAGACCAGGACGGCGGGAACTCCCGCGGCGTAGGTCTTCTCACCCGTGACGACGACATCGTTCTCGTCGATGTCCTGGTCGATGTCGTCGGCCATGTCTTTCACCGTACTCAGTGACCCCGCGCGATCCAGTCGGCGAGGTGGGGTGCCTCCACACCGATCGTGGTGTGGTCGCCGTGACCGGTGTGCACGCGGGTGTCCTCGGGCAGGGTCAGCAACGAGCCCCTGATCGAGTCGATGATGGTCCCGAAGTCGCTGTAGGACCGCCCGGTGGCGCCTGGGCCACCCTGGAACAGGGTGTCCCCGGAGAACAGGGCACCGGCTTCCGGGAGGTACAGGCACACCGAGCCGGGCGAGTGCCCGGGGGTGTGGATGACCTGGACATCACTGCCCGCCAACCGAATCCGCTGCGCAGCGGCAATCGAGGTGTAGGTCACCTCGGGATGCGACATCTTCCACAGCACGTCGTCGCCGGGGTGCAGCAGCACCGGGGCGTCGAGCTCGGCGCCCAGCGTGGGTGCGACGGTCACGTGGTCGTCGTGGCCGTGGGTGACGACGACGGCGACGACGCGGCGGCCGTCGACCGCGTCGATGATCTGAGGTGCGGTGTGGGCGGCGTCGACGACGATGACCTCGTCGTCGTCACCGACGACCCACACGTTGTTGTCGACATCCCAGGTGCCTCCGTCGAGGCTGAACGTCCCGGAGGTGACGACGCGGTCGATGCGCAGTTCGCCGCTCACAGCACCACCACCGAGCGCAGCACCTCACCCTGGTGCATGGTGTGGAACGCGTCTTCGACCTCGTCGAGTTTGATGCGCTCGGAGACGAAGCGGTCCAAGGGCAGCCGGCCCTGCTGATAGAGGTCGACCAGCGTGGGGAAGTCGCGCTCGGGCAGGCAGTCGCCGTACCACGACGACTTCAGCGATCCACCGCGGGAGAAGAAGTCGATGAGCGGCATGTCCAGCGTCATGTCGGGGGTGGGAACCCCGACCAGCACGACGGTGCCTGCGAGGTCGCGGGCGTAGAACGCCTGCTTCCAGGTCTCGGGCCGGCCGACGGCGTCGATGACGACGTCGGCGCCGAAGCCGCCGGTCAGGTCCTGCACCGCGGTCACCGTGTCGACCGCGGTGGCGTCGACGGTGTGCGTGGCGCCGAGCTCGCGCGCCCACTCGAGCTTGCGGGCGTCGCGGTCGATCGCGATGATCGTGCCCGCGCCGGCGAGCCGCGCCCCCATGATCGCCGCGTCGCCCACGCCACCGCAGCCGATGACCGCCACCGCGTCGCCGCGGGACACGTTGCCGGTGTTGACCGCGGCGCCGAGGCCGGCCATCACGCCGCACCCGAGCAGGCCGACGACGGCGGGATCGGCGTCGGCGTCGACCTTGGTGCACTGTCCGGCGTGGACGAGTGTCTTGTCGGCGAACGCGCCGATACCCAAGGCGGGGGTCAGCTCGGTGCCGTCGACCAGGGTCATCTTCTGGGTAGCGTTGAAGGTGTCGAAGCAGTACTGCGGACGGCCGCGCTTGCATGCGCGGCACTGGCCGCACACGGCGCGCCAGTTGAGGACGACGAAGTCGCCGACGGCCACCGAGTCGACGCCCGGCCCGATCTCGTCGACGATGCCTGCCGCCTCATGGCCGAGCAGGAACGGGAACTCGTCGTTGATGCCGCCTTCGCGGTAGGTCAGGTCGGTGTGGCAGACCCCGCAGGCCTGCACCCGCACGATCACCTCACCGGGGCCGGGATCGGGGATCATGATGTCGGTGACCTCGACCGGAGCGCCTTGGGCGCGGGCGATGACTCCTCGGACCTGTTGCGGCATAGGGGAACTCCTCTGAAGTGGCGGGTCTGTGGGTTTACAGAGCGATGCAGAGCCGGAAGGCGTCGTAGACCGCGGCGTGGATGTTGCGGCTGGCCACTGCGTCGCCGATGCGGAACAGCTGATAGCGGCCGTGCTGGTTGCGGATGACGTGCTGCGGGCGCAGGTCGAGCAGTGCCTGCTGGTCTACTTCACCGGCGTTGGTCGAACCGGGGATCAGCTCAAAATACAGGTCGTCCTGTGGAAGCGTGCCGTGCTCGACCACGACCTGGTCCACGACCCGCTGCCGAGTGGCGTGGGCGTACTCGTTGTAGAGGTCCACTTCGAGGCGGCCGTCCTTGCGCCGGACCCCGGTCAGACGTTCGTTGAGTGTCACCCGTACGTCGTGTTCGGCGAATGCCTTGAAGTACGCGGGGTAGTTCACACCACCCACGTCGGGGGCCAATGTCCGCTCCGGCGTGACGAATTCGACCTCCACCCCGCTGCGCGCGACCATTTCGGCAGCATCCATCCCGGGGTGACCACCGTTGTCGTCGTAGAACAGCACGCTCCCGCGCGGTCGCACGGCCCCGCACAGGACGTCCCAGGCGTCGGTCACCAGAGACGCACCTTCGGAGAGGAATTCGCTGTTGGGCAGGCCACCGGTGGCCACCACCACGATGTCGGGCTCCTCGGCCAGCACGTCGTCGGCCTCGGCGTAGGCGTTGGTCCGGATGTCGACGTCGAGGAGCTTGCATTCGGCGAGCCGCCAGTCGACGATGCTGATCAGGTCACGCCGGCGGGGCGCCGAGGCGGCGAGCCGGATCTGTCCGCCCGGGGCGTCGGCGGCCTCGAACACGACGACCTTGTGGCCCCGCTCGCCGAGCACGCGGGCCGCCTCCAGACCGGCCGGGCCGCCGCCGATGACGACAGCCTTGCGTGGTGTGCCGGTGGCCGCGGGCACGTGGTGGGGCATCCGGTCCTCGCGCCCGGTGGAGGCGTTGTGGACGCATTTGGCGTCGCGTGCCTGGTAGATCTCATCGAGGCAGTAGCTCGCCCCCACACAGGGTCGGATGCGATCTTCCTCTCCGGCATGGATTTTCGCGACGATGTGCGGATCGGCGATGTGGGCGCGGGTCATGCCGACGAGGTCGATCAGTCCGTCGCGGATCGCGTGGCGCGCCGTCGCGACGTCGTTGATGCGGGCGGCGTGCATGACCGGGATCTGCAGAGCGGCCTTCACCTGGCCGGCGAATTCGAGGTGGGGCGCCACCGGGGTGCCCATCGGCGGGATGACCCGGGACAGTGCCTCGTCGCTGGCCATGTAGCCCTTGATCACGCTGATGAAGTCGATACCCTCGGCCACCAGGAGTTCGGCGATCTCGAGGCCCTCGCTGTACTGCAGACCGCCGTCGATGTCCTCGTCGAGCGACATCCGGATGCCGACCGCGAAGTCGGGACCCGCGGCCTCCCGGACGGCGCGAATCACTTTGAGCGGGAATCGAAGCCGGTTCTCGATGCTGCCCATCCCGTACTCGTCGTCACGGCGATTCGTCAGCGGGGACCAGAAGGAGTCGAAAAGGTGTGTGTAGGCCTCGATCTCGATGCCGTCGAGGCCGGCTTCGCGGCACCGCGCTGTCGCGTCGGCGTAGGCCTTGACGATGCGGTCCAGGTCCCACTCCTCGGCGACCTTCGGGAAGGCACGGTGCGCGGGTTCGCGGATCGCCGAGGGGGCGATGACGGGCAGCCAGTCGCCGTCGTAGTTGCTGGTGCGACGGCCGAGATGAGTGATCTGACACATGACGGCGGCGCCGTTCTCGTGCACGCCGTAGGCCAGCTCGCTCAGCCACGGCACGATCTCGTCCTTGTAGAGATGTAGGTTGCCGAAGGCAGCCGGGCTGTCGGGGGCCACGACGGCCGAGCCGCCCATCATCGTCAGGCCAATCCCGCCCTTGGCCTTCTCCTCGTGGTAGAGGCGGTAGCGGCGCTTCGGCATGCCCTCCTCGGTGTAGGACGGCTCGTGCGATGTGCTCACGACGCGATTGCGCAGGGTCATGTTCTTCAGCCGGTAGGGCTGCAGGAGGGGATCGATGAGCTGCGTCATCGCGTACCAGCTTTCTGACATTTCAGAGGATTTATCTAACACCTCAGCTTCTCAGCAAGGTATGCCACCGCAGACTTCAGGTCAAGAGCAAATGCCCAGCCTGCACCTACTCTTGACGCGCTGACCAGGCTGACCTACGGTTGACGACAGAACTCATATATCAGTACGCGATCAGATGGATGGAGGCCGAGCATGACGATCAGCGTGTTCGACCTCTTCTCGGTCGGCATCGGCCCCTCGAGTTCACATACGGTCGGCCCGATGCGGGCCGCCGCCCTGTTCATCGACGATCTGCAGACCATGGGGGCCATCGACGCGGTCGCCGACGTGCGCGGCGATCTGTACGGGTCGCTCGCGGCCACCGGCGCCGGGCACGGCACCTTCACCGCGGTCCTCCTCGGTCTCGAGGGCCACCGGCCGGACGAAATCCGTGCCGACGAGATGGAACGTCGCGTCGAGCACATGCGCGCGACGGGCACGATCTGCCTGGCCGGCTCCCACTCCATCCGGCTGACGGAGCAGGACCTCACGCTGCGCCCGCTGACGATCCTCCCGTTCCATCCCAACGGCATGACGCTCACCGCGCTCGACGCCGACGGCCGGGAACTGCATCGCCAGACCTACTTCTCCGTCGGCGGCGGCTTTGTCGTCACCGAAGAAGAGACGCTCGACGCGACGCCTCGGACCGCCGACCCGCGATCGCTGGCGTTCGGATCGGCGAAGCAACTCCTCGAACTCTGCCGCCGACACGCCTGCAGCATCAGTGATCTCATGCTGGCCGTCGAGACCGATACGCGCCCGCAGGACGAGATCCGCCGCAGATTGCTGCACATCCGCGACGTCATGGTCGAGTGCGAGAAGCGCGGTGTCAGCCGTGCCGGCTACCTGCCCGGGACCCTGCGCGTCCGCCGGCGCGCCAAGGACTGGTACGACCGTCTCATCGCCGAGGATCCCGATCGACAGCCCGAATTCGCCCAGGACTGGGTCAATCTCGTGGCGCTGGCCGTCAACGAAGAGAATGCCTCCGGGGGACGGATCGTCACCGCACCCACCAACGGCGCCGCAGGCATCGTGCCCGCCGTGCTGCACTACGCGGTGCACTACACCGAGCGCGGCACGCAGGACCCCGACGGCACCGCGGTGCGCTTCCTGCTGGCAGCCGGAGCCATCGGCTCGCTGTACAAGGAACGCGCCTCGATCTCCGGAGCCGAGGTCGGCTGCCAGGGTGAGGTCGGCTCGGCAGCGTCGATGGCGGCCGCCGGACTCGCCGAGATCCTCGGTGGCACACCGGAACAGGTGGAGAACGCAGCGGAGATCGCGATGGAGCACAGCCTGGGCCTGACCTGTGATCCCATCGGGGGCTTGGTGCAGATTCCGTGCATCGAGCGAAACGCGATTTCGGCGGGCAAGGCGATCAACGCCGCGAGGATGGCGCTGCGCGGCGACGGCTCCCATCACGTCACACTCGATCAGGTCATCGAGACGATGCGCACCACCGGTGCCGACATGCTCGCCAAATACAAGGAGACCTCCACCGGAGGCCTGGCCGTCAACGTGCCCGTCAACTACATCGAGTGCTGAGGTGGAACAGATGCACCTGGATTGGTACGACCGCGAGATCCTCACCTACGTCACGGCTGCGCCGGCCGATCGGCCGCTGCCCGAGGCAGGCTGCCGCAGCCGGTTCGGCATCACCCCCGGCGCGGTGATGCGGCGGTTCGCCGCCGTCGTCGACGTGTACCGCACGGCCCATCTGCCGCTGGCACCCGCCGATCAAGACCTGCTGGACCGCGCCGCCGCGCGCGGGTCCCACCGCGCCGCGGTCTGACTCAGTCGTCCGGACCGGCGCCCAGATGCGTCGGATCGCTGATGTGGGCGTCTCGGATGCCGAGCTGCCGGTTGATCAACTGGGTGATGAAGAAGAGGACCACGCCGAGCGCCACCAGCACCCCGGCCACGATGTACTGCTGAGCGGGGCGCCCGGACAGCGGCGTCACCAGATACAGCGAGACAAGGAAGCCGATGACCGGCAGGATCGTCGGGGTCCTGAAATGCCCGCCCGCCTCGCGCACATCGCGCCGCAGCACCAGCACCGCCACGTTGACGACGGCGAACACCGCGAGCAGGAGCAGGCTCGTGGTGCCGCCGAGCACCGAGATCGCGTTGCTGCTGGCGAAGGCGCTCACGTAGAGGATCAGGCCGAACGCGATCAGCGTCGTGAACACGATCGCCACCCACGGCGAACGACGCGTGGGATGCACGGTGCCCAGGACCGGAGGAAGCACGTGCTGCCGGGCCATGCCGTAGATCAGCCGGCTCGCCATCAGCATGTTGATCAGCGCGGTGTTGGACACCGCGAACATCGTCATGAACGGCAGGATCGAGTCGATCGGCAGCCCGGGTGCACCGGCCTTGACGACCTCGACCAGCGGGGTGTCGCTGGCCTCGAGTTCACCGATCGGCACCAGTGCCACCGCGACGATCGACACGAGGATGTAGACGACTCCGGCGATCGAGAGCCCCGACAGCAGGATCTTGGGGAACGTCTTGACCGGCTCCTTGGTCTCCTCGGCCATGTTGACCGAATCCTCGAAACCGACCATCGCGAAGAAGGCCAGTGACGTCGCGGCGGTCACGGCGAGGAACGTGTTCTTGTCCTCGGCGGTCTCGAACGCGACGATGCGGGAGAAGTCCACGTCGGCGCTGCTGGTGAACGCCCACAGGCCGACGAGGATCACCACCGCCAGGCCGGTGATCTCGACGATCGTCAGGACGACGTTGAGCTTGACGCTCTCCCCCACGCCGCGAAAGTTGATGGCCGCCAGGGCCGCCATGAAACCGAGAGCCAGCAGCGCCACCGCGAGTTTGGATGGATCGACGTCGATCCCGGTGAAGAAGTTCGCGGCAAATGCCCTCGAAGCCGTTGAGGCCGAGGTGATTCCGGAACACATGACGACGAAGGCGACCAGGAAGGTCACGAAGTGGATGCCGAACGCCTTGTGCGCATAGAGCGCTGCGCCTGCGGCCTGCGGATACTTCGTCACCAGTTCCAGGTAGCTGAACGCGGTGATGGTCGCGACGCCGAACGCGACGAGGAACGGAAGCCACGCGGCACCACCGACTTCGGCGGCGACGTCACCGACGAGCGCATACACGCCGGTGCCGAGGATGTCCCCGACCACGAACAACAGCAGCAGGCCCGGCCCCATCACCCGCTTCAGCTCAGGCTGCTGCGTCTCCTGACCGGTCGTGGCCTCCGCCATGCGCCTCCCCTGCCTCTCGCTCGATCCACCCATCTTCGGTCACGGCGCCCCGCGGCGCAGTGGCTACGCGTAGGGAGCCAGCACGTCGATCACGTCGATCAACGTGGCTCGGGCCGTGGCTCGGGGCCCGTCGCCGTCCGCGACGAGAGCGGCCACCACCGCCCCGTCGACCGCGCACACCAGCGCCGTCAGCAACTCCGGGTGCACCGAGCGGCCACACCGTTCGACGACGGCGATCACCGCATCGGTGCGGTGCTTGAGGATCCGGCGCTGGATGTCGCGCAGGTTGGGCTGGCGCGCGCACGCGATCAGCCGCTCGTAGCGGGAGATCAGCTGCTCGCTCACCTGTTCCCGGCTGTCACCGACGAGGAGATCGACCAGGATGTCGGCCGTTGATTCGGGGCCCCGCCGGCGCCGCGACAGGTCCGCCACCCGGTCCTCGAGGTCCCGGGTCTCGAGCGCGCCGACGTAGTCGACGGCATGGGCGATCAAGTCATCCAGCGAAGAAAAGTAGTAGGTCGTCGAGGCCAGCGGCAGGCCGGCTCGACGCGCGACCGCGCGATGCCGCACCGCGTCGAAGCCGCCCTCGCACAGCAGGTCGGCAGCGGCGCTGACCAGCGCATACCGCCGACGTTCTCCCTTGGGAGTGACTGCTGCCGTCACGCCTAGCATCGTGCCAGTCACGGGGGTACGGCATCGGGCTTTCGGCAATTCACTCAGGCACCGATGGCATGATGTCGCGCATGCCGACGATCAGCCGGCGGGCGATGCTCGGGCTCGGATGCCGAGCCGGACTCGTGACCGCAGCAGGAGCCACCGCAGTGTCCGCGTTCACCCGGGCGGTGGTGTCGGCCGCGCCACCCGCCGCGGCTCCCACCTACGCCTCCGGCACGTTCGCCTCCGCCGCCCGGGGCGGCGCGCCGACCAACTGGATCATCGCCCGGCCGCCCGGCCAGAGCGTTCCGCTGCGCACGGTGATACTGCTGCACGGAAAAGACAGCAGCGCCGCGACGGTCATGTCGATGGGCGCCGAACAGTTCCTCGCCGACGCGGTCGCCGCGGGTGTGCCTCCGTTCGCGCTGGCTGCCGTCGACGGCGGCAACGGGTACTGGCATCGCCGCGCCTCCGGTGACGACCCGGGCGCGATGGTTCTCGACGAGTTCCTGCCGCTGCTCGCCGGACAGGGACTCGACACCTCCCGCGTCGGCTTCCTCGGGTGGTCGATGGGCGGTTACGGTGCTCTGCTGCTGGGCGCTCGCCTGGGCGCGCCGCGCACCGCGGCGATCTGCGCGGTCAGCCCGGCGCTGTGGACATCTGCCGGGGCAGCGGCTCCTGGCGCGTTCGACGGGGCTGCCGACTTCGAGGCCAACAGCGTGTGGGGGCTACCTGGGCTCACCGGCATCCCGTTGCGCATCGACATCGGCGACGACGATCCGTTCGCCTCGGCGACTCGGCAGTTCATCGGCCAGTTGTCCACTCCGCCCGCCGGCGAGTTCTCCCCCGGTGGACACAACGCCGCCTTCTGGTCGTCGCAGCTCAGCTCCGAGCTGACCTGGAT
Organism: Mycobacterium kyogaense; assembly: GCF_036946525.1. GTDB lineage: Bacteria > Actinomycetota > Actinomycetes > Mycobacteriales > Mycobacteriaceae > Mycobacterium > Mycobacterium kyogaense_A. The sequence goes on along the minus strand of NZ_JAQIIY010000022.1, from coordinate 82,448 downwards.
GGCACCGCTGCTGACGGCCTAGAGGCCGATCTCGCCCTGGGCTGCAGCCAGCCCGATGTCGCTGCGGAAGTGGCTGCCCGGCAAGCGAATCGAGTCGATGATCGCGTAGGCCGACGCACGTGCGGCTGACAGGTCGGCTCCGGTGCCCACCACGGAGAGCACCCGTCCGCCGGACGACACCAGTGCGCCGTCGTCGCGGCGTGCGGTGCCGGCGTGCAGCACGCCGTCCGCGTCGGCACCGGAGATGACGTCACCGACCCGGGGCCGGCCGGGGTAGTTCTCGGCGGCGACGACGACGGTGACCGCGGCGCCGTCGCGCCAACGCGGCTCCGGCTCGCCGGCCAGCCGGCCCGTGGCCACGGCCATCAGCAGCGCGCCGAGCGGGGAGTCGAGCAGGGCGAGTACGGCCTGCGTCTCGGGATCGCCGAAACGGCAGTTGAATTCGACGACGGCGGGGCCCTGCGACGTGATGGCCAGACCGGCGTACAGCAGTCCGGAGAACGCACTGTCGCGCCGAACCAGTTCTGCGGCAACAGGTGTGACGACCTCGTCGACGATGCGGCGGGTCATGTCGGCGGGCAGCCAGGGCAACGGGGTGTAGGCGCCCATCCCTCCCGTATTGGGACCGGTGTCCCCGTCGCCGACGCGCTTGGAGTCCTGAGCCGGCAGCAGCGGCACCACCGTGTCGCCGTCGACGAGGCAGAACAGCGACACCTCGGGACCGTCGAGGAAGGATTCGAGCAGTACCGGGTGGCCCGCCTCGAGCAGGCTGGCCGCGTGCGCGCGGGCCGTGTCGCGATCGTCGGTCACGACCACGCCCTTGCCTGCCGCGAGTCCGTCGTCCTTGACCACCCAGGCGTGCTCGCCGGCGGGCGGGCCGAAGCGGTCCAGCGCGGCGTCGAGATGGCCGGGGTTGTCGACGATCTCGCTCGTCGCCGTGCGCACCCCGGCCACGGTCATCACGTCCTTGGCGAACGCTTTGGAGCCCTCAATGCGCGCTGCGTCCCTGGTGGGCCCGAAGCAGGCGATACCGGCGGCGCGCACGGCGTCGGCCACCCCGAGGACCAGCGGGACCTCCGGACCGATGACCACCAGGTCCGCCCCCACCCGGCGGGCGAGCGCGACGACCTCCTCGGCCGAGGTGACGTCGACGTCGTACTGGTCGGCGACCGCGGCGGTGCCGGCGTTGCCGGGCGCGACCGACAGCGTCTCCACCTCGGTGTCTCGGCGCAGTGCGAGCAGCAGCGCGTGTTCACGGGCTCCGGAACCGATCACCAGGACGTGCACAGGTGACCACCCTAATCGCACCGGCGAAGCGCCGACACACGACCGATCATACAGTTTGATGCTTAGGTGTATGGTCGACCGAAAGTGCCGTACGTCACACCCGGAGGTCTGCCATGACGAGCTGCCCATTTCTGCCGACCGGCTACGACTTCACCGACCCGGACGTGCTGGTCCGCGGCCTGCCGGTGCGGGAGTTCGCCGAGCTGCGCGCGACCGCGCCGGTGTGGTGGAACGCCCAGCAGGAGTCGGTGTTCGACGATGGCGGCTACTGGGTGATCACGCGGCACGCCGACATCAAGGCGATCTCGCGGGACGGTGAGCTGTGGTCGACCAACCGCAAGGGCGCGGTCATGCGGCTGCCCGACGGGGTGACCGGTGATCAGCTGGAGCTGACCAAGGCCCTGCTGATCAACCACGACGCCCCCGAGCACACCCGGCTGCGCAAGATCGTCTCGCGGCTGTTCACCCCGCGGGCCATCGCGACGCTCGAGGCGAAGCTCGCCGAATCCGCACGCGAGATCGTCGCGGCCGCCGCCGAGAAGGGCAGCGGCGACTTCGTTCACGACATCGCCATGTCGCTACCGCTGCAGGCGATCGCCGACCTCATCGGGGTACCGGAAGCCGACCGCGAGAAGCTGTTCGACTGGACCAACGCGATCATGAACACCGACGACCCGGATTTCGAGACCGACCACGTCGCCGCCAACGCCGAACTGATGGGCTACGCGTACACGATGGCCGAGGAGCGGCGCCGCTGCCCCGCCGACGACATCGTCACCCGCCTCGTCCAGGCCGACGTGACGGGTGACGCCGGAGAAGCCATGTCCGACGTCGAGTTCGCGTTCTTCGTCATCCTCCTGGCAGTGGCCGGCAACGAGACCACCCGCAACGCGATGACGCACGGCATGAACGCGTTCCTGGAGAATCCGGACCAGTGGGACCTGTTCGTCCGTGAGCGCCCGCAGACCGCGGTCGACGAGATCATCCGCTGGGCCACCCCCGTGCACTGTTTCCAGCGCACCGCGACCTCCGACGTCGAGCTCGGCGGCACGCTGATCCGCGAGGGACAACGGGTGGGACTGTTCTACAGCTCGGCGAATTTCGACGAGGAGGTCTTCACCCGGCCGTTCGAATTCGACATCCTGCGCAACCCCAATCCGCACCTGGCGTTCGGTGGGAACGGCGCGCACTACTGCATCGGCGCGAACCTGGCCCGCATGGAGATCAAGTTGATCTTCGACCAGATCGCCGAGCAGATACCCGACATCTCCAAACTGGCCGAACCGCAACGCCTGCGGTCGGGGTGGATCAACGGGGTCAAGGAGATGCGGGTCGCGTATCGCTGACGGTGGTTAAGGTGCCATCGTGCGCACCCACGGTTGGTCAGGAGCCAAACCGGCCTCCGATGAGGAGGCCATGCGTCGCATCCTGGCCGCGGCGAGCAAGGCCATCGAGGACCACGGCGCCGATTTCTCCATCTCCGACGTCGCCCGCTCCGTCGGGGTGACCCGGCAGACGGTGTATCGGTACTTCCCCAGCACCGAGGCGCTGCTGGTCGCTGCGGCGGTGCGCGCCGTCGACGAATTCCTGCACCGGTTGGCCGTGCACGTCGCCGGCATCACCGATCCTGCCGACGCCGTCACCGAGGCGGTTGCCACCGCTCTGGAGTGGTTGCCCGACGAGAAGTACATCGGGCTTCTGCTGGTGCCGGGCGGCACGACGCACGCCGAGTCGGTCACCTCCGACGTGGCGCTGCAGTTCGGCCGCGACATGATCGGCCGGCTCGACGTCGACTGGGCGGCAAGCGGTTACGGCACCGACGATGGCACCGACCGCGATCTCGACGAGCTCGCCGAGCACCTGCTGCGGGTGATCCAGTCGTTCGTGATCGACCCGGGCCGCCCCCCGCGGCGCGGCGCGGACCTGCGCGCCTACCTGCGGCGGTGGGTGGGCGGTGCGCTGAGCGCTACACCACCGTCAGCGGCAGCGACCGCCTCGGCTGGAACTCGAAAGAAGCTCCCCCGCTGATCTTGACCACCGCCACCTCGCCGAGCTCACGGGCGGGACTGTCGCGGCGCACCACCTGCGCGGTCCACTCGGTCGCGGTGCCGGACATCTCGACATCGAGGTGTGGGTCGATGGCGGCGACCGCGGCCTGCAGAGGACGACGCTCGTCGGGATGGACCAGCGCCACCCAGGCTCCGTCCTCGTGCGCCGCTGACCGCTGCACGTGCACCGCATCCGGACCGAAGTCGGCGTCGACGTAGGCGGCCGGATTGAACAGGGGATGCAGCCGCAGCGTCGCGACGGCGCCGTCTATGCCCTCGGGCAGGGCCAGCGCACGGTGGATGCGCTCGGCGGCCAGGCCCGCGACACCGGTGAGCTGTTTGGTGCAGATCTCGGTCGCCAGCTCCTGATCGGCGCCCGCCCGGGCTCCGACCGCGATCACGAACGACAGGTTCAGCAGATGCATCTGCAGGCACACCTCGTCGGCGATTCGCACCAGCGCCGAGTGGGAGAACGCGCCGAAGTCGAAGTCCGACAGCAGATCTCCGGAGTAGTCGCCGCTACCCTCGTCGGCGGGATCGATCGGATCGAGTTCGGTGCGAGCCGCCCGGGTGCGTGCGATGACCTCGAGCACCGGATGGTCGGCGACCTCGGGGTGGGAGTCGTCGATGCTCACGGTCCAGGCGCAGTGTGGATGACGGTCGGCCGGCGTCCGCGGCGGCCGGTGGATGGGACGGATCTGCGCCCTGCGGTTGGTGGCCACCGCGGTCGCGTCGAAGGTGGGGTCCTCGATGTCGTGGCACATGCCGCGCACGTAGTCCTCCCCCATCGGCTCCACATCGAGAAGCGCCCCGCAGTGGTCGAGGTGGAACTCTCCGTGCCAGCGATCGTGCACCGTGTAGCGGAAGTCCATGAACTGCGGCGGTGCACCGATGTCGAGCTGCAGACCCTTGAAGATCGTCACGACGTCGATGCCCTCGTAGCGCAGCGCCTTCTGCATCCGGCGGGTGTAGATGGGACTCGCGCCCATCCATTCCTCGATGGCGATCTCGAGCATCGCTTCGCGTCCGAAATTACTGATGCACCATGCCATCCCGGAACGATCGATCATCTGCCCGATCAGCAGCAGCTCGGGCACCAGAACCGCGAGCTGCTCGCGGGACAGGTCGGCGTATCGACTACTCATGCGGAGTGCCCCCGGAGTGCATCTCCACCGCCGCCTCCATGTTCGCCTTCTTGTCGTCGGCCTGACCGGCCCGGGCGGCCTTGCGGCGTTGCTTGGCCACCTTGGTCACCACGCCGTCGAACTTGGAGCCGAGCGGAAAGCCGAGATAGTGCGTCAGGAAGATCGCCATCTCCTTGAGCTCGTCTTCGGTGAGCTCCTCGTTAGCCAGCGCCGCGTTGGTCTGGATCTCGGCGAGATCGGTGATCCCCAGCGCGGTCACCACGGTGAGCGTCATGATGCGCTTGTCGCGCATCGACAGGCCCGGCCGCGACCAGATCGTGCCGAACAGGTGGTCCGCTGTCAGGGCGAAGTAGTCGCCCGGCATGTCGGGCATCTCCCAGCCGTAGACCTCGTTCATCTTGTCCAGACCCCTGCGGCGCAGCTCGTCCATGTCACTCACTCCTGTGCTGTCGAATTCATTTGCGGCAGGCCCAGACCGGCCGCCATGTCACGCAGGGCGATCTGCGCCATCGGAAGCTCCACGCCGACGGCGTCGCCCATCGTCAATGCCAGCCGCAGGTCCTTGTCGGCGAGCCCCCGGGTGTGGGTGAACATGTCGAAGAGCCAATGGTCGGAGGGCAGCGGTCCGAGGTCGTCGCGCACCATGATCGCGCCGGGTCCGCCGCTCTGCGCGTCACTGTGCCGGACGACCCGGCCCAGCTTCTGCAGATCGATACCGGCCGCGTCGGCGAGCCTCTGCGCCTCGAACGCGGCCGCGAAGCCGACGAACGTCAGCATGTTGCGCGCCACCTTCATCCGCGTACCCGCACCGGGCTCGCCCGCGCGGACCACCATCGAAGCCCACCGCTTGAAGACGGGCTTGACGATCTCGTAGGAGGCGTCGTCGGCGCCCACCATCACCGCGAGTTCGCCGTTGGCCGCCGCGGCGGCACCGCCGCTGACCGGTGCGTCGACGATGCGGATTCCCTTGTCGCGCAGCTTGTCCGCCAACTCCGGGGCGGTGTCGGGCTCGATCGTCGAGTGGATCGCGATGACGGTCCCTGGCCGCACATGGTCGGCGAGTTCGGCGACCACGGCACGGACCTGAGCGTCGGTCAGGACCGTCACGCTGATGACGTCGGCTGCGGCGACATCGGTCACGCTGTCGGCCAGCGTGGCGCCGGCTTCGGCCAGCGGTGTCATCGCCTCGGCTCGCATGTCGAACACGATGAGTCCGCCGGGCCAGTCGACCAGCCGCTTCGCCATCGGGGCACCCTGGTTGCCGAGCCCGATGTAGCCCAGCGTCGGCTCCGTCACGACCTGATGACCTGTCCACCGTCGACGTTGAAGATCTGGCCGGTGATCCACTTCGCCTGATCCGACAGCAGGAACAGGCACATGCCGACGAGATCGTCGGGTTGACCCATCCGCGACAGCGGAATGTTCTTGACGATGTCGGCGACCATCTCCTGCGGTGTGGTGGTGCGGTTGGCCTCGGTGTCGATCGGGCCGGGCGCGATCGCGTTGATGCGGATGTTCTGCCCACCCAGCTCGCGAGACAGCTGCTGGGTCAACCCGTTGATGCCGACCTTGGCCAGCCCGTAGAAGTTCGCGTACAGCCATGCGGCAGTGGACGACTGGTTGACGATCGCGCCACCACCGCGCTTGGCCATTTTGCGGTACACCGCGCGGGTGCACCACAGCGCGCCGTCGAGGTTCACGCTCATGAACTTGCGGTAGTACTCCGGGTCGACGGTGACCAGGAAGTCCAGCTTCATGCCGCCGAAGATGGCGGCGTTGTTGACCAGGTAGTCGATGCCGCCGAAATGCGACAGCGTCTGCGCTGCCATCTCTTTCGCCGATTCCGGATCGGACACGTCGACACGCACCGCCAGCGCGTTGCCACCCTCACCGGTGATGCCGTCGGCGACCTTCTGTGCGCCGTCGGTGTTGATGTCGGCGACCACGACGGCCGCACCCTCGCGGGCCAGCGCCTCGGCGTATGCCTGCCCGATGCCGCCACCGGCACCGGTGACGATGGCGACCTTGTCCTGGAACTGATCTCCGTACAGACCCACTGCTGTCTCCTTCGATTTTCTGCTCAGACCGCGGTGGCGATCGCCTTGATCTCCAGGTACTCCTCGAAACCCGCGAGCCCCATCTCCCTGCCGATACCGGATTGCTTGTAGCCGCCGAAGGGCATGTCGGCCGAGTACCAGACCCCGCCGTTGACATTGACGGTGCCCACCCGCATCCGCGCGGCGACCGCGGCGGCACGGTCCTCGTCTCCGGAGAAGACCGTGCCCGAGAGCCCGTAGGGCGAGTCGTTGGCGATGCGCACGGCGTCGTCGTCACCGTCATGGGCGATGACCGTCAGCACCGGGCCGAAGATCTCCTCGCGCGCCACCTTCGCGGTGTTGTCCAAGCCCGCGATCACCGTCGGCTCGATGAAGTAGCCGACGTCGCGGTCGGCGGGACGGCCACCGCCGCAGGCGAATCGGCCACCCTCGGCGATGGCGGCGTCGAGATAGCCCTGCACCCGGTCGCGTTGACGTTCGGAGATCACCGGACCACAGATGGTGCTGGACTTGTTCGGGTCGCCGGGCTTGAGCCCACCCATGGTGGCGGCCGCAGCCTCGACCGCCGCGTCGTACCGATCGCGAGGGACCACGAGCCGGGTGGTGATCGCGCAGCCCTGGCCGGCGTGCATCGACGCGGTGAACGCCGCCATCGAGCACGCTCCGGCCAGGTCGGCGTCGTCGAGGACCAGGAACGCGGACTTGCCGCCGAGTTCGAGGAACACCTTCTTCAGCGTCGCGGCACTGTCGGACATCACCGCGCGCCCGGTGGCGGTGGAGCCGGTGAACGACACCATGTCCACGTGGGGATCACGGGAGAGCAGCGCGCCGACGCCGTGATCGCTGGAGGTGACGATGTTGATCACTCCCGCCGGGAAGTCGGTGTGCTCGGTGATCAGTTCGCCGAGGATCGCTGCGGCCCACGGGGTGTCGGGCGCGGGCTTGAGCACCAACGTGTTTCCCGCGGCCAGCGCCGGACCCACCTTGGCGAGGTTGATCTGGTGCGGAAAGTTCCACGGCGTGACGGCGCCGACGACGCCGACGGCCTCGCGCGCGACGGTACGCCGTGTCTTGATGCCCATGGGGGCCGCGATACCGAGATCTGTTGTCCAGGAGTAGGACTCTGCGGTGTCGGCGCAGAAGCTGAGGTCCTCGACGGGACCCTCGAGCTGGGCCGCCGAGGTGAGCATGCGCGGTGCGCCGACCTCGGCGATGGTCAATTCGCGCAGCTCGTCGATGTGGTCGCGCATGGCCTGTTGCAGTTGACGCAGGCACCGCACCCGCAGGTCGGTGTCGGTGGACCAGCCGGTCTCGTCGAAGGCCCGCCGGGCGGCGGCGATCGCGGCGCCCATGTCGTCGGCGTCGGCGTCGGCCGCCACACCCAGCACCTCTTCGGTGGCGGGGTTCACCGTCGGGAACACGCCGGCACCGCCGGCGACGAGTGCGCCGTCGATGAGCAATTTGCTCTCACGGTCGGCCGAGATACCCATCCGCACTCCCTGTCTGAATTCTGGACAGCTGTCTGACAAAGCCCTCCGACGCACCATAGCGGTGCGGTCGACAGCAGGCAAGGACGACCGCCTCACCTTCGTTGATTCTGGCTTCGTACAGCTCTTTTCATCGATCACTTGCCTGTCGGTACAGGATTCCGATACGTTGGACATGTGTCCAGTGATGCCGTCACCGCGATCTCCGGCGCGGATCAGGCTTCCCGCCGCAACCGGCGGCAGGAGGAAACCTTCCGCAAGGTGCTCGACGCGGGCATGGCGATGCTGCGGGAGTCGTCGTACGCAGAGCTGACCGTGCGGGCAGTCGCCGCACGCGCCAAGGTGGCGCCCGCGACCGCCTACACCTACTTCTCGTCGAAGAACCACCTGATCGCGGAGATCTACCTGGACCTGGTCCGCCAGGTCGAGTACTTCACCGACGTCAACGACACCACAGCGGGCCGGGTCGAGAAGACGTTGCGCGCCATGGCGTTGACCCTGGCCGACGAACCCGAGGTGGCGGCGGCCTGCACCACGGCCCTGCTCTCGGGTGGCGATCCTGCGGTCCGCGCGGTCCGGGACCGCATCGGCGCGGAGATCCATCGCCGAATCCGCTCCGCCGTCGGCCCCGATGCCGACCCACGCACACTGGCGGCGCTGGAGATGACGTTCTTCGGCGCGCTGGTCAACGCCGGTAGCGGCGCCTTCACCTATCACCAGATCGCCGATCGCCTCAGTTACGTGGTGGGCCTCATCGTCGGAGACGAGTCATGACGACCAGCGAAATCCTGCTCGACCCCTACGATTACGCCTTTCACGAGGACCCGTATCCCTACTACCGTCGCCTGCGGGACGAGGCACCGCTGTACCGCAACGACGAGTTGGGGTTCTGGGCGCTCTCGCGACACCAGGACGTGCTGACCGGATTCCGCAACAGCACCTCGCTGTCCAACAAGTTCGGCGTGTCCCTGGATCCGGCGTCACGCGGCCCGCATGCCTCGAAGACCATGTCGTTTCTCGCCATGGACGATCCCGCCCACCTGCGGCTGCGCACTCTGGTCTCGAAGGGGTTCACGCCGCGCCGCATTCGCGAACTCGAACCTCGCGTCACCGAGATCGCCGTACGCCACCTGGACACGATGCTCGAGAAGGCCGCCGCCGGTGAGACCGTCGACTACGTCGACGAGTTCGCCGGCAAGCTGCCGATGGACGTGATCTCCGAACTGATGGGTGTCCCCGAAGCCGACCGCGCGCAGGTGCGGGCGTGGGCCGACGGGGTGATGCACCGCGATGAGGGCGTCACGGATGTGCCGCCCGCGGCGATCGAGGCGTCGCTGAACCTGATCGTCTACTACCAGGACATGGTCGCGCAGCGGCGCCGGCAGCTCACCGACGACCTCACCTCAGCGCTCCTAGAGGCCGAGATCGACGGTGATCGCCTCACCGACGACGAGATCCTCGGATTCATGTTCCTGATGGTCATCGCCGGCAACGAGACCACCACCAAACTTCTCGCCAACGCGGCGTTCTGGGGTCACCGCAATCCTGATCAGCTGGAGCCCGTGTACGCCGACCTGAGCCGGGTGGCGCCGTGGGTCGAGGAGACGCTGCGATTCGACACGTCCAGTCAGATCCTGGCCCGCACCGTCGACGGCGAGCTCACGCTCTACGACACCGTGATCCCCGACGGTGACATCGTGCTGCTCCTGCCCGGCTCGGCGCACCGCGACGAGCGCGTGTTCGACAGCCCCGACGACTTCGTCATCGGTCGCGAGATCGGCTCCAAGCTCATGAGTTTCGGCAGCGGTGCGCATTTCTGCCTGGGCGCCCACCTGGCCCGCATGGAGGCCCGTGTCGCATTGTCCGAACTGTTCGCCAGGATCCGCGGCTACGAGGTGGACGAGGACAACGCCGTCCGCGTGCACTCGAGCAACGTGCGCGGGTTCGCCCACCTGCCCATCGACGTGAAAGTGCGCTGATGCCCCGTTTCGAACCCCTGCCCGACCGCAGACCGGCGCTCGTCGCCGGCGCATCCTCCGGTATCGGCGCCGCAACTGCCGTCGACCTGGCCTCCCGCGGCTTCCCCGTTGCGCTCGGCGCCCGCCGGGTCGAGAAGCTCGAGGAGCTCGTCGGCCAGATCCGCGCCGACGGGGGTGAGGCGATCGCCGTCCATCTCGATGTGACCGATCCCGATTCGGTGAAGGCCTGTGTCGAGCAGACGACCTCCGAGCTCGGTGACATCGAGGTGCTGGTCGCCGGGGCGGGTGACACCTACTTCGGCAAGCTCGACTCGATCAGCACCGAGAGTTTCGAATCGCAGGTGCAGATCCACCTCATCGGCGCCAACCGGGTGGCCACCGCCGTGCTGCCGGGCATGCTGGAGCGGCAACGCGGCGACCTCATCTTCGTGGGTTCCGATGTGGCGCTGCGGCAACGGCCACATATGGGGGCCTACGGCGCGGCAAAGGCAGCGCTGGTCGCGATGGTGAACAACTACCAGATGGAGCTCGAGGGCACGGGCGTGCGCGCGTCCATCGTGCACCCGGGGCCCACGAAGACGTCGATGGGATGGAGCCTGCCGGCCGAGTTGATCGGGCCCGCCCTGGAGGACTGGGCCAAGTGGGGACAGGCTCGCCACGACTACTTCCTGCGCGCAGCAGATCTGGCACGGGCCATCACGTTCGTCGCCGAGACACCCCGCGGCGGCTTCATCGCGAACATGGAGTTGCAGCCGGAAGCGCCACTGACACAGACGAAAGATCGCCAGCGGCTCACGCTCGACGAGGAGAATCTCGCATGACCACGACGACGGCGGTCCCCCGGGTCTCCGGGGGTGAGGAGGAGCACGGCCACCTCGAGGAGTTCCGCACCGACCCGATCGGTCTGATGCAGCGGTTGCGCGACGAGTGCGGTGACGTCGGCTGGTTCCAGCTCGCCGGCAAGCAGGTCGTCATGCTCTCCGGCGCGGAGGCCAACGAGTTCTTCTTCCGCTCCACCGACAGCGAGCTCAACCAGGCCGAGGCCTACCCCTTCATGACCCCGATCTTCGGTGAGGGCGTGGTGTTCGACGCCGACCCCGAGCGCAGGGCGGAGATGTTGCACAACACCGCTTTACGCGGTGAGCAGATGAAGGGCCACGCCGCGACGATCGAGAACGAAGTCCGCCGGATGATCGAGAACTGGGGCGACGACGGTGAGATCGACCTGCTCGACTTCTTCGCCGAGCTGACGATCTACACCTCGACGGCATGCCTGATCGGTCTGAAGTTCCGCAATCAGCTCGATTCCCGGTTCGCGAACTACTACCACCTTCTCGAGCGCGGCACCGATCCGCTCTGCTACGTCGACCCGTATCTCCCGATCGACAGCTTCCGCATCCGTGACGAGGCGCGAGCCAGTCTGGTCGAGTTGGTGCAGGAGGTGATGACCGGGCGCATCGCGAACCCGCCGACCGACAAGAGCGATCGCGACCTGCTCGACGTGCTCGTCTCGATCAAGGACGAGGAGGGCAACCCCCGGTTCTCGGCAAACGAGGTCACCGGCATGTTCATCTCGCTGATGTTCGCCGGCCACCACACCAGCTCGGGCACCTCGAGCTGGACCCTGATCGAGCTGCTGCGTCACCCCGAGTACTACGCGCAGGTGCAGCAGGAACTCGACGATCTCTACGCCGACGGTCAGGAGGTGAGTTTCCATGCGCTGCGCCAGATTCCGAAGATCGACAACGCCCTCAAGGAGACCCTGCGACTGCATCCCCCGCTGATCATCCTGATGCGGGTGGCTCAGGACGAGTTCGAGGTGGCCGGCCATCCCATCCACAAGGGACAGATGGTCGCCGCCTCCCCCGCGATCTCCAACCGCATCGCCGAAGACTTTCCGGACCCCGACGACTTCGATCCCGACCGATACGACAAGCCACGCCAAGAAGACCTGATCAATCGGTGGACCTGGATCCCGTTCGGGGCCGGAAAACATCGCTGCGTCGGCGCCGCCTTCGCCCAGATGCAGATCAAGGCGATCTTCTCGGTCCTGTTGCGCGAGTACGAGTTCGAGATGGCGCAGCCACCCGAGAGTTACCGTAACGACCATTCGAAGATGGTGGTGCAGCTGGCCCGACCGGCGACGGTGCGCTACCGCAGGCGGATCGAGAAGGCCTGACCGTGGGGTGCTACCGGATCGAACTCGACGAGGACCTGTGCCAGGGGCACGCCATGTGTGAGCTGGAGGCACCGGACGTGTTCCGTGTTCCCAAACGCGGCGCGGTCGAGATCCTCGACGCCCGACCTCCCGACGAGCTCCGCGACGCGGTGGAGCTGGCCGTCGAGATGTGCCCTACCCGAGCCCTTTCCATCACCGACATTTCCGTCGACAACACAGAGGAGTGACGATGGCGTCCCGCGAACAACTGGAAGACTGGGTACAGCGCTGGCTGGACGCCAACCGAGCCGCCGAGGCCGCCGGTGACTGGAAACCGTTGGCAGACTTCTACACCGAGGATGCGACCTACGGCTGGAACATCGGCCCCAAGGAAGACGTCATGTGCGTCAACAAGGACGAGATCCGTGATGTCGCACTGGGTCTGGAGATGGAAGGCCTGGAGAACTGGGTGTACGAGTACCAGAAGGTGCTCATCGACGACAAGCAGAACGAGATCGTCGGCTTCTGGAAGCAGATCGCCAACAAGAGCGACGGCTCGAGCGACGAGATCTACGGCATCGGCGGCAGCTGGTTCCGGCTGAACGACCAGCTGCTGATCGAATGGCAGCGGGACTTCTTCGACTTCGGGCACGTGCAGAAGGCCTTCATGAAGCTCATCGAGTCCGGTGACCTCACGCCCACGATGCAGAAGCGCATCGAGCGCTCGCTGGCCGGCGAGAAACTGCCCGGCTACTACCCGATCGGCGAGGCGCCCGTCTCGATCTGGTGAGCCACCAAGCAGTTGCTTGGGGCGGTGTGATGTGGCTAACTAGAGCCTCTAGTCTGGATTGCACGAGCACTCGTCGAAAGCAGGAGATATGAAGACCAAAGGCGCCCTGATCTGGGAGTTCAACCAGCCCTGGTCGATCGAGGAGATCGAGATCGGCGACCCCGTCAAGGACGAGGTCAAGATCCAGATGGAAGCCTCGGGCATGTGCCACTCGGACCATCACCTGGTCACCGGCGACATTCCGATGGCGGGCTTCCCGGTGCTAGGCGGACACGAGGGCGCCGGCATCGTCACCGAGGTCGGGCCGGGCGTCGAGGGCCTCGAGCCGGGCGACCACGTGGTGCTGTCCTTCATCCCCTCCTGCGGCACCTGCCCCTCCTGTCAGGCGGGCATGCGCAACCTCTGCGATCTGGGCGCGATGCTGCTGCAGGGCACCGCAGTCTCGGACAACACGCACCGCATCCATGCCGTCAAGGACGGCACGCCCGTCATCCCCATGACGCTGCTCGGCACGTTCAGCCCGTACATGGTCGTCCACAAGAGCTCGGTGGTGAAGATCGATCCGTCGATCCCGTTCGAGGTGGCCTGCCTCGTGGGCTGCGGCGTCACCACCGGGTACGGCTCGGCCGTGCGCAGCGCGAATGTGCGCCCCGGTGACGACGTCGTGATCGCCGGCATCGGCGGCGTCGGCATGGGCGCCCTGCAGGGTGCGCTGACCGCGGGCGCCCGCAACATCTTCGCGATCGACCCGGTCGAATGGAAGCGCGACCAGGCGCTCAAATTCGGCGCCACGCACGCCTACCCCGACATCGGCGCCGCGATGATGGGTGTCGCTGAGACCACGCAGGGACGGATGGCGTCGAAGACGATCATCACCACCGGTGAGCTCAAGGGCGAAGAGATCGACAACTACCTCAACATCACCGCCAAGGGCGGCACCTGCGTGGTCACCGCGGTCGCCAACATGGCCAACTCCGACGTCACGCTGAACCTGTCGATGCTCACCCTGCTCCAGAAGAACCTGCAGGGCACCATCTTCGGCGGCGGCAACCCACACTTCGACATCCCGCAGCTGCTGTCGATGTACAAGTCGGGCCGGTTGAATCTCGACGACATGGTGACGCGCCAGTACAAGCTGGAGCAGATCAACGACGGGTACCGGGACATGCTGGAGGGCAGGAACATCCGCGGCGTGATCCGCTACACCGACGCCGATCGGTAGGCCGCGATGACCGAGGCAACGTTGGCACCGGTGGTCGCGGCGTCGCAGGCGTCGTGGCGCTGCGTGCAGAGCGGTGACCGCGACGGTTGGTTGGCCCTGATGTCCGATGACATCGTGATCGAGGACCCGATCGGGGAGGCCATCACCAACCCCGACGGCACCGGGGTGCGTGGCAAGGAGGCGGTGTCCGCCTTCTTCGACACGAACATCGGACCCAACCAGCTCCGCGTCATGTGCGAGGAGACGTTCCCGTCCAGCAGTCCTCACGAGATCGCCTACATCTTGGTGCTGGAGACCACGTTCCCGAACGGCTTCGTCGCGACGGTGCGTGGCGCGTTCACCTACCGGGTCGACGACGCCGGGCTGATCACGAATCTGCGCGGGTACTGGAACATGGACGCGATGACGTTCACCGAGGCGACGTCCGCCGAAGCGGGAACCACGCATTAACGAGCTGGCCGGCCGCGCCGCGGTCGTCGTCGGTGGCACACGCGGAATCGGGCGGGCCGTCGCTTCTCTGCTGGCCGACCTCGGTGCCGGTGTCGTCGTCAACGGCCGGGATTCCGGCGCCGTCGACGACGCCGTAGGCAGCATCCCCGGCGCCGTCGGGGTGGCGGGTTCACCGGCTGATCCCGCGGTCGCCGATGCGTTGATCGGCGAGTGCGTGCGGGAGTTCGGCCGCATCGACATCCTGGTCAACTGCGCCGGTACGGCCGAACCGGCCGGCTCGTCGATCCTCACCGCCACCGCCACGCAGTTCCAGGAGCTCGTCGACGCTCATCTCGGCACCGTGTTCCAGACCTGCAGGGCCGCTGCGCCGTTGATGGCCAGGCAGCGGTCCGGCGCGATCGTCAACACCGGATCGTTCGCGTTCCTCGGTGACTACGGGGGCACCGGCTATCCGGCCGGTAAGGGCGCCGTGAACGGCCTGACGTTGGCCGTCGCCGCTGAACTCGCCGAGCACGGAGTGCGCGCCAACGTGGTGTGCCCGGGAGCGAAGACGCGGCTGTCCAGCGGCCCGGACTACGAGGCGCACATCACCGAGCTGAACCGTCGTGGTCTGCTCGACGACGTCAGCATGGCGGGAGCGCTCGACGCCGCGCCGCCGGAGTACGCAGCCCCCACCTACGCCTATCTGGCGAGTGACCTCGCCGCCGACATCACCGGCCAGATCTTCATCGCCGCAGGCGGTTTCGTCGGACGCTTCGGCCGGCCCACGCCGCAGATCGTGGCGTACCGCGACCACCACGACGCACCGCCGTGGGCGATCGCGGAGATCTCCCAGAAAGTCTCGGAGCAGGTCAGGAGCTGACGCCGGGAAGTTCGTGGTCGCGATACTGCTTGCGCAGCTCGAGCTTGAGGATCTTGCCCGTCGCGGTGTGCGGCAGCTCGTCGACGAACACCACGTCATCGGGCAGCCACCACTTGGCGACTTCGCCGGACAGGTAGTCGAGGACGTCCTCCCGAGTTGCGCTGTGACCCTCGCGCAGCACGGCGACCAGCAGCGGACGCTCCTGCCACTTCGGGTGCGGAACCCCGATGACCGCGGCCTCGGCGACCGCCGGGTGTCCCAGCGCGGCGTTCTCCAGGTCGATCGAGCTGACCCACTCGCCGCCCGACTTGATCACGTCCTTCGCGCGGTCGACCAGCTGCAGATACCCGTCGGGGTCGATGGTCGCCACGTCGCCGGTCGGGAAGAACCCCTCCGCGTCGAGCTTCTCCCCGCCCTCCCCGCGGTAATAGCCGCTCGCGATCCACGGCCCGCGCAACCACACCTCACCGAAAGCCTCGCCATCCCAGGGCAATCGGTTGCCGTCGTCGTCGACGATCTTCAACTCGACACCGCAGATCCCGCGCCCCTGCTTCAGCATGATCTGGTTCTTCTCGGCCAGCGGCAGCCCGTCGTGCTTGGGCAGCAGCCGGCCGATGACGCACAGCGGGGAGGTCTCGGTCATGCCCCACCCCTGCATGGCCTGCGCACCGAAGTCCCGGTCGAACCGTTCGATCATCGACAGCGGCAGCGCCGCGCCACCCGTGCCCGCGATCCGCAGGCCGAGTTCGTGCGGGTCGATCTCAGGGTGGGCGTCGAGATAGGAGAACAGCATCATCCACACCGTCGGCACGCCCTGGGATTGGTTCACCCCTTCGGCTTTCATCAACTGGTACACCGATTCGCCGTCGAGGTGAGGGCCGGGCAGCACCAGCTTGGCGCCCACCATCGCCGCGGTGTACGGAGTGCCCCACGCGTTGGCGTGGAACATCGGCACCACGAGCAGGATCACCGATCCGCTGTGCACGTCGTTGGCGTCGCGCGCCGCGGCCATCAGGGTGTGCAGCATCGTCGAACGATGTGAGTACAGAACACCTTTGGGATTGCCGGTGGTGCCGGAGGTGTAGCACAGCGACGACGCGCTGCGCTCGTCGAACTCCGGCCAGTCGTAGTGCGTGGACTGGCGCCCGATGACGTCCTCCCAGCACAGCAGCGCACCGTCGGGTAATCCGGGCACCTCGGGCATGTGGGCGCGGTCAGCCATCGCGACGTAGGTGGTCACGGTGGTCAGCTCGGCCGCGATGTCGGCGACCAGCGGCGCGAACGTGGTGTCGAAGAACAGGATTCGATCCTCGGCATGGTTGATGATGTAGACGATCTGCTCGCGGAACAACCGCGGGTTCACAGTGTGCATCACCGCGCCCGAGCCCGAGACGCCGAAGTACAGCGCGAGATGGCGGTCGCTGTTCCAGGCGAGCGTGGCGACGCGGTCCCCGGCTTCCACACCCCATTCGGTCAGCGCGTTGGCCACCTGTTTGGACACGTCGCCGACCTCGCGCCACGAGGAGCGGCGCACCGTGCCCCTGGGGCCCTCGGTCACATGCGACACGATCTCCGCGTCCCCGTGGAACGCGGCGGCGTAGTCGATCAGCGACGAGATCAGTAATGGTCGGTCCTGCATCAAACCCAGCATGGCGCCAGGCTATGGAATGCTCGGTGCCATGGCGACCGTCTTCACCAAGATCATCAACGGCGAGCTGCCGGGCCGATTCGTCTACGAAGACGACGAGGTGGTGGCGTTCCTGACGATTCAGCCGATGACGCAGGGTCACACGCTGGTGGTGCCACGCGCGGAGATCGACAATTGGCAGGACATCGACGCCCCCGACTTCGCCCGCGTCATGGAGGTCTGCCAGCTGGTCGGCAAGGCGGTGTGCAAGGCTTTCGACACCGAGCGGTCCGGCGTCATCATCGCCGGTCTCGAGGTGCCGCACCTGCACGTGCACGTCTTCCCCGCACGCGACCTGGCCGACTTCGGCTTCGCGAACGTGGACAACGACCCGTCGCCGGAATCGCTCGACGAGGCGCAGCGCCGCATCAAGGCGGCGCTGGCCGAGCTCAGCTGACCGGGACGTCGACCGAGGCGGGCGCTCGGCCCTCGGTGGCCTCAGCAGCCTCGGCGATGCGCGGCAGGCTCACCCGGAACGCGCACCCCTGTCCCGGCGCGGTGGTCACCCCCACCGTGCCGCCGTGGGCGTAGACCAGCGAGTCGACAATGGACAACCCCAGACCCGTGCCGCCGCTGGCGCGGGCCCGCGACGAGTCGGCGCGATAGAAGCGCTCGAACACCCGCTGGGCGTCCTCGACACTCATCCCCGGCCCCTGGTCGCGCACCTCGAGGACCGCGGAGTCTCCCTCGGTGCCGACCCGCACGGTGACCGCCGCCGTCTCGGGAGTGTGCTGCAGGGCGTTGGCGACGAGGTTGGACAGCACCTGACGCAGTCGCGCCTCGTCGCCGAGGACCTCGGGGGTCCCCGGGCCGTCGAACACCTCCATACGGATCGGCCGGCGCGGTGCGATCGACTGCGCGTCGTGTACGGCGTCGCTGGCCAGGGCGAGAAGATCCACGCGGCGCTGCTCCAGCGGCCGCTGCGCGTCGAGCCGGGCCAGCAGCAGCAGGTCTTCGACCAGCAGACCCATCCGCCGGGATTCGCTTTCGATGCGGCCCATCAGCATCTCGACGTCGCGGGCCGCACCCTGGCGGTACAGCTCGGCGAAGCCTCGGATCGTGGTCAGTGGGGTCCGCAGCTCGTGGCTGGCGTCGGTGATGAACCGGCGCATCCGGTCCTCGGATTCGCGCGCCTGGTCAGCCGACGACTCGGAGGACGCCAGAGCACGCTGGATCTGGGCGAGCATGCCGTTCAGCGCCAGGGAGAGCCGTCCGACCTCGGTGCGGGGATCCCGTTCGGGAACGCGTCGATCCAGCTGTCCCGCGGCGATGGCGGCGGCGGTCTGTTCGACCTCGGCGAGCGGGCGCAGGCTGCGATGCACGACCGCGTATCCGACGATGCCGAGCACGAGCAGCACCGCGACGCCGATGCCCATCTGCGCGGCGACCAGCGCCCGGGTCGTCGACTTCACATCAGAGAGATCGATCGCGACCGTCGTGAGCTCCCCGTCGGCTCCCGGCACCGTCATCGCTCGCCATTCCACCGGGGAGTCGCCCTTGCTTCCGACCGTGACCGGGTCAGGGCCGACGTCGTTGTCGGCGGGCAACGCGGGTTCGGCATCACTGTCGTTGACCGCGACCCATGCGCTGCCGCCGGGTTCGATGACCCGCACGTAGTAGTCCGAGGGCGGCCTGCCCGTGTTCGGGCCCTGGTCCTCCGGGTCGGCGGGTGACTGCCTGGGCACCTGGGCCCAGCCCCGCGACGCGTCACGCAAGGTGTCGTCGACGCGGTTGATCAGCGTGTGATGCATGATCGTCGTGACTGCGATGCCCGAGGCCAGCAGCCCGCAGCCGACCAGCAGCAACGTCGCTGCGACCAGTCCTACTCGAAGCGGGATCCCGCGTCTGATGTGGGGCACATCCCCATTGTCACCGGGGTTCGCGAAGTACATACCCCACACCCCTCAGGGTGTGCAGCAGACGCTTGTCCCCGGTGTCGATCTTGCGGCGGAGATAGGACACGTAGGACTCGACGACGTTGACGTCGCCGCCGAAGTCGTAGCGCCAGACGTGGTCGAGGATCTTCGGCTTCGACAACACGGTGCCTGCGTTGATGATGAAGTACCGCAGCAGGGTGAATTCCGTGGGCGAGAGCGACACGGGATCGCCGGCCTTCCACACCTCGTGGGTGTCCTCGTCGAGCTCGATATCGGCGAACTTGAGCCGCGAGGTGCGCGGCTCCTGCACCCCGCCGCCCGCTCGGCGCAGGATCACCCGCAGCCTGGCCACCACCTCTTCGAGGCTGAACGGCTTGGTCACGTAGTCGTCGCCGCCGAGGGTCAGCCCGGCTATCTTGTCCTGCAGGGAGTCGCGTGCGGTCAGGAACAGCGCCGGGGCTTCGATCCCGTCGGCACGCAGCCTGCGCAGCAGCCCGAAGCCGTCCATGCCGGGCATCATCACGTCGAGGATGATGGCGTCGGGGCGCATCTCGCGCGCGAGGTCGAGTGCGGCCGGACCGTTGGATGCCGTGTGCACCTCGAAACCCTGGAACTTCAAGCTCACGGACAGCAGCTCGACGATGTTGGTCTCATCGTCGACCACGAGGATCCGAGCTTCGGGGATGCTTTCCTGCACTGGCATGGCCATGGTCCTCAGTTTCAACCCCTGAATTGGAAAACTGCTGCACGCTCGCTGTGTGGTTCCTGTGAGTTCATTCTTGCGCTGTTCCTAGACTGAGCGCATGAACCTCGCCAGATCCCTCAGCGATCTCGCATTGACGCCGGTACGGGTGGGTCTGGCCGTGGCCGATGCCGGGCTCGGGATGGCCGGCGGAGGGCTGGGCATCGCGCGCAAGGCGCTCGGTGAACCCGGGAGCGGAGTCCGCCAGCCACCCACCTCCTTCGCCGCGATGATCGGCGTCCAGGATGCCGTGGAGCGGGCCAACCGGCTGGCTCGCCTGATGGACGAGGACCAGCCGCTGGGCCGTGCGCTGGCGCCCGACGGCGCCCTGGACCGCCTGCTGCGGCCCGGCGGTGTGGTCGACAGGCTGACGGCCCCCGGCGGAGCGCTCGAGCGGCTGACCGAAGACAACAGCGGGCTGATGCGTGCCATCGAGCCCGGCGGCCTGGTCGATCAGCTGCTCGCCGAGGACGGGCTGGTGGACAGGTTGCTCGCCGAGGACGGGGTGGCCGACCGTCTGTTCGCCGAAGGCGGCGTGGTGGACACTCTCACCGCCCGCAACGGCCCCCTGGAACAGCTCGCGACGGTCGCGGACACCTTGAACCGGTTGACCCCGGGTCTGGAGGCACTCGAGCCGACGATCGAGGCGTTACGTGAGGCCGTGATCGTGCTGAGTCAGGTGGTGAACCCGCTGAGCAACATCGCCGACCGCATCCCGCTGCCGGGGCGGCGTCCGCGCGCCCGATTCATCGCGCGACCGTCGACACCGCAGCGGGTGATCGATGTCGAAGAGTGACTGCCCAGCCGTTAAGCTGACCTTTCACGCCTCCTTAGCTCAGCGGTAGAGCAACGCTCTTGTAAAGCGTAGGTCGTCAGTTCAATCCTGACAGGGGGCTCCACGACGGGCGGTCTGACGCCCGCAGTCGCGGCAAGCAGGTTTGCAGGCCCCGCCGCGACGAAGGGAAATACCAACGATCACAGTCCCGAAACGAAATCGGGGCCTTTACGCCCTTTTGCTGGCCGACTCCTGTGAGATGCGATTGAATGACGTGTACGTCGGGGGACGAAACCGGTTTCAAAAGGGGTTTTCTGTTGAGTTCCGCAGCGCACATCGGGCGCGTCGGCGCCCTGGCCGTCGCCCTGGGCATCGGGTCGGCGGTGTTCGCGGGTCAGGCATGGGCCGATGACACCGCCTCGCCCTCGGCATCATCGTCGTCGGCCTCGTCGTCGGCCACGTCGTCGACGTCGTCGGCAGAGAAGCCCTCGAGCGCCGCGGGCCCGAAGGCACGCACCACGCCGAGATCCGACCGCGCCGAGAAGCCACGGCGGTTCGGCAAGGCCGACAAGACGGACACACCTGACACCGCCGATACAGCCGATACCTCCGCGAAGCCGGCCGAAAAGCCCTCGAAGCGGCCGTCATGGAAGAAGCCTGACACCCGACCTGACACCAGGCCCGACAGCGCGAACACGACGTCGGAAGCCACCGACGCGGCCCCCGACTCGACGCCGGCGCCGTCGCGGTCGGCGCGACGCACTCAGGTGGTCTCCCCCGACCCGGCCGAGCCGCCCCGCGTCTCGTTGCGCTCGACGCTGCTGCGCGCCGCACCGGAGACCGCCGCGCCCGAACGTCAGATCGACAGACCCATCGACAGACCGGTCGTCAAGGCCGTCGTCGAGGTCGCCCGCAGCATGGTCGACTGGGCGCACCAGAAAGCCGACGCGGGGCAGGGCCAGACGGCACCGCCGCCGTTCCTGTTCGCGCTGCTGTCGGTGGCACGGCGCGAGCTCGAGACGCTGTCGGCCGCGCGCACCACGCGCGTCGCCACCGCGAGCCTGACCACCGACACTCCGCAGGCCGCTGCGCTGGCTGCCGCCGCGGTCACGCCGTACTCGCCGTGGCTGAACCCTCAGGTCAGCCCATCGACCAACTTCGTCAGCTGGGTGACCGGCGGCTACTCCTACGGCGACCCGTTGAAGGCCAACACGGTCGACCGGTTCAGCGTGTGGGGCACCGACGTCGGCACCATGTGGGACAACGGCATGGTCGACGACCCGACCACCCCCTACAACGAACACCAGGTGCTGATCGCCGTCGGCGACACGTTCAGCGGGCCCAACATGACGGGCCGGCACATCTTCAACACGCTGTTCCGCAGCTCTGACACCAACCTGAGCGACGGCATCACGATCCCCAACGGAGAGTGGTTCACCGGTAACTACTTCGGCGGTGCACCGCTGGACGGTCCGGTGAACGCGCGCCCGATCATCAACCCCGAGAAGTGGTTGCCGAGTTCGGTGACGATGATTCCGACCGCGGGTGTCTCGGTCAACGTGCCGGTCACCAAGGACACGCCGTACGGCACCATCCAGTACGTCAGCTACATGTCGGTCAGCAAGTGGGGTTCGGCGGGTAAGTGGACCACCAACTACTCGGCTATGGGCTACTCGACGGACAACGGCGAGAACTTCACCATCGACCCGAAGAGCATTCGCTACAACTCATTCCTCAGCGGCAACAAGAACTTCCAGCAGTCGGCCTTCGTCAAGGGCGATGACGGCTACATCTACGCGTACGGCACACCGAACGGTCGCCAAGGTGCGGCCTACCTATCGCGCGTGACGCCCGAGAACATCCTCGATCCCTCGAAATACGAGTACTACAAGGCTGCTTCGAAGAGCTGGCTGGGCACCACGCCCGCCAGCTGGGTGAAGGGGAATCCGTCGGCGGCGACGGCGATCATCGGAAAGTCCGGCGGTTTCCTGGGTTTCACCAAACCCGGCTACACGGTCAGCGAAATGTCGGTGCAGTACAACGAATACCTGGGCAAATACATCATCCTGTACGGCGATCAGAACAACAGCATCGTGATGCGGACCGCCGACACCCCCGAGGGCGCCTGGTCGGATGCCACCGTCCTGATGACTCAGCAGTCCGGCGGCATCTACGCACCGATGCTGCACCCGTGGTCTCCGTCCACACTGGGCACCGGGTCGGATCTGTACTTCAACCTCTCGCTGTGGTCGAGCTACAACGTGATGCTGATGCACACCGATCTGACCAAGGTGTAATGGGTCTTCACCGGGCTTAGACTGCGCACGTGCGCGACGTGCTCGACGAGCTGCTGACCGTCTGGCGGGCCGGCGGCACCGCGGGCCTGTCGACTGTGGTCCGCACGATGCGCTCCGCACCACGCCCGCCCGGCGCGGCCATGGTGGTGACCCCCGACGGTGCCGTTGCCGGCTCCGTCTCGGGCGGCTGCGTCGAATCCGCGGTCTACGAGGTGGCGGGCGACGTCGTGGCGAGCGGTCGCCCGCAGTTGCAGCGGTACGGCGTCAGCGACGACGAGGCGTTCGCCGTGGGGTTGACCTGCGGCGGCATCATCGATGTCTTCACCGAACCGGTGTCGCGCCAGACGTTTCCACAGTTGCAGGCCGTCGCCGACGACATCGCCGCGCATCGCGCGGTGGCGGTGGCCACCGTCATCGACCATCCCGACCCGCTGCGACACGGTCGTCGGATCGTCGTCGGGCCCGACTTCGCCGACGGCTCAGTGGGATCCGAGCGCGCGGACGACGCGATCGTCGACGACGCCAGGGGCCTGCTGGCGGCGGGTCGCTCCTGCGTTCTGAGCTACGGCCCGGACGGACAACGGCAGGAGGCCGGGATGGAGGTGTTCGTCGCCAGTCATGCCCCGCGGCCACGGATGATCATCATCGGGGCCATCGACTTCGCCACTGCGCTGGCCGCCCAGGCAGCCCTGCTGGGCTACCGGGTCACGGTCTGCGACGCCCGGCCTGTATTCGCCACCGCGGCGAGGTTTCCCGCGGCCGACGACGTGGTGGTCGACTGGCCGCACCGCTACCTGGCCGGGGAGGCCCAGCGCGGCGCCCTCGACGCGCGGACCGCGATCTGTGTGCTCACCCACGAGGCGAAGTTCGACGTGCCGGTGCTCGAGGTGGCGTTGCGGTTGCCCGAGATCGGTTACGTCGGCGTGATGGGATCGCGGCGCACCCACGAGGATCGGATGCGCCGCCTGCGGGACACCGGCCTGACCGACGACGACATGAGCCGGCTGTCCAGCCCGATCGGGCTCGATCTCGGTGCCCGCACCCCCGAGGAGACAGCGGTGTCGATCGCCGCGGAGATCATCGCCCACCGGTGGGGCGGTGAGGGCAGGCCGTTGAGAGCGACGCGCGGCCGCATCCACCACGACCAGAGCGACTAGTCCGCGACGACGCCGCGCAGACCGTCGGCCCCGAAGACCGGTTCAAGCAGCGCCGAGAAGTCGGGTCCGCGGCGCAGCATCATGCCGCCGTCGACGTTGATCAGCTGCCCGGTGATGTAACTGGACGCATCGCTGAGCAGGAACATCGCGGCGTTGGCGACGTCCTCGGCTTCACCGGGACGGGGCAGCGGGGTGGCCGCCGCGTAGTCACCGCTCACCTCGGGCGACATGAAGATCGCCGCCACCAGATCCGTGCGGATCAGGCCGGGGCGGATGCAGTTCACGCGCACCAGCGAGGGGCCGAGTTCGTCGGCGGCCAGCTGCATCAGGTGGTCCACGCCAGCCTTCGACACACCGTAGGCACCGAACCAGCGGTGGGTGTTGCTCGCCGCGATCGAGGAGATGCCGACGAACGATCCCCCGCCGCCGCGCACCATCGCCCGTGCCGAGTGCTTGAGCACGTAGAACGTGCCGTTGACATTGAGGTCGACCAGCCGCCGCCAAGCCTCGGAGTCCAATTGGGTGATCGGGCCGATCGTGTCGCTGCCGCCGGCGCAGTGGACGACGCCGTCCAGCCGACCCGTCCACGCCGTCGCCGCGTCGACCGTGCGGGCCACCTCGTCCTCGTTGGTGACATCGCCGGGCTCGTAGCGCACCGAGCCACCGATTTCCTCGACGGCCGCAGCCAGCTTGTCCGCGTTGCGGCCCATCAGCATCGCGTTCCCACCTGCCGCGACGGCCGCGGCGGCGACCCCTTTGCCGATTCCACTCCCGCCGCCGGTGACCAGCACCGTTCGCCCGGACAGCATCGCATCAGAGAGCTGCATCCACCCACCTTCCACCACATCAAAACGAGAACGTGTTCTAGTTATACGGCACCGGCTGCCGCCGCGAACGGGCTTCGGCTCCCGGGCCCACATTGGCTAGAGTTGTCCCCATGCCTGCCAAACCTGACCCCGCCGAGATCGGCGACGTCGAGCCCATCGCCGACAGCACCGAGCGCCAGGCGCGACGCGTGGTCGCCGCCTACTCCACCGACCCCGACGAATGCCGGGTCTTCTTGTCGATGCTCGGCATCGGACCGGCGAAGCTCGACGCATAATGCCTGATCCGAGCGGCCCAGACGACCGCTCGGGCCCAACCGCGTCGGCCGACTTCGTCGTCGTCGCGAATCGCCTCCCCATCGACATCGTCCGCCGGCCCGACGGTTCCACGGAGTACAAGCGCAGCCCGGGTGGACTGGTGACCGCCCTCGAACCGCTCCTGCGCAAGCGCAGCGGCGCCTGGATCGGGTGGCCCGGCGTTCCCGAAGAGGCCGACGACCCAAACAGCTTCGACGAACCCATCGAGCAGGACGGCATGACGTTGGTGCCGGTGCGGCTGTCCGCCGACGACGTCGCCGAGTACTACGAGGGTTTCTCGAACGCGACCCTGTGGCCGCTGTATCACGACGTGATCGTCAAACCGATCTATCACCGGCAGTGGTGGGACCGCTATGTCGAGGTCAACCGCCGCTTCGCCGAAGCGACGGCACGGATCGCCGCCGAGGGCGCAACGGTGTGGGTGCAGGACTACCAGCTGCAGCTGGTCCCGAAGATGCTGCGAATGCTGCGGCCGGACCTGACCATCGGCTTCTTCCTGCACATCCCCTTCCCGCCGGTCGAACTGTTCATGCAGATGCCCTGGCGCACCGAGATCGTCGAAGGCCTTCTCGGTGCCGACCTGGTCGGATTCCACCTGCCCGGCGGCGCGCAGAACTTCCTCATCCTGTCCCGCAGACTGGTGGGTGCCAACACCTCTCGCGGCAATGTCGGTGTCCGATCCCGCTTCGGCGAGGTGTTCGTCGGCTTCCGCACCGTCAAGGTCGGCGCGTTCCCGATCTCGATCGACTCCGGCGACCTCGACCAGCAGGCACGCACCCGCCGAATCCGGCAGCGCGCCAGGGAGATTCGCGCTGACCTCGGGAACCCGCGCAAGGTGTTGCTGGGTGTCGACCGCCTGGACTACACCAAGGGCATCGACGTGAGGCTTCGGGCGTTCTCGGAACTGCTCGACGAGGGCCGTATCGACCCGGAGGACACCGTCCTGGTGCAGCTGGCGACGCCGAGCCGCGAGCGGGTGGAGAGCTACATCGCGATGCGGGAGGACATCGAGCGCCAAGTCGGCCACGTCAACGGCGAGTACGGACAGGTCGGGCACCCGGTGCTGCACTATCTGCACCGCCCAGTGCCCCGGGAAGATCTGATCGCGTTCTACGTCGCCGCCGACGTCATGCTGGTGACCCCGCTGCGCGACGGCATGAACCTGGTGGCCAAGGAGTACGTGGCGTGCCGCAGTGATCTTGGCGGAGCCCTGGTGCTGAGCGAATTCACCGGTGCGGCAGCCGAGTTGCGGCAGGCCTACCTGACCAACCCGCACCACCTCGAGGGCGTCAAGGACACGATCGAGGCGGCGCTGACGCAGACCCCGGAGGAGGGTCGGCGCAGGATGCGGGCATTGCGTCGGCAGGTGCTGGCCCACGACGTGGACCGCTGGGCGCGCGCCTTCCTCGACGCGCTGGCCGACTCTAGATCGGCGTGATGTAGTTGATCAGCCACTTGCCGTCGATCTTCTGATAATCGATACGCAGGCGGCTGCCGTCGTAGATGGGCTGGCGGGATTTGTCGGTCACGGTGCGGTTCATGTAGACCATCACCGACGCCGAATCGCGTTGCGCCTCCAGCACTCCCACGCCCACCACGTTCGCTTGGCTGACCAGTTGACGGTCGCGCGCCTGCGGGATGATGTCCTTGGTGGCACGGTCTTCGAACTCGCGGCGGTAGCTCGGCGTCAGCAGCGGGTACACCTTGCCCAGGCTGCCCTCGACCGTCTGGTAGTCGTAGCCGAAGACCTGGGGAATCTGTTGTTGGGCAAGCGGAGCCAGCTCATCGCGAGCCGCCTGTTCACCCTGCAGCTGCACCCTGTCCCAGTAGAGCCAGCCGCCGATGCCACCGAGCGCCACCACGCCCAGCGACAGCAGCACGGCGACGGCGGCCAGCAGCCGCGCGGCCCACTTTCCCATCAGTTGCCGCCGTCGGGGTATTTGAGGTCGTAGCCCGTCATGTGCCCGTTGTCGTCCTCGTGCACGATCACCCGCATGCGGTAGGGCTGCGACGGCTTGTTGGTGCCGTCGACGTCGGTCACCGTCACGCGCGCGGACACCAGCACCGCGGCGTTGCCGCTGACCTGGTCCACCTTCTCGAGTGCGGCGCCGTTGATCACCGCTTCGGAGCTGGCGTTGGTGTCGCGGAAGATCGCCTTGAGATTGTCGACGTTGTTGCCCTGGCTGAGCATGTCGCGCAGCGGTCCGGTCGTGCCGTTGACGAAGCGGTTCACGCTGTCGTCGATGTCGTTCTGCGTGTAGCTGAACATGTTGACCACCAACTGCGAGGCCGTGTCGACGAACCGTTGGTCGCGCGCCAGCTCAGCCTCCTGGGCCCGCTGCTGGTGCAGCATCCACGCCACCCCGCCACCCAGCGCGCCGAGCAGCACGAGCAGGGTCAGCAGCGACACCAACGCGACGAGGCCACGGTTGGCCCGCCGGCGCGGCGGTGGCGCCGCCGACGCCGAGACGGAACGGCGGGCCGTGGTGGTCCCTGGGGTGTCGAGGACCACGGCGAGGGATTCCGGTTCGGTACCGGACGCCGGCCCGGCGGCGCGGGAGGCGCGACGCCGCGGGGGCCGGCTCGCTTCACGCGGGCTAGCTTCTACCAACTCGTCCTGCCTATAGCTGCTTCGGGGCCAACATCAGATCGACCCAGTTCTCTGCAGGCGCCAGTTTGTCAGTTCCACCAGCGAACGTGCCAGTTCCGCCGGCAGGGTCGACGAACTTGCCGTTCTGGTCGTAGGTCGCCATCGCGGGTCCCGCGGCCTGCGGCACCGGTGCACCCGGCTGCGGCACCGCCTCGGCGGGCAGCAGCGGGCCCGAGGGAGCCGCGGGAGCCCCGGGAGCGGGTGCCTCTGCGGGCGGTGCTGCCGGTGCGGGAGCAGCCGGCGGCGCGGGTGGGGTACGGCCGTACGGCGGCACCACCTGATCCGGCGGCGCGAAGTACGGCCACGGCGGAGGAGGTGTCCCCGGCTCGTTCGGCGGCACCGGAAGCGGGAACGGTGCGTGCGGGGCAGGGCCGGGCCCGGGCACCGCGCCCGGGGGCAGCTGCACCACCGGCGGGCCGGGATCCGGGTCCACCTGCGGCGGGATGAAGGGGAACTTGTTGGGCGGCAGGATGTTCCGTCCATCCTCGATCGGCGTGCCCAGCGGGACCGGCGGCCCGCGCCACGGGTTCGTGCCGATCGGCACGTAGCCCTTGGGGTCGCGACACAGCTGGATCGTCGGGGCGCGCTTGCCCGGGAACTCCTGGCACGGGTAGTTGCGCGCACCGCGCACCACCGAGGGATCGTTCTGCGGTGTCTTGCAGTACAGATCGGTCGGCAACTCGCGCAGCGTCGTGTCCGCCGGCGAGCGGATGGTCGTCGGCGGCAGGAACCCGACCGAGCAGGTGGGCGGATCGTTGAGATGGATCTTGAAATCGAGCTTGCCGCCCTCGTCGGCGGGCACGCCGCCGGCCACGGTGTTCAGGCCGGCCATCAGGGCCGGGAAGATCACGAGGGCCTGCTCGATCGACTTGTGGTAGATCGCCCCGATCCGGCCCAGGTTGGCCAGATTCGCCGCGAGCATGGGGAAATTGGGGCGGATGCCCTCGAAGGTCTCGTTCGCGACGCCTGCGGCGCCGGGGGCGGTCTGCAGCAGCGTACGCAGCTGTGGGTCAGCGTTGGCGACCTCGCCGGTGAACCGGGCCAGCCCGTCGGCCAGAGACCGGATGTTGTCACCGCTGGCGATCTGCGCGTCCAGGAACGGGCCGGCCTGGTCGATCAATTGGGTGGTCTGCCCGTAGTTGGCGTTGGCCTCGTCGACGAGAAGGCGCGCGGACTGGATCAGTCGGGCGAGCTCCGGCCCGGACCCGTTGAATGCCTTGAACGTTTCCCGCAGCAGGTCCTTGATCCGGCTGTTGCCGACGCTGTTGACCAGGGAGTCCGCCTGCTGCAGCAATCCGGCGATGTCCTGCCCGATCGCGGTGCGGCTCACCGGGATGTCCGCGCCGTTGCGCAGCTCGTCACCGGCGGGATCATCGGGTGGCACCAGATCGACGTACTGTTCGCCGACGGCCGAGACGCTCTTGACGGTCGCGGTCACGTTGGCCGGCACCGGCGTTCCGCTGTCGAGCCTCATGTGCGCGACGACGCCGTTGTCGGACAGGCCGACCGACTCCACCTGACCCACCGTGACACCGCGGTAGGTGACGTTGGCGTTCTGGTAGAGCCCGCCGCCCGCGGTGAAGTTGGCCGTCACCTGATAGGAGTTCAACCCGATCGCCTCGGGCACCCGTAGATAGAAGATCGAGATGGCGCCGACGGTCAACACGGTCACGACCGCGAAGATCGACAGTTGGATCTTGGAGAGCCTGTCCAGCATCTACGGTGTCCCCTCGTGCTGGGTGGCCGTTCCCGGCGCGATCTTGAAGGGGTCCGCCGCCTGACCCGAGAGGTTCGCCAGCTCGCCGGTCAGGAAGTCCGGGGGGTTGATGACCTCGTTGAGCCGCTTCATGTTCGGGTCGAGTCCGAGCGAGGTGGTGAACACCGTCTCGCCCAGACGACGCAGGGTCAGGTCGAACGTGACGAAGACGTTGAGGTAGTCGCCGCGGACAGCCTTGCGCAGGTACTGGTAGTGGAACGGGAACGTGGGAAGGAGCTCCAGGCTCTTGATGAGGTCGTCGGCGTTGTCGTTGAGTGACTTGACCACCGGGAACAGATCTTTCAGATCGGCGGCCAGGTCGACCTTGGTCTCGGCGAGGACCTTCGACCCCACCACGGCCAGTCGGCGCAGCGCGGTGAAGGTGTCGACGATGTTGGCCCGATTGCGGTCCAGCACATCGAGGGCCGCGGGCAGGGTGTCCAGGGTGCGGCCCAGACTGTCCTTGCTGCGCGAGAGGATGCCGGCGAAGCGGTCGAGTCCCTCGGCGGCAGAGATGATGTCGTCGGTCTGCCGGTCCAGCGAGGACGTCAGCTCCGCCAGCCGCGGGATCAGATCGGTGAAGGTGCCCTGCCGACCGACGACTGCGTTGTAGAACTCCTCGGTGATGTCCTGCAGCGCACCGAGATTGCCCTTGTTGACCACGACACCGAGCGACGACAGCACCTCTTCGGTGGTCGGATAGCGACCGGTGCGGTCCAGCGGGATGTTCGAGCCGTTCTCCAACCGGCCGATGGGCTTCTCGGGGGGATCTGCCAACTCGACGTGCTGGGAGCCCAGCAGCGAGGTCTGCGCGACCTTCGCGATCGCGTTGGCGGGCAGGTTGACGTCCTTGTCCAGCGACAGCTTCACCGCCGCGTAGAACGTCCCGTCGGGGCGCTGGACGGCGTCGATGCCCGACACACTCCCCACGGTCACGTCGTTGACCATCACCGGCGAGTTCTGGGGCAGCGTAGCCACATCCGGCAACTCGACGGTGACGGTGTAGGAACCCGCGCCGTGACCTGAGGTGCCCGGCATGTCGAGGGAGTTCAGCCCACCGAACTCGCAGCCGGACACCAACACCGTCAGGGTGCCCAGCGCGAGCGCGGGACGAATGACCTTGCGGATCATCAGTTGCCCCCCGTCGGAGCGGGTGCGGGTCCTGGCGCGGGACCCGGAGCGGGGCCGGCACCCTGCGCAGGCGCGGGACCGGGTGCCGGGCCTGAACCCTGAGTCGGTGCGGTCGGCGCGAACAGCGCAGCCAGATCCGCTCCACCGGGGGCGATCTGCGGCGGCGTCGTCCCCGGGGCGTTCTGCCACTGCAGATACGGCACCGGCGTCTGGGCCTTGGCTTCCGTCTCCGGGGTGTCGTACTGGATCTGCCCCTTGTAGGCGGTGATGCTGTTGATCGGGTGGAACAGCAGCGGCGGGAAGTTCATCGCGATGCGCTTGAACACCGGCCCCATCCGCTGGCGGCAGATCTCCGCGCGCTTGTAGTTGTCCGGGTTGGCGCCGATGTCGAAGGTGCCACCGCAGATGAACTGCACCGGATTGGCGAAGTTCGGCAGCGTCAGCAGACCGCCGACGGTGCCCTGCGCGGGGTTGTAGATGTTGTAGAAGTTGGCCAGGCCGTTGGGCGTGATGTGCAGGATCTGCTCGATGTCGTCGCTGTGTTCGGTGAGCAGGTTGGTGAAGTCCGTCAGCTTGGACACCTGGTCGATCAGCGCCTTGTTGTTCTCTCCCAGAAGGCCTTTGACGTCGGAGAGCGCCTGGTTCAACGTGCCCAGCGTGTTGTCCAGATCGGCGGAACTGTCGGCGAGTACCTGCGACACCGACGCGACGTGGTCGGTGAACTGCACGATCTGCTGGTTGCTGTTGGACAGCGCGTTGACGAGCACCTGCAGGTTGCGGATGGTGCCGAACAGGTCGGTTCGGGAGTCGCCGAGGCGCCCGGCGGTCTGGGACAACTCGCGGATCGCCGACCGGAACGAATCCCCGTTGCCGTCGAGGGTGTCGGCCGCCTGGTCGACGAACGCCTTCAGCGGTCCCTGCACCGAGTTCTGTTGCGGGCCGAGCTGACTGCTCAGTTGCGTGAGTTGCTCTTTGACCTCGTCCCACTCCACCGGGACGGCGGTGCGGTCGAGACCGATCTCGGCACCGTCGGCCATCACCGGGCCTCCGGTGTAGGCCGGCGCCAACTGCACGAACCGGGCCGCGACCAGGTTCGGCGAGATGATCAGCGCCTGCGCGTTGCCCGGGATCTTGACCCCGTCGTCGATGGACATCGTGATCTTGACGTCCTTGGCACGCGGTTCGATCGAGTCGATGCGCCCCACCGGGACACCGATCACACGCACCTCGTCGCCGGAGTACAGGCCGACCGCCGACGGGAAGTAAGCGACCACCTTGTTGCCGCCCCGCGACGGCCACACCAGGTACACCGCCGACACCAAGGCGACGACGAGCACGGCCGCCAGTGCGATACGCAGCACGCGACCCTTCGAGGAGGACGAATCTGATTGCGTCATGGCGACTTCGGCCTGATGATCAGCCGCTCGGAGATGAATCCGCGCAGGTAGTCGGCAAGGCTGTCAGGCAGTTTGCCCGGCTGGAAGTAGGTGTCGAGCAGGACTTCGGACAGCGTGGCGGGCGGCAGACCGTAGAGGTTGATCTGGAATCCGGGGCCCGAGCCGACCACTTCGCCGAGCGCGGTCGCATACGGCGGCAGCCGCTTGAGCGCCTCACCGATGTGCTCGCGCCGTTCCAACAGGTTGTCCATCACCAGATTCAGCTGCTTCAATACCGGGCCGAACTCCCGCTTGTTGTCGGCGACGAAACCCGAGAGCTGTTGGGAGACATCGTCGATCCCGCCGATGAGATTGCTGAGCGCCTGGCGGCGCTCGTCGAGAGCAGCGAACAGCATGTTCCCGTCGATGATGAGCTGGTTGACCTGGCCGGACCGCTGCGCCAGCGTGTCGGTGACCCGCTTGGCGTGGGTGAGCAGCTGCTCGAGGGCCTCGTCGCGCTTGTTCAGGCTTCGCGACAGGTTCGTGACGCCGTCGAGGGCACCACGCAGCTGCGGCTTGGCATCGCGCAGCGAGTCGGTCAGCGTCTGCAGCGCCTGTTCGAACCGCGGCTTGTCCAGCTCGCTGGCGTTCTGCCCAAGATCCTGCAGCGCCGTGTTGAGCGTGTACGGAGTCGTGGTGCGGCCCACCGGGATCGACGTCACCGAACCGCCGCCCTTGGGCGTCACAGCCAACGACTTCTCGCCGAGCACGGTGTCGGTCTTGATCGCCACCAACGACTGGTCCCCGACCCGGATCTTGCGGTCGACGGTGAACGTCACCTTCGCGGTGTCGCCGGCCAGCGCCACACTCTTGACCTTGCCGACGTTGATCCCGGAGACGTTGACGTCGTTACCCGGGGAGATGCCACCGGCGTCGGTGAAGAACGCCTCGTACGGCTTGCCCTGCGGCATGAACGGGAGGTTGCTGTAGCCGAAAGACACCAGGACCAGGCAGGTCACCAGCACGATGCCGAAGATGCCGGTGCGCAAGGGGTTTCCACCGTCAGGTCTAGCCATTCTCAGAGCACCTCCCCTTCGACGGGTCCGGTGGGCCACCGAACGGGATCAGGATGTCGCTGCCGGCGGGCCCGTTGATCTTCATGCGGATCGAGCAGTAGTAGATGTTGAAGAACGAGCCGTAGGCGCCGAGTGCGTTGAGCCGCAGGTAGTTCTCCGCGAGCGGCTCGATGACCTTGTTGATGTCGCCCTTGCGCTCGTCCATCCGCTGCGCCAGAGGCCGCACGTTCTCCAGCACACCCTGCAGCGGTCGGCGGCTCTTCTCCAGCGTCTCGGTCAGATCGTTGGTGGCCGAGGCCAGCGGGCCGATGGCGCCGGCGATCGGATCACGGCCCTGCGCCAGCCCGGTCAGCACCTTCTGCAGTTTGTCGACGGTGGCGTCGAACTCGGCGCCCTTCTCGTCGACTGTGCCGAGCACCGTGTTCAGATGGGTGATCAGGTCTCCGATCAGCTGATCACGCGCAGCCAGATCCTGGGTGAACGCGCTGGTGGAGGACAGCATCTGAGACAGCGCGCCGCCCTGACCCTGCAGCAACTCGATGATCGCGCTGCTGACCTCGTTGATCTTCCGGCCGTCCAGGCCCTTGAAGACCGGCTTCAGTCCGCCGAGCAACGCATCCAGATCGAGAGCCGGGGCGGTGTTGGTGATGGTGCCACCAGGTGGGAGTTTCACCAGATCACCTGGGCCCGAGGCGATCTCGAGGTACCGGTCGCCCACCAGGTTTTCGTAGCGGACCAGCGCCTTGCTCGAGGTGTAGAGCTGATAGCGCTCGTTGAGGCTGAAGGCGACGTCGACGGTGTTGTCGTCGTTGAGCTTGATGTCCTTGACCGCCCCGACGGGCACACCGGCGATGCGCACGTCCTGACCGGCCTTGAGCCGCGAGGCATCGGTGAAGGTCGCGTGATAGTCCTTGTCCGAACCGAAGCGGAACTCGCCGAACACCACGACCAGCATGCCGGCGACGAGCAGCATCACGACGGTGAAGACACCGACGTTGATCATGGTGCGGTCCTGCGCACCGAGTCTGCGCGCCACTAGAAGTCATCCCGTTCGGCGAAGGCCCCGTTGAACAGGAACTGCAGCGTCGAGGGTGCGTCGAACTGCAGCTCGGTGTTCGGCTGGTAGGGCACGTAGGCGTTGTCGGTCACGAGGAACGGACTGTGGTACCACGATCCGCCGAACTGCTTGCTCGGAGCATCGGGCAAGCCGCGGCAGTTCGGACCGCCCGAGGCGTTCACAAGGGGCAGGCTCTCCGGATAGGTGTAGGCCGGCGAGCCCGGGATGAAGTTCGACGCCACGAACAGGCCGGGCCGGATACCACCGATGATCGGCGCGAACCGGTCGATACCGATCGAGATGCCCTTGAGCAGGCAGCCGAACTCCGGCGAGTAGTCACCGAGAACCTTCAGCGGCGCACGCAACCGCTGGATGGCGGCGATGAAATTGTCTGCCGCCGGTTCGAGGGTGTCGGCGGCGTTGTTGCCCAGCCCGGTGGCCGCCAGCAGCGTCGCGTTCAAGTTGTCCTGCTCGTCGACCACCGTCTTGCTGACCGTCGGCGCGTTGTCGAGGATCGTCGCCAGATCCGGTGCGGCATCACCGTAGATGTTGGTGACGATCGCCGCCTTGCGGAAGTCGTCCTGCAGGGTCGGCAGCTTCGGATTGAGCTGCTGCAGATAGTAATTGAGTCCCGACAACCCGGCACCGAGGTCGTCTCCGTGCCCGCGCAGACCCTCGGCCAGCGCCGACAGAGTCGCGTTCAGATTGACCGGATCGATCTTGCCGAGCACGTCGGTCAGCGTCTGGAACAGCGTGTTGACCTCGAGCTGAACGTCTTTGGTCTGCACCTGGGTGCCTGGCCGCAGCGACGTCGAATCCGGATTCTCGGGGGTCAGGAACTCCACCGACTTGGCACCGAAGATCGTGTTGCCGGCGATGCGGACCGGCGCATTGCTCGGGATGTAGCGCATGTCGTCGCTGCGGATCGCCAGCGTCAACTTGGCGTCCTGACCTGCGTAGTCGATCGATTCGACCTCGCCGACCTGAATGCCGCGGTACTTCACCTTCGCCTTGGTCTCCATCACCAGGCCGGCACGCGGCGAGAGCACCGTCACCTTGTCGGTGGAGGTGAAGGCCGCGGTGTACGACAGGTAGGTGAACACCACGGCGGCGAGCACCACCACGGCGAGAATCGCCGCAGCGATCCTCACGTGGCTGCGCTTGGCGTCACCGTTGGCCATGAAGCTGTCGTCCTATCCGGAGAGGTTGAAGTTGCCCGAGGCGCCGTAGACCGCCAGGGAGATGAACAGAACGATCGTCACCACGACGATCAGCGAGGTCCGCACGGCTTGGCCCACCGCGATGCCCACGCCGACCGGGCCGCCGGAGGCGTTGAAACCGTAGTAGGTGTGCACCAGCATCACCGCCACCGACATGACGATGGCCTGCAGGAACGACCACAGCAGATCGCTGGGCACCAGGAAGGTGTTGAAGTAGTGGTCGTAGAGGCCCGCGGACTGGCCGTTGATGTAGACGGTGGTGAAGCGGGCGGCGAAGAACGCCGCGAGCACCGACAGCGCGTAGAGCGGAACGATGGCGATCAGCCCGGCGATCAATCGGGTCGACACCAGATACGACACCGCGTGCACGGCCATCGATTCCACGGCATCGATTTCCTCGGCGACGCGCATCGCGCCGAGCTGGGCCGTGGCACCAGCGCCGATGGTCGCCGCAAGTGCGATGCCCGCGATCACCGGCGCCACGATGCGCACATTGAGGAAGGCCGACAGGAATCCGGTGAGCGCCTCGATGCCGATGTTGCCCAGCGACGAGTAGCCCTGCACCGCGATCACGCCGCCGGAGGCCAGGGTCATGAACGCCGCGACGCCGACCGTTCCGCCGATCATCACCAGAGCGCCGGTGCCCATGGTCATCTCGGCGATCAGCCGGATCGTTTCCTTGCGATATCTCGTGACCGCGTTGGGGATGTACTTGACCGACTCGCCATAGAACAGCGCCTGCTCGCCCACGGTGTCGACGGCGCGCGGCACACCGCGGAACGCGCGCCGGAAGCGGAGGGTGAGGTCGTAGCTCATCGGAGCCTTCTGCTCTTCGCGCAAGCGCTCATCAGCGGGCCAGCACTCTCACCCCGACCGCCGTCATGATCACGTTGATCACGAACAGGCAGATGAACGCGTAGACCACGGTCTCGTTGACCGCGTTGCCGACGCCTTTGGGGCCGCCCTTGACGGTCAGACCGCGGTAGCAACCCACCAGCCCGGCGACGACACCGAACAGCAGCGCTTTGATCTCGGCCAGCACCAGCTCCCCGAGCCCGGTCAGCACCGTCAGCCCGTTGATGAACGCGCCGGGGTTGACGCCCTGCAGGAAGACCGAGAACACGTAGCCGCCGGCCAGACCGATCAGGCAGACCAGGCCGTTGAGGAGCAGCGCCACGAACGTCGAGGCCAGCACGCGGGGCACCACCAGCCGCTGGATGGGGTCGATACCCAGCACGCGCATGGCGTCGATCTCTTCGCGGATCGTGCGGGCCCCCAGGTCGGCACAGATGGCGGTCGCGCCGGCTCCGGCGACGACGAGCACCGTCACCACCGGCCCCAGCTGCGTGATCGTGCCGAACGCGGTGCCGGCGCCCGAGAGATCCGCCGCACCGATTTCGCGCAGCAAGATGTTCAGGGTGAACGCCACCAGAACGGTGAACGGGATCGCCACCAGCAGGGTGGGGACCAGAGACACGCGGGCGATCATCCACGTCTGATCGAGGAATTCGCGGAACTGGAACGGTCGGCGGAAGGACTTGACGAAAGTGTCCAAGGACATCTCGACGAACCCGCCCACGGCCCGCGCGGGCGCCGCAAGCTGTTCGATCAACCTGTGCTCCGATCTCGGTCCGAAGGTGTCGAAACGTACGCCTGGCGAACTCTTACCGAGAAGCTGCCTGCGTGGGGTTCCCACCCCTGCGCTCAGCGCTGCCTCCCGTGAGCCGGATCATACTAACTAGAACACGTTCGCACTGTCAAAGATCGCAAATCGGCTGCATATTGATATATTCGCGCTGTTCAAGGCAGGTGTGACGTAGGTCATTCTAGAACACGTTCTACCTGCGCAGTAGCTGTGACAACAGAGACTGTCAGTCTCGGTCGCCGAGCCCCATGGCCGCGGAGAAGCTCTTCTCCGGATCACGATCAGCAAAGTATTCCTGCAAGGACGCTGACAACGCGGACGGGTCCCACTCGTCTCCGTCGGCACTGAACTGTTTCTCGGCCGTCGGCGCCGCGAGGAGCGTCACCGTCGGACCATAGACGATGAACAGCTGCCCGTTGACGGCTTCGGCGGCAGGAGATGCGAGGAACCGCACGAGGTTCACGACGTGCTCGGGTGACAGCGGGTCCACCGAGCCGTCCGGCAACTCCGGTGCGTCGCCGAACACGCCGGCCGTCATCGCCGTCCTGGCCCGCGGAGCGATCGCATTCGCCCGGACGCCGAAGCGCCCGAGAGCGCGAGCCGCCGACAGCGTCAGCGCAGTGATGCCCGCCTTCGCCGCGCCGTAGTTGGGCTGACCGACAGGGCCGGAGAGACCTGCCTCCGACGAGGTGTTGATGATCCGGCCATACACGGTTCCGTCTCCGGCCTTGGCCTTAGACCGCCAGTAGGTCGCGGCATTGCGCGTCAACAGGAAGTGCCCCCGCAGATGCACGTTGATGACCGCGTCCCACTCCTCGTCGGTCATGTTGAACAGGATGCGGTCGCGGGTGATGCCGGCGTTGTTGACCACGATGCCCAGACCGCCCAGACCATCGGCGGTCTCGACGAGTTCGTCGGCGGTGGAGCGCTCGCTGATGTCGCCGGCCACGGCGACTCCCTTGGCACCGACCTGGGCGATCTCGTCGAGAACGTCCGAACGGTCCAGTGCGGGGGCGATGTCGTTGACCACCACGGTGGCTCCCGCCCGGGCGAGCCCGACGGCCTCCGCCCGGCCGAGCCCCGCGGCCGCCCCGGTGACCACCGCGACGCGTCCGGACAGATCGATATCGGCTGCAGAAGATGTCACTTACGAATACCTCTAGTCGTGCCGGATCAGGGCGGCTCGGGGGCACTCGACGATGGCCTGGTCGGCCACCGCCTCCTCCCCGTCGGGCACGGGGTCGGCCTTGACCACCGCGTAGTCCTCGTCATCGAGGTCGAACAGGTCGGGCGCTATTCCGACGCACACGGCGTTGCCCTCGCAACGGTCGCGATCCACTTCCACTCGCATGACTTCCTCCTGACGGTTTACGGCTGTGGGCCGGTTCGCAGAGCACCCAGTGTGGCACCAGCCTGGACCCCAAGACTAGAACGTGTTACAACCGGGGAAGACCTGAGGTATCCACGCGGGCGTCCGGGACGGCACCGGGTACAGGCTCGCAGACTAGTGAGGATCGCGATGCGGATCGGCTACACCCCCGAGCAAGAGGAGCTGCGGCGCGAGCTGCGCGCGTATTTCTCGAAGCTGATGACCCCCGAGCGTGCCGAGGCGCTGGCGAGCAACGACGGCGAGATGGGACGCGGGAACGTCTACCGCGAGACCGTCGCCCAGATGGGCAAGGACGGTTGGCTGACGCTGTCGTGGCCGAAGGAGTACGGCGGCCAGGCGCGACCGCCGATGGACGGCCTGATCTTCAACGACGAGGCCGCCATCGCCAACGTGCCGGTGCCGTTCCTGACGATCAACAGCGTGGCGCCGACGATCATGCATTTCGGCAGCGACGAGCAGAAGAACTTCTTCCTGCCCAAGATCGCCGCCGGCGAGCTGCACTTCTCGATCGGTTACTCCGAACCCGGCGCGGGCACCGACCTGGCCTCCCTGCGCACCACCGCGGTGCGTGACGGCGACGAGTACGTGATCAACGGGCAGAAGATGTGGACGTCGCTGATCGCGTACGCCGACTACGTGTGGCTGGCCGCGCGCACCAACCCCGACGCCAAGAAGCACCGCGGCATCTCGATGCTGATCGTGCCGACGACGGCCGAGGGTTTCTCCTGGACACCGGTGCACACCGTCGCGGGCGTGGACACCAGCGCGACGTACTACCAGGACGTCCGCGTCCCGGTGAGCAGCCTCGTCGGCGAGGAGAACGCCGGCTGGAAGTTGGTGACCAACCAGCTCAACCACGAACGGGTCGCCCTGGTGTCGGCGCAGCCGATCTTCGTCGCCCTCGGCGCGGTGCGCGAATGGGCGCAGAACACGAAGGACGTGCACGGCAACCGGCTCGTCGACGCGCAGTGGGTGCAGCTCAACCTTGCGCGGGTGCATGCCAAGGCCGAGGTGCTCAAACTGATCAACTGGGAGCTCGCGTCCACTGAGGACGCGGCGCCCTCCCCCGCCGACGCGTCGGCAGCCAAGGTGTACGGCACCGAGCTCGCGACCGAGGCCTACCGGCTGCTGATGGAGGTGATGGGGACCGCGGCGACGCTGCGTGCCGACTCCCCGGGCGCGCTGCTGCGCGGCCGGATCGAGCGGATGCACCGGTCCTGCCTGATCCTCACGTTCGGCGGCGGCACCAACGAGATTCAGCGAGACATCATCGGCATGGTGGCGCTCGGGCTGCCCCGAGTGAACCGGTAAAGGGAGCTTCGACATGGATTTCTCGACGACAGAGGCCAGTGATGATCTCGGCGGCCTGGTTCGCACCATCACCGAGTCGGTGTGCACGCCAGAGCATCAGCGGGAACTCGACGGGCTGGGGCCGCAGCAGGGCGGTCGGTTCGATGATGCCCTGTGGCGCAAGCTGATCGACGCCGACATCCTGTCGACCACCGCACCGGAAGCGGTGGGCGGCGGCGGTTTCGGCGTGCTGGAGGAGGTGGCGGTGCTCGTGGCGCTCGGACGCCAGCTCGCGGCCGTGCCGTACCTGGAGTCCGTGGTGCTGGGCGCGGGCGCCCTGACCAGATTCGGCTCCGATGCCCTCGCGCAGGAGTGGGCCGCACCGGCCGTGCGGGGAGAGAAGATCCTCACGGTCGCACTCGACGGTGAGATGGGCGAGGGCCCGGTCCGGGCGCGCACCGATGGATCCACCGTGACGTTGTCCGGCTCCAGGACGCTCGTACCCTTCGCCCCGAAGGCCGACGCCTTCCTGGTGCCGGCCGAAACCGATTCCGGCGTCGGTGTTTTCCTGGTCGCCGCGAGCGAGCCCGGGCTGACCGTCGCCGCACTGGACACCACGGGACTCGGCAGCGTCGGAGCGCTCGATCTGCACGAGGTCACGGTGCCCGCGGATCGTCGCGTCGGCGGGCCGGAGGTTGTGGACTGGCTCATCACCCGGGGCGGGCTCGGCCGCAGCAGCTATCAGCTCGGTGTCGTGGAGCGTGCCCTGGAGATGACCGCCCTCTACGCCCGGGAACGTGAACAGTTCGACAGACCCATCGGCAGCTTCCAGGCGGTCTCGGCCCGGCTGGCCGACGGCTACATCGACATCAAGGGGCTGCGGCTCTCCGTGACCCAGGCAGCATGGCGGGTGTCGGAAGACCTGGCCGCCGACATCGACGTGGCCAGTGCCGCGTTCTGGGCTGCCGAAGCGGGACATCGAGTGGCCCACACCGCCGTTCACGTGCACGGCGGCGTGGGGATCGACACCGACCACCCGATCCACCGCTACTTCCTGGCCGCCAAGCAGACCGAGTTCGCGCTCGGCGGCGCCACCGGACAGTTACTGCGTATCGGCCGCGAACTGGCCGACACGCCGGCCTGAGACGCGGTGGGCGCCCCCGTCGCATCCACCGTCGCCGCCCTGCTCGCGCCGTTGGCCGATGTCCAGGACGGCGGCGTGCACGGCATCGACGGTTCCGGGCAGGTCTCGTTCGTCTCCTGGCGCGATCACCTCATCGATGCTGCGGCGCTGGCCGCTGCGCTGCGCGCACGCTTGGACCCGGATCGACCACCGCACGTCGGCGTGCTCGCGGGGAACACACCGTTCTTCTCGCGGATGCTTGCCGCCGCGGCGATGTCGGGCATCGTCCCGGTCGGGCTCAACCCGACACGCCGCGGAGCGGCGCTGCAGCGCGACGTCGACCACGCCGACTGCCAGCTGGTACTGGCCGACCGCGACAGTGCCGTGCCGGGAATCGCGGCGATCGACGTCGAATCCTGTTCGTTCACAGCCGAACTGAACAGCCACGCCGGGGCCGACGTGGAATTCCACGACGCCGCCCCCGACGACCTGTTCATGTTGATCTTCACCTCGGGTACCAGTGGCGATCCGAAGGCGGTCCGCTGCACGCACGAGAAGGTCGCCGTCCCCGGTCTGATGCTCGCCCAGCGGTTCGGTCTCGGCCCGTCCGACACCTGCTACCTGTCGATGCCGCTGTTCCACTCCAACGCGATCATGGCCGGCTGGGCTCCGGCGGTCGCCGGCCGGGCCTCGATTGCGTTGCGGCGCAAATTCTCCGCGTCGCAGTTCTTTCCCGACGTCCGCAGGGTCAACGCCACCTACGCCAATTACGTCGGTAAGCCTCTGTCCTACATCCTTGCCACACCTGAGCGCAGCGATGACGCCGACAACCCATTGCGGGTGGCCTACGGCAACGAAGGCGCGCCCAGGGATCTGAGCCGGTTCGCGCAGCGCTTCGACGTCGAGGTCGTCGACGGATTCGGGTCGAGCGAGGGCGGCGTCTCGATCGCGCGCACTCCCGACACCCCGCAGGGCGCGCTGGGGCCGCTCGTTGGCGGGGTGAGCATCGTCGATGTCGAGACCGGAGACGAATGCCCGCCCGGGGTGATCGGCGAGCTGGTCAACACCGCGGGACCCGGCCAGTTCCGCGGCTATTACAACGATCCCGAGGCCGACTCCGACAGGTTGCGTGGTGGCGTCTACCACAGCGGCGACCTCGCCTACCGGGACGACCGAGGGTTCGCGTATTTCGCAGGCCGACTGGGTGATTGGTTGCGTGTCGACGGCGAGAACCTCGGCACTGCCCCGATCGAACGCATCCTGATGCGCTGTCCGGGTGTGACCGAGGCCGCCGTGTACGCCATTCCCGACGACTCCGTCGGCGACCGGGTGATGGCAGCACTGGTGCTGCCCGATCCTGCGGCGTTCCGGCCGCAGGACTTCATCGAATTCCTCTGTGCACAGGATGATCTGGGGTCCAAGCAGTGGCCGGCGTACGTCCGCGTGGCCACCGCACTGCCGCGCACCGAGACGTTCAAGGTGATCAAGAGGCAGCTGTCGGCCGAAGGCACCGACTGCGCCGATGCCGTGTTCGAGATCGTCCGACCGTGACCGGGCACGCCGATATCGCGTCGATGCTGCTGGCGCGCTCCGGTGATCCACATCCCGGGTTACGCACGCGCGAGCAGCTCTGGACATGGGACGACGTGGTGTCGTGTTCGGCAGCGCGCGCGGCGATGGCGAGTGCGGAGCGGTCTCGAATGCCTGTCGGCACACCGTTTCACATCGGGGTGCTGCTGGCCAACGTGCCTGAGTTCGTGTTCTGGCTCGGTGGCGCGGCCCTGGCCGGCGCCACCGTCGTCGGCCTCAATCCCACCCGCGGCGCGCAGGATCTGGCGGCCGACATCCGGCACGCCGACTGCGCGATGATCGTCACCGACTCCGCGGGCGCCGACCGGCTGCGCACCCTCGATCACGGCGTCGACGCCGCACGGATCTGGCGCATCGACGACGAGCAGTACCAGCGCCTCGTCGGCGATCACCGCGGCGCTGCTGCGGTCGTCGCACCCGGTGTCGATGCCGCCACGTTGCTGCTGTTGCTGTTCACCTCCGGCACGACCGGCACGTCGAAGGCGGTTCGGTGCACGCAGGGTCGGCTGGCCCGCATCGCGTACGCGGCCACCGAGAAGTTCGGCCACCACCGTGGCGACGTCGACTACTGCTGTATGCCGTTGTTCCACGGCAACGCATTGATGGCGCTGTGGGCACCGGCCCTGGCCAACGGTGCCACGGTCTGCCTCACGCCATCGTTCTCGGCGTCGGGCTTCCTGCCCGACGTGCGCTTCTTCGGCGTCACGTTCTTCACCTACGTCGGCAAGGCGCTCGCCTATCTGCTGGCCACACCCGAGCTCCCCGACGACTCCGACACCACGCTGCAGCGCGGCTTCGGCACCGAGGCCTCGCCGGAGGATCAGAAAGATTTCCGTCGCCGTTTCGGCGCGGACCTGTTCGAAGGCTACGGATCCAGTGAGGGCGGCGCGGTGGCCACACCTGATCCGGATGCGCCGCCCGGTGCACTGGGGCGACCCGCGCACCCGGACGTGGTCGTCGTCGATCCCGACACGCTACGGCCCTGTCCGGCAGCGACACTCGACGACGCAGGCCGTGTTCGCAATGCTGACGACGCGATTGGTGAAATCGTCGACCGCCGCGGCGCCCGAGACTTCGAGGGCTACTACCGCAACGATGCCGCCGAGGCCGAACGCACCCGCAACGGCTGGTACTGGTCGGGCGACCTCGGCTATGTCGACACCGGCGGGTTCCTGTACTTCGCGGGTCGGCGCGGCGAC
Source organism: Mycobacterium kyogaense (assembly GCF_036946525.1). Classification (GTDB taxonomy): domain Bacteria; phylum Actinomycetota; class Actinomycetes; order Mycobacteriales; family Mycobacteriaceae; genus Mycobacterium; species Mycobacterium kyogaense_A. The sequence goes on along the minus strand of NZ_JAQIIY010000022.1, from coordinate 38,783 downwards.
TGGATTCGCGTCGACGGCGAGAACATCTCGGCACTGACCATCGAACGGGTGCTCCGCCGGCACCGCGACGTCATCGCCGCGGCGGTGTACGGCGTGCCCGATCCACGCTCCGGAGATCAGGTGATGGCCGCGGTGGAGGTGGCCGAGCCGCGGAAGTTCGACGTCGATGAGTTCGCGCGATTCCTCTGTGCGCAAGAGGATTTGGGGGACAAAGGTGCGCCTCGATTGCTGCGGGTGTCGGCCGACCTCCCGGCGACAGGATCGAACAAGGTGCTCAAGCGGGACCTGCAGGCGCAGCGCTGGCACACCGATGAACTGGTTTACCGCTGGGTCGGACGGGGTGTGCCGGCCTATCGGGTGATGACCGTCGTCGATCGGGACGCGCTCGACGCCGAATTCGGCGCGCACGGAAGGGAACGCCATGTCTGATCGGATGAGCGCTCGCGCGAAGACCGACAGGCACTGGGATGCGGAGACCGACGTCGTCGTCGCCGGGTCGGGCGCCGGCGGCGTCACAGGTGCCTACACTGCGGCCCGCGAAGGTCTCGACGTGCTGCTCGTGGAGGCGTCCGACAGGTTCGGCGGCACCACGGCGTACTCGGGCGGCGGCGGAATGTGGTTCCCGTGCAACCCCGTTCTGCAGCGCGCCGGCTACGGTGACGCACCGGTTGACACGATCGACGATGCGCTCGAGTACTACAACGCCGTCGTCGGTGAGCGCACCCCGGCCGCCCTGCGCGAGACCTACGTCCGCAGCGGCGCCCCGCTGATCGCCTACCTGGAAGCCGACGATCAGCTGAAGTTCTCGCTGCTGCCCTGGCCGGACTACTTCGGTCGCGCACCGAAAGCACGCGCCGACGGCATGCGGCACATCGCCGCCAAACCACTGAAAGTGGCTGCGGCACCTGATCTTCGCGAACGCATCCGAGGACCTCTGGACACAGACCGGCTCGGACACCCGCAGCCCGACGACTACTTCGTGGGTGGACGAGCGTTGGTCGCCCGGTTCCTGATCGCGCTGCGCCGCTACCCGCACGCGCAGACCCGGCTGGGCACCGCGCTCACCGATCTCGTGGTCGAGGACGGCGCCGTGGTCGGCGCGGTCGTGACCGACGCCGACGGCAGCCGCACGATCCGCGCGCGACGGGGAGTGCTCCTGGCTGCGGGCGGATTCGAACACAACGACCAGATGCGGCAGCGCTACGGTGTGCCGGGCCGATCCCGCGACACGATGGGACCGCCGTCGAACCGCGGCCTCGCCCACCTCGCCGGGATCGCCGCCGGCGCCGACACCGACCTGATGGACCAGGCATGGTGGTCGCCGGGCCTGATGCATCCCGACGGCACAGCGGCATTCGCGCTGTGGTTCACCGGCGGCATCTTCGTCGACGATCAGGGCAGGCGGTTCGTCAACGAGTCCGCCGCCTACGACAGGCTCGGCCGCGCCGTGCTCGCCGCGATGGCCGACGGGTCGGTCACGCTGCCCTACTGGATGGTCTACGACGATCGCGAGGGAACCGTGCCGCCGGTCAAGGCGCCCAATGTGTCGATGGTGGAGACGGACCGCTACGTCGATGCCGGATTGTGGCGCAGCGCCGACACTCTCGAGGAACTGGCGGATGCCATCGGTGTCCCCTCCGACACCCTCGTCGACACGGTGCGGCGGTTCAACGAGTTCGCCCGCGGTGTGGACGAGGATTTCGGGCGGGGTGACGAACCCTACGACCGGGCGTTCTCCGGCGGCGCGTCCCCGCTGCACGCCATCGAAACGCCACCGTTTCATGCCGCCGCATTCGGCGTCTCCGACCTGGGCACCAAAGGCGGCCTGCGGACCGACGCGTCGGCCCGGGTGCTCGACACCGCGGGCGCGGTGATCCCCGGCCTGTACGCGGCGGGCAACACGATGGCCGCCCCCAGCGGAACCGCGTATCCCGGTGGCGGCAACCCCATCGGCACGTCCATGGTGTTCAGCCACCTGGCCGTGCTGGACATGACAGGAGACAGGACATGAACCAGCCCATCCGCGAAATCGACACCGGCACGGCGCCGAAGCGCTTCGCCCGGGGCTGGCACTGCCTCGGCCTCGCCGAGGACTTCCGGGACGGAAAGCCGCACGGCATCAACGTGTTCGGCTCGCTGCTCGTGGTGTTCGCCGATTCCGCCGGCGAGCTGAAAGTCCTCGACGGCTACTGCAGGCACATGGGCGGCAATCTCGCGCAAGGCACCGTCAAGGGCGACGACATCGCGTGCCCGTTTCACGACTGGCGCTGGCGCGGAGACGGTCGATGCTCGCTGGTGCCCTACGCCAAACGGACGCCCCGGATGGCGCGCACCCGCGCCTGGCTCACCACCGAGGTCAACGGCCAGCTGCTGGTGTGGCACGACCCGGAGGGCTCCACCCCCGATCCAGCCCTGACCCCGCCGACGATCGAGGGGTACGACGAGGGACGCTGGTCGCCGTGGCAGTGGAGTTCGGTGCTGATCGAAGGATCGCACTGCCGCGAGATCGTCGACAACAACGTCGACATGGCGCATTTCTTCTACATCCACCACGCCTACCCGACGTACTTCAAGAACGTCATCGAGGGCCACACCGCCAGCCAGTACATGGAGTCCAAGCCCCGGCCCGACTACGTCGCCGACCCGGAGAAGCTGTGGGAGGGAACCTATCTGCGATCGGAGGCCACCTACTTCGGGCCCGCGTACATGATCAACTGGCTGCACAACGATCTCGCACCCGGCTTCACCGTCGAGGTGGCGCTGATCAACTGCCACTATCCGGTGACCCACGACTCCTTCATGCTGCAGTGGGGCGTGGCGGTGGCGGCTATGCCCGGCCTGCCCGCAGACAAGGCCGCGAAGCTGGCCGGGGCGATGAACCGCAGTTTCGGGGAGGGCTTTCTCGAAGACGTGGAGATCTGGAAGAACAAGTCCCGCATCGACAATCCGCTGCTGACCGAGGAAGACGGGCCGGTGTATCAGCACCGGCGTTGGTACGAGCAGTTCTACGTCGACGCCGCCGACGTCACGCCCGACATGACCGACCGCTTCGAGCAGGAGGTCGACACCACCCACGCCAACGATCTGTGGCAGCAGGAGGTCCAGCAGAACCTGCGGGCTGGCGCAGCGGGCTAACCGAGCAGGGACGGCACCAGCGCGTCGATCAGGTGGGGGCCCGGCTCAGCAAAGGCGTCGGCCAGCGCAGCGGCGAGTTCCTCCGCGGTACGCACCCGCCGGCCCGGCACCCCGAGACCCTCGGCGATCTGGACGAAATCGATGGCGGGCGAACCCAAGTCGAGCAGCTCGCGGGCTTTCGGCCCGGGCTCGGTGCCGCTTGTCGCCCCGACCCTCTGCAGCTCGATGCGCAGGATGTCGTAGGCACCGTTGTCGAAGATCACCGTCGTCACGTCGAGGTTCTCGCGCGCGTGCGTCCACAGCGCCGAGATCGTGTACATCGCCGAACCGTCGGCCTGCAGCGCCAGTACCGGGCGGTGCGGTGCGGCGATCGCCGCGCCGATGGCGGCGGGCAGGCCGTAGCCGATGGCGCCCCCGGTCAGCGTCAGGACGTCGTGGGCCGGCGCGCCGGCTGTCGCCGCGGCGATGCCCACGCCCGCGGTGTTCGACTCGTCGACCACGATGGCGTCGTCGGGCAGCAGAGCGCCGACCACGGCCGCAGCCGAGAACGCGGTCAGCTCCCCGCTGGGCATCTCGGGGCGCGCTGCGGGTGCGAGTGACGCCGTGGTGCCCGGCGCCACCGTGTCGGCGAGACGCTCGAGGGCCTGTGCGGCGCCGTGGTGCGACGCCAGCACGTGCACCGCGCAGCCGTCGGGCACCAGGTCGCTTGCCTTGTCCGGGTATGCGAAGAATGACACCGGCGACGGCGCCCCGGCCAAGATTATGTGCCGCGCGCCGGCCAGCTGTTCGGCGGCGGCCTCGGCGAAGTAGGCGAGCCGCTCGACGGCCGGCACGCCTGCACCCCGCCGGAGCCGGGCGGGGAACGTCTCGCACAGCACGGTCGCGCCGGTGGCCTCACCGATGCGCACGGCGGCCGTGAGTCCCGGCCCGTGGGTGGCGTCGCCGCCGATGAGGAGCACGGTGCGTTCCCCGGACCGCAGCGCCGCCGCTGCCGCGCCCACAGCCGCGTCGTCGACGGCCGGTTCGGCGGATGTCGTCGCGGTCCTCGCGCCGGAAACCCCGTCGCTCCAGGACACGTCGGCGGGCAGGATCAGCGTCGACACCGCGCCCTGCCGGGCAGCGTCGAGAGCGGCTGCGGTGTCGGCGGCGACGTCGTCGGAACGCATCGTCCGGTGCACCCAGCCCGAGACACTCCCGGCGACCGCGTCGATGTCGGATTCCAAAGGGGCGTCGTACTTCTTGTGGTAAGTGGCGTGGTCGCCGACCACCACGACCATCGGAGTGTGCGCCCGGCGCGCATTGTGCAGGTTGGCCAGTCCGTTACCCAGCCCCGGCCCGAGATGCAGGAGCACCGCGGCGGGCGTTCCGCTGATCCGCGCGTAACCGTCGGCGGCCCCGGTTGCGACACCCTCGAACAGCGTCAGTACCGCCCGCATACCGTCGACCGTGTCGAGCGCGGCGACGAAGTGCATCTCCGATGTACCCGGGTTGGCGAAGCAGACGTCCACGCCGGCGTCGACGAGCGTGGTGAGCAGAGAGTGCGCGCCGTTCACCCCTGCTTTATACGCGCTCAGGCTCCGCGGATGCCGTCCAGTCGCTTCGTCGCGTCGTCGAAGCCGCTGACCAGTTCGGCGATGATGTCGGCGACCGGCCGGATCTCGTTCATGCGGCCGACGATCTGGCCGACGGGCATCGCCACCGCGGAGGGATCAGATGATTCGCTCATCCGCTGATGCGCTTCGCTGACGAGGATGTTCTGCAGTGGCATCGGCAGCGGCTCAGGCGCGCCGTCGGCATCCCACGCATCGGTCCAGCGGCTCTTGAGCAGCCGCGCCGGCTTGCCGGTGTAGATGCGCCGGCGCACGGTGTCGGCCGATGTCGCGCTCAACATCGCTTCCTGGATGACCGAACGGCCCGAGTCCAGGCGCACCCCGAGGTCGTACTCGGCGGAGGTGAGGAACGCCGAGCCCATCCAGACTCCCTGCGCGCCGAGGGCCAACGCGGCGGCGACCTGCCGGCCCGTCCCGATGCCACCGGCCGCCAGCACCGGAGTCTTGCCGTCGAGGGCATCGACGATCTCCGGCCACAGCACCATCGAGCCGATCTCACCGGTGTGCCCACCGGCCTCATGCCCCTGGGCGACGACGATGTCGACGCCGTTCTCCGCGTGCCGCAGAGCGTGTTTGGCAGACCCTGCGAGCGCCGCGATTGGCACGCCGGCCTCGTGTACCTGGTCGATCACGTCCTTGGGCGGGGACCCCAGCGCGTTGGCGATCAGCTTGATCGGATGCTTGAGGGCGACCTCGACATGGCTGCGGGCCACCGAATGCAGCCATCCCAGAACACCTTCGGAGCGTTCCTCGTCGGCGGGCAGCGACGGCACGCCGAGATCGGCGAGCGTCTTGTCGACGAACTCGCGATGCTGGGCGGGGATGAGCTTGTTGATGTCGACCGACGTTCCCTCGGTGGGAACCTTGGCGGGCATGACGATGTCGACGCCATAGGGCTTGCCGTCGGTGTTGGCGTCCATCCACTGCAGGACGTTCTCCAGGTCGTCGGCGTCGTTGAACCGCACGCAGCCCAACACACCGAGCCCGCCGGCCTTGGTGACCGCGGCGGCGACCTTCTCCGACGGGGTGAAGACGAAGATCGGGTACTCGATGCCGAAGCGATCGCAGAGTTCAGTTCTCATGTCTATTTCACCACCGCATGCTTTTCGTGGACCTCGTCGGCCGGCCGCGCCTCGGTCACGTCCTTGGCCCATCGGTAGTCGGGTTTGCCTGCCGGAGAACGCTTCACCTCGTCGACGAGCCACAGGCTGCGCGGCACCTTGTATCCGGCGATCCCGCTGCGCACGAATGCATCGAGATCGGCGAGCGTCGGCCTGGTTCCATCGCGGGGATGTACAACGGCCGCGACGTGCTGCCCGAACCGGGGGTCCGGCACACCGACGACGAGCGCGTCGAACACGTCGGGATGGCCCTTGAGCGCGGCTTCCACCTCTTCGGGGTAGATCTTCTCACCGCCACTGTTGATCGACACCGAACCGCGGCCCAGCATTGTGACCGTGCCGTCGGCCTCGACCTCGGCGTAGTCACCCGGAATCGCATACCGCACGCCGTGATACGTGCGGAACGTCTCGGCCGTCTTCTTCTCGTCCTTGAAGTAGCCGACCGGGATGTGACCGCATTTGGCGATGATGCCGCGCTTGCCCGACCCCGGTTCGATCTCGTTGCCGTCCTCGTCGAGCACCTTCGTGTTCTTGTCGATCGTCACGCGCGGGCCGCCGGTGTGCGACTGCCCCTTGGCCACCACGCTCGTACCGCCGAAGCCCGTCTCCGACGAGCCGATCGAGTCGGTGATGATGCGGTTGGGCAGCAGCTCGAGGAACTTCTCCTTCAGGCTGGTCGAGAACAGCGCAGCGGTGCTGGCGAGCAGGAACAGGCTCGACAGGTCGTACTCGTTCCCGGCGTCCTGATGGGCGAGCAGCGCGTCCAACAGCGGGCGGGCCATCGCATCACCGGTGAAGAACAGCAGGTTGACCTTGTGCTCGTGGATCATCCGCCAGACCGCGTCGGCGTCGAACTCTGGTGCCAGCACCACGGTTTGACCGGAGAACAATGACATCCACGTCGCCGACTGGGTCGCGCCGTGGATCATCGGCGGAATGGGCAGCCGGATCATCGGAGGGTTCGCCGCCGCCTGCTGGGCCAGGCCGTATTCGTCGGCGATCGGCTCACCGGTGGCGAAGTCCGTGCCGCCGAACAGAACCCGGTAGATGTCCTCGTGGCGCCACATCACACCCTTCGGGAAACCCGTGGTGCCGCCGGTGTAGAGCAGGTAGATGTCGTCCTCGCTGCGGGGACCGAAGTCCCGCTCCGGCGAGCCCTGCTCCAGCGCGGAGTAGAACTCGACCCCGCCGTACCTCTGGAAGTCATCGTCGGTGCCGTCTTCGACGACGAGAATGGTCTTCACGTTCGGCGTCTCCGGCAGCACGTTGGCCACCCGGTCGGCGTAGCGGCGCTCGTGCACCAGCGCGACCATGTCCGAGTTGTCGAACAGGTACTTGAGCTCGCCTTCGACGTAGCGGAAGTTCACGTTGACCAGAATCGCGCCGGCCTTGACGATGCCGAGCATCGCGATCACGATCTCGATGCGGTTGCGGCAGTACAGGCCGACCTTGTCGTCCTTCGTGACGCCCTGGTCGAGCAGGTAGTGCGCGAGCCGGTTCGCTTTCTCTTCGAGCTCGGCGTAGGTCAGCGTCTGGTCACCCGAGATCAGGGCGACGCGGTCAGGCACGGCGTCGATGGCGTGCTCGGCGAGATCGGCGATGTTCAGGGCCACGGTTCTAAACTAGAACGTGTTACATTTTCAGACAAGTCTGTGGCAACGACGCTGGAAGGCGGCCTGATCCGTGAGTGACGCGCAGAATTCGCAAGAGCAGCCCGACTGCCTGGTTGAGCAGCGCGGACACACGCTGATCGTCACCATGAACCGGCCGCAGGCGCGCAACGCGCTCTCCGGCGAGATGCTCGCGATCATGGTCGAGGCCTGGGATCGGGTGGACTCCGATCCGGAGATCCGCACGTGCATCCTGACCGGCGCCGGCGGTTACTTCTGCGCGGGCATGGACCTCAAGGCGGCGTCGAAGAAGCCGCCGGGTGACTCGTTCAAGGACGGCAGCTACGACCCGTCGCGCATCGACGGCCTGCTCAAGGGCCGGCGGCTGACGAAGCCGCTGATCGCTGCAGTCGAGGGTCCCGCGATCGCCGGCGGCACCGAGATCCTGCAGGGCACCGACATCCGTATCGCCGGCGAGAGCGCGAAGTTCGGCGTTTCCGAGGCGAAGTGGAGCCTCTACCCGATGGGTGGTTCCGCGGTGCGCCTCGTGCGCCAGATCCCCTACACGATCGCGTGCGATCTGCTGCTGACCGGCCGCCACATCACCGCGGCCGAGGCCCTCTCGTACGGCTTGATCGGCTACGTCGTGCCTGACGGCGGGGCGCTGGACAAGGCGCTCGAGATCGCCGAGGTGATCAACAACAACGGTCCGCTCGCAGTGCAGGCGATCCTCAAGACCATTCGCGAGACCGAGGGCATGCACGAGGAAGAGGCCTTCAAGCCCGACACCGCCAACGGCATCCCCGTGTTCCTCTCCGAGGACGCCAAGGAAGGCCCGCGGGCGTTCAAGGAGAAGCGGGCGCCGAACTTCCAGATGAAGTAGCCCGTCGCGAGTGTGCCGTGTCATCCGCAACACGCCGCGGTGGGCGGATGAGGATGCACACTCGGCGAGCGCAGGCCCCTAGCCCAGCACCTTCGCCGTCGGCGTGAACACGACGGGCATCGACTCCAGCCCACTGACGAAGTTCGCCGGGCGCAGCGGCAGCATGCGCTCGTCGGCCAGCCGCAGATCCGGCAGCCGGGTGAGCACCTTGGTCATCATGATCTTCAGCTCCAGGCGCGCCAGCTGATTACCCAGGCAGAAATGCGTGCCGAAGCCGAAAGCCAGGTGGCTGTTCGGGTTTCGGTCGATGCGGAAGTCGTGCGCATCCTCGAACACGGTTTCGTCGAAGTTGGCCGATTCGAACATCAGCATGATCTTCTCGCCGGCGCCGAGCGCCGTGCCATGGAACTCGGTGTCAGCCGTGAGCGTCCGGCACATGTTCTTCACCGGCGACGTCCAGCGCAGCGTCTCCTCGATCGCGCCCGGCAGCAGTTCCAGGTCCGATGTGAGCCGCTGCCACTGATCCTGGTGCCGCAGCAGCTGTTCGGTCCCACCGGACAACGTGTGCCGCGTGGTCTCGTCACCGCCGATGAGGATCAGCAGCGTCTCGAAGACGATCTCGTCGTCACTCATCTTCTGACCCTCGACCTCGGCGTTGACCAACACCGAGAACAGATCGTCGGTCGGGTTCGCGCGGCGGTCGGCGATCGTCTCCATCGTGAACGCGGTGTAGGCAGCGAAGGTGTCCATCAGCTTCTGGATCGTCTGCTCGTCGACCGTCGAGGAGAGCCCGCACACCAGATCGTCGGACCACTCGAGCAGCTTGTCGCGCTCTTGCGGCAGCACTCCGAGCATGTCGCCGATGACGGCCATCGGCAGCGGTGCGGCGATGTCGCGGACGAAGTCGGCCTCCCCGCGCTCGCACACCGCGTCGATCAGGGCGTCGCAGAGCCGCTCGATCGAGGGCACTTTGTCCATCACGCGCTTACGGGTGAAGCCGGAGTTGACGAGTTTGCGCCGCAGGATGTGCGCCGGGTCGTCCATGTCGATCATGTACGGCATGCCCGGCTGGTCGGGCCGGATTCCGCCTGTGCTGGAGAACAATTCGGGGTTGCGCTCGGCGTCGAGCACCGCCTGGTATGTCGTCGCCGCGGCAAGCCCGTTGCGATCGCGGAACACCGGCTGGTTGGCCCGCATCCACGCGTACGCCTCGCGCGCGGCACGTCCGTCAGCGTAGAAGTTGCCGTCGGCGAGGTCGACGTCGGGTTTGGCGGGGGCGATGTTCGTCGGCATGGCGGTCACACGATCTCCTTGGCGTCGGCGAAGGTCATGTCCACGTTCGCAGCCGAACTGGACACCAGTGCTCGTTTCGGCAATCCCAGTGCCGCGAGTTCGGCGGCATACGGGTGCGTGCCCAAGCGGACGGTGACGCCGCCTGGTCGGTACCGAACCCCGGTCATCGTCATCTCCCCCGGCGTCTCCCGGATCACGCCGTCGGCGTAGGAGTACGTCGAATGCACCTGCGGGCGGGAGGTGAACCGATCCGGCACCGGCAGGCCGGGCGCGAAGTCCATCGAGATGACCTCGGCCCCGTCGATGGTGACGTCGAACCCGTAGCGCCGGCCGTCACGAATGGTGAAGTCGGCCATCACCTTCGGGTAACCCCAGATCGTGCGACCCGCCTCCAGCGTGAACGGCTGGTCGACGGGAAGGTGGTGCACGAACGCGCCCGCCGACTGCAGCGCAGACAGACCCACGGCGTTGGACCCCGGCGGATTCACCATCACGTTGGTTCCGTACTCCCAGTACTGCCCGAGATCGGTGTCCTCGTAGCGCATCAGCATCAGCACGACCATCGCGCGGTTGCCGAGGAAGCGGCACACCCGCAGCCCGCTGTAGTCGATCATCCGCTGCGCAGCGTCGGCGTCGACGACGAACATGGCGGTGTGCTGATGGGCGGTGCGCACTCGCACCGGCATCGTCAGCACGGTCCCGGCAATGGTGTGTTGGCTCACACCGCCAATCTAGAACGTGTTCTAGACAGTCAGCAAGATCTGTCTACACCAGCGCGGCGAGATCACGGATCTGCTCGGTCGACCGGGCGCCGACGACCATCATCGTCACCCCGGCCGCCTCCCAGGCCTTGATCTGCTCCTGCACGTAGGCGAGATCGCCGACGATCGCGGAGTCGTCGACCAGCTCGTCCGGGATGATCTTCGCCGCTTGCTCTTTGCCGTCCTTTTGTCCGTTGCGGAACAGCTTCGTGACGTCGTCGACGACTTCGGCATAGCCCATTCGGCGGTACACGTCGGCGTGAAAGTTGGTGTCCTCGGCACCCATGCCGCCCATGTAGAGCGCCAGGTGCGGCTTCATCAACTCCATGATCGCGGGCCGGTCGTCGGTGACGACGACCTGCGCGGTCGCGCAGATCTCGAAGGTCTCCCGGGTGCGGCGCGCACCGGGCCGTGCGAATCCCTCGTCGAGCCATTCGTTGTACATCGAGGCGATGCGCGGCGAATAGAAGATCGGCAGCCACCCGTCGCAGATCTCGGCGGCCAGCGCGACGTTCTTGGGCCCCTCGGCGCCCAGCATGACGGGAATGTCGGCGCGCAGCGGATGGGTGATGGGCTTGAGGTTCTTCCCCAGGCCGGTGGTTCCCTCGCCGGTGAGCGGCAGCGGATAGTGCGGGCCGTCGCTGTGCACCGGGGCCTCGCGCGCCCACACCTGCCGCAGGATGTCGACGTACTCGCGGGTGCGGGCCAGCGGCTTGGGGAACTTCGCGCCGTACCAGCCCTCGACGACCTGCGGGCCGGACACTCCCAGCCCCAGGATGTGCCTACCGCCCGAGAGGTGGTCGAGCGTCAGCGCTGCCATCGCACACGCGGTCGGCGTGCGGGCCGAGAGCTGAATGACCGACGTGCCCAGCCGCATCCGGCTGGTCTCGCGGCCCCACCACGCCAGTGGCGTGTACGCGTCGGAGCCCCACGCCTCGGCGGTGAACACCGTGTCGAAGCCGGCCTCCTCGGCGGTCGCCACGAGTTCGGCATGGTTCTCCGGGGGCTGCGCGCCCCAGTATCCGAGCTGCAATCCCAACTTCATGCGGTCGCCTCCACACCCCTTCTTGAAACCATTCTTAGAACCTGTTCTACTCGATGCCGTGACCACCAGCCAAAGCAGTCCGGTGCAGATCGATCCCCATGAGCCGCCGCTCTCGGCGCCGCTGAGGCTCTCATTCGACTACACCCGTTCAGTGGGACCACTCCTCGGCGAGTTCTTCACCGCTCTGCGCGAGCGACGCGTTGTCGGGGTGCGTGGCTCCGACGGTCGAGTCCACGTTCCGCCCGCTGAGTATGACCCCGTCACCTCCGAGGCCCTGACCGAGGTCGTCCCGGTGTCGAGCGTCGGCACGGTCCTGTCGTGGACGTGGCAGAGCCACCCCTTGGAGGGCCAGCCGCTGGACCGGCCGTTCGCCTGGGCGCTGATTCGTCTCGACGGCGCCGACACCGCTCTGCTGCACGCCGTCGCCGCTGACGGTCCCGACGCTGTCACCACCGGCGCCCGCGTACACGTGCACTGGGCCGACGAAACCGCCGGCGCGATCACCGATATCGCGTACTTCGAGCTCGGCGAGGAGGCCGAAGAGACCCCCGCCCCGGCCGACGGGCTCGACCCGGTGACGATGGTGATATCGCCGTCGTCGATCGAGATCCAGCACACCGCATCACTTCCCGAGAGCACGTTCCTGCGCGCACTCGAGCAAGGAACGCTGCTGGGAGCGCGGTCAGGCGACGACGGCAAGGTCTACTTCCCACCCAAGGAGGCCAATCCGTCGACCGGCCGGCCGCTCGACCAGTTCATCGAGGTGTCCGACAAGGGCACCGTCACGACGTTCGCGATCATCAACATCCCGTTCGCGGGGCAGCGCATCAAACCCCCGTACGTGGCCGCCTACGTGCTCCTCGACGGCGCCGACATCCCGGTGCTGCACCTGGTGTCGGACATCGAGGCCGACAAGGTGCGGATGGGCATGCGCGTCGAAGCGGTGTGGAAGCCGCGCGATCAGTGGGGCCTGGGTATCGACAACATCGAATACTTCCGGCCGACCGGCGAACCCGACGCCGATTACGACTCCTACAAGCATCACCTCTGAGGAGGCACACATGACTTCAGACAATGGGGTAGCAGTGGTCGGGTTCGCGCACGCACCGCACGTGCGCCGCACCGACGGAACCACCAACGGCGTCGAGATGTTGATGCCGTGCTTCGCCGAGATCTACGACGAGCTCGGCATCACGAAGTCCGACATCGGCTTCTGGTGCTCCGGATCGTCGGATTACCTTGCCGGTCGCGCCTTCTCTTTCATCTCTGCGATCGATTCGATCGGCGCGGTACCGCCCATCAACGAGTCGCACGTCGAGATGGACGCGGCCTGGGCACTGTACGAGGCCTACATCAAGATCCTCACCGGACAGGTGGAGACAGCGTTGGTGTACGGCTTCGGCAAATCGAGCGCAGGCACGCTGCGCCGGGTCCTCGCCCTGCAGACCGACCCGTACACGGTCGCTCCGCTCTGGCCGGACTCGGTCAGCATCGCCGGCCTGCAGGCCCGCCTCGGACTGGAATCGGGCGCGTGGACCGCCGAGCAGATGGCCGAGGTCGCACTCGTCGCCCAAGCGGCGGGTCGGGTGGACCGGCTGCAGTCCGGTAGCAGCGTCGAGGAGCTGCTGTCCCAGCCGTACTTCGCAGAACCGTTGCGCCGCCACGACATCGCCCCGATCACCGACGGCGCATCGGCGATCGTGCTCGCCGCCGGCGACCGGGCTCGTGAGCTGCGTGAGCGGCCGGCCTGGATCACCGGCATCGAGCATCGCATCGAGACCCCGGTGCTGGGCGCCCGCGCTCTGACCACCTCGCCGTCCACCGCGGCGTCGGCGCAGGCGGCCACTGGTGGGGACACCTCATCGATCGAGATCGCCGAGATCTACGCCCCGTTCAGCCACCAGCATCTGATCCTCAAAGAGGCCATCGGCCTGGGAGATTCGACGCGGATCAATCCGACCGGCGGCACGCTGGCCGCCAACCCGATGTTCTCCGCCGGGCTGGAACGGATCGGCGAGGCCGCCCGCCACGTCTTCGCCGGTGACGCCTCCCGGGTGCTGGCACACGCGACGAGCGGGCCTGCGCTGCAACAGAATCTGGTCGCCGTCCTGGAGGGGAAGTAGCCATGGCTGCCGAAAAGAAGCATATCGCCGCGGTCTTGGGTACAGGCCAGACCAAGTACGTCGCCAAGCGCACCGATGTGTCGATGAACGGCCTGGTGCGCGAGGCCATCGACCGCGCACTGGCCGATGCGGGCGTGACATTCGCCGACATCGACGCTGTCGTGGTGGGTAAGGCGCCCGATTTCTTCGAGGGCGTCATGATGCCCGAGCTGTTCATGGTCGACGCCACGGGTGCGACGAACAAGCCGCTGATCCGCGTGCACACGGCGGGTTCGGTCGGCGGTTCCACCGCGATCGTGGCCGCGAGCCTGGTCCAGTCGGGCAAGTACCGGCGGGTGCTGACGATGGCGTGGGAGAAGCAGTCGGAGTCCAATGCCATGTGGGCGTTGAGCATTCCGGTGCCGTTCACCAAGCCCGTCGGCGCTGGGGCGGGCGGATACTTCGCCCCGCACGTGCGCGCCTACATCCGCCGCTCGGGTGCGCCGACGCACATCGGCGCGATGGTCGCGGTCAAGGACCGACTGAACGCGGTCAAGAATCCCTTGGCCCACCTGCACCAGCCCGACATCACGCTGGAAAAGGTGATGTCCTCGCCGATGCTGTGGGATCCGATCCGCTACGACGAGACATGCCCATCGTCGGACGGGGCGGCCGCGATGGTGATCGGTGACGAGGCGAGCGCGGATGCGCGTGTCTCCGAAGGCCATCCGGTGGCATGGATACACGCCACCGCGTTGCGTACCGAACCGCTGGCCTACGCCGGTCGCGATCAGGTCAACCCGCAGGCGAGCCGCGACGCAGCGGCGGCGCTGTGGAAGGCTGCCGGGATCACCAGCCCGATCGACGAGATCGACGTGGCCGAGGTGTACGTGCCGTTCTCCTGGTACGAGCCGATGTGGCTGGAGAGCCTCGGCTTCGCCGCCGAGGGCGAGGGCTGGAAGCTGACCGAGGCAGGCGAGACCGCCATCGGCGGGCGCATCCCGTTCAATCCGTCGGGCGGGGTGCTCTCGTCCAACCCGATCGGCGCCTCCGGCATGATCCGGTTCGCCGAATCCGCCATCCAGGTGATGGGCAAGGGTGAAGACCACCAGGTTCCCGGTGCCCGCAAGGCCCTCGGGCACGCGTATGGCGGTGGAGCGCAGTATTACTCGATGTGGGTGGTCGCATCCGACAAGCCGGGCGCATGATGAAGTACACCTGCAGTGTGGCGATGGGGCCCATCGACCAGCTGATCGAGATCGCCCGCACCGCCGAAGAGGTCGGCTTCGACGCGATCGCGCTGCCCGATTCGCTGTTCTACATGGAGAAGCAGGCCGCGGACTATCCGTACACACCCGACGGTTCACGGATGTGGGATGAGAACACCCCGTGGGTGGACCCGCTGATCGCCGCGGGCGCGATGGGAGCTGTTACCTCCACGCTGCGCTTCTACACCAACGTGATGAAGTTGGGCTCACGCAACCCGCTGCTGCTGGCCCGTCAGGTCGGCTCGGTGGCGAACCTCACCGGCAACCGATTCGGCTTCGGCGTCGGAATCGGCTGGGCGCCGGAGGAATTCGAATGGTGCGGAGTGCCCTACGCCAAGCGCGGCAAGCGTGTCGACGAGATGATCGACGTGATCAAGCTGGTTCTGGGCGGCGGCATGGTCGAATTCCACGGCGACTTCTACGACTTCGACCGGCTGCAGATGAGTCCCGCACCGAGCGAGCCGGTTCCGTTCTACGTCGGTGGCCACACCGACGTCGCACTCAAACGCGCGGCACGCGTCGGGGACGGCTGGACCAGCGCGATGATGACCGGCGAGCAGTTGGCCGAGACCATCGGCAAGATCGAGGCGCTGCGGGCCGAATACGGCCGCGCGGAAGGACCTTTCGAGTACCAGGCCGTCTGCATCGACAAGTTCGGTGTCGACGGGCACCGGGAACTCGCCGAGGCCGGCGTCACCGACAACATCGTGATCCCCTGGGTGTTCGACGGATTGAGTTTCGATGCGCCCATCGACCAGAAGAAGGACTCGCTGAAGCGCTTCGCCGACACCTACATCCACTCCGGATGGCAGGACAGCTAGGAGCAACCGGCCCACACCGCGTCGACCAGCGCGCGCACCCTCCGCTCGGACAGCGGCGGCATCCCGAACACCAACCGGTAGTAGGGCGGCGACACCAGCGCGTCGACCACCACCTCGATATCGGTGTCTGCAGGAATCTCCGCGGCCGCCACGGCATCGGTCAACGCACTCACCACGGCCCCCGCGCCGCGGTTCGATCCACTGGTCCAGCAGGGCCGCTTGGATCGCCGGATCGGCGGCCGCCGCCGCGATCACATTGCGCAGTAGAGCGCCCACGCCGGGGTCGGCCAGGATGTCGTTGAGCGCGCTGACGTGGTGGACGAGGGCCTCGACGGTGCTGCTGCCGGGTGGCCGCACGATCGACTCCCGCACGGATTCCAGCAGGCCCTCGAGAACGACCGCCGAGGCGGACGGCCACCACTTGTAGATCGTGGTGCGACTGACCTCCGCACGACGGGCAATGGCATCGATGGTCGCCGCGCCCGGGCCACCCTCGGCCGCCAGTTCGGCTGCCGCGGTGAGGATGGCGCCGCGCGCCGCCTCACTGCGTGGACGCCCGCGGCGGTTGGCCATGGGTCAACCCTAGGGCCGCCGGATACCCTTCAGCACCGGTACGAGGCAGCCGGCGGCTAGCACCGCACCCGCGCCGAACATCGCGGGGTATGACACGCCGACCCCGTTGAGCAGTGACAGCACCGCGGGCACGCCGAAGCCCAGATAGCTCAGGCTGTAGAACACCGCCGTCAGGCCCGCGAGATCATCGGGCCCGGCGAGCCGTTGGATCTGCTGCAGCCCGGCCAGCAGCGCCATGCCGTATCCCGCCCCCAGCACCGCGGCCGCGATCAGCGCCGCCGTCACCGTCAGCACCGCGGCGGCCCAGGCCGCGCACACCATCCCCCCCACCAACAGCAGCAGCGCGGTCACCACACCACGCGGACCGTCAGACCCCAGTGCCCGGCTGGCCTGCTGCACGCCGAAGCCGACGCCGAGCGCGACCACGCACAGCAGTGCGGAGAACGCGATCGGCGCGTGAGCGACGCGGTCGGTCAGCAGTGCAGGTAGCACCGCGTAGGCCGAACCCGCCGCTCCGAAGACCCAGGGCGCGACCGGTACCACGACACAGAGGAAGCGCCGTCGAGCCTCGACCGGGATCGCCAGGTCTGCCCACCATGGGCCCGCCGCGTCGCGTCGTCGGCGGGTCTCGGGCGCGACGGTCAGCACAGCGGCCGCAGCCAGAGCCAGGGCTGCGTTACAGGCGTAGGAGAGCACCGTCGGCGCGGGCCCCCACTGGGCGAGCACGCCCGCCGCTGCCGCGCCCAGCCCGAAGCCCGCCGTCAAGCTCATCGCCGCGCGTCGCGCCCCCGCGGTGCCGTCGCCGTACGGCGGCGCGGACAGTTCCTTGAGCCAGCTGCCGCCGACGGCCATCGCCAGCCCGAGCGCGAGCCCGCTGAACACGCGGCCGAGCGCCAGCACGGCAGCGGAGTCGGCGCCGGCAGCCAGGATCAGCGAGCCCGCCGCGGCGAGTAAGGGCGCGGGGATCATCAGCGGCCGGCGGCCGAAGCGGTCGGACAGCGGCCCGCCGATCAGCAGGGCGGGGACGATGCCGAGCACGTAGGCGAAGAGCAGAAGGTCGACGGTCAGGCCGGAAAAGCCCTCCCCCGAGCGGTACATGACCAGCAGCGGGGTGAACTCGTTGCCGCCCCACGCGATCGCGAAGGTCGCGGCGGCGACGGCCAGCCAGCGCCGGGTACCGACAGCGACGGGCGGGACCTTCGAAATAGTGGACACGATGTGCACTATATGCGCGGCGGTGTGGTTCCGGCCAGCCGGGTACCCCGGGGTGACGCGCGGTTCGGGGTGAGATGCGCAACGTTTTGCGCTGGTGAGGGTCGGCCGATTGCGCGGCAGCGGCGAAAAACTGTAACGTGTTCTAATTCGAGCAAGATTGGGGAGGCCCCAGGTGAGCACCGACACGGCGGGAACCGCGAGCATTCGCGAGATCGACACCGGCACGCTGCCCGACCGCTTCGCGCGCGGCTGGCACTGCCTGGGACCGGTCAAGGACTACCTCGACGGGAAGCCGCACGGCATCGAGATCTTCGGCACCATGCTGGTGGTCTTCGCCGACTCGGCGGGCGAGGTGAAGATCCTCGACGGCTACTGCCGCCACATGGGCGGGAATCTGTCACAGGGAACGGTCAAGGGTGACACCGTGGCCTGCCCGTTCCACGACTGGCGCTGGGGCGGCGACGGCAAGTGCAAGCTCGTGCCCTACGCCAAGCGCACCCCGCGCCTGGCGCGCACCCGCGCCTGGCACACCGACGTCCGCGGCGGCCTGCTGTTCGTGTGGCACGACCACGAGGGCAACCCACCTCAGGAAGAGGTGCGGATCCCCGAGATCCCCGAGTGGGCCAGCGGCGAGTGGACCGACTGGAAGTGGAATTCGATGCTCATCGAGGGCAGCAACTGCCGCGAGATCATCGACAACGTCACCGACATGGCGCACTTCTTCTACATCCACTTCGGCCTGCCGACCTACTTCAAGAACGTTTTCGAGGGCCACATCGCATCGCAGTATCTGCACAACGTGGGCCGGCCCGACATCAACGACATGGGCACGGCATACGGCGAGGCCAAACTCGATTCCGAGGCAAGCTATTTCGGTCCGTCGTTCATGATCAACTGGCTGCACAACACCTACGGCGACTTCAAGGCCGAGTCGATCCTGATCAACTGCCACTACCCGGTGACCCAGGACTCGTTCATGCTGCAGTGGGGCGTCATCGTCGAGAAGCCGAAAGGTCTGGACGACAAGACAACCGAGAAGCTGGCCGACGCGTTCACCGACGGGGTCAGCAAGGGCTTCCTGCAGGACGTGGAGATCTGGAAGCACAAGACCCGCATCGACAACCCGCTGCTGGTCGAGGAAGACGGCGCGGTGTACCAGATGCGCCGGTGGTATCAGCAGTTCTACGTCGACGTCGCTGATGTGGCGCCGGAGATGACCGACCGTTTCGAGATGGAAGTCGACACCACCGCTGCAGTGCAGAAGTGGAATGTCGAGGTCGAGGAGAACCTGAAGGCAAGGGACGCCGAGAAGCAGTCGACATGACCGGCAAGCGAGAAGCGGAGCGGGATCGCGCATGAGCGAAACGCCGGATGTGGACCGTCTCGCCAAGTCGATGCTGCTGCTGCACGGGCACGACGACGAGGAACACGAGCACGGCCACACTCCAGGTTCCGGCGCGAAGAGCTGGGGAAAGGCACCGGATTTCGCGTCAGATCCAGACCGCGCAGCTGCGGTGCGGGCCAGCAGTCAGGCCGATCGCGAGCGTTACCTGACCGCAGGATTGGCTTCGGTCGACTGCCGTTTCTGCCATGTCGCGGTGCGCGTGAAGAAGCTCGGGCCCGCGCACACATCGGTGCAGTGGACGGCCGAGGCGACGCAGCGGTGCGCCCATTTCGCTGAGATCCGTTCGTGTGGTGGCGATCCCGCGCGCGAGCGGTCGTGCCCGCGACTGGCCGACAGCATCCGCCACGCCGTGGCCGAGGGGTGCCTCGAGGAGTACTCGAGCGCCCCCTCCCCCGGCGACGGCTGACCCGGTTCCCTTCTCGCCCAAACCGACGTTTGGGCGTAGTCAGAGACCGGCGAAGTGTTCTTTGACCTGCTCTTCGGTCAGCCCGTAGTCAGCCAGCGAGTAGGTGTGCTTCGGGGCGCGCGGCCCCTGCTGGCTCTTCTCATGGGTCTGCGCGACAGCGTGGCGTGCATCATCGGTGAACTCGATTCCGAACGCCCGGTAGATGTCCTCCACGACGGCGACCGGGTCCTTGATCAGGGCGAAGTAATCCAGATCGTAGAACTGCGCGGGATCGTGCTTGGCCCGCTCGGCACTGAACAGGCGCAGGCCGCGGGACCACGTCTCCAGTGAGTCGTCGCCAATGACTTTGCCGTGGAAGCTGTTCGACCAGCCCTCGGTGGTGTGCTGGGCCAGCGAGCACATCGAGGCCATGATCGTCTCGGCCGGCCTGTGGCACTGGA
This sequence comes from Mycobacterium kyogaense, assembly GCF_036946525.1. Lineage (GTDB taxonomy): Bacteria > Actinomycetota > Actinomycetes > Mycobacteriales > Mycobacteriaceae > Mycobacterium > Mycobacterium kyogaense_A. Next base: position 19,095 of record NZ_JAQIIY010000022.1, on the reverse strand, counting down.
TCACCAGCGCGTCGGGATAGGTCGCAAACAATGCGTCCAACGCGAACAGATGGCTGGGATTCTTGAGCACCCATCGCTTACCGGCGTCGTTGAGCCCGATCAGCTGCAGGTTCTTGCGATGCCGCTGGTACGACTTCGTCCAATCCTGTCGCGCCAGCCACTGCGAGTAGGTGGGCAGATGGGCCAGCGTCTCGTAACTCACCGAATGCAGGGACTGGCGCAGCAGCTGCCAGCACTCCTCCACCTCGTCGGCGGTCATGTAGTGCAGGCCGGTGTAGTCCGGGTTCTCCGCGTGCGCCTTGGTGAACTGAGCATCCAGCTGTTGGAAAACCGGGTTCTGCGACCAGGTCTCGCGCGGCGGCCGGGGCTGCGGGAACTCGGCGAGCCACAGCTCCAGACCCTGGTGTCGAGGATCGGCGGCCAGCAGTCGGTGCACGACCGTCGTGCCGGTGCGCGGCAATCCCGTGACGAAGATCGGCCGCGCGATCGGCACGTCGGCGTGCTGGGGGTACTGCGTGAAAGCCGCCTCCGACACCAGCCGAGCCACCAGCGCGTTGCGCACGAAGAACCGCTGCATCTTGCTGCCGAACTCGGTCAGGTCGGCGTCCCGTTGATAGGACTCCAACAGAACGGCAAGTGCCTCGCGGTAGTTGTCGTCGTCGCTGCCGAAATCGTCGAGGCCGCAGGCCTTCACGGCCGATGCATGCAGGTCGTCGACGGTGCCGACATTCGTCCGAGAGGAGGACATCACGCCTTGTACTCCCCGCAATTGACATCCAACGCCTGCCCGGTGATGCCACTGGACAGATCGCTCGCCATGAACAGGATGGCCGAGGCCACCTCGTCTTCGGTGGGCAGCCGCTTGAGATCCGAATTGACCGCGGCGGCCTTGTAGATCTCGTCGACGGTCGTGCCGTACTTGCCGGCCTGGTGCTCGAAGTAGCCCTGCAACGTGCCGCCCCAGATATAGCCGGGCAGCACGGAGTTCACCCGAATTCCTTGCTCACCCAGTTCACTCGCCAGCGACTGCGACATGGCCAGCAGCGCCGACTTGGCCATCTTGTACGCGCCCTGCTTGGGATCGGAGTGCCGCACCACCATCGAGTTCACGTTCACCACCGACCCGTTGGCCTCTGTCAGGGCCGGTGTCAGTCCCTGGATCAGCCGCAGCGCGCCGAGGACCGTGAGCTCGAACGTCTCCCGGATGTGGTCGAAACTGGTCTTGCCCAACGGCTTCATCGACGGCACCTTGAACGCGTTGTTGATCAACACGTCCACCCGTCCGTACGCGTCCAGTGATTTTTCGACGAGGTTGGTCACCTGCGCCTCGTCGGTGATGTCGGTGCCCACCGACACCGCCCGCCGACCGAGGCCCTCGACCTCACTTGCGACACCCTCGAGCCGCTCGACGGTCCGCGCGGCCAGCACCAGGTCAGCGCCCTGCTGCGCACATCGGCGCGCCAGCGTCGTCCCCAACGCCGGCCCGACGCCGCTGATGAGAACGACCTTGTTCTCGAGCATGCCCATCGCTATCCCACCATCCTGTAGCCGATCAGCTTCTGACGCAGCGCGATTCGCGCCCGCCAGTCATCGGAAGAAATCACGTTGTCCCTGTGGTACGGCAGTGCGTCGGCGACGTCCTCGACGCCCATCACGGCCACCGTCGGACCGTCGGCCTCGGTCATCTGCCGCGACACCCGCTGCCACCGGAACTGCAGGTAACCCTTGCGGTGGCCGAGCGTTTCGACCCAGTTCGTCACCCCGGGGTTCGCATCGGACACCACGATGCGGATGAAGCCGTCCGGATCTTGCTGCGCCTGTGTGCCGTTCAGCGAGGTCTGGTGGTTGATGTAGTCCAGTGAGATGTACCAGAGGCTGCCCAGCTGGAAGCCCATGTAGGGCGCATCCGAGGCCGGCACGGTGATCACCATGGCTTGATCGGGGGCCAGATCGAAGTGCCCCACCGACGAGTACTGGGTGGCCAGCCCGCCGGGGGTGAGCCGCGGCGGGACCATCGTGTTCACCGGCAGCGTGTCGTAGAACCACTGCGGGAACTGCAGCCAGGTCTTGACCCGCTGCACGAGCTGCTTGCCCGCGACTGCGAACCGCTTCTCGATCAGCTCGGGGGTCAGCGCCGGCGGTGCCGTGCCCGCGGTGTCGGTGCGCGCGATCGCCACTGTGCCGCGCTGCGCGGACCAGTCGTTGTAGACCTCGCGAATCACCAACTGCGCGGGCGACTTCGGGACCACACGCCACTCGAAGGTGCCATCAGGCGAGATGTCGAGCTCACGGTCGTCGAACGCGGTCTCGCTGTCGGGCACGTTGTCGTCGGTGTACTCGCCGCCGAGCATCTGGAAGCTGAGGTCGGTCGTCGTGCCGCGGCGTCCGGTGACGACGTACTCCTGCCCCGGCACGACGCGGGTGCCGAAGTACAGCGTGTCCGGGTTGTCGAGTCCCATCTTGGTGAACGGGCCGGTCCCACTGTGCAGGAACGGGTGGTCCCGGTCGTAGTCGAAAGCCACGTGAGTACATGCCGCCACACACCCGGCGAAGTACTGCAGACCTTCGAGGAGGTCGGCTTCGGATTCGATGAACGGGGCGGCGACGACGAGCGCCTCGGCCTCGGCGATGGCGTCGATCAACGGCTGCGCGTGCACGTCCCCGAAACTAGAACGCGTTCTACCTAGAGTCAATATATCGACCGCAGCGTTCCATATATGTACCGTGCTGGGGGTGCCGCCGACCGCCCGCCGCGTATCTCCGCCGACCGATCGGGTCGTCGCGATCCTCGAATTCCTGGGGTCACGACCGACTGAACGCTTCGGTGTCTCGGAACTGGCGCGTCGCCTCGGCCTGAGCAAGCCCACCTGCCTGGGCATCGCCACCTCGCTCACCGAGGCCGGCTACCTGGTACGCGACGACACCGACAAGACCTACCGGTTGGGACCGGCGTTGATCACGCTCGGTCACCGCGCGCAGGAGGCGATGCGGGTCAGCCCGGCCGCACGCGACGAACTGCGCCGCATGTCGACGCGGTTCGGCGTCACGGCCGCGCTCTCGGCGGTGGTCGATGATCGCATCACGGTGCTCGACCTGGTCAGTCCGCCCGGCGCGCACCCGGGTGTCGAGGTGGGACAGAGCTATCCGTTCGCGCCGCCGGTCGGACTGATGTTCGTGCTGTGGGACGACCTCGCCGCGCAGGCCTGGCTCGCCAAGGAGCCGACGATCCCGCTGCGCACCGACACCCAGCGGTTGCATCGGGTGATCACCGCGTGCCGCGCGGACGGCTACCTGGTCGAGCGGCAGACCCCCGCCGGTCGGCGCCTCTACGCGCTGATGGCCGGCATGTCGGCCACGCTGCCCGGCGAATTGCGGGCCCTGCTCGGCGAATTGGTCTCCGACATCGGCGAGCGGGTGTCACTGCGCGAGGACAGGCGAACGGGCACCCGTCACGACATCAGCGTGATCTCCGCGCCCGTGTTCGATCAGCATCAGCGTCAGGCGATGGTGGCATCGATGCACATCGGCACGGCGCTGAGCGAGCGGGAGATCGGCGAACGGGCGCGGGCGGTGGTCGCCGCCGCGGATGCGGTGACCGGCCAGCTCGGCGGCGTCCGCCTCCGCCCCTAGGACGTTGCGGCAAGCGCGAACGGCAGCACGTCGGACGCCCCCGCGGCCCGCACGACGCGAGCCGCCATCGTCATCGTCCACCCGGTGTCGGTGCGGTCGTCGACGAGCAGCACCGGCCCCTCGGGGAGTGCGTCGGGTGGCGTCCATGCGCCGGTCAGTGCGGCGACGCGGTACGCGGAGTTGGCAGCGCTGACGGCTCGATGATCGGGGGCGTAGCGCAGGGTGCCGAGATCGGCGAGCCGCCCCAGTTCGGCCAGCCGGGCGCGCAGCGAGGAGATGAGCAGCGGGTGGGTGGTCGAGTCGAGCGCCATCACCGCGGTCGGCCGCGCCGCCCAGTCCCACGACGCGAGCACCTTGACCGCTGCGCCCACCACGTCGTCGGGCACCTCGGCGTCGGGTCCGTCGATTAGCGCACGAAGCCGTGCGCCCCAGCCCAGATCGGTGAGCCGTCCGACCACGCGGCCGGGCGACGGTCCGTCGGTGATCCGACCCGAGAGGTCGATACCCAGCTTGGCGAGGCCCGTCGGCCACTGCTTGCGCGGCGCCAGCTCGACCCCGGGACGCATCAGCGCGGCGCGGGTCTGCTCGGCGTCTGAGGCTGCGACGTCGCCGCTGACGCGCTCACCGGTGCAGTTGTCGCAGCGTCCGCAGCGTTCGTCGGGGTTCAGCGTCGGATCGTCGAGTTGGCCGCGCAGAAACGCCATTCGGCAGCGCTCGGTCACCTGGTAGTCGAGCATGGCCTGCTGTTCTCGGCGGCGCGCCTCGTCGAGCGTCCGGTAGCGCTGTTCGTCGTACTCCCAGGGCTCCCCGGTTCCGATCCAGCCGCCTTTGACCCTGCGAACCGCACCGTCGACGTCGAGCACCTTGAGCACCATCTCCAGCCGGGAGCGGTTCAAGTCGACGAGCGGCTCCAGCGCCGCCGTCGACAGTGGTCGTTCCCCGTCCAGCTCACGAATCACCTTGCGCACCAACTGCTCCGGCGGGAAGGCCAGGGACCCGAAGTACCGCCAGATGTCGGCGTCCTCGTGGCCGGGCAGCAGGATCACCTCGGCACGCTCGGTGGCGCGGCCGGCGCGGCCGACCTGCTGGTAGTACGCGATCGGCGACGATGGCGCACCGAGGTGCACCACGAACCCCAGATCGGGCTTGTCGAATCCCATGCCCAGCGCCGACGTGGCGATCAGCGCCTTCACCCGGTTGGCCAGCAGATCCGCCTCGAGCTGCTCCCGCTCGGCCGCCTCGGTAGAGCCCGTGTACGCCGCGACCTGATACCCGCGCTCTCGCAACAGTGCGGCGACGTCGTGCGCCTGGGCCACGGTCAGCGTGTAGACGATGCCGGAGCCGGGGAGCTCACCGAGGTGGGCGGTGAGCCACGCCGCACGCTGCGCGGGGTTGCCGGCAGCGACGACAGACAGGCGTAGCGACTCCCGGTCCAGTCCGCCGCGCAGGACGAGCGTGTCGCGGCCCCCGACACCCAGCTGAGCGGCGACGTCGGCCACCACCCGGTCGTTGGCGGTGGCTGTCGTCGCGAGCACGGGGACATCGCTGCCGAGGTCGGCGAGAAGTGTCCGGATACGCCGGTAGTCGGGCCGGAAGTCGTGGCCCCAGTCGGAGACGCAGTGCGCCTCGTCGACGACGACGAGGCCTGCGTCGCGCGCGAGCTCCGGCAGAACCGCATCGCGGAAGTCGGGGTTGTTCAGCCGCTCTGGACTGACGAGCAGGACGTCGAGGTCGCCCTCGCGAACCCTGGCATGAATGCCGTCCCAGTCGGTCATGTTGCTGGAGTTGATGGTCGCGGCGCGCACTCCCGCCTTCTCGGCGGACCCGACCTGGTTGCGCATCAGCGCCAGCAGCGGCGAGACGATCACCGTGGCGCCGAGACCGCTGCGCCGCAGCAGGGTGGCCGCGATGAAATAGACGGCCGACTTGCCCCAGCCCGTGCGTTGCACCACCAACGCCCGGCGGCGGTCTACGACCAGCGCTTCGATTGCGGTCCACTGGTCATCACGCAGCGCAGCGCCCCGCCCGGCCAACTGCTCGAGGATCGCCTGGGCCTGTTCTCGGGTCGCCATGGTCCCCATCGTGCCGAACGTGTGCGACAACCCCGAAAAGCACTCACCGTGCCTGCGGATGCAGGCACGGTGAGTGTCGGGATCAGTGGGCCGATCAGGTGGTCGGCATCTCCGGGGTTGCAGGCATCGGTGCCTCACCCTCGGGCGCCGGGGTCACCGGAACCTCGGGAGCCTGCTCAGATGCGCTCCACACCGCCTGAGCCACCGGCGTCGGCGCCAGCTTCACACCGCAGCGATCAGACAGCGCGCTCACGGGCTCGTGGATCGCCTTGAGCTGGTCCTCGACCTGGGGATTCTCGGCGAAGTACGCCATGTAGGCCTGGGTGGCCTGCGGCTGCGGCTCCGCCGCTATCTTCGTCAGGGCCTCGTTGGCCTGGGGGTTAGCCGTCAGGTACGCACCCTCGGATGCGGCCGCGGTGCTGACCGTGCCAGCCACGGTGCTCGCCGTGCAGTCTTGTCCCGGCCCGGGCGCAGGCTGCGCGTTGGCCACTGGGGCGATGATCGCCGCCGAGCCGAAGGCGAGCAGGCCGCCGGCGAACATGCCGAACAGTCCACGGCGAACGGTGTTAGCGGTAGTCACTGGTAATCACTCCTTGCAATTGGTCAAGCTCTGCGATCAAACGGTCGCACCCCAATTGCTAGCCGGTCCCTCGCGATGCCAAACACGCCGCATCGTGGTCCAGCTCACACAGAGCGCCGTCGGCACAGGTCAGACCCGCGTCGCGGCACGCCAAAAAAAATCCTCGAGTGCACGCTTTCTGACGGTCGGACTCGCGTTCTGCGTCAGAAACCGTGCATTCGGCGCGGCTACTGTGCCGCCGCGTCCATCTCGCGTTTGATCTCCAGCGCGATGTCGATCAGCTGGTCCTCCTGGCCGCCGATCAGCTTGCGCTGCCCGGCCCGGTGCAACAGCTTGTGCGCCGGCACGCCGTAGCGCTCGGACTGGCGGATCGCGTGCTTGAGGAAGCTCGAATAGACGCCCGAGTAGCCCATGATCAACGCATTGCGGTCCAGCAAACACTCGGCCGGCATCGCCGGGGCGACGACCTCTTCAGCCGCGTCGGCGATGTCGAAGAAATCGATACCGGTCTTGACGCCGATCTTGTCGAACACCCCGATCAACGCCTCCACCGGCGCGTTGCCGGCCCCGGCGCCGAAGCGTCGGCACGAACCGTCGATCTGCTTGGCCCCGGCACGGACCGCCTCGATCGAATTCGCCACGCCCAGGCCGAGGTTCTCGTGTCCGTGGAAACCCACCTGCGCGTCATCGCCGAGTTCGGCGACCAACGCCGCCACCCGCTCTGCCACGCCTTCGAGCACCAGAGCGCCGGCCGAGTCTACGACGTAGACGCACTGGCAGCCCGCATCAGCCATGATGCGGGCCTGCTTGGCCAGCTTGTCCGGAGAGATGGTGTGGCTCATCATCAGGAACCCGACCGTCTCCAGACCGAGCTCACGCGCGAGCCCGAAATGCTGGATCGACACATCAGCCTCGGTGCAGTGCGTGGCGATCCGGCAGATCGACCCACCGTTGTTCTGCGCCTCTTTGATGTCTTCCTTGGTGCCGACGCCGGGCAGCATCAGGAACGCGATCTTGGATTCCTTGGCCGTCTCTGCGGCCAGCTTGATCAACTCCTGCTCAGGCGTTTTCGAGAACCCGTAGTTGAAGCTCGACCCGCCCAGCCCGTCACCATGGGTGACCTCGATGACCGGCACCCCGGCCGTGTCCAGTGCCGCGACGATCGCACCCACTTCGTCTTTCGTGAACTGATGCCGCTTGTGATGCGACCCGTCCCGCAGCGACGTGTCGGTCATCCGCACGTCCCACATCGGGTCGAAGTAGATGCCGCTCATGCGTGACCTCCTGTCGTCGCGGCCAGAACCTCTTTGGCGATCTCTTCGCCGACTTTCGTCGCCGCGGCGGTCATGATGTCCAGATTTCCCGCATACGGGGGGAGGTAGTCCCCCGCACCCTCGACCTCGATGAACGTGGTGACGACGTGGGTGCCGCCGTTGACCACCGACGGCTCGTCGAACTGCGGCTCGTTGAGCAGCCGGTAGCCGGGCACATAGGTCTGCACTTCGGCCACCACGTCCTTGATCGACTGCGTGATCGCGGCGTGGTCGGCGTCGTCGGGAATGGCACAGAAGATGGTGTCGCGCATGATCATCGGCGGATCGGCGGGATTGAGGATGATGATCGCCTTACCGCGCTGCGCACCGCCGATGTTCGCCACGCCGGCGCTGGTGGTCTTGGTGAACTCGTCGATGTTGGCCCGGGTGCCGGGTCCCGCCGACGCCGAGGACACCGACGCGACGATCTCCGCGTACGGAACGCCGACCACCCGGCTCACGGCGTAGACGATCGGGATGGTCGCCTGGCCGCCGCAGGTCACCATGTTCACGTTCGGAGCGTCGAGGTGCTCGCGCAGGTTCGCCGGCGGGATCACCCCCGGCCCGACCGCCGCCGGAGTCAGATCGATCGCACGGATACCCGCTTCGGCATACCGCGGCGCCGCATCCCGATGCACATAGGCGCTGGTCGCCTCGAACACCATGTCGGGCATCTCATCTCGCGCGAGCAACCAGTCCACCCCCTCGTGGGAGGTTTCCAACCCGAGCTTGCGGGCCCGCGCCAGACCCTCGCTGTCCGGGTCGATGCCGATCATCCACCGCGGCTCGAGCCACTCCGACCGCAGAAGCTTGTACAACAGATCGGTGCTGATGTTGCCCGACCCGACGATCGCCACGGTTGCCTTGTTGCCAGCCATCAGGGCTCCTATTCGAAATCCAGTCGTACCGAACCCAATCCGGAAAAATCTGCGACGAAGTGGCTGCCCGGGGGCGCGTCGATCGCGCGGGTGCACGAACCGGGCAGCACGATGTCGCCGGCCTTCAGGCGGACGCCGAAGCTCTCCACCTTGCGAGCCAGCCATGCGACTGCGGTGACGGGGTTGCCCAGCACCGCATCGCTACGCCCTTCGGCGACCACCTCGCCGTTGTTGGTCAGCACCGCGTCGATGGCCCTGATGTCCACATCCTTGGGCGAGACCCGGGCCTCGCCCAGCACCCACCCCGCCGACGACGCGTTGTCGGCGATCGTGTCGCACAACTTGATCTGCCAGTTGGTGATCCGCGTGTCGATCAACTCGATCGCGGGCGCGAATGCGGCGGTCGCGGCCAGCACGTCGTCCTCGGTGCAGCCGGCGCCGGGCAGGTCGTCGGAGAGGATGAAGCCCACCTCGACCTCGACGCGCGGGTACAGGAAGCGGGCCGACTCGACGGGCCGGTCCTCGAAGACCTCCATGCCGTCGAGCAGATGCCCGTAGTCCGGCTCGTCGACGTTCATCATCTTCTGCATGGCCTCCGAAGAGAGCCCCACCTTGTGCCCGATCACTCGCGCGCCGTCGGCGACCTTCGACCGGATGTTGATCAGCTGGATCTCGTAGGCGTCGACGACGTCGATGTCGGCATGGGCGTCGGTGAGCGGCGAGATGGGCTGACGCGTGCGCTCGGCTTCGGCCAGGTCGGCGGCGAGCTTTTCGCGCACCTGCGCGGGCAACATGTGAATTCCCCTCGTTTCGTCCACCGGCACAGTTGTTAGTCGGCCGGGCAATTCTATAACGTGTTCTACATGACCGAGCACGAGTATGACGTCGTCGTGGTGGGCAGCGGCGCCGCGGGTATGGTCGCCGCCCTCACGGCCGCTCATCAGGGCCTCTCGACGATAGTCGTCGAGAAGGCCCCGCACTATGGCGGTTCGACCGCACGCTCGGGCGGTGGAGTGTGGATTCCGAACAACGAAGTCCTCGAGCGCGACGGGGTCAGCGACACCCGCGACGCGGCACGCACCTACCTGCACTCGATCATCGGTGACGTGGTGCCGGCGGAGAAGATCGACACCTACCTCGACCGCGGTCCCGAGATGCTGTCCTTCGTGATCCAGCACTCGCCGCTGAAGCTGTGCTGGGTGCCGAACTACTCCGACTACTAACCCCGAGGCGCCGGGCGGAAAGTCGACCGGCCGCTCGGTCGAGCCCAAACCGTTCGACGCGAAGAAGCTGGGTCCAGACATGTCGGGCCTGGAACCGCCGTACGGCAAGGTGCCGCTGAACGTGGTGGTGATGCAGCAGGACTACGTCCGACTCAACCAGCTCAAGCGCCATCCCCGCGGGGTGCTGCGCAGCGTGAAGATCGGCGCGCGCACCATGTGGGCGCAGGCCACCGGCAAGAACCTGGTCGGGATGGGCCGCGCATTGATCGCGCCGCTGCGCATCGGTCTGCAGAAGGCCGGGGTGCCGGTGCAGCTCAACACCGCGATGACCGACCTGCACGTCGAAGGCGGCGTGGTTCGCGGAATCTATGTCCGTGACACCGCCGCACCCGAGAGTGCCGAGCCGACGCTGATCCGGGCCCGACGCGGGGTGATCCTGGGCAGCGGCGGATTCGAGCACAACGAGCAGATGCGGGTGAAGTACCAGCGGGCACCCATCACCACCGAATGGACCGTGGGCGCGGTGGCCAACACCGGCGACGGCATTCTCGCCGCCGAAAAACTGGGCGCTGCACTGGATGTCATGGAAGACGCCTGGTGGGGTCCCACTGTTCCACTGCAGGGCGCCCCGTGGTTCGCGCTGTCCGAGCGCAACTCCCCCGGCTCGATCATCGTCAACATGAACGGCAAGCGGTTCATGAACGAGTCGATGCCGTACGTCGAAGCGTGCCACCACATGTACGGCGGGCAGTACGGTCAGGGCCAGGGCCCCGGCGAGAACATCCCGGCCTGGCTCGTCTTCGACCAGCAGTACCGCGACCGTTACATCTTCGCCGGTCTACAACCGGGACAACGGATTCCGAAGAAGTGGATGGAGTCCGGGGTGATCGTGAAGGCGGACACGCTCGACGAGTTGGCCGCCAAGACCGGCCTTCCGGTCGATGCCCTGACCGCGACCGTCCAGCGTTTCAACGGATTCGCCCGCACGGGCGTGGACGAGGATTTCAAGCGCGGCGAAAGCGCGTACGACCGCTACTACGGCGATCCCACCAACAAGCCGAATCCCAACCTCGGCGAGATCAGCCACGCCCCGTTCTACGCCGCCAAGATGGTCCCCGGCGATCTGGGCACCAAGGGCGGCATCGTCACCGACATCTATGGGCGAGCCCTGCGCGATGACGGCTCGATCATCGACGGTCTCTACGCGGCGGGCAACGTCAGCGCCCCGGTGATGGGCCACACCTACCCCGGCCCCGGCGGCACGATCGGCCCCGCGATGACGTTCGGATACCTCGCGGCGCGCCACCTGGCCGGCAAGGAGTAGCCCATCATGCCCATCAATCTCGACGAGGCGATCGGCGCCGAACTCCCCCGGGTCGAATTCTCCTGGACCAGTAGCGATGTGCAGCTGTACCACCTCGGTCTCGGCGCGGGTGCCGACCCCATGGATTCCCGCGAGCTGCGCTACCTGACCGACGGCACGCCACAGGTCCTGCCGACTTTCGGCAACGTCGCGCAGAGCTTCCACATGACCGAACCGCCCGCGGTGAAGTTCCCCGGCATCGACATCGAACTGTCGAGGGTGCTGCACGCCAGCGAGGCAGTGACCGTGCCCGGACCCATCCCTGCGTCGGGAACGGCCACCGCCGTCACCCGCTTCACCGATATCTGGGACAAGGGCAAGGCCGCGGTGATCTGGTCGGAGACCGAGGTCAAAGACGGCGACGGAACGCTGCTGTGGACGCAGAAGCGGTCGATCTTCGCCCGCGGCGAAGGTGGCTTCGGCGGCGATCGTGGCCCGTCGGGATCGTCGGAGGCACCCGATGGCGCACCCGATGTCGAATTGACACTGCCCACATCGCCGCAGCAGGCGCTGCTCTACCGGATGTGCGGCGACCGCAATCCACTGCATTCGGACCCGGAATTCGCTGCAGCAGCAGGCTTTCCGCGGCCCATTCTGCACGGACTGTGTACCTACGGCATGACGTGCAAGGCGCTGGTCGACAACCTCCTCGACGGCGACGTCGCCGCGCTGAAGTCCTACGGTGCGCGGATGGCGGGTGTCGTGTTTCCCGGCGAGACGTTGAAAGTCAACGTGTGGAAGGACGCCGGAATCTACCGCGCCACCGTCACCGCACCAGAGCGCGATGGCGCCGTGACGCTTGCCGGCGTGGAGTTCGTGCCCGCCTGATCGCTAGCGGCACAACTCGTCGATCTTGGTTGCACTGTCCTGCGCGCTCTGTTGACGCTGAGTCTGGGTGGGGTCGTCACCTGGGGCGCCGGCGAGTTGACCCATGCCGATGTAGGTCAGGTCGTTGGCGAACGACCGCACCGCGTCTGCCAAGTCGCCGGGCACCGCAGGATTGAGTCGAGACAAGAGGAACTCGCCGCCGCCGAGCGTGGCGAGCCGAGCATTCGCGGCCACTGCCTGCCTGGCCACTTTGTCGGTGCCCAGATCCGCGTTCGTCTGGAGCGACACCGCGTTGCGCACCGTGGTGAACGCCTGGCAGATCTCGGTCTTCGAGTCACCGCTCGACGAGGCGCCTGCGGCGTTCGCACTGTCTGTCGGCGACGGACGCAACAGGCCCCACGCGGCGAGAGCTAGGGCGATCACGGCGACGACGAGCGCGGCCGGAGCCAGCCACGTCGGTTTGGTGTCAGACATGGCAGCGATGATAGCCCATGCGAATCGTCTTGATTCGCAGACACTTTCAAGATCCGCACACTGCGACACGGGCGCCGACTGTGCGTCGACGCCCGTGTCTGCGTGCTGGTACTAGCCGTTGCTGGGTGCAGGCGGAGTGCTGCCGGTGCCCTTGGCGCCGTCGTCACCCGACTTTCCGAAGTAGCCGCCCTGGCCGCCCGTGCCGCCGTTGCCGCCGGTGCCCTTCCCGCTGGCGGACGTGCCGTTGCCGCCCTTGCCGCCGTCGCCGCCGTCGCCCAGGGCGCTACGGACAGCGGAGTCGCTGTCGCTGGTCGTGGCGTCGCCGCCGGACCCGCCCTTGCCGCCGGTCGCGTCGCCCTTGTCGGACGTGGCGTTGCCACCGGCGCCGCCACCGCCGGCCTGACCGCTCTTGGTGTCGCCGCCGGCACCGCCGGTGCCGCCGAAGCTGTCGGCGTCGCTGCCGGTGGTGCCCGTCGCGTCGCCGCCCTTTCCGCCGGTGCCGCCCGTGCCCAGCTCGGAGCGACCGCCCGAACCGCCGGCGCCGCCGACGGCGATCTCGCCGTTACCGGCAGTGGTGTCCTTGCCGGAGCTCGTGGCGTTGCCGCCGTTGCCGCCGTTGCCCGCGGTCGCATTGCCGACCGCACCGCTTGCGCCGCCTGCACCGCCCCTACCGCCCTGCGCGGAGCCGTTCAACGACGTGCCGTCGCCGCCGTTTCCACCGTTTCCGCCCTTGCCGCCGAAGCGGCCGCCGGCGCCACCGGCTCCGCCGTTGCCGCCGACTGCGTTGTTGACGGCCGACTCGTCCACAGTGGTGGTGGCCGGGTTGTCGTCGACGTTGGCCGAATTGTTCACGACGCTGACGCCGTTTCCGCCGTTGCCGCCGTTGCCCATGAACCGGCCGCCGGTACCGCCGGCACCCCCGGCGCCGCCGTTCACGCCGGCCTTGCCGTTACCACCGTTACCGCCGTTGCCGAACAGCCTGCCCGCATCACCTCCGGAGCCGCCGTTGGCCCCGTCACCGCCGTTACCGCCGAGCAGGCCCGCGTTGCCGCCGTTGCAGGCATCGCCGGTGCAGTCCGCGGCAGCGTCTGCGCCGTCGCCGTAGAGCCAACCGCCGGCACCGATCATCGGACGCAGCGCGGGCTTCGCAGCGGCGGGGACGTCGGCAGCGTCGACCTTCTTGTGGTTGTTCCCGCCGAGCTGCTGCCACCACAGCACGTCCTCGTCGTTGACCAGCTGCACCTGATGCGTCACCGGCGCCGGCGCGGCGTCGTAGTCCAGCATCAGCGTGCCGATGCCGGCCATCGCGGCACTGGTGACGCCTGCCGTGACCCCGGCCGCCAGATAGGTGCGCACAGACATCGAGCGTGCGCCGCTCTTGGAATGCTTGCCCATGAAAGAAGGTCCCCTTGTTCGTGATCGATATCCCCGTCAGCCGGGGACACTAGTCCTTCTGGCTGTCAGTGAGACGGAAACCCGCAATTTGCTGCCGGTGGTCGTGTCGGCATGTCGGACACGCAGGCTGACAGCAGCCCAGTTCCGCTGTCCGCAAAGGCCGAAGCCATCTCGTCGAACAAATTGGTGCACTGGGGTGGTACGGGGAACTGTTAGGTTGCTCAGGGGTAAAACTTGCTGCTCGCCAATGAACGTCGGGAGGACATTCCAGTGAAAATCAAGCCCGCAGTGATCGCTGCCGCCGCAGCGACTGCGCTCGGCGTGTTCGGTGCACCGATCGCGTCCGCCGACGCCGAGGTCCAGTACCTCGGGCAGCCCGGTGAACTCGTCAACGGCAGCGTCGTGCAGCACTGGACGATCACCGGTCTCAAGCCCAGCAGCGACGCGATCCCGTATCAGCCCGCAGGCACGCTGTGGGAGGCCACCGCCACCGATGAGGCGATCGCCGGGTCGGTGACACCGGTCGTGTCCAATCTCAATGCGCGCGCCCGCAACGGCGAGACCTACCGGGTGCTGTTCACCGTGGCCACTCCGCAGGGCGTGAATCCGTCGACGTTGGCGCAAGGCGAGAAGACCAGCGGGAAAATCTACTTCGACGTGACGGGCGAGAAGCCCGACAGCGTCTTCTATTCCGATGGCGGCCCTGACCAGCTGTTGCTGTGGGTGGAACCACCGCCGCCGCCTGCGCCCTCGACGGGCGGCTACCGCGGCCCCGCATCGTCTGGCTCCTCATCGTCTGGCTCCGCGTCCTCGGGCGCCGCCGAGAACGAGGCCCCGGAGACCGCCCCGACGTCGACGACTCCGACCCCGGGCGCCGCACCTGCCTCGGCCACCGAAACCCCGACTCCGGTTCCGGCGGGCAGCGCGGGCACGCCGCTGCCGCAGGGGAGCTCGGGAACGCCGCTGCCGGCCGGCAGCGCAGGCACTCCGGTTCCGGCCGATGCGGCGCCGGCGAGCCCCGCCCCGGTGCCCGCGGCGGTCAGCCCGGCCCCGGCCCCGGCGCCGGCCGCGGTCAGCCCGGCTCCGCAAGGCAGTTCCGGCACCCCGCTTCCGGCGGGTAGCAGTGGCACTCCCGCCGCAGTGCAGAGCCCGGCCACGACCACCGTCGTGGTGCCGCCCCCGGCGTAACGGTTGTAATGCCTGGTGGGTCGTTCCGTTAGGAGTGGGATGCCCACCAGGTGTACAGCTGCACCATGTTCGGGCCTGTCGGTCCGGACTGAACCTGGCTGACCAACAGGTCGGCGTCGGTACTCCAGCCGACCGTCGGTTTGCTCTGCTGGAACCCGCACACCAGTGTTCCCGCGGTTTGCTGCGGCGTGGCGTTGCGACGCCACGCCCCGGGCGACTGGATGTTGCCCGGGCAATCGACGACCGACGACGTGCTGACGATGTTGTCGAACAGGTCTTTCGCGGCTGCCTTGTCGGCGGCAAGCGTGTACGTGGCGCTCAGCGGGCCGCCCGGATCGGCGTTCTGCCCGCAGCTGACCTGCGCCAGCGCGCCTTGTGCGGGAACCACGGTCTCGCAGGAGTCAGGGGCATAGCCCGGTGGCAGCATGCCCAACAACCGCGCCTGAGCCTGCTCCGGGCTCTCCGTCGTCGAGGTGGGTGCGGAGTCGCCGCCCGAGGAGGCCCCGTCGGACGACGAAGGCCAGAACAGCCATGCGAGAACGCCAAGGGCGAGCACCGCGACGGTAGCGACCGCGATCAGAAGAATCGGCCGGTTGTCACGGCGGACCGGCCGGGGATTCACCGACAGCGGCGCATCGAATCGACGATCCGCCAGAGCCTCCGATGACGACCGCGGGCTGCGCGCGGGCAGCGGCCCGGTGTCCTCGTCATCGGGATCCGGCTCGTGAGGACTCATGCTGCCCAGGCTAGTGCGTGCTGGACCTCGATTGCATCAGGCTGTCGCGCACGAACTCATGCGGCGTCAACCTCGAGTTATGAGCTGCGCGAACCCCCGTCGGCCCCATCGCTGCGACTCGCAGAATCATTGCTGCCGTCCGCTTCTCGTCCTCCGGTTGGGCCGTCGCCACCACCCCCTGCAGTGCCTTCACCAGTTCCCGTCGATTCGGAGGCACTGTTCGACGGTGAACTGTCTTGTCCACCCTGCGGTTCGTTGCCGTGGGACTCGATGTTGTCGCCCGCGTTCACCTCACCGGGGTCCGGCATCGTCCCCGACACGTCGTCTACGACGGCGTCTTGAGTCGAGTCAGTCGGCTCAGGCGTCGATATCTCCGATGGTGCAACAGTTTCTGGCCCAGCCGACATCGTGGGCGCGGAGAACGTTTCAGGAGCGGTCACCGCAGTCGTCGGCGCGAACGTCTCAGGCGCAATCGTCACCGGCGCCGGCGATGTTGTCGGAGCCGGCTCTGTTGTCGGAACCGCCTCCAATGTCGCTTCGATCACCTGAGGCGCCGCAACGGTCGTCAGCATCGGCGTAGCAGCTACAGGATCAATCGCACGCATGACGCTGGCTGTGATGGCATCAGCGACTATCGAGACTCCGGGCTCGACGTTGACGAATCCGACAGGCGTTGCCGCAGGTACCGTCGCAGGCGCGGCCGCAGCCATTGGCACGGAGGAGTCGCTGCGGACGTAGCGCATGTCCACGCTGACGGTCGGCCTACCGTTGACCGCGATCTGCACCTGGTAGGGCGTCGCGGGAGCAGACGTCAGTGCGATCTTGCCCATCTCCGTTGTGATTCTGGGGAGGTCAACGGTTCCCAGGGAAGCGGCGTCGAGCAGCCGACCCAAGACCCTCATTTCCGGAAGACCGAGCACAGCAGCCAGTGCGGAATCGGGCAGCGCCAGTAACGCGCGAAGTTTGTCCACCAGTGCCGAGACGTCTCTGTCGCCGAACCTAGACGTCAAGAGGATGAGCAACGCCTGCAGCTTGGCTTTGACCGGCGCTTCACCAAGAGCGCCGAAAAGTTGTGGGTTGGCTGCTATTTGCGGACCCGGCGCCATCCCCACCCTCGCGCCCGCGAACGTCTTGAACTCCACCGACTCGGCGCTCACCGCACTGCGGACATCGATCGGTCCGGCGGTCTCGACACCTCGCTTCGGTGAATCTTCCTCAGCTGCTGCAACTCTCGCCATGTCAGGAAGTGGGACGTAGATCCCGGACGGCACCGTCGACGGGATGAGGGCCCACGTCTGGATCGCGATGCCCGAGACGAGGAACAGCAGGAAGCCACGTCGAGCTCCTGCGGACATGTGATCGCCGACGAGTTCCGGATGGTCGACGATCTTTCGAATAGCCACCCACGGAGCCGATTTGCGAACATGCGGCGTCTCGCTCACAGGCCACCCTCCTCGATGTTGGGTCGGTAGGCCAAACCGCATTAGCGGAGTGTCCGGAGTCTTATCGGATAGTGGAACAGTGATGTGGTAGCTCAGGGCATCCCGCAGACAGGATCGCTGTGCAGCTAGCGTAAAACTTTGCCAGACAGGGTGTCAATAACGCGTCGGGTCAGACCGGATAAGAAGTCAGACAGACGACACCCCGTCCAACAATTCAATTACGGAGACCAGGCGGGTGGTCGGGGTTGGCGTCGCTCCGCAGGCAGGTTCGAGCATGTCGGTCTATCACGAATCTTCGTGCCTAAGAGATCTACTCGTAGATCTAGATCGCTATACGGCTCAGGTACGTCGGCGCCTAGGAAGGAACTAGTTCCTAGCCGAGAAGCATGAATCTCGACGCTTGCACCAGCGTGGATCTGGCAGATTGATTGTCGAACGAGAACACTCAGCTGCTTCACTGTCTTCATTGCTGAAACAGACGAACGGTGCCGACGACTTCAGCGCCTTCTGCCGGACCGCCATTCTCACGCCGTGCTGGCGGAAAGTCTCGCGGTACCACCCAGGTGTCTGCGACCATCCAGTGACGGTCATGTTGGCACCCGACAGAAGGGCGTTGATGACGACACCACTCGCCTCGTCGGTGAATCACCGGGACACGCTCACCGCGGTGACGGTTCGTATCGCGTGCGGAACGCTTCTGTGTTTCCTGTTGTGCACGTGCGCATCCCCGACCGCGCACTCTGACCTCTACCAGGACTACAGCACGGCGGCGGACGGTGACCATCCTGCGGTGTTCGACTCCGGGCAGACCGCGATTCTCACCTACACGCCCAACGACTCGGCCCGCCCCACCATTCATGGGGGAAGGTCGATCATCGACTACAACGGCCCAGGCCGCGGAGCCGGGTATGCCACCGCACGGTTGGGCGCCACCGCCTCCTATATCGACGCTGACTGGAATTTCGGCTCGGGTGGAACCGCCAGTGGCGCGCTGGCTCTGGGCTTGTACGCAACCGCCATCCCGTCTGGCTACCTGGGCGACACACTCACACCTGACAGTCCAGCGCATGTCGTGTTTCTCGATGATCACTTCGAGTACGGCGTGTGGCAGAACCATGTTCTGACGGTCATCGCAAATGTGCCATACGGGCGCCGCTTCACCACCGAGACTCAGCACGTTGCCGTCTATGTCGACAAGACAGCGGGCCACGCGTGGGTATTGGGACCGACCGGCGCCGTCTACGGTCCGTTCGCGCATCCTCAGATCAAGGATGTGGCTGCTCCGTACGTGACGGTCGAGCAGTTCTACGGCAACGCCAGTACCGATACTCGTGTGGAGATCCAGCGATGGCGCGCATCGTCAGATCCTGTCAATCCACCGATGCCGAGTCGGTGAAGTAGATTGCGCACGAACGTAAATCATCCGACGACCGCACAGATGGGGCGAAGCGCAGTACGGTCGCTGCCCTCCCATGTAGGTTGACCTCTGTGGGGTGGACACTGACGGATTTCGCTGCGCTTGACGCGAATCAGCGAAAGGCGTGGTCTGACGTCCGCGATAGTAATCCGGCGCTCGATAGCCCGTACTTTCATCCGGCGTTCGCAGGCGCGGTGCACGAGATGTTCGGCGACGTGCTGGTGGCGGTGCACGACGGTCATATCTGGTTCCCGATGCAGGTGCACAAGCGGCGCGCACGGCCGGTCGGCTGGCCAGGAGCCGACTTTCAAGGGCCGGTGGCAGCGCCGGACGTTCCGGTGGATCTTCCCGAATTGGTACGCACCACAGGCTTGCACGCGCTGACCTTCGACCATTTCTCAGAACCACGCGGTGAATTCGCGCCGTGGGTCGACGGGTATTTGGAAGCACCCTTCATCGACGTCGCCGGTGGTCTCGACGGCTATGCGGGCCGGATCAGCAAGGCAAGTCGGGACAAGCTGTCACGAGTGCGTCGGATGACCAACAAGGCAACACG
>NZ_JAQIIY010000021.1:0-122047 GCF_036946525.1 Mycobacterium kyogaense | reverse complement strand
GACCGCACCTTCCACCGGAGACTCCTCACTCAGCCGATCTTGGACACGACCGCGGTGGCGCCGTCGATGTGCACGACGGTGACCTGGTCGCCAGGTTCATAGACATCGTTCTCGTTGTAGGGCCGCGCCGTCCAGATCTCCCCGGCCAGCTTCACCTGGCCGGCGTCTCGGGCCACGCGATCGAGCACCATCGCGCTCTTGCCCTCCAGGGCCTTCACCGGCTCGGGCAGCCCGGTGCCCGCCTGCATACGGCGGCGCAGCGCGGGGCGCACCCCGACGAGCAGCAGCACCGAGACCACGAGGAAGACCAGCCCGTCGGCCCACACCGGCCAGTCCAGCAGCCAGCTCGACCCCGCGGCGGCCAGCGCACCGCCGCTGAGCATCAGCAGGAACAGATCTCCGGTCAGCGCCTCGGCGCCGGCCAACGCCAGTGCTGCGATCAGCCAGATCAGCGGTACGGGCATACCGGAAGCCTACGCGCGACCGACCCCGCTCGGGACCATCAAACGCGCGGCGAACAACTACACTGCGCCGCATGTGGTGTCCCAGTGCAACGCTGTCGGTGTGGGCCAACTCCTGGCTGGCCGGAGTCGCCGCGCCCGACGACGTCTTGGACGCGTTATCCCAATGGACGCAATCGCATTCGGTCACGGCCTACGACTCCGTCGCCGCGGACCGGACCGGGCTCCCGTGGCCGGATCTGGACAACACGGGCGTCATGTCGCTGCTGCAGACGATGCGGATGGTGGCTCGACCGGCGAGCGCGCAGCCCGCGATCGCACTCGCCCTGCCGGTGCCCGGTGACGTCCGGGGCCTCCCGCCCGGCAGCCAGTTCGGGCGCGACGCCATCACCGTCGGCGAGGCCATCATCGTCGGTGACGCCCGGGCCACGATCGGCGTGGTGCCCGACTTCGAATACCCCGACGAGTACACCGATCCCGTCGACGATGACGAGTTCGAGATGGAGCTCTGCGGCCTGTCCTGGACGGTGTACTCGCTGGACTCCGCGCCGGTGAGCGCGCACACCGACCTCGGCGAAGCAGAGTACGGACTGCGCGACGCCGTCCGATCCGCCGCCGACGCCTTGGTCGCGCTCCGGGCGGGGGCGACGGGCGCCGATGTCGCCGATCCGCGTCGACTCGTCGAACAGGTACTCGAATCCACACGCGCGCATCGCATTCCGGATCATGCTCCCGAGCGGGCGGTGCGGGTGCTGGAGAACGCGGCGCACGTCGACGCGATCATCACCGTCAGCTCGGGGCTGCTGCCCATCGGACAGAGTTCGTCGGAAGTGCAGCTGGCCACCGATGCGCTACGTCCGTTGACCGCGGTGGTCCGCTCGGCGCGACTGGCCGCCGTCGACGCGATCCTGCAGTCGGCCTGGCGGCAGTGAAACCGGCTAGGAGCTGCAATTCGGGGTGCACAGCGCGCCGTTGACGCTGCACCCGTAACCCGGCACCGGATCCGGACCGCCGACGCGCGCCGCGGGCAACTCCCCGACCAGTTCGTCCATCAGATCGACGGCCATCCGCGCGAACCGCGGGCTGCTGTTGGGGGTCGTGGCCCGCGCCAATGCGATCCCCGCCGCTTCGGCCTGCTCGGCCAGTTCGCTGTCGAGATCCCAGACGACCTCGATGTGGTCCGCGACGAAGCCGACCGGACAGACGATCACGGCCTTGGTGCCGGCCTGGGCGAGAGTGTCGAGGTGGTCGCCCACATCGGGTTCCAGCCACGGCACCTGCGGCGGCCCTGACCGCGACTGCCACACCTGATCGAAGTCGGTGTAGCCCGCGGCGGCGGCGACGAGCCGCGAGGTGTACCCCACCTGGCGTTCGTAGAGATCCGGGCCGCACCGGTTCGCTGCACGCAGCGGAATCGAGTGTGCCGTGAACACGAGGCGCGCCTCGGCTCGCAGCTCCTCGGGCAGCGTCGCGGCGGCGTCGCGGATCGCGTCGGCGAACATCTCGACCAGCAGCGGATGGTCGAAGTACTGCCGGAGCTTGGTCAGCTGCGGTGCCTCCGGGCCTGCGGCGGCGCGGGCCCGGGCAATGTCTTCCTGGTACTGCGTGCACCCGGAATAGCCGCCCCACGCCGAGGTGGAGAACACCGCGGCGCGACGAATCCCGTTGTCGCGCATGTGCGCAACGGTGTCCTCGACGAACGGGTCCCAGTTGCGGTTGCCGAAGTAGACCGGGATGTCGGTGCCGCGCCGAGCCAACTCGGCCTCGATCGCGGTCATCAGATCGCGGTTGATGCCGTTGATCGGCGACACCCCACCGAAGTGGAGGTAGTGCTCGGCGACGCTGGCCAGCCGCTCACGCGGGATGCCGCGGCCCCGGGTGACGTTCTCCAGGAACGGCATGACCTGCTCGGGGCCCTCGGGCCCGCCGAAGGAGAGCAGCAGCAGTGCGTCAAAAGACATGGCAGGAAGCGCTCGTCACAGCAGCTGGGTGCTCGCCCCGCCGTCGGCGAAGATGATCGTCCCCGTCGTCGCCGGCAACCAATCCGACAGCAGCGCGCACACCGTCTTGGCGACCGGCGTCGGGTCCTTCATGTTCCAGCCCAGCGGGGCCCGCTGATCCCAGCCCTCCTCGAGCAACTGCATCTGTGCGCCGGCCTCCTCGCCGAGCGCACCGCCGACGATCGCGCTCATCGCGAGCGTCCGGATCGGACCGGCCGCAACGAGATTGGAGCGGACGCCGACCTTTCCCGCCTCGCGGGCGACGAAGCGGTTGACCGATTCGAGTGCGCTCTTGGCGACCGTCATCCAGTTGTAGGCGGGCATCGCCCGTGTCGGGTCGAAGTCCATGCCGACGATGCCGCCGCCGGGGGTCATGATCGGCAGCACGGCCTTGGCGAGCGAGGCATAGGAGTACGCGGAGATGTGGATGCCCTTGGCGACGTCCTCGTAGGGCGCGTCGAAGAACGGGTTGATGCCCATACCGGTCTGCGGCATGAAGCCGATCGAGTGCACCACCCCGTCGATCGTGTTGCCCTCGCCGATGACCTCGGAAATGCGATCAGCCAGCGTCTCGAGGTGCTTCTCGTCCTGGACATCGAGTTCGAGCAGCGGTGGCTTCGACGGGAGCCTCTCCAGGATGCGCTCGATCAGCCGCAGCCGGTTGAACCCTGTGCAGATGACTTCCGCGCCGGCCTCCTGGGCGACCTTGGCGATGTAGAATGCGATCGAGCTGTCGGTGATGATGCCGGTGACGAGGATCCGCTTGCCTGCAAGAAGACCGGTCATTGTGGAGTCCTTCCTTGTTTCTGCTCTAGTGGCCCATGCCCATGCCGCCGTCGACCGGGATCACCGCGCCGGCGATGTAGCCCGCGTCCTCGGACGCGAGGAAGCTGACGGCGCCGGCGACCTCGGCGGCGGTGCCGATCCGTTTGGCGGGGACGAACTCCAGGGCGCCCTTCTGGATGCGCTCGTCAAGAGCGCGTGTCATGTCGGTGTCGATGAACCCAGGTGCGACGACGTTGGCCGTCACGCCGGCCTTGGAGAGCTCTCGCGAGATCGACCGGGCCATGCCGATCAGCCCTGCCTTGGCGGCGGCGTAGTTGGCCTGGTTGCCGATGCCCCACATGCCCGACACCGAGCCGATGAAGATGATGCGGCCGAATCGGTTGCGCTGCATGCTGCGTGACGCGCGCTGCACCACCCGGAACGCCCCGGTCAGGTTCGCGTCGATGACCTCGGTGAACCGATCCTCGGTCATCCGCATCAGGAACGCGTCCTTGGAGATGCCGGCGTTGGACACCAGCACCTCGACCGGGCCCTGATGTTCTTCGACCTCCGTGAACGCCCGGTCGACGGCCGCACTGTCGGTGACGTCGCACTCGACGCCGAACAGGCCCTCAGGTGCGCCGGATCCGCGATGGGTCACCGCGACTTTGTGCCCGTCGGCGGCCAGGCGCTGCGCGATGGCCAGGCCGATCCCCCGGTTACCTCCGGTCACGAGGACCGAGCGGGAGACGAATGCGGGACGGCCGTTCTGGGTGCCGTTTCCGGTGCCGTTCTCGGGGCCAGTGTCGCTCACCTGTTCGCTCCTCGAGTGCTCGCCATGACCGTCAACCTAGTGCCTGGCCGGTTCGACCTTGAAATCGGCACCGCCGTTAGAGGGGCATCCTGCGGTTGATGACCAGCGCGCACAGAGCGGCGGCGGCGACCAATACCGTGCCCAACCGCAGCCAGCCGGCGGAGGCGTCACCGCGGGTGGTCTCGTAGCCGATCTGCGACTGCAGCGTGGTGTAGACGGTGTTCAACTCGGCGAGGTTGGAGGCGGTGTAGGACTGCCCGCCGGCGAGTTCCGCGATCTTCTTGAGCATCGCGTCGTCGACGGGGACCTCGACACGCTCGCCGTTGACCTCGACCGACCCGGTAGGTGTGCCGAACGCGATCGTCGAGATCGGCACGCCCTGGTCCTTCGAGGCGCGGGCCGCGGTGTAGGCGCCCTTGGGGTTGTCGGGGTTCGCCGGCACCGTCTCCTTGCCGTCGGAGAACAGCACGATGTGCGCCGGAGGCGGCGCATCCCCGCCGCCGATCACCGCGCCGACGGTGTTGATCGCGGTCAGCGCCGTCAGGATCGCCTCACCCGTCGCGGTCCGGTCGGCCACCTGCAGGCTGTCGATCGCCCGCTTGCTGGCGTCGCGGTTGGTGGTCGGCGAGACCAGCACCGTCGCCGTACCCGCGTACGAGATCACGCCCAGATTGATGCCAGGGGTGAGCTCGTCGACGAACTTTTTCGACGCCGCCTGCGCGGCCGCCAGCCGGGTCGGCTCGACATCCTTGGCCATCATCGACTGGGACACGTCGATCACGAGCATCACGACCGCCCGGTTGCGTGGGATTCGCTCGTCCTGGGTCGGGCCTGCCAGAGCGATCGCGAACACGAGCAGCGCCACCGCCATCAGCGCTGGCGCCACGTGCCGTCGGCGACCGAGGCGCCGCGGGGACACGCTGTCGAGCAGGTCGGTGTTCGCGAACCGCTGCAGCCGCTTGCGCGTGGAGATCTGAAGCAGTACGTACACACCGACCAGCGCGACGGCGACGACGAGGAACAGCGCCAACCACCACAGATGCTGGAATCCCGTCAGCGACAGGGGGCCCAGCAGGGGAAGGGTCATCCTGGCAGCCTCCGATTCAGCAGCAGAGATGCCAGCGCCGCACCAGCGAGGATCAGGGCCCCGATCCGCAGCCAACCGACGCTGGCGTCGCCCTTGACGGTCTCGTAGCCGATCTGTTCCTGCAGGTTGGAGAAGACACCCTTGAGCTGTTCGAGCGTGGAGGCGGTGTAGGAGTCGCCCCCGGACAGTTCACCGATCTTGGCCAGCATCTCGTCGTCGACCGGAACGGGTTGCCGTTGATCGTTGATCTCGACGTAGCCGTATGGGGTACCGAACGACACCGTCGAGATGGGGACGCCCTGGTCCTTGGCGGTGCGAGCCGCGGTGTAGGCGCCCTTGGGTGCATCAGGATTGGACGGCACGGTCTCCTTACCGTCCGACATCAGCACGATCCGGGCCGGCGGCGGACCGTCGCCGCCGCCCAGCACCGCACCGACGGTCGCGATGGCCTGCAACGCGGTGAAGATCCCCTCACCCGTCGCGGTCCGGTCGGCGAGCTGCAGACGGTCGATCGCGCTCTTGGCAGCCTCGCGGTTGACCGAGGGCGACACCAGCACCGTCGCGGTGCCCGCATAGGCGATCAGGCCCAGGTTGATGCCAGGGGTGAGCTGGTCGGCGAACTGCTTGGCAGCCTCCTGGGCCGCCAGCAGCCGGCTCGGCGCCACGTCGGTGGCGCGCATCGACTGCGACACGTCGATCACCAGCATCACGACCGCGCGGTTGCGGGGAATTCGTACGTCGTGCGTCGGCGCGGCCATCGCGGTGGTCAGGGACACCAGCGCGAGGACCAGCAGGATCGCGGGCAGATGTCGCCAGCGCCTCGGCTTGGCCGGGGCGACGGCCTCGAGCAGTTCCATGTTCGCGAACCGGAGCATCCGCCGTTGTCGCCGGCGTTGGACGAGGACGTAGAACGCGACGAGCGCCGCGACCGCGATCAGGAACAGGAAGAACCAGGGGTGCTTGAATCCCGACAACGAGATCGGGCCGAGCAGGGGCAGAGTCATGCGAGGCGGGTCTCCGGGTCGTCTCGGCGCGGGCTCACCGCGCCGCGAGCGCGCCGCGGCGCCGGCTCGCGACGAACCGCACCACGTCGGCGATCCAGTCGCGGTCGGTGCGCAGGCTCAGCAGCGGCGCATCGCACCGGCGTAGCGTGCGGGCGACGTCGGCGCGATGAGCCGCAGCTGCCCTCTCGAAATCGGCGCGGAGCTGCTCGTCGATGGTGAATTCGCGGGTCCGGCCCGTCTCGGCGTCCTGGAGCATGACGTCGCCGACCGGCGGGAGCTCGACATCGCGCGGGTCGAGGATCTCCACGCCGAGGACCTCGTGGCGCCCCGCGATCGCCCGCAACGGCCGCATCCAGTTGATGGGACCGAGGAAGTCGCTGATGATCACGGCCATGCCGCGACGGCGCTCGGGACGGCGCAGAGCGTCGATGGCCGCGGCGAGATCACCGCGCACCCCGACGGGGGCGCGCGGCGTGGTCGCGATCGCGCGTAGCAACTCCTGCTCGTGCATCCGACCGGACAGGGCGGGGACCCGGCGCACGGTGTCACCGTTGCTGATGACCGCGCCGAGCCGGTTGCCACCCCCGCTGTTGAGGAACGCGATGGCGGCCGCAGCGGCAACCGCGAGGTCGCGCTTCTCGCATCCGGTGGTACCGAAGTCCAGGCTGGCCGAGACGTCGACGACCAGCCATGTCTCGAGCTCGCGGTCGGCGATCATCTGGCGCACGTGCGGATGCGTCGTCCTCGCCGTCACCGACCAGTCCATCCGCCGCACGTCGTCGCCCGGCTGGTACATCCGGGACTCCCCCGGCTCGGAACCGGGACCGGGCAGCAGGCCCAGATGGTCTCCGTGCAGCACGCCGTCGAGCTTGCGCCGCACCGTGAGTTCGAGCTTGCGCAGCGCGGCCGTCAGCGCCGGGTCGCGGATCTCTCCGCGCTGCAGCGACGGCAGGTCGACGGTCCGACCAGGGCCGGGCTGGCCGGAAGGCCGAGGAGACGGAGTGGAAGCCACCAGGTCAGCGGCCGTTCGCCGCGGCCGCTGCGGCCGGAACCACCGGCCCCACCGCGTGCCCCTGCTGCGGGATCGCGTTGACCTGCGGCAGCGCCACCGTCTGCAGGATGCGGTTGACCACGGTCTCGGCGGAGATCTCGTCGGCAAGCGCGTCGTAGGTGAGCACGAGACGGTGCCGCAGCACGTCCGGGATCACCTCGACGACGTCCTGCGGGATCACGTAGTCGCGACCGCGCACCAGGGCGAGGGCGCGAGAGGCCGCGATGATGCCCAGCGATGCACGCGGGGAGGCGCCGTAGGCGATCCACGCCTTGGCGTCGGGCATCCCGAACTTCTCCGGCTCGCGCGTCGCGGTGACGATGCGGACGACGTAGTCGACGAGCGCGTGGTGGACGAAGTTGTTGGCCGCCACGTCCTGCAGGCGGAGCAGGTCGCCGGTGTTGAGGATCGTCTTGGGCTCCGGGGGCTTGACGCCCATCCGGTAGATGATCTCGCGCTCCTCCTCCGGGGAGGGGTAGTCGACGTTGAGCTTGAACAGGAACCGGTCGCGCTGCGCTTCCGGTAGCTGGTACACGCCCTCCTGTTCGATCGGGTTCTGGGTCGCCATGACCAGGAAGGGGCTGGGCAGCGGGAACGTCTTGCCGCCGATGGAGATCTTGCGCTCGGCCATGATCTCGAGCAGTGCGGACTGCACCTTGGCCGGCGCGCGGTTGATCTCGTCGGCGAGCAGGAAGTTCACCACGACCGGGCCGAGCTCGATGTCGAACTCTTCTTTGCCCGCGCGGTAGATGCGAGTACCGACGATGTCGGTGGGCACCAGGTCGGGGGTGAACTGGATACGCGCGAACGTGCCGCCGACGACCTTGGCGAACGTCTCGACCGCAAGGGTCTTGGCGACGCCGGGCACACCTTCGAGGAGCACGTGGCCCTTGGCGAGCAGTCCGACGAGCATGCGCTCGACGAGCTGGTCCTGACCGACGATGATCCGCTTGACCTCGAAGATCGCCCGTTCCAGCGTGTGCACCTCGCCCTGCAGGCCGCCGTTGGACTGCGCGGGTGCCGACGGGGCGGGCGCGGCGTGCGCACCCGCGGAGTAGCCGGGGCTCGGAGCCTGTCCGGGGAATCCTCCAGAGCCCTGCGGCGGCCCACTCGGTGAGGTCATCAACAATTCCTTCCACATGCGCAGTACCTGCTGGTCTGTGCGGCGCGCGCTCTAGTTCTCGCGGCTTGTCGCGCGGCACCCGCTGTCAACTATTCCAGGCGGGTCTGAATCCGTCGACGCCGCCCGAATTAACTCAGCCGCTACTCAGGATTCGATGATGCGTGCCGCGTACGGCTGCAGACCCGAGGTGCGCACCGGGCTCACGGTGACCTTGCCGGCACTGCCCGACGCCTCGAGCATCCTGCCGCCGCCGAGGTACATGGCGACGTGTTGGCTGCCGCCAGGTCCCCAGAACAGCAGGTCGCCGCGCTTGGCTTGGGAGATGGGCACCTTGCGACCGGTGTTGTACTGGTCGCCGGAGTACTTGGGGATGAGGACCCCGACCCCGGCGTAGGAGAACTGCGTCAGCCCGGAGCAGTCGAAGCCGACGGTGTTGGCGCCGGACTCGATGCCGCGGGTGGGGCCGGTGGGCTTGCCGCCGCCCCAGGAGTACGGCACGCCCATCTGGCTGCCGCCGCGCCTGATCGCGTACTCGATCGCCGCGGGTCCACGCACCACACCGGGCGCGACGCTGGTCGGGTCGGCCGGCGCGAGTCCGAGGCTCTGCAGGAACTTGTGCCCGAGGTTCATCGTGACCTGGGTGGCCTGCGCGGTGGCGGCCAGCGACGCGTTGGCGATGGCCAGCGGGTCGCCGGGGGCGCCGGCGCTGAGGAGCTTGGGCAGGGTCGGATCCCATTGGCCGGCCTCGGGTTGCGCGGCAGCTGGGCCGGCGGCACCGATCAGCACGGCAACCGCGACCGTCAGCGCGAAGAGAACACGGCGCAGGACGATCACCACTCGACCATTCGCGTGACGTAGGGCGTCATTCCGCTGGTACGCACCGGCGAGATCTTGACCACCGACCCGGTGTAGGGCGCCTCGAGCATCTGACCGTCGCCGAGGTACATCGCGACGTGCTGGCTCGCGTTCGGCCCGTAGAAGATCATGTCGCCGCGGCGCATCTGCGACGACGGCACCTTGCGGCCGGCGTTGTACTGCGAGCCCGAGTAGTGGTCGAGCTTGATGCCGACACCGGCGAACATGTACAGCATCAGGCCCGAGCAGTCGAAGCCGACCGTGCCCGCGCCGGAGTCGATGCCGCGGCTGGGGCCCGAGGCGTTTCCGCCGCCCCACGAGTAGGGCACGCCCATCTGCGACATGCCGCGCTTGATGACGTACTCGGTGGCTTGGCGCCCGTACAGCGTCGGGATGGCGCCGTTGGTGATCCCGGTCGGAGTGGGCAGCAACCCGATGCTCTGCAGGAACTTGCGACCGAGGTCCTGGGTCACCTGAAGGGAGGTGCCGATGATCTTGAGGACGGCATTGATGATCTGGACCGGGTCGCCGCTGACGAAGGCGCTCGGGATCTGCGGCAGCGTCATGTCCCAGGCGGTGTTGCGGTTGCCGGTGCTCGGGTCGGCATCCCAGTCGGGGTTGAGGCCCGACGGGGCAGGCTTGGCGCCAGGACTTGCCGGCGCGGCGGCCCCACCGGACCGCCCGGCGGGTGCGGAAGACGCCGAGACTGCTTGTGCCGCCTGCAGTTTGGTCTGAGCTTCGGCACGTTCGGCGGTCAGCCGATCGAGGTCGGCCTGCTGGGACTTGAAGGTCTGCTGCGCGTTGGTCAGCGCCTCGACCGCGGTCTGCTGGCTCTGCTCGGCGGCCTTGACCGCGTCGTCGGCCTGCTGCTTGGTCAGCCGGGCGCTCGATTCCTTGTTCACCTGCTCGGTGCGGGCGCGCGCCAGATCGGACATCACCTTCTGGGTGGACAGCGACAGGGCCTGTCCGGTGGCGGCCGTGCCGAGGATGTCGATCGGGTCCTTGGCCGTCAGGTACGAACTCGACGGGCCGTGGACGTACATCGCGGCCGCGAACTGGTCGAACCGGTTCTGGGCGGCGGAGATCGCGGCGTCGGCATCCTTGACGCTCTGAGCGCTGGCCTCGACGTCACGTTGTGCCGCCGAGGCGTCGTCCCTGGCCGTCTGCACGTCGAGGATCGCCTTGTTCACGCTCTCCTGCTGGCTCTGGATGGCCGCGCCGAGATCCTGCAGCTTCTGGTTGACGTTGGCGACCTCAGTCACCAACTCAGCGAGGTTGTCGCCGGGCGTCGCGTGGGCCAGCTGCGGTGTCGTGAGCACCATGCCGAACGCGAGCGATACGGCGCACAACCGGGTGGCGGGCGCGCCGCCAAGGGGGCGTCTCATTCGACTCAGGTCTCCTCAGGCTTCGCGCAGAAGTCACATCTTGCACAACTGCAACTACAGGCACCGATTGCACCGTACGTCACATCTGACGCTAAAGAAACTTTAGTCACGAATTACAGCAATGTAATTGCAATTGCCGTTATCAAACGGTGATGTTTTCATTCGCGCAGTGCGCGGCAATTCCCTAATCGACGCTGGTGAAGGCTGCCTCGGAGCCGGTCGACCGTTTGCTCCATTTCTGCAGCGCACGCGTCGCGACGGCGCCGATCAGCACCAGAAAAACAAGCGCAATCGTGAATGCAGTCCACGGAAAGTGCGGGGTCGTCAACTCCCCCACGAAATTCTTCGTCGACTGGACGGGGTCGCCGGTGCGGGCGATGTCCTGACCGGCTTCCAGAGTGGTGCGGTCGAAGCTGGTGCTGAAGGTTCCGGCGAACGACGGACTGAGCGCCAGCACGGTCGAACCCGGGTGCGCGGCACCGACCTCGGTAGCGATGTCGCGAAGTGGCGTGTCGATGGGCGGGTTCTCGGCGATGACGACGACCTTGAGGTCGATCCCCTGCTGCTGGGCCTGAGCGACGATGTCGCGCAGAGCGGGCACGTCGGCCTGATCGGCGGGCGGCACACTGATGCCGTCGTCGGAGACGTCGGCCTGCACCTGGTCCATGTCGATCGACGGCGGGATGTACGCCGGCAGGAACGGAATCACCTGCGGTCCGGTCACACGAGCACGGTAGCCGACCGCGGACCCGGTTCAGAGGGTGGCGTGCCGCGCCGTGGGCGACAAGGATGGGAAGCGCCCTGGGATTCCATACAGGACAAGCGTACTGTTAGGGTGACAAGCGCCGTCGACACAGCCCGTCGCGGCGATGATTCAAGCCGGGAGTTGATGTGAGCAGCAAGAATTCATCCGTGAACTCGTTCGGAGCCAAGGACACGCTCGAGGTCGGGGACAGCAGCTACGAGATCTACCGCCTCGACGCGGTGCCGGGCACCGAGAAACTTCCCTACAGCCTCAAAGTGCTCGCCGAGAACTTGCTGCGCACCGAAGACGGCGCCAACATCACCAAGGACCACATCGAGGCGATCGCGAACTGGGACCCGGAGGCAGAGCCCAGCATCGAGATCCAGTTCACCCCCGCACGCGTGCTGATGCAGGACTTCACGGGCGTGCCCTGCATCGTCGACCTGGCCACCATGCGCGAGGCCGTCGCGGCCCTCGGCGGCGACCCGGACAAGGTCAACCCGCTCTCGCCCGCCGAGATGGTCATCGACCACTCGGTGATCCTCGACGTCTTCGGCCGCGCCGACGCGTTCGAGCGCAACGTCGAACTCGAATACGAGCGCAACGGCGAGCGCTACCAGTTCCTGCGCTGGGGCCAGGGCGCGTTCGACGACTTCAAGGTCGTCCCGCCGGGAACCGGCATCGTGCATCAGGTCAACATCGAGTACCTGGCGCGCGTGGTGATGACGCGTAATGGTGTCGCCTACCCCGACACCTGTGTGGGTACCGACAGCCACACCACGATGGAGAACGGGCTCGGCGTGCTCGGCTGGGGCGTCGGCGGTATCGAGGCCGAGGCCGCCATGCTGGGTCAGCCCGTCTCGATGCTCATCCCCCGTGTCGTCGGCTTCAAGCTGACCGGTGAGATCAAGCCCGGCGTCACCGCGACCGACGTCGTTCTCACCGTCACCGACATGCTGCGCAAGCACGGTGTGGTCGGCAAGTTCGTCGAGTTCTACGGCAACGGCGTAGCCGAGGTGCCGCTGGCCAACCGCGCCACGCTGGGCAACATGAGCCCCGAATTCGGTTCCACCGCAGCGATGTTCCCGGTCGACGAGGAGACGATCAACTATCTGCGGATGACCGGTCGCAGCGACGAGCAGCTCGCCCTGGTCGAGGCCTACGCCAAGGAACAGGGCATGTGGCACGACCCGGCCAAGGAGCCGGTGTTCTCCGAATACCTGGAACTGGACCTGTCGACGGTCGTCCCGTCGATCTCGGGGCCGAAGCGTCCGCAGGACCGCATCGAGCTGACCGACGCGAAGAATGCATTCCGCAAGGACATCCACAACTACGTCGAGGAGAACCACCCGGCGCCGGAGACCAAACTCGACGAGGCCGTCGACGAGTCCTTCCCGGCCAGCGACTCGGTGTCCCTGTCGTTCGCCGACGACGGCGCGGTGGACGCGCGTCCGTCGGCGGCCAACGGCGCCGAGGGACGTCCGAGCAATCCGGTCACGGTCCGCTCCGACGAGCGCGGCGAGTTCGTGCTCGACCACGGCGCCGTCGTGGTCGCCGGCATCACCTCGTGCACCAACACCTCCAACCCGTCGGTGATGCTCGGCGCCGCACTGCTCGCCAAGAAGGCCGTCGAGAAGGGGTTGACCACCAAGCCGTGGGTCAAGACCAACATGGCGCCGGGGTCGCAGGTGGTCACCGACTACTACAACAAGGCGGGCCTGTGGCCGTACCTGGAGAAGCTCGGCTACTTCCTCGGCGGTTACGGGTGCACCACGTGCATCGGCAACACCGGTCCGCTGCCCGACGAGATCTCGGCTGCGATCAACGACAACGACCTGTCGGTGACGGCGGTGCTCTCCGGCAACCGGAACTTCGAAGGACGCATCTCCCCCGACGTCAAGATGAACTACCTGGCCTCGCCGCCGCTGGTGATCGCCTACGGCCTGGCCGGCACGATGGACTTCGACTTCGAGTCGGATCCGCTCGGCCAGGACAACGACGGCAACGACGTCTTCCTGAAGGACATCTGGCCCTCCCCGCAGGAGATCGAGGAGACCATCGCGAGCTCCATCAACCGCGAGATGTTCACCGACAACTACGCCGACGTCTTCAAAGGTGACGACCGGTGGCGCTCGCTGCCCACGCCCGAGGGCAACACCTTCGAGTGGGACGACGAGTCCACCTACGTGCGCAAGGCGCCCTACTTCGAGGGCATGCCCGCCGAGCCCGAACCAGTGTCCGACATCAAGGGCGCCAGAGTTCTTGCGCTACTGGGCGATTCGGTCACCACCGACCACATCTCCCCCGCCGGCAGCATCAAGAAGGGCACCCCGGCGGCGCAGTATCTCGAGGAGCACGGTGTCGAGCCCAAGGACTTCAACTCACTGGGCTCGCGCCGCGGCAACCACGAGGTGATGATCCGAGGCACCTTCGCCAACATCCGCCTCAAGAACCAGCTCCTCGACGACGTGTCGGGCGGTTACACCCGCGACTTCACCCAGGATGGCGGTCCGCAGGCCTTCATCTACGACGCGTCCGTGAACTACCAGGAGGCCGGCATCCCGCTGGTGGTGTTGGGCGGTAAGGAATACGGCTCCGGATCGTCGCGCGACTGGGCGGCCAAGGGCACGACGCTGCTCGGTGTGCGGGCAGTCATCACCGAGTCCTTCGAGCGCATCCACCGGTCGAACCTGATCGGAATGGGCGTGGTCCCGCTGCAGTTCCCGAAGGGTGAATCGGCCGCCAGCCTCAAACTGGACGGCACCGAGACCTTCGACATCGAAGGCATCGAGGAACTGAACGACGGGAAGACACCCAAGACCGTCCATGTCACCGCAACCAAGGAGGACGGCTCGAAGGTCGAGTTCGACGCCGTGGTGCGCATCGACACCCCTGGAGAGGCGGACTACTACCGCAACGGCGGCATCCTGCAGTACGTGCTGCGCAACATGCTGAAGTCGTAGAACCGAGGCCGTAACCGATGCCCCGGGTGACCGACGATCATCTGGCGGCGCGCCGTCGCCAGATCCTCGACGGCGCCCGCCGGTGCTTCGCCGAATACGGCTACGACCGTGCGACGGTGCGGCGGCTCGAGCAGACGATCGGGCTCTCGCGCGGCGCCATCTTCCATCACTTCCGCGACAAGGACACGCTGTTCTTCGAACTGGCGCGTGAGGACGCGGAGCGGATGGCCGAGGTGGCGGCGCGCGAGGGCTTGATCCAGGTGATGCGCGACATGCTGGCCGCACCCGATCAATTCGATTGGCTGGCAACGCGATTGGAGATCGCCCGCAAGCTGCGCAATGACCCGGCGTTCAGCCGGGGCTGGGCGGAGCGGTCCGCGGAACTGTCCGCGGCTACCACGGAACGGCTGCGGCGCCAGAAGCAGGCGGGCCGGCTACGCGACGACGTGCCGGGTGAGGTGCTGCGCACCTATCTGGAATTGGTTCTCGACGGTCTGGTGGCACGCTTGGCCTCTGGCGATGATCCGCAACGGCTCGGCGCCGTGCTCGACATGGTCGAGGCGTCGGTGCGCCAGCAGGCCGGTCAGTCCTGATTCAGCGCCTGCCGCGGTGGTTGGGCCCGCCCCGGCTGCGCATGGTCGCACCGGCCTCGCGCAGCATGCTGTGGACCGAACCGTACGAGTGGCCGGTGGAGGCCACCAGGGTCCGGATGCTCGCGCCGCCTTCGTAAGCGGCGCGCAGCTCGGTGATGAGCTGGTTCCTGTCGTTCACGTTCTTCTTCATCAAGCCCCTCCAGTGATCTGCGGCACACGAATACCCGTGGCTGGGGGGCTTGAATCTGACGATCAGGCGAGCTCGATCAGTTCCCTGTAGTCGGCGGACCAGAAGTCTTCGGTGCCGTCGGGCAGGAGCAGCACCCGCTGCGGGTCCAGCGCCTCGGCTGCTCCGGGATCGTGGGTCACCAGCACGACCGAGCCCTCGTAGCTGCGCAGCGCGTCGAGCACCTGCTCACGCGATGCGGGGTCCAGGTTGTTGGTCGGCTCGTCGAGCAGCAGGACGTTGGCGGTGGAGGCGACGAGGCCGGCGAGCGCCAGCCGGGTCTTCTCACCACCGGACAGCGTGCCGGCCGGCTGCTCGAGCTGAGGTCCGGTGAACATGAAGGCGCCCAACAGTCCTCGCAGATCCTGTTCGCCGGTGTCGGGCGCGGCGTGGCGGATGTTCTCCCACACCGAGGCCATGTTGTCGAGGGTGTCGTGTTCTTGGGCGAAGTAGCCGATCTTGAGCCCGTGGCCCGGTTCCAACCCTCCCGCGTCCGGCTTCTCGACCCCCGCCAGCAGGCGCAGCAACGTGGTCTTGCCGGCGCCGTTGAGGCCCAGCACGACGACGCGCGAGCCGCGGTCGATGGCAAGGTCCAGCCCGGTGAAGATCTCCAGCGACCCGTAGGTCTTGGTCAATCCCTTGGCGATCAGAGGCGTCTTGCCGCACGGCGCGGGCGTCGGGAACTTGATGCGGGCCACCTTGTCGGCCACGCGTTCGGCGTCGAGGGCGGCCAACATCCGGTCGGCACGTTTCAACATGTTCTGTGCGGCAACGGCCTTGGTGGCCTTGGCGCCCATCTTGGCGGCCTGGGCGCGCAGCGCGCTCGCCTTCTTCTCGGCGTTGGCGCGTTCGCGACGCCTGCGCTGCTCGTCGGTGGCGCGGGCGTCGAGGTACTTCTGCCAGCCCATGTTGTAGACGTCGGCCTCGCCGCGCACGGCGTCGAGGAACCAGACCCGGTTGACGACGTCGGCGAGCAGGTCGACGTCGTGGCTGATCACGACGAGCCCGCCGGCGTGGTTCTGCAGGAAGGACCGCAGCCAGGTGATCGAATCGGCGTCGAGGTGGTTGGTGGGTTCGTCGAGTAACAGCGTCGTCGCCGAACCGGAGCCGGTGTCGGAGGCGGCGAACAGGATTCGGGCGAGCTCGACGCGACGCCGCTGGCCGCCGGAGAGGGTGCGCAGCGGCTGGGTCAGCACGCGGTCGGGCAGACCGAGGCTGGCGCAGATCCGGCCCGCCTCACTCTCGGCCGCGTAGCCGCCGAGCGCGGCGAAGCGCTCCTCGAGTTCTCCGTACCGGCGCACGGCCTTGTCGCGCGCCGCGTCGTCGGCGACCTCGGCCATCAGCGCCTGCTGCTTCTCCAGGTCCGAGAGCAGCGTGTCGAGGCCGCGCGCGGAGAGCACCCGGTCGCGGGCCAGCTGGTCGAGGTCGCCCTCCTTGGGGTCCTGGGGCAGGTAGCCGATCTCGCCGGTGCGGGAGATCGTCCCGGCGTAGGGCTCACCTTCGCCGGCCAGGATGCGCATCGTGGTGGTCTTGCCCGCCCCGTTGCGGCCCACCAGTCCGATGCGGTCGCCCGGTTGCACGCGCAGAGCCGATCCCTCGATGGCGAGCAGGGTGCGCGCTCCGGCGCGGACCTCGAGGTCCGTTGCGGTGATCACGCTGATGCTCCTGAAGGTGAAATGGGCAGGCAGAAAGCCGTGCCGAGACTGCTACCAGGCTAATGGCAGCGGCGGCCCCGCCGCCAATCGATCACTTGTCGTCGGTGAACATGGCCCCGCGGTTCTCCTTGCGGGCCGCGACGGCTTCCTCGAAGTTGCTGGTCAGCAGACGGATGTAGAGCTGACCGAGGCCCTCGGCCTGCATGTGGGACTCGAGGGAGCCGGCGTCGAGCCCGCTCCACAACGTGCGCTTGGTGAGCTCGGTGCCCGGCCGGGAGAACGCCCCGATGCGCTCGGCGATGTCGAAGCAGGTGTCGAGCAGATCCTCCTGAGCCACCTGCCGGGACACCAGCCCGATCCGCTCGGCCTCCTCGGCGGTGACGTCGCGGCCGGTCAGCATGATCTCGAACGCGCGCGACGATCCGATGGCTCGCGGCAGCAGGTAGCTCAGGCCCAGCTCGCTCGCGGTCAGTCCGTTGTTGATTCCCGCAGCCCGGAAATACGCCTCGGTGGAGGCCACTCTGATGTCGGCGGCGAGCGCGAGGCACAGGCCACCGCCGATCGCCGCGCCGTTGACGGCTGCGATCACCGGCTGGTGGAGCTT
Source organism: Mycobacterium kyogaense (assembly GCF_036946525.1). Lineage (GTDB taxonomy): Bacteria > Actinomycetota > Actinomycetes > Mycobacteriales > Mycobacteriaceae > Mycobacterium > Mycobacterium kyogaense_A. The sequence continues at coordinate 104,716 of NZ_JAQIIY010000021.1, read as the reverse complement.
GCGCATGCCCAGGATCACGTCATCGAGCAGTTCCATCGACCGCAGGCCGAAGGTGGGCCGGGTCAGGCCGTCGACGTGCGGCACCGATCCCGCCGATTTGTGGTCCGCCCCCGAGGAGAACCCCCTCCCTGCACCGGTGAGCACGACGGCGCGGACGTCGTTGTCGTGGGAGAGTTCGTCCAGCGCCGCCTTGAGCGGGACCATGACGTCGAACGCCATCGAGTTCATCCGCTCGGGCCGGTTGAGGGTCACCAGCGCGACGTGCGGGCGGGGCGTGTCGACGAGAACGAACGGAGGCACGCCAGCAGGCTATCCGGCGTGCCCGAGCCGGATCAGGCCTGGCTGTCGTCCTCCGCGGCCATCGCCGCGTCGATGTCGAACTCCTTGACCTTCTGGATGAGGTCTTCCAACGCCGCCGGCGGCAGCGCACCGGCCTGGTTGAACACCAGCTTGCCCTTCTTGAACGCCATCAGCGTCGGGATCGAGCGGATGTCGGCGGCAGCCGCCAGCTGCTGCTCGGCCTCGGTGTCGACCTTGGCGTACACCACGTCGGGATGCTTCTCCGACGACGCCGTGAAGGTCGGAGCGAAGGCACGACACGGCCCGCACCAGGACGCCCAGAAGTCGACGAGGACGATCTCGTTCTCGGTGATGGTGTCGTTGAACTCTTCGGCGGTGATGTCTTTCGTGGCCATGTTGACGTCAACGTCGGACGCGGGACCTGTGTTCCCCGCCTCAGAGTTGGTACGCCCGCACCCAGTCGACCTTCATCTCGGCGTTCATCGGCACCGATGCACTCGGATCGCCGGTCCAGGGATTACCGACGGCGACGTTGAGGATCAGGTAGTGCTCCCACTCGCCGGAGAACGGGGTCCAGTCGCCGCCGCGGGCTTCGTAGTCCGCTTTGGTCACCTGCCCCACCTCGACTCCGTCGACCCGCCAGATGATGCGGTCGGCGTACCAATCCATGCCGTAGGTGTGGAAGCCGGCCGACAGGTCGAGACCGAGGTCGGCGTCGATGTTGTCCATCTTCACGTCGACGTTCTTGTTGCCCTTCGAGGGGCCGTGGATGTTGCCGGTCCAGATGCGCCGCGAGGCCGGCGTGCCGAAGCCGGGGATCTCCATGATGTCGATCTCGCCCTGGCGCGGCCAGTCGAACTCGTGGCCGGGCTCGAGGCCCACGGTCCAGAAAGCCGGCAGCAGGCCCGAGTCCGGTGGCACCTGGATGCGGGCCTCGACGCGGGTGCCGACGCCGATCGACTGCTTGCCGTAGGTGACGACGCGTGCCGAGGTGTAGTTGTAGGGGGCGCCGAGTCCGTCGGGAGTGCGCTCCCGACGCACCTGGATGACCAGGTTCCCGTCGGCGTCGACGGTGAAATTGTTCCCGTCGGTGTAGTACTGGTTCTCGCCGGCGGACTGCCCCCACCGACCGGTCTGTGAGCTCCAGTACTTCAGCGCCTCCTCCCGGCTGCTGAAGTTCGTCTCCCAGAGCAGGCGCGGCTGCGAGGTTCCGGGCTGCCCGGGCTGACCGGGCTGACCCACGGGCGGTGGGGTCGGCTGGCTGTTGAGTACGTCGCGGTAGATGTCCTGGCGGCGCACCAGCCAGCGCTCCGCTTTCGCTGTCGACACCGGGATGTCGAGCCAGTCGGTTCCCATCCGCTTGCTGCGGATGCCTTTCGAGTAGAGCGAGTCGACGATCATGGACCCGACGGTCACGCGGGTGCTGGTCGCCGCGGCCAGCAGCGTCGCATCGGGCGTGGTGCTGCTGGCCGATGTGACGGCTGCGGCGCGGGACGACGTGAGCGCCTTGGTGGCGCCGGTGGCGGCGACGGTGACCTCGCTGGTTACGGGGGCCGGTTCCGGGGTCGATGACCTCACCCTACGGCCCGGACGCGAGTCCTCGGCGGTCGCCTCCCGCTCGGCGCGACGAGTGCGGTCGCGTTGTTGCGGACGGCTGTCCTCCCCTGCCGTCTCGTCCTTGTCGGCCCGCGGCCGGTTGGTCCGGCGGTGGGGTGTGGCCCCGGGGCGCTCGTCGGCCTCCCGGGCCTGCCCGCGTGGGGTCCGCCGCGACGGTGTGGCGTCCGCATTCGATGTCGTCGAGTCCGGCGCCGACACCGAGTGCGTCGTCGCCGAACCGGAGTCGTCGGGTGCTGCTGCGGCGGCACCCGCCCCGGCCACTCCGGCCGCCATCAGCCCGGCGGCGACGATGCCGCCAGCCAGAAAGTGTTTGCCGTTGAGGGCCGGCGTTCCCGTTCGCTGAGTGGATTGCATCACCGAATCCATTTCACTTGATGAGGCGTTTGACGAAAGGCGAAGCAAAATCAGCACGTGAATTCGGCGACCATCAGCGAACAACAGACCTGTAACTAGAACCAGTTCAGAGCGCTTCTGGCAGTGAAATCCCCGTACTCAGCAAACGTTATACACACGGTTCTCGGAAGTCCCCTGCTTTCCCGTTAATTTTTTCGCACAACCTGGATCGTCATATTCACAGTGCAGCGGAATATTCCGGTAAATGCATTTGCAGCGCAGCTGCGATAATTCGCTCGATCTCCACAGATCCGCGAATGTGCATGGTCGGCACGTTGCCATGGGCCAATGGCGTCATAGCCGCATCGTCGACGGCAAGAACAACCGGTCACGACGCCGGCGTGATGCCCACCGATCGGTCGGCCCGGCGCAGCAGTGCCGCGGTGTACCGCGGCCACCACAGGAACTCCAGGGGGAGCACGGCGAGGTAGATGAGCGAGGCGACCGCACTGCCCACGGACCCGTACCGCGCGTCCCAGAGCGCAGTGGCGATGGCGGTGACGATGAGGGGAACCACGACGATCGCCAGCAGGTAGCGCCACAGCGACCGACGCGAGGCCGCTGTGTGTAGCACCGTCGCATAACTGAGAGCCGCCTCGACGAGGGCGGCATCCGGAAGCGGTTCACCGCGGCGCACGGCGCGTACGACGGCCACCCTGTCGCTGCGACTCAACGAGGCCGCCTGCGGCCAGTCACGAGCCATCCGGTGCGCCGTCACCACGCCCGACAATCCACCGGTGACGAGGAACACCGCCGCAGCGGCCAGTGCGGTGCCGGAGTCCAGCCAGGCCAGGACGCCGAGAGCGACTCCTATGAGCATCCCCGCGACCAGCGCCCGGCCGGCGGCGTTCCACCGCCACAGCACAGACGGAGCCGCCAGCACGCTCATCGGCGGGGCATGGGATCAGACGGTGAAACCCAGGGCGCGCAGCTGCTCGCGACCGTCCTCGGTGATCTTGTCCGGGCCCCACGGAGGGTTCCACACCCAATTGATGCGCAGTTCGTTGACCAGTCCGGCGCCGACCAGCGCCGTGCGGGATTGGTCTTCGATCACGTCGGTCAGGGGGCACGCCGCCGAGGTCAGCGTCATGTCGATCAGCGCGACATCGCCCTGCTCGCCCTTCTCCACGTTGACGCCGTAGACCAAACCGAGGTCCACGACGTTGATGCCGAGTTCGGGGTCGACGACATCGCGCATCGCCTCTTCGATGTCGGCGAGCTGTTCTTCAGTCGGTGCGTCACTCATCAGTTCTCCTCCGCAGAAGTCTCATCGGGCCCATGCGCCTGCGCCAGCGCTGCTTTGAAAGCGGTCCACCCCAGCAGCGCGCACTTCACCCGCGCCGGGTACTTGGCGACACCGGCGAATGCGACGCCGTCGCCCAGCACGTCTTCGTCTCCGTCGATCGTGCCCCGCGACGACACCATCTCCGAGAACGCCGCCACGGTCTTGAGCGCGTCCCCGACAGTCTGGCCGATCACCTGATCGGTCAGCACCGACGTCGAGGCCTGGCTGATCGAGCACCCTTGTCCGTCGTAGGAGATGTCGGTGACGCTCTCCCCGTCGTCGGACAGGGACACCCGCAGCGTCACCTCGTCACCGCAGGTCGGATTGACGTGGTGCACTTCGGCGGCGAAGGGCTCTCGCAGGCCGCGGTGATGCGGGTGCTTGTAGTGGTCCAGGATGACTTCCTGGTAGATCTGCTCGAGTCTCACCCGAAGAACTCCACGGCGCGGCGCACGCCGGCCACCAGCCGGTCCACCTCGTCCACGGTGTTGTAGACCGCGAACGAGGCGCGGGCAGTCGCGGCGATCCCGAACCGGCGGTGCAGCGGCCACGCGCAGTGATGACCCACGCGCACGGCGACACCGTCGTCGTCGAGCACCTGGCCGACGTCATGGGCGTGCACACCGTCGACGACGAAGGACACGGGCGAGCCGCGGTCGGTCATCGTGGTCGGACCGATGATCCGGACACCGTCGATCTCCGCCAGCCCGGTCAGCGCGGCGGCCACAAGGTCGCGCTCGTGCTCTTCGACAGCCGGCATCCCGAGCCCGTCCAGATAGCGTGCCGCCGCGGCCAATCCGACGACCTGAGAGGTCATCGGGGTGCCCGCCTCGAAGCGCTGAGGCGCGGGTGCGAACGTGGTGGCCTCCATCGTGACCGTCTCGATCATCGACCCGCCGGTCAGCACGGGAGGCATCGCGTCGAGCAGGGCACGCTTGCCGTAGAGCACGCCGATGCCGGTGGGGCCGAGCATCTTGTGTCCGGAGAACGCGGCGAAGTCGACGTCGAGACCGTGCAGGTCGACGGGCTGGTGCGGTACCGACTGGCAGGCGTCCAGCAGCACCAGTGCGCCCACCGCGCGGGCGCGGGCCACCAACTCCCCGACCGGCGCGATGGCGCCGGTGACATTCGAATGATGGCTGAAGGCAACGATTTTCACGCGCTCATCGAGCTGCAGCGAATCGAGGTCGATCCGGCCATCGTCTGTAACGCCGTACCAGCGCAGGGTGGCTCCGGTGCGCTGCGCGAGCTCCTGCCAGGGCACCAGGTTGGCATGGTGCTCGAGCTCGGTGGTGACGATGACGTCGCCCGGGCCGACGGCCCGGTCGAATCGCTTGTCCCCCAACGCATACGCCACCACGTTGATGGCCTCGGTGGCGTTCTTGGTGAACACCAGCTCGTCGTTGTCAGCGCCGACGAAGGCCGCGATGTCCTCGCGGCCCTGCTCGTAGGCGTCGGTCGCCTCCTCCATCAACTGGTGGGCGCCGCGGTGCACCGCCCCGTTGGAGGTGAGCAGGAACTCCCGCTCGGCGTCGAGCACCACGAGCGGCTTCTGCGACGTCGCCCCGGAATCCAGGTAGGCGAGCCGCTGGCCGCCGCGCATCACCCGCGACAGGATCGGGAAATCTGCTCGGACTCTGGCCACTTCGGCCGCATCGAGCACCCGCGCAGCCGTCATGATCAGGCTCCCGCGGCGGCCTGCGTGAAGCGTTCGTAGCCGTTGGTTTCCAGCTCGTCGGCGAGTTCGGGACCGCCCGACTCGACGATGCGGCCGGCGACGAACACGTGCACGAACTGCGGCTGGATGTAGCGCAGGATTCGCGTGTAGTGGGTGATCAGCAGCACGCCGCCGTTCTCGGCCTCGGCGTAGCGGTTCACACCTTCGCTGACCACGCGCAGCGCGTCGACGTCGAGACCCGAATCGGTCTCGTCGAGGATCGCGATCTTCGGCTTGAGCAGGCCGAGCTGCAGGATTTCGTGGCGCTTCTTCTCGCCGCCGGAGAAACCCTCGTTGACGCTGCGCTCGCCGAAGGACGGATCGATGCCGAGGTCGGTCATCGCGCCCTTGACCTCTTTGACCCAGTGCCGCAGCTTCGGCGCCTCACCGCGGACCGCGGTCGCGGCGGTGCGCAGGAAGTTCGACATCGACACCCCCGGCACCTCGACGGGGTACTGCATGGCCAAAAACAGGCCGGCGCGGGCGCGTTCGTCGACGCTCATCTCGAGGACGTCCTCACCGTCGAGGGTGATGGAGCCCCCGGTGACGGTGTACTTCGGGTGTCCCGCGATCGCGTAGGACAGCGTCGACTTGCCGGACCCGTTGGGGCCCATCACGGCGTGGGTCTCCCCCGACTTCACGGTCAGGTCGACACCCTTGAGGATCGGGATCTCCTCGCCCTCGGGGGTGTTCACCGAGACGTGCAGATCTTTGATGTCCAGTGTGGTCATGGTCAACTTCTCTCGGTAATCGCTAGTTCGCGTTCGATGGCGTCGGTCAGGCGCTCCCGCACGGCGGGGACGGAGATCTTGGCGATGATCTCGTTGAAGAAGCCGCGGACCACCAGGCGGCGGGCCTGCTGCTCCGGGATGCCTCGGGCGCGTAGATAGAACAGTTGCTCGTCGTCGAACCGGCCGGTGGCACTGGCGTGGCCGGCGCCGACGATCTCGCCGGTCTCGATCTCCAGGTTGGGCACCGAGTCGGCACGCGCGCCGTCGGTGAGCACCAGGTTGCGGTTGACCTCGAAGGTGTCGGTGCCGGTGGCCTCGGCGCGGATCAGCACGTCGCCCACCCACACGGTGTGGGTGTCGGGCCGCCGCGAATCCGGATCCCCTTGCAGCGCACCCTTGTACGTCACGTTGGAACGGCAGTTCGGTTGCGCGTGGTCGACCAGCAGCCGGGATTCGAAGTGCTGGCCGTCGTCGGCGAAGTACAGACCCAGCAGTTCGGCGTCGCCACCGGGCGCCGTATAGCGGACCCGACCCGTCAACCGGACCACGTCGCCGCCCAGGGTCACCGCGGCGTGCCGCAGCACCGCGTCCCGGCCCAGCGTGGCGTGGTGCGTGCTGACGTGCACCGCGTCGTCGGCCCAGTCCGCGATCGAGATCACCCGCAGCGTCGCGCCGTTGCCGACGACGAATTCGATGTTGTCGGCGTAGGTTCCGCTGCCGCGGTGGTCGAGCACGACGACCGCCTCGGCCAGCTCGCCGAGGCGGATCTGGATGTGCCCGTAGGCGGTTGCGCTCTCGCCGGGGCCGGTGATCGTCACCTCGACCGGGTCGGCGATCACGGCCTGGGCGGGCACGTCGATCAGCGTCGCCGTCTCGAAGCTCGAGTACGCCTGCGCCGCAACACGGTCCGCCGGTGCGCCGGCCTGGCCGAGCCGCTCGTCGCTACGGGCGATGCGCTCCACGCGCACGTCACCGGAACCGGCGACCTCGACGGTGGCCTCACCGCTGGCGGCGGCCGACCCGTCGTGCAGGCCGCGCAGCCGCTTGAGCGGGGTGAAGCGCCAGATCTCGTCACGGCCGCCGGGCACCTCGAAGGCGTCGACGTCGAACGATGTGAACAGCTCGCCCTTGTTGGCGCCCTCGAGGGCCGCCGTCAGATTCGCCTGTCCCACTAGCCGACCGCGCCTTCCATCTGCAGCTCGATCAGCCGGTTGAGCTCGAGGGCGTACTCCATCGGGAGCTCCTTGGCGATGGGCTCGACGAAGCCGCGCACCACCATCGCCATCGCCTCGTCCTCGGTCAGACCGCGGCTCATCAGATAGAACATCTGATCCTCGCTGACCTTCGACACAGTGGCCTCGTGGCCCATCGTGACGTCGTCCTCGCGGATGTCGACGTAGGGATAGGTGTCGGAGCGGCTGATCGTATCCACCAGCAGCGCATCGCATTTCACGCTCGACCGCGATCCGTGAGCACCCTTGTTGACCTGCACCAGGCCACGGTAGGACGCACGGCCACCGCCACGGGCGACGGACTTGGACACGATGTTGCTCGACGTGTTCGGTGCCAGGTGCAGCATCTTGGCGCCGGTGTCCTGATGCTGGCCCTCGCCGGCGAACGCGACCGAGAGCACCTCACCCTTGGCGTGCTCACCGGTCATCCAGACCGCGGGGTACTTCATCGTCACCTTGGAGCCGATGTTGCCGTCGACCCATTCCATCGTGGCGCCGGCCTCGGCCCGGGCCCGCTTGGTCACCAGGTTGAAGACGTTGTTCGACCAGTTCTGGATGGTGGTGTAGCGGCAGCGGCCGCCGGGCTTGACGATGATCTCGACGACCGCGCTGTGCAGCGAGTCGCTCTTGTAGATCGGCGCGGTGCAGCCTTCGACGTAGTGCACGTAGGCGTCCTCGTCGACGATGATCAGCGTCCGCTCGAACTGCCCCATGTTCTCGGTGTTGATCCGGAAGTAGGCCTGCAGCGGGATGTCGACGTGCACACCCTTGGGGACGTAGATGAACGATCCGCCGGACCACACCGCGGTGTTGAGCGCGGAGAACTTGTTGTCCCCGGCCGGGATCACGGTGCCGAAGTACTCCCGGAACAGCTCGGGATGTTCACGCAGACCGGAATCGGTGTCGAGGAAGATGACGCCCTGGGCCTCGAGATCCTCGCGGATCGAGTGGTACACGACCTCGGACTCGTACTGGGCCGCCACACCCGAGACCAGGCGCTGCTTCTCGGCTTCCGGGATGCCGAGCTTGTCGTAGGTGTTCTTGATGTCGGCGGGCAGGTCGTCCCACGTGGCGGCCTGCTTCTCGCTGGAGCGCACGAAGTACTTGATGTTGTCGAAGTCGATGCCCTCGAGGTTGGACCCCCAGTTCGGCATCGGCTTCTTGTCGAAGGTGCGCAGCGCCTTGAGACGGATGTCGAGCATCCACTCCGGCTCGCTCTTCTTCGACGAGATGTCGCGCACCACGGCCTCCGACAACCCGCGCTGGGCGCTGGCACCCGCGACGTCGGAGTCGGACCAGCCGTAGCCGTACTTGCCCAGGGAGGCGATGGTCTCCTCCTGGGTCAGCGCTTCTGGCTTGACCTCCGGTGTGAGTGTCATTGCGACACACTCCTTTTGCTAGCTGACGGGCTCCGGCGCGGGCTGTGCGCCGGAACGTGGGTGGTGCAGGCACAATCCCCGTTGACGATGGTGGCGAGCCGCTGGACGTGAGTACCCAGCACCTCCGACATCGCCTGCTGCTCGGCCTCGCAGAGTTCGGGGAACTCCTCGGCGACGTGGGACACCGGGCAGTGGTGCTGGCAGATCTGCACCCCACCCAGTGGACCGCGCACCTGCGTGGTCGTCGTTGCGTAGCCGGCTCGGCTCAGTGCGTCGGCGACGCGGTCCGCGGCGGCCTCGACGTCCTCGGCACGGTCAGACGCCGCAGGCGCCACGCCGGAGAGGATGGTGTCGATACGGCGACGGGCGAACGTGTGCACCGCATCGTCGCCGCCGATCTCGCGCAGCGCCCGCATGGCTGCAGACGCCAGATCGTCATAGGTGTGCTCGAGCTTCGCGCGGCCGGCCGCAGTCAACTGGTAGCGCTTGGCGGGCCGTCCTCGGCCCTCCTGCTGCCACGCCGCCGCCGACTTGGCCTGCGCGTCGCCTGCCTCGATCAGGGCGTCGAGATGGCGGCGTACCCCGGCCGCCGACAGCCCCAGGCGCTCGCCGATGCTGCTCGCCGTCGTCGAACCCGACTCCAGCAGCAGACGCACGATCGCCGTCCTGGTGTCACCGTCGGCGGCCGACGGGGACAGCACAGCGGCCGACCCCTCGACTGGCACAGCGGTGCCCTCCGGACGGATTTTCACAACACCAGTGTGACGCAATTGCCTGACCGGGTCCACCAAGGTCACCCTTATCGGAACCGTCATACTTGTCACACCGTCTGGGCGGCAAAACCGGGAATAGCAGCCCGCTACGCTGCCTGGGTGGCAGCCCGCCGACATTCGCTCAGCACCTCGATCGCCGGTCTCCACGGCGATGAGCGGACCGTCGGCATCCCCCTCGACCCGGCTGAGCTGGTCGCCCTGCACCGCACCCGGCTGTTCGGCGCGACCGGCACGGTGCTGATGGCGATCGGCGCGCTCGGCGCCGGCGCCCGACCCGTCGTGCAGGACCCCACGTTCGGGGTGCGCCTGCTCAACCTGCCGTCACGCATCCAGACGGTCTCGCTGACGATGACCACCACCGGCGCGGTGATGATGGCGCTGGCCTGGCTAATGCTGGGCCGCTTCGCGCTGGGCAAGCGCCGCATGACCCGCAGCCAGGTGGACCGCACGCTGCTGCTGTGGGCACTGCCGCTGCTGATCGCCCCACCGATGTACAGCAAAGACGTCTACTCCTACCTCGCGCAGAGCGAGATCTCACTGCAGGGCAGCGACCCCTATCGCGTCGGTCCCGCCCCCGGCCTGGGCCTCGATCACGTGTTCACGCTGTCGGTGCCGAGCCTCTGGCGTGAAACCCCCGCGCCCTACGGACCGCTGTTCCTGTGGATCGGCCGCGGTATTTCGCGGATTACTGGAGAGAACATCGTCGAGGCGGTGCTGTTCCACCGGCTGATGGTGCTGCTCGGCGTCGGCCTGATCGTGTGGGCCACGCCCCGGCTGGCGCGCCGGTGCGGCGTCGCCGAGGTCAGCGCGCTGTGGCTGGGCGCGACCAATCCGCTGCTGTTCATGCATCTGGTCGCCGGCATCCACAACGAGGCGCTGATGCTCGGGTTCATGCTGGCCGGCACCGAGTTCGCGCTGCGGGGCATCTCCGCTCTCGGCGCGACGGGACGGCACCGCTGGTACGCCCCGGGCATGCTGCTGGCGGGCACGGTGCTGATCACGATGTCGTCGCAGGTGAAGCTCCCGGGACTGTTGGCGCTCGGCTTCGTCGCGATGGCGCTGGCTGCGCGCTGGGGCGGCACGGTCAAGGCGTTCCTGACGGCGGGCACCGCGCTCGGTGCGGTGTCCCTGGCGGTGATGGCGCTGATCGGGTGGGCCAGCGGCCTGGGCTTCGGCTGGCTGTTCACCCTCGGCACCGCCAACGTCGTGCGCAGCTGGATGTCGCCGCCGACGCTGCTCGCACTGGGCACCGGCCAGGTCGGCATCCTGCTGGGGCTCGGCGATCACACCACCGCGGTCCTCGCGCTGACCCGTGCGATCGGCGTGACCCTGATCGCCCTGATCGTCACCTGGCTTCTGTTCGCTGTGCTGCGCAACCGCCTGCACCCCGTCGGTGGGCTCGGGGTGGCTCTCGGCGTCACCGTGCTGCTGTTCCCAGTGGTGCAGCCGTGGTACCTGCTGTGGGCGATCATCCCGCTGGCCGCCTGGGCCACCCGGCCCGGCTTCCGCTCGGCGGTCATCGCCGTGACCCTGATCGTGGGGATCTTCGGACCCACGGCCAACGGCGACCGGTTCGCGCTCTTCCAGATCGTGCTGGCGACGGTGGCGAGCACCGTGATCGTGCTGGCGCTGATCGCGCTGACGTACCGGTGGCTGCCGTGGCGGGCGGTGCCGGAGGCCGCGACGGGGCGTCTCGACGAGCCGGTGGGCACGGCCGACAAGACCGACGCCTACGCTGAATCTCCGTGACCTCCCGTTCCGGTAGCGCGCCCGTGCGGGTGCGTGGCGTGACGAAGCGGTACGGCGCCACCGTGGCGGTGTCCGGCCTGGACCTCGAGGTGGGTGCGGCAGAGATCTTCGCGCTGCTCGGCCCCAACGGCGCGGGCAAGACGACGACGGTCGAGATGTGCGAAGGCTTCGTCCGCCCCGACGCCGGCAGCATCGAGATCCTCGGCCTGGACCCGGTGGCCGACAACGCCGAGGTGCGCGCACGAACCGGGGTGATGCTGCAGGGCGGTGGCGCCTACCCGGCCGCGCGTGCCGGCGAAATGCTCGCCCTGGTCGCCTCCTATGCCGCCAACCCGTTGGATCCGGCGTGGTTACTGGACACCCTGGGCCTGACCGATTCCGCGCGCACCACCTACCGACGGCTCTCCGGCGGCCAGCAGCAGCGGCTCGCGCTGGCGTGCGCGGTGGTCGGCCGGCCCGAGCTGGTGTTCCTCGACGAACCGACGGCAGGCATGGATGCGCACGCCCGCCTGGTCGTGTGGGAACTGATCGACGCACTGCGGCGCGACGGCGTGACGGTGGTGCTGACAACCCATCAGCTCACCGAGGCCGAGGAGCTCGCCGACCACATCCTGATCATCGACCGGGGCCAGGCCGTGGCCAGCGGGACACCTGCCGAGCTCATGCGCAGTGGCGCCGAGAACCAGCTGCGGTTCCGGGCCCCACGCATGCTGGACCTCTCGCTGCTGATCGCGGCACTGCCAGAGAGCTACCGCGCCACCGAGACGTCCCCCGGGGAGTACCTCGTCGAGGGTCGTATCGATCCGCAGGTGCTGGCGACCGTCACGGCGTGGTGCGCCCGGCTCGACGTGCTGGCGACCGACATGCGCGTCGAGCAGCGCAGCCTCGAGGACGTGTTCCTCGACGTCACCGGACGGGAGTTGCGTCAGTGAGCACCTCGAAGAACACCTCGAATCGCTTCGCCGCAGGCACCTTCTCCCCCGATCCGCGGCCCGCGCCGGTTCCGCGGATGCTGGCCGCCCAATACGGCCTGGAACTGCGGCTGCTGCTGCGCAACGGCGAGCAGCTGCTGCTGACGATGTTCATCCCGATCACGCTGCTGGTCGGCCTGACGCTGCTGCCGCTTGGCTCGTTCGGCCCGGACCGCGCGGCGACGTTCGCCCCGGCGATCATGGCGCTGGCCGTCATCTCGACCGCGTTCACCGGGCAGGCGATCGCCGTCGCGTTCGACCGGCGCTACGGCGCGCTGAAGCGGCTCGGCGCCACCGCGTTACCGGTGTGGGGCATCATCGCCGGCAAGTCGCTGGCCGTCGTGACGGTGGTGTTCCTGCAGTCGATCCTGCTGGGCGCGATCGGTATCGGTCTGGGGTGGCGGCCCGCGCCTGCCGGCCTCGCGCTGGGCGCGGTCATCATCGCGCTCGGCACCGCGGTGTTCGCCGCGCTCGGGCTGCTGCTCGGCGGCACCCTGCGCGCGGAGATCGTGCTCGCGGTAGCGAACCTGATGTGGTTCGTGTTCGCCGGCGTGGGTGCGCTGACCGTGGAGGGCGGCTCCGACGGCGGCATCGTGCCCGGCGCGGTGCAGTGGGTCGCGAGGCTGACGCCCTCAGGTGCCCTGACCGAGGCGCTGACGCGGGCGATGACGCTGTCGGTCGACTGGTTCGGCCTTGTGGTGCTGGCGATCTGGGGCGCTGCCGCGGGGCTATGCGCGCTGCGCTGGTTCCGCTTCACCTGAGCCCGCCAGCTGTGGCAGCAGGTATTCCAGCTGCCCCACTTCCTCGATGTTGTGCCGCACCCACGCCGTCACCATCTTCGACGGGAACCGGCGACGCAGGACCGCGTTGACCGGCGCCATCAGGGCGCTGCGAGCGCCGATGTCCATCACCGACACGTAGTGTGTGCCGTCCACGCCGGCCGACCAGGTGTGCTCGAGGGCGAAGATCGGCACCCCGGCGAACCTCTGGACCAATCGGATTCCGGTGACGTCGAGCTTCTCGACCCGGTCGACGACGTCGACGCCGAAGTTCGGATCGCCGCCGAATGCCTCGACGATGTGGAACCGCGCTCCCTCGCCCGCACCGCCGCCGGGCGCCGGGCGCCACAGCTCCCATCGGATGTGGTCGGTCGGATGCCAGGCGAGGTAGCGGTCGACGGTCCGTCCGCCGTAGCGCATGGTGCCGTCGAGGTGGGTGAACCAGTCGAGCAGCATCGCCGGGGTGACCCCGGCGAGCGGCCGGTGGTCGATCGTGACCCGGCGACGGCCGTGAGCACAGTCTGTGTACCGCACTGATGCGGAGTCGACCGAGCGCAGCGGATACAGCACGGGAAGTGTCGGGTGGTACATGTCCGTCCTCACAAGATACGTTTGCGTTTCTTACCAAGAACGGTACGATTTCGGACATAAGATACGCAAGCGTTTCTCAAGGAATCGAGTGTGATCATGCCCACCACCCGTCGACGCGGCGCCGAGCTGGACTCCGCCATCAAGTCGGCCGTCATGGACCTGCTGACCGCACACGGCCCTGACGGCGTCACGATGGAGGCGGTCGCCGCGGCCGCCCACACCAGCAAACCGGTGCTCTACCGGCGCTGGACCGACCGGCGGGCACTGCTGCGCGACACCCTTATCGAGGTCGCGTCGGCCTCGATTCCCACCGACGACACCGGCAGCTTCCGCACCGACATGCTGGCCGTGCTGCGCGGCTGGGCCGAGTTGTTCGCCGGCCCGCAGGGTCCGTTGATGCGCTCGATCGTGATGGCAGTCGCCGCGGACCCGGAACTGGCCGAGACGTTTCACGCCGACATCATCGGAAGCCGCAAAGCCGACGTGACGGCCCTGCTGGAGCGCGGGATAGAGCGCGGCGACGTGCGCGCCGACATTCCCGTCGCCGTGGTCCGGGAACTCGGCCAGAGTGTGCTCTGGCACCACCTTCTGATCACCGGCGATCCCATCGACGAGGAGCTGGTGCTCACCCTCGTCGACGAGGTTCTGGTACCTCTCACGGCCCCTACTACGGTCCGTAGTTAGGCGGGCTCTACCATCGACACCGTGCCCGGCCGACGACTCCTGCCACGACTCTTCGTGCGGCTCGTCGATCTGCTTCCCGAACCGAGCCTGCGCGTGCAGCGCATCGTCGCCGCCGCGGTCATCCTCACCCAGGGCGGCATCGCCGTGACCGGGGCGATCGTCCGCGTCACCGCATCGGGCCTGGGCTGCCCGACGTGGCCGCAGTGCTTTCCCGGCAGCTTCACCCCCGTCCCGCACGCCGAGGTTCCGGTCATCCATCAGGCCGTCGAGTTCGGCAATCGGCTGATCACGTTCCTGGTCGTGCTGACCGCCGCCGCCGCGGTGATCGTGGTGACCCGCGCACGGCGGCGTCGGGAGGTCCTGATCTACGCCTGGCTGATGCCGGCGTCGACGGTGCTGCAGGCCGTGATCGGCGGCATCACCGTCCTGACCGGCCTGCTGTGGTGGACGGTGGCAGTGCACCTGCTCGCATCGATGCTGGTGGTGTGGCTCTCTGTCCTGCTGTTCGTCAAGATCGGCCAGCCCGACGCCGGTGAGACGCGCGAACGCGCACCCCGAGCGTTGCGGCGGCTGACCGCCCTGAGCGCACTGACGCTGTCAGCCGTGCTGATCACCGGCACGATGGTCACCGGCGCGGGACCTCACGCCGGCGACAAGAGCATCGACCGCCCGGTACCGCGGCTCGAGGTCGAGATCACCACGCTCGTGCACCTGCACTCGTCGCTGCTGGTGGCCTATTTGGCGCTGGTCGTCGGCCTGGGCTTCGGGCTTGTCGCGACCCACGCCGCCCCGCAGGTCATGAGGCGGCTCCGCGTGCTCGTCGTACTGGTCGCCGCGCAGGGGTTGCTCGGCGCGGTGCAGTTCGCGACCGGGGTACCCGAGGTCCTGGTGGCCTTCCACGTCGCGGGGGCGGCGGCGTGCACCGCGGCGACGGCGGCGCTATGGGCGGCGCTGAGCGAACGGACCCTTCGCGAACGGACCGAGGCCGCGCTCGTCGAGAGCTGATTCGACCGCGACGGCGAACCTGCGCTGCTGCTGTTTCCGGGTCGACTCGTCGAGCTGGCGCCACCCCAGTGACGGCTCGACCAACTCGAGTTCCAGCAGCGCCGGAGCGTCGGCTCCGCCGAGCACGTCGACGCGCGCGTACAGCAGGTCGGTCACCCCGATGCCGAGGTGTTCGGCCGCGGCCGCGAGCGCGGCGTGGCCTACGTCCCACAGCTCGCCCACGGGGTCAGCGCTTTGCAGACTCTCCTCGGCGTACGTGCCGGACGGGTCGAGAACCGGTCCTCGCCCCGGCGCGGGCAGCATCGGCCCCTTGGTGAACGCGTGCGACGGCTCGCCGCGCAGGAACACCATCGCGGTCTCGCCGTCGACCACCCGCGCGTCGTAGGGCTGCACCATCACCGTTCGGCCGTCCGCGTGCAGCGCTGCCGCGTGCCCGAGCGCGGCATCGCCGTCGCGGAACCGCATCGCCCCCACCGACCCGGCGCCCACCGACGGTTTGACGACGACCTCCCCGGGCGGGATGGTCACCTGCTCCCCCGGCGCGAAGAACGCGGTGGGCACCGTCGCGACGCCGGCTGCGGCCAGGTCGGCCAGATAACGTTTGTCGGCGCTCCAGGCCACCACGTCGGGCCCATTGAGGAGCATGGGCACCCGCCGCGTCCATGTCAGGAACTCGGCAAGCCGCTCGGTGTAGTCCCATGTCGCGCGCAGGATCACCACATCCGCGTCGAGCGTCGCGGGGTCGTCCCAGGACAACCACCGGGCGTGCAGGCCGCGGGTCCGCAGCGCCGCGATCAACCCGGCGTCGTCGCCGTCGCCGTCGGGTAGCGCGGGGCATCCCGCGAGCACGATGCGCGGATGGAACACCTCGGGGCGGGCGAGCTTCATGACGGGCATGATGTCACCTATGTACGCCATCGAAGTCGCCGAGACCGGCGGGCCGGAAGTTCTGTCTTACGTCGAGAAGTCGCAGCCCGCACCGGGACCCGATCAGGTGCTGATCAAGGCCGAGGCGATCGGCGTGAACTTCATCGACACCTACTTCCGCTCGGGGTTGTATCCGCGGGAGCTGCCGTTCGTCGTCGGCACCGAGGTGTGCGGCACGATCGAGGCCGTCGGCGACGAGGTCGCCGCGCTCAACGTCGGCGACCGCGTGGTGACCGCGCAGGCGCTCGGCGCCTACGCCGATTACTGCCTGGCCCCGGCCGATTTCGTCGCGTACGTGCCCGAGGGCGTCGCGCCCGATGTGGCCGCCTCGTCGCTGCTGAAGGGCATGACGGCGCATTACCTGATCAAGTCCACCTATCCGATCCAGCAGGGCGACACGGTGCTGGTGCATGCCGGCGCCGGTGGCGTCGGGCTGATCCTGACGCAGTGGGCGACTAGCTTGGCGACGTCGGTGATCACCACGGTGTCGACGCCGGACAAGGCCGAGCTGTCCCGGCAGGCCGGCGCGGTCGAGGTGCTGGACTACCCGGACGATCCGGCCGCCTTCGGCGCGCGGGTCCGCGAGCTGACGGACGGCAACGGCGTCGAAGCGGTCTACGACGGGGTGGGCGCCTCGACGTTCGAGGCCAGCCTGGCCAGCCTGGCGGTGCGCGGGACGCTGGCACTGTTCGGTGCGGCGAGCGGGCCGGTGCCGCCGTTCGATCCGCAGCGCCTCAACGCTGCGGGTTCGGTGTTCCTGACGCGGCCCAATCTCGCACACCACACCCGCACCGCCGACGAATTCTCGTGGCGCGCAGGCGAACTGCTCACCGCCATCGCAGACGGCACGCTCACCGTGACCGTGAGCAACCGCTATGCACTGCGCGACGCCGAGCAGGCCCATCGCGATCTGCAGGGCCGCAAGACCGTCGGATCGGTGGTGCTGATCCCCTAGCGGGACAGCAGCGTCGGGAGGTCCAGCGCCGAGTCGACGGCCAGCGCGCAGAACACCACCGCGAGGTAGTTGTTGGACTGCAAGAACAACCGCAACGGCTTGACCGGCTCACCGCGGCGTACGCCGGCGTAGAGCTGGTGGGCCATCACCAGGAACCAGGTGCCGGCGAGGATCGCCACCGAGGCGTACAGCCAGCCGGTCGCCAACGCCAGCGCCAGCGTCGCGATGACGGTCAGCCAGGTGTAGACGAGGATCTGCCTGGTGACCTGGATCTCGGTCGCCACCACAGGCAGCATCGGCACGCCAGCCGCCTTGTAGTCCTCCTTGTAGCGCATGGCGAGCGCCCAGGTGTGCGGCGGCGTCCAGAAGAAGATGATCAGGAACATCACGATCGCGGGCCAGCTGATCGTGCCGGTCACCGCCGACCAGCCGATCATCACCGGCATGCAGCCCGCGGCCCCGCCCCACACGACGTTCTGCGAGGTGCGCCGCTTCAGCAGCAGCGTGTACACCAGCACGTAGAACGCGATGGTGGCGCCCGCGAGGTGCGCCGAGAGCATGTTGGTGGTCCACCACAGCCAGAAGAACGATCCGACCGACAGCGCCAGACCGAACACCAGCGCGTGGGCGCGCGGCACGGTCGCACGTGCCAGCGGCCGACGCTCGGTGCGCTTCATCACCTTGTCGATGTCGGCGTCGGCCACGCAGTTCAGCGTGTTCGCGCCGGCGGCGGCCAGCAGGCCACCGAACATCGTGTTGAGGATCAGCAGCGGGTCGACGCTGCCGCGGTGGGCCAGCAGCATCGCCGGGATCGTGGTGACGAGCAGCAGTTCGATGACGCGCGGCTTGGTCAGCGCCAGATAGCCGAGCAGAGTGGTGCGGAACCCGTGCGGCGCGGCGTCGGCCGAATTCCCGACGAGGTCGCCTTCGCGGATCCTCACCCAACCAACTCCTTCACGCCGCGTCTACTACAGGCGATGGTAGACCGCGGGGGGCAATCACCGAAATTCGCGGGGTGGTTACGGGTGGTTCCCGGTACGGCGGGTATCACCCCTGCGTCTCGGCGTGGGTGAGCACTAGGGTGGTTGGTGCGGATCGACACGCCCCACCAAGTCCAAGGAGTGCGCCTCGTGACCACGCTCGAAGAGATCTCTTCACTGACCCGACCGAACCATCCCGACGACTGGACCGAGCTGGACTCCCGCGCGGTGGACACCGTCCGCGTGCTGGCCGCCGATGCCGTCCAGAAGGTGGGCAACGGTCACCCCGGGACGGCGATGAGTCTGGCGCCTCTGGCCTACACGCTGTTCCAGCGCCAGATGCGCCACGACCCCAGTGACGTGCACTGGCTGGGTCGCGACCGGTTCGTGCTGTCGTGCGGACATTCCAGCCTGACGCTCTACATCCAGCTCTACCTCGGCGGGTTCGGGCTCGAACTCTCCGACATCGAGGCGCTGCGGACCTTCAAGTCCAAGACGCCCGGTCACCCCGAGTTCCGGCACACCAAGGGCGTGGAGATCACCACCGGCCCGCTGGGTCAGGGTCTGGCCTCGGCGGTCGGCATGGCGATGGCGTCGCGCTACGAGCGCGGCCTGTTCGATCCCGATGCACCGGCCGGCGAAAGCCCGTTCGACCACTACATCTATGTCATCGCCTCCGACGGCGACATCGAAGAGGGCGTCACCAGCGAGGCCTCGTCGCTGGCGGGGACCCAGCAGCTGGGCAACCTGATCGTGTTCTACGACAAGAACCAGATCTCCATCGAGCACGACACCGACATCGCCCTGAGCGAGGACGTCGCCGCGCGCTACCGGGCGTACGGCTGGCACGTGCAGGAGGTCGAGGGCGGCGAGAACGTCGTCGGGATCGAGCAGGCCATCGCCGAGGCGAAGAAGGTGACCGACAAGCCGTCGTTCATCGCACTGCGCACGATCATCGGCTATCCGGCTCCGAACAAGATGAACACCGGCGGGGTGCACGGCTCGGCGCTCGGCGACGACGAGGTCGCCGCCACCAAGAAGGTTCTCGGCTTCGACCCGGACAAGACCTTCGAGGTCAGCGACGAGGTGTTCGAGCACACCCGCAAGCTGGTCGACCGCGGCCGCGAGGCGCACGAGAAGTGGCAGCCGGGCTTCGACGCCTGGGCCGAACGGGAGCCGGAGCGCAAGAAGCTGCTCGACCGGCTCACCGCCGAGGAACTGCCGGAGGGCTGGGATTCCGACATCACGTACTGGGAGCCCGGTTCGAAGGCCGTCGCCACCCGCGCCGCCTTCGGTCAGGTGCTCAACGACGTCGCGCCGAAGCTGCCCGAACTGTGGGGCGGCTCGGCCGACCTGGCGGGCAGCAACAACACGACCATCAAGGGCGTGAAGTCGTTCGGCCCGCCGTCGATCTCGACCTCGGACTTCGAGGCCGACTGGTACGGCCGGGTGCTGCACTTCGGTATCCGCGAGCACGCGATGGGTTCGATCCTGTCGGGCATCGTGCTGCACGGCCCGACGCGCGCGTTCGGCGGGACGTTCCTGCAGTTCTCCGACTACATGCGTCCCGCGGTGCGGTTGGCCTCGCTGATGGACATCGACACCATCTACATCTGGACCCACGACTCGATAGGGTTGGGTGAGGACGGGCCGACCCACCAGCCCATCGAGCACCTGGCGGCGCTGCGGGCCATCCCGAATCTGTCGGTGGTGCGCCCAGGTGACCCGAACGAGACGGCATACGCGTGGAAGAGCATCATCGCGCGCGGCAACGGCAGCGGCCCTGTCGGTTTCATCCTGAGCCGCCAGGGCATCCCGGTGCTGGAGGGCACCGATTCCGAGGGCGTCGGCAAGGGCGGATACGTGCTCGGCGGTGGCTCCCCCGCCGACGATGCCGACGTCATCCTGATCGCGACGGGCTCCGAACTGCAGATCGCGGTCGAGGCGCAGAAGGCGTTGCGCGACAAGAACATCAACGCTTATGTCGTGTCGATGCCGTGCCTGGAATGGTTCGAATCCCAGCCCAAGGAATACCGCGACAGCGTGCTGCCGCCTCAGGTCTCGGCGCGCGTGGCCATCGAAGCCGCGGTCGCGCAGAGTTGGTACAAGATCGTCGGCGACACCGGCGAGATCATCTCGATCGAGCACTTCGGTGAGTCGGCCGACGACAAGACGCTGTTCCGCGAATTCGGGTTCACTCCAGAGGCAGTGGTGGCCGCCGCGGAACGCAGCATTGCGAACTAGCCAGCGAAGGAATTGACATGACACAGAACAAGAACCTGGCGGACCTGTCCGCTGCGGGTGTTTCCGTATGGCTCGACGATCTGTCCCGCGAACGGCTGCAGACCGGCAACCTCCAGTCGCTGATCGACACGAAGTCCGTGGTGGGGGTGACCACCAACCCGTCGATCTTCCAGGCGGCGCTGTCCAAGGGTGACGCCTACGACGACCAGATCGCCGAACTCGCCGAGCGGGGCGCCGACGTCGACGCGACGATCCGGACCGTCACCACCGACGACGTCCGTAACGCCTGCGACGTGTTCGCCAAGATCTACGAGCAGTCCGACGGCGTCGACGGCCGGGTGTCGATCGAGGTGGATCCGCGCCTGGCGCACGACACGGACAAGACGATCCTGCAGGCGATCGAGCTGTGGAAGATCGTCGACCGGCCCAACCTGCTGATCAAGATCCCCGCCACGGAGGCGGGTGTCCCGGCGATCGCTTCCGTTCTCGCCGAAGGCATCTCGGTCAACGTGACGTTGATCTTCTCCGTCGAGCGCTACCGCCTGGTGATGGACGCCTACCTCAAGGGCCTGGAGAAGGCCAAGGAGGCGGGCCACGATCTGTCCCGGATCCATTCGGTGGCATCGTTCTTCGTCTCCCGTGTGGACAGTGAGATCGACAAGCGTCTGGAAGACATCGGCTCCGACGAGGCGCTGGCGCTGCGCGGCAAGGCGGGTGTCGCCAACGCCCGGCTGGCCTACACCGCCTACGAGGAGGTGTTCCTCGGCGGTGAGCGGTTCGAGAAGCTGAAGAACGACGGCGCGCGGGTGCAGCGGCCGCTGTGGGCGTCGACGGGCGTGAAGAATCCCGACTACTCCGACACGCTGTATGTCACCGAGCTGGTCGCCCCCAACACTGTGAACACCATGCCGGAGAAGACGATGGACGCCGTCGCCGACCACGGTGTGGTCACCGGTGACACGATCACCGGAACGGGCGCGGAATCGCAGGAGGTCTTCGACGCACTGTCCGGGGTGGGCATCGACCTGACCGACGTGTTCCTGGTGCTCGAGAACGAGGGCGTCGAGAAATTCGAGAAGTCGTGGCAGGAGTTGCTCGAAGCCACGCAGGGCCAGCTCGACGACAAGAAGTGACGCCAGCCGTGGCCGAATGGCAGAACCCGCTGCGGGACAAGCGCGACAAGCGCATGCCCCGCATCGCGGGCCCGTGCTGTGTGGTGATCTTCGGTGTCACCGGAGATCTCGCCCGCAAGAAGCTGATGCCGGCGATCTACGACCTGGCCAACCGGGGGCTGCTGCCGCCGTCGTTCGCCCTGGTCGGCTTCGCGCGGCGGGACTGGGCCGACCAGGACTTCAGTCAGGTCGTCCTCGACGCGGTCAAGCAGCACGCCCGCACGCCGTTCCGCCAGGAGGTCTGGGACCGGTTGTCCGAAGGCGTCCGCTTCGTTCAGGGCACCTTCGATGACGAGAAGGCGTTCGAGAACCTGGCCGAGACGCTGGGCAAGCTCGACGCCGAACGCGGCACCGGCGGCAATCACGCGTTCTACCTGTCGATTCCGCCGAAAGCGTTCCCGCAGGTGCTCGAACAGCTCTCCCGCACCGGCCTGGCCAAGAAGCCGGAGGGCAGTTGGAGCCGGGTGGTCATCGAAAAGCCCTTCGGGCACGACCTGAAGAGCGCGGAAGACCTCAACGCCATCGTCAACAACGTATTCCCGGAGTCGTCGGTGTTCCGCATCGACCACTACCTGGGCAAGGAGACGGTCCAGAACATCCTGGCGTTGCGGTTCGCCAACGAGCTGTTCGAACCGGTGTGGAATTCGCACTACGTGGACAGCGTGCAGATCACGATGGCCGAGGACATCGGCCTGGGCGGGCGCGGCGGCTACTACGACGGCGTCGGCGCTGCGCGTGACGTGATCCAGAACCATCTGCTGCAGCTGCTCGCGTTGACGGCGATGGAGGAACCCGTCAGCTTCTCCCCCGACGAGCTGCAGGCCGAGAAGATCAAGGTGCTCTCGGCGAGCAGATTGGCCGAGCCCCTCGACGAGACCACCTCACGCGGTCAGTACACCGCGGGCTGGCAGGGCGGCGAGCGCGTGGTCGGGCTGTTGGAGGAAGAGGGCTTCTCCACGACCTCGACCACCGAGACGTTCGCCGCGATCACCGTCGACGTCGACACCCGCCGCTGGGCCGGCGTCCCGTTCTACCTGCGGACCGGAAAACGGTTGGGGCGCAGGGTCACCGAGATCGCGCTGATCTTCAAGCGGGCCCCGCACCTGCCGTTCGACGCCACCATGACCGAGGAGCTGGGGCAGAACGCTCTGGTGATCCGCGTGCAGCCGGACGAGGGCATCACGCTGCGGTTCGGGTCCAAGGTGCCGGGCAACATGATGGAAGTCCGCGACGTCAGCATGGACTTCTCCTACGGGTCGGCGTTCGCCGAGGAATCGCCGGAGGCCTACGAGCGCCTGATCCTCGACGTCCTGCTCGGCGAACCGTCACTGTTCCCGGTCAACCAGGAGGTCGAATTGGCCTGGCGCATCCTCGATCCCGCGTTGGACTACTGGGCGTCCCACGGCAAACCCGACCCCTACGAATCGGGCGGGTGGGGCCCCGACTCCGCGTTCGAGATGTTGCGGCGCACCGGCCGGGAATGGAGACGGCCATGATCCTCGACCTGCCGGACACCACCACGGACGTCATCAACAAGAAGATCATCGCGCTGCGCGAAGAGGGTGGGGCGATCACGTTGGGCCGGGTGCTCACCCTGGTCATCGCTCCCACCACCGAGGCACTGCTCGAGCAGTCGATCGAGGCGGCGAACGCGGCGAGCCGCGAACATCCCTGCCGCGTCGTGGTCGTCGCACCCGGCGACCGCCTCTCCGACAAGGCTCGGCTCGACGCCCAGCTCCGCGTGGGCCGGGACGCGGGCGCGAACGAGGTGGTGTGCCTTCGGCTCTCCGGGCCGCTGGCCAATCACGCCAGCAGCGTCGTGATGCCGTTCCTGCTACCCGACACGCCTGTGGTGACGTGGTGGCCCGATGTCGCACCCGACGTTCCCGCCGAGGATCCGCTGGGCAAGCTGGCGCTGCGCCGCATCACCGATGCCACCAACGGCACCGATCCGCTGGGCTCCATCAAGAGCCGCCTCAAGGGCTACACCCCGGGCGACACCGATCTGGCGTGGAGCCGGATCACGTACTGGCGGGCACTGCTGACGGCGGCCGTGGATCTGCCGCCGCACGAGCCGATCACCTCGGCGCTGGTGTCGGGACTGGCCACCGAGCCCGCGCTCGACGTGCTCGCCGGCTGGCTGGCCTACCGCATCGACGGGCCGGTTCGTCGCGCCGTCGGTGAGCTGAAGGTGGAGCTGGTCCGCGACAGCGAGACGATCACGTTGAGTCGCCCTCAGGAGGGGGTCACCGCCCGGCTCACCCGCACGTCCGCACCTGAGGCACTTGTCCCGTTGGCGCGCAGGGAAACTCGCGAGTGTCTCGCCGAGGACATGCGACGCCTCGATGCCGACGAGATCTACCACGAGGCCCTGCAGGGCATCGAGAAAGTGCAGTACGTGTGAACGCGATCGTCGAGCGCCACCCCGACAAAGATGCACTGGTCCGCGCGGTCGGTGACCGATTGGTCGATGCGATCGTCGCCGCGGTGGCCGCACGCGGCTCCGCGTCGATCGTGCTGACCGGCGGCGGCACCGGTATCGGACTGCTCGAGCGCGTCGCCGAACGCGGCGGCGAGATCGACTGGTCGAAGGTCCACCTGTTCTGGGGTGACGAGCGGTTCGTCGCGCACGACGACGACGAGCGCAACGACAAGCAGGCCCGGGAAGCGTTCCTCGACCGCATCGACATCCCCGCCGCCAACGTGCACGCGATCGCAGCCAGCGACGGCGAATTCGGAGACGACCTCGACGCGGCGGCGGACGCCTATGCGCGGGTACTGGCCGAGGTCGGTGGCGCCGCTGCCACACCGGAGTTCGACGTGCACCTGCTGGGCATGGGACCAGAGGGGCACGTGAACTCGCTGTTCCCCGACACCGACGCGGTCAAGGAGACCGAGCGCATGGTGGTGGGCGTGACGGACTCCCCCAAACCCCCGCCGCGGCGAATCACGCTGACCCTGCCGGCGATTCAGCGGTCCCGCGAGGTGTGGCTGGTGGTGTCCGGCGAGGGCAAGGCGGAGGCGGTGGCCGCCGCCCTCGGCGGTGCGGCACCCGTCGACCTGCCCGCGGCAGGCGCGGTCGGTCGCGAGGCCACGGTGTGGCTGCTCGACAAGGATGCGGCGAGCAAGCTCTAGCCGGCGCGATCTACACGAGGACGATCACGTGCAGCGTCCGTGGACCGTGCACACCTTCGACGCGGTTCAGTTCGATGTCACTGGTGGCGCTCGGTCCGCTGATCCACGTCAACGGTCGGGTGTGCACGCCGAGTTCGATCAGCCGCGCAACGGCTCTTGGGACGTCGTCGACGATCTGTGAGGCACGCACCAGGCAGACGTGCCGGTCGGGTACGAGGCTCAGCGCGCGCCTGCCCTGTCCCGAGCCGTGGTCCAGGACGAGGGTGCCGGTGTTCGCGATCGCCACCGTCGCGGTGGTGACCACGGCGTCGACGTCGTCGAGTTCGGTGGCGCTCAGGCCGGTGTCGGATACCCACGATGCGGCGCACGGCCAGGCCGCCTGGATCGCGCCGTCGGCGACCACGGTGCGCGCATCGCCCAGCGCCGCGGTGATCGCCTGCGCCGCATCAGCATCGGAGACCCGCTCGACCTGCGCCCGATAGTCGGCCACCCTGTCGCAGAAGCGCTCCACCGGGTCCTGTGCCCCGGTACCGACATCGGCGCCGTAGCGCCACGGCACGTCTGCCGGCGTCGGCCGGTCGGACAGTGCGGCGCGGACGCGGCCGAGGATCTCGGCTCGTGCGTCACTGTCCACCGGTGCGCTCCCACCAGGACCGGAACGACTCTGTGGGCGGCACCGGCGCATCGCGAGCGCCGGACCACGTGCGTGCCGGCCACGGCAGCGACCTCAACCTGTCCTTTCCGCCGAACACTCTGCTGCGTAACACTTTTCCCCCGAGTCCGGTGGCCGCGGCAAAAGCCTCCAGGTGCCGGTGGTCGGCCATCAGCCAGCTCGCCGCCGTCATCGCCGCCTGCTCGGGCGAGGGCACGCCGCCGCGGTGTTCGTCGACGATCCGGGTGCGCAGGTGCACCAGCATCGACGGGATGTCGATGCGCACCGGGCACACGTCGAAGCACGCGCCGCACAGGCTCGAGGCATACGGCAGCGACTGATCGACGGCGCTGCCGGTCCCCCGCAGTTGCGGGGTCAGCACGGCGCCGATGGGCCCCGGATACACCGAGCCGTACGCGTGCCCGCCAGTGCGTTCGTAGACGGGGCACACGTTGAGGCACGCCGAGCAGCGGATGCACCGCAGCGCGTCGCGGCCGGACGGGTCGGCCAGCACGTCGGTGCGGCCGTTGTCGAGCAGCACGATGTGGACGGTGCGCGGACCGTCACCCTGCGCCGGTCCGGTCCAGATCGAGGTGTACGGGTTCTCCCGTTCACCGGTGCTGCTGCGCGGCAGCACCTGCAGCATCACCTCCAGATCACGCCACGACGGAAGCACCTTCTCGATGCCGACCACCGAGATCAGCGTCTCGGGCAGGGTGAGGCACATCCGCCCGTTGCCCTCGGATTCGACGACCACGAGGCTGCCGGTGTCGGCGATCGCGAAGTTGGCGCCGGAGACGGCGACGGTCGCCCGGAGGAACTTCTCCCGCAGATGCAGACGGGCCGCCTCGGCAAGGCGGCGCGGCTCGTCGGTGAGGTCGTCGGGCGCGGGCCGGCCGACCCGGCCCATCTCCCGCAGGAAGATCTCGCGCACTTCGGCGCGGTTGCGGTGGATGGCGGGAACCAGGATGTGGCTCGGCCAGTCGTCACCGAGCTGGACGATGAGTTCAGCCAGATCCGTTTCCCAGGCATCGATTCCGGCTTCGGCCAGCGCCTCGTTCAACTCAATTTCCTGGGTGGCCATGGATTTGACCTTGACCACCTCGGTGGCGCCCTGGGCGCGCACCAGACCGACGACGATGCGGTTGGCCTCCGCCGCGTCGCGCGCCCAGTGCACGGTGGCCCCGGCCGCCGTCGCGTTCGCCTCGAACGCCTCGAGGTGCTCGTCGAGTCGGTGCAGCGCAGCGTTCTTGATGGCGGCCGCGGCGAGTCGTAGCGACTCCCAGTCGGCGAGCTCCCCCACCACGGCGGACCGTTTGGCCCGGATGGTGCCGGTCGCGTGAGCGAGGTTGCGGCGCAACACCGTATCGCCCAGCGCGGCGCGAGCCGCGACGGGAAAGGCAGGAAAGCCGAGAAACGAGCTCATGCGGGGTGTTCCTCGGTGCTCGCGAGCACCTCCGCGAGGTGCAGGACCCGCACACCCGCGCGCTGGCGCGACAGCAGTCCGCCGATGTGGGCCAGACACGAATTATCGCCGGCCACAAGCACTTCGGCGCCGGAGTTGCGGACGGCACGGGCCTTGTCCGAGCCCATCGCGATCGAGGTGTCGGCGTTCTTCATCGCGAACGTGCCCCCGAATCCGCAGCACTGCTCCGCCTGGGCCAGCTCGACCAGATCGATACCGCGCACCGCCTCCAGCAGCCGTTGCGGGCGGTCGGAGACCCCGAGCATCCGCAGGGAGTGACACGTCGGGTGATAGGTGACGCGGTGGGGGAAGTACGCCCCCACGTCGGTGACACCGAGCACGTCGACAAGGAACTCCGAGAGTTCGTAGACCTTCGGCGACACCTCGGCCACCCGGGCCACGAGCTGGTCGTCACCCGACCGGGCCGCGACGTCGCGGTGCTGATGACGTACCGAACCGACACAGGATCCGGTCGGGGCCACCACCGCGTCGTAGCCCGCGAACGCGTCGGTGAACGCCCGTACCGCGGGCACCGCCTCCGCGGCGTACCCGGTGTTGGTGAACATCTGCCCGCAGCAGGTCTGGCTGCGCGGGAAGTCGACATCGCAACCCAGGCGGCGCAGCAGCCGGACAACGGCTTTCGGCGTCTCCGGCCACATCAGGTCGTTGTAGCAAGCGGCGAACAGCGCCACCCGAACACTCATACGGACATCTTGACCACCGTATCCGACCGGGCGGGTCATACTGGCCGACATGGCAGATCGAAGCGGCAGACCCGTACGCACCGGGGGCGAGCGCATCCGCAAGCTGGCGCAGGCCGCGCTCAACGCCGACGTCACCGTCGAGCAGGTCGACACGGTGCTCGATGGACTCAGCGAGACCCTCGACGACCTCAACCGGTCCACGTCCAAACTGGATGCCACCTTGGAACGGTTCGACGACACCATCAACCAGATCAACGATCTGGCGCAGGCGCTGTTCGGCGTCGTGGAGCGCATGGAGGGTGTCGTCGGGCGTGTCGAGCGCATCGTCGACATCGGCGAGTCGTTGGTCGCGCCGCTGGCGATCACCGACCAGGTCGTGCGCGGCGTCCTGGACAGGGTGAGGCGTGGCGCGGGCCTGGGCTGACTTCAGCCGACCGGTGCCGCGTAGGACTCGGCGCGGAGCGCGACGAGAGCCGGGACCAGAAACCGACGTGCGTAGTTTTCCGGCCCCATCGGGCCGTCGATGTCGACGACGCCCCCGGGTATCAGGACGAGCGAATGAATCTGCCGGGCAATGTGTTCTGCGAACGGCGCCTGCATCTCGACCGGTATGGTCTCGTTGCGGACGAGCGATTCGATCAACTCGCGCGCGCGGTCGAGGGCAACGCTGCGCTCAGCGATGATGTACGGCTTCAATGCGTCCGGGTTGACCTTGAGTGTCGTTTGAAGCGCTTGGTGGTCTCGCAGCCATCGGTATGCCGCACTGAACCCGACTATCAAGCGTTCGTCGGGATCCTCGACATCGCTCACGGCCCTGCTGATTGCCGCGAAGAATCTCTGCAACTCTGCCGAAACCAGAGCCTGGATCAGCGAATCCTTGCCCTTGAAGTGCATGTACAGCGTGGCCCGCCCAATGCCACCGAGACGCGCGACCTCGTCCATCGAGACCTTGCGCAACCCGGTGGTCTCGGCCAAGTGAAGTGTGGCTCCTAGTATCCGGCGACGCGTACCGGATGCGGTCCTGGGGCCTGGACGAGCAGCCATGCCGTGGAGTTTACCCTGGCCGCACCATCAGCCAGTGGAATTAATTACAGACACATAGATGACATTTGTCTGTATGACTGTTAGGTTCCGAGACACCAGGTCGGTCGACGACGTCGGCCGTTCGTCCAGCGTTTCGGAGGACAGACAATGACGACCACCTCGTCGACTCGATCCGATGCCCGGCGCGATCGCGCACAGAAGGCAGACCGGTTGCTCGACGGGTCTATGCGACGCTCGTACGACTCGTCGATCGACATCGACTGGGATGCGCCGCAGGATCCGGATGTGTTCTACCTGCCGGAAGAGGGCATCTCCCTCTTCGGCACCCCGATGTGGGAATCGATGCCGCATCGTCAGCGCGTCGAGCTGTCGCGGCAAGAGGTCGCGAACATGCTGAGCCGCGGCGTCTGGTTCGAGAACACGCTCAACCAAGGCCTTTTCCGCGCGATGCTCTACCAGGATCCGTCCGCGCGGGACGTGCACTACGCGCTGACCGAAATCGGCGACGAGACACGGCACATGATCATGTTCGGCCGCGGCGCCACTGCGATCGGCGCTCAGCCGTACCGGCTGTCCAAGCTCGAAGCGTTCACCGTGCAGCTGTTCCCGATCGCGTACAAAGGTCTGGCACTCTGGGTTGCCGCATTGTGCGGCGAGGAGATCCTCGACGATCTGCAGCGTAAATCCGCGCACGATCCCGACATCCAGCCCATCGTCGCGCAGATCTTCCGCATCCACAGCGCCGAAGAAGCACGCCACATCCGGTACGCACGAGAAGGCGTCCTGCGCCGGCTGGAGCGCGCCGCATGGTGGGAACGCGCGTTCGTGCGCCAGATGAACGGCATCGCGGCATTTGTCCTGCGCCGCATCATGTACAACAAGGAGGTCTACCGCCGCGCGGGCCTGGACCCCAGGGAGGCGATGCGGCAGGCGCGTGCCAACGAGCCGGTGAACGCGAGCCGGCGCGAGGCATTCGCGCCTCTGTACCACTTCTTGGTGGACAACGGCCTGATGGGCTGGGTGTCCCGGCTGATGTGGCGTCAACAGGGGTTCCTCGAGTGACCGCACGCACCACCACCGTGGTGGATGTCGCGGTACGTGGTGCCGGTCCCGGCATCGAGCACTTCGCGCGTCGTGTCCGTCGGGCCGCCACGACAGAGCCCATCGTCCTGCCTGCCGA
This sequence comes from Mycobacterium kyogaense, assembly GCF_036946525.1. Taxonomy (GTDB): domain Bacteria; phylum Actinomycetota; class Actinomycetes; order Mycobacteriales; family Mycobacteriaceae; genus Mycobacterium; species Mycobacterium kyogaense_A. Next base: position 75,052 of record NZ_JAQIIY010000021.1, on the reverse strand, counting down.
TCTCCCCATGACCTTCGATGCCGAAGAAGACCGGTGGATCCTCACCGGAGACAACGGAAGTAGATACGAGGCCCGCATCGTGATCGACGCGACGGAAGCCGCGGATCGGCGCGGTCTACTCGATGAGGGCGACGCCCGCGCGCGCTTCGGCCCGCGTCGGTATCTCGGAGTGGCGCGGCACGGCCTTCCCAACTACTTCGTGGCCGGTGATCGCGACGCGGCACGCTACATCGTCCGTTGCCTGAAGGCTTTCGGCCGCAGGCACGCCACGCGGATCGAGATCCGCGGTCACGCTCAGTCGCAGGCGGGTCGCTACATCGACCTGCACCTGGAGCGCCTCAATCCCTCGGTGCGCAAGCGACCAGTTCTCGACGACTTCGAGTTCACCCACCGCGACGACCGGGAGAGCGACGGCGACTACCGCGGTCCCGCGATGATCACCGACGCGAACGGGACCACATACGAGGTCGACATCCACGTCCTCGCCGTCTTCCAACCGATCGACAACGCCATCCGCTGGTCCGGTCGGATCCAGCCGACACCACTGCTGAACACGTTGCACCGCACCGTGAACCAGCCGATCACGATCACAGTCGGAGCCAATCCGGCAGTATCCGCGGTGCTCGTCGACCGCGACCCGTGGGGCGGTTCGCACATCCTCGGCTCCGGAGCATCCCCCTATCCGCTGCCGCTGGCAGCCGAGCTGGCCGGAACCACAGACATCTAGCGAGGAACCCGTCATGGCCTACGTCATCACCCAGAACTGCTGTAGCGACGCCTCGTGCCTCGCGGCGTGCCCGGTGGGGTGCATCCATCCCCGCCCGGACGAGCCGGGCTTCGGCACCGCCGAGATCTTGCACATCGATCCCGAGGCCTGCATCGACTGCGGCGCCTGCGCCGACGTGTGCCCGGTCGACGCGATCCTGCCCGACACCGGCCTGCGGGACGACCAGCGCTGGTTCGCCGAAGCCAACGCGCGGTACTTCGCAGACCACCCGATGTCCCCGACTTGGGACACGCGGAAGACCCCGCTGATCAGACGCGGAGTCGACGGGCTCCGCGTGGCGGTCGTCGGGTCCGGTGCGGCGGCCTGGTACGCCGCACGTTCCTTACTCCGTCACCCCGGAGTCGAGGTGACGATGTTCGACAAGCTGCCCGTCCCCGGCGGTCTGGTCGAGTTCGGGGTGGCACCGGACCATCCGTCCACCAAGGCCGCCATGGCGCAGTTCCGGTGGATGCGCGACCAACAGTCCCGCTTCCGACTGCGCCTCAACGTCGACGTCGGCACCGACCTCACACACGCGGATCTGATGCGTCACCACCACGCCGTCGTCTACGCGCACGGCTCCCAGCAGGAACGCCAGCTCGGCGTCCTTGGCGAGGAATTCGTCACCGGTGCATTGTCTTTCGTGAGCTGGTACAACGACCATCCGCACGCCGGGGACTTCACGCCGAACCTGCGCGGACGGCGCGCGATGATCGTCGGCAACGGCAACGTGGCGCTGGACATGGCGCGGATCCTCGCCACCGCCCCCGACGCGCTCGCCGGTACCGGGATCGCCCCACGTGCGCTGGCTGAGCTGCGGGACTCGCTCGTCGAGGAGGTGGTGATCGTCGGCCGCCGCGGTCCCACCGACGCCGCATTCACCGCCGCCGAACTGCACGGCCTGATGCAGACCGGGGGTATCGACGTGGTGGTCGACCCGGCCGACCTCGTCGGTGCACCGCCATCGGCCACAGTCGACCTCCTGCGCGCGGCGGCCGCCGCCGCATCCACGCCCGGCGCCCGTCGAATCGTCCTGCGGTTCAACACGGTCGTCGAACGAGTGACCCCATCGGACGACGGTGGAGTCTCGGTGACACTTGCCGCGCCGGGGGGTCAGACCGACATCGTCGACGCGACCGTGCTCTTGCGGGCCGTTGGCTTTCGGGGCACACCCATTGTGGGCGTGCCCTTCTCGATCGAGACGGGCACGATCCCCAATGACGACAACCGGGTCGTCGATCCGGACACCGGCGCGGTGATCCCGGGCGTGTACGCCACCGGGTGGATCGCACGCGGGCCGAACGGCGGGATCGGCATCAACCGGAGCTGTGCCGAGGCCGCGGCCGAACACCTGATGGACGACTACGCAGCAGGGGCGCTCGGTGACCACCTCGACAGTGGATTCCCCGAATTGCTGCGCAACTCCTGTCCCCGAGTCGTCATGATCGACGGTGCCCGCGGTTACGCGGACGCCGTCGAGCAAGCCAACGCGTATCGACGTGGGTGCCCGAGCGAACCGAGGACCTTGCTTGCAGTCGCCCGCGGCAAGCTACTTCCGTTGTGGCCCAGGGTTGGTCGCAGGTCGGGTCACCGCGCCCCGGCATCGGCTGGCGGATCGAGGTCGTGAGCGACGGCAACGACTTCGATGTGCCGGTGGCCTACCCCGCTGAGCCCGCTCAACACCGCTAGCGGTAATCGCTTGGCGCAGCGCCGGTCCAGCGGCGGAAGGCGCGCCGAAATGCGCTGGTCTCGGAGAACCCGAGGCGCGTGGCGAGGTCGGCGATCGTCTCGTCGCCGTGCACCAGAGCCTGGACCGCTCGGTCCCGGAGTACCTCGTCGCGGATCCGGCGCTGCGAGGTGCCGTCCTCTCGGAGCAGTCGGCGCAGGTGGGGCGGGCTGATCGACAGTCGATCAGCGAGATCGTCGGCAGTCATCCACGGCCCGTTCGGGTTTCGTTCCATGATGAGCCGGATCTGGGTGGTGATCGTGGTGGTGTGCTCATGTGCGTAGAACAGGACCCCCGGTGCATCGCGGAGAAAGTCCTTGAGATCGGCCTCGGAGCGGACCACGGGTCGGGTGAGCGCCTCTGCGTCGAACGACATCGTGTACTGGGCCGCGCCGAACACCGGCCGGATACCGAAGATCGCCAGGTAGTCATCACTGAGATGGTCTGCGTTGACACGAAAATCGAGGTGGCGCAACTGCAGTGATGATCCCGTGAGCCAACCCGCGAACCGCTGGAGGCTGCTCATCAGCGTGAACGCGATGAACGGGTCGACTGGCGAATCCGGATCGTCGAGCTGGCGGACGGTGACGACATCGTCGTCGACCTCGTACTCGCCGCGAACCCCGACCCATACCGAGCTGAGCTCGAGCATCCGGGTCAATGCCGCGCGCAGGTCACGGCTGTGGATCAGGGTGAAGCCCGACAGGCGGAGCGTGCCGCGCGGAACGGGTCGCGGCCCCAGGCCGAGGAATTCGTCGTCGGTGACGTCCCAGAAGTGCCGGATCACCGCGGTGGTCTGTTCCGGCGTGAGCCTGGTCCGCTCCAGGGAGTAGCGCTGCCAGTCGAGCCCGGTCTCCTGCAGCGCGCGCTGTACGTCGAAGCCGCGCTTGACCATGGCCTCGACTGTGGCGCGGAGAAACTGGACGGGGATGGTGTGTGCCATGGCTCGGCGGACGCCCTTCGCGTGACCTGCGATCGAATCAGCCTCCGATCCTATTACCGATGATCGTTTCGGTCCCCCAAGACGCCTGTCGGGGTCCTCGTCGGGGCGCGGCGGGCGACCTAGCCTCGAACCGGAGAAGCTCATCAGCTGACCTGTCGAGAGGAAACTTCAGTGGCAGAACGGGTTTTCGTTGTCGGTGTCGGCATGACGAAGTTCGAGAAGCCGGGCCGACGGCGCAACGACGACGACAGCGCGTGGGACTACCCGGACATGGCGAGGGAGTCGGGCACCAAGGCGCTCGCCGATGCCGGGATCTCCTACGACGAGATCGAGGAGGCGTACGTGGGTTACGTCTACGGTGAGTCCACCTCGGGGCAGCGTGCCGTCTACGAGCTCGGATTGACCGGCATCCCGGTCGTCAACGTCAACAACAACTGCTCGACCGGCTCCACCGCCCTGTACCTCGGTGCGCGGTCCATCAGGGGCGGTCTGGCCGACTGTGTTCTCGCGCTTGGTTTCGAGAAGATGCAGCCCGGTTCGCTGGGCACCACCTACGACGACCGGGAACAGCCGATCGCGAATCACATGCAGGCGCTGGCAGAGATCTCCGAGGTGCTCTTCCCGCCCGCACCGTGGATGTTCGGAGCCGCCGGTCGCGAGCACATGCAGACCTACGGCACCACCGCCGAGCACTTCGCCAAGATCGGACACAAGAACCACAAGCACTCGGTGAACAACCCGTACTCGCAGTTCCGCGACGAGTACACCCTCGACCAGATACTCGATGCCCGGATGATCTACGACCCGCTGACCAAGCTCCAGTGTTCGCCGACCTCGGATGGTTCTGCCGCGGCGGTCCTGGCGAGCGAAGACTTCGTCGACAAGCACGGCCTTGCTCATCAGGCGGTCGAGATCGTCGGTCAGGCGATGACCACCGACTTCATATCCACTTTCGACGGCAGCTGCAAGAGCATCATCGGCTATGACATGAATGTCCAAGCCGCACAGAAGGTGTACGACCAGTCCGGTCTGGGGGCCGCGGACTTCCAGGTCATCGAGCTGCACGACTGCTTCTCGGCCAACGAGCTGCTGCTCTATGAAGCGTTGGGTCTGTGCGCACCCGGTGAGGCGGGCACCCTGATCGACGCCGGCGAGACCACCTACGGCGGCACGTGGGTCGTCAACCCCTCGGGCGGCCTCATCTCCAAGGGACATCCGCTGGGAGCGACAGGCCTCGCGCAGTGCGCCGAACTGACCTGGCAGCTGCGGGGCACCGCCGAGAAGCGTCAGGTCACCGACGTGACCGCGGCGCTGCAGCACAACATCGGCCTGGGCGGTGCTGCCGTCGTCACCGCCTACCAACGCGCTGATCGCTGATCGACGTCACTGCCCCACCGACACACCAATCAGATTTCCGAGAACAAGGAGACCATCGACATGGGCCACATCGAGCAGACCGCCACTCTCGCAGCATCTTCGGCCACACTGATCGAGGTGATCAGCGACCCGAACACGTGGGGCGAGTGGTTCACCATCCACGAGCGCTGGATGGTGGAGCCGCCTGCCAAGCTGACCGCCGGAGCCAACCTCACCGCGAAGATCTTCATGCTCGGCATGGCGAACAAGATCGAGTGGGTCGTCGAGGAGGTGACGGACAACAAGCTGGTCCTGTCCGGCACCGGCATGGCGGGAGTGAAGGCAGACTTCTCCTTCGAACTGACACCGTCCGGCGACAGTACGGACGTGCGGGTGGCGGGCGATTTCGAGGGCGCGCTGATCAAGGGTGCACTCGGCAAGGCGGTCGAGAAGGACGGCACCAAGCAGATCCAGGAGTCGCTCGACAAGCTCGCCGCGCTCGCCACCGGTGCCTGAGGTGGGCGATCGGCACGAATTCGACCGCGCAGGTCTCAACCTGTGGTCCGACGAGGAGCGTTTCGAGGTCACTCGCGAACGGCTCGCGGAGTACGCCGCGGCGACCAATGACCCGATCCCCGCGCACCTCGCCGGCGACGTCGGCTCGCCGGTGTTCGCCATCGTGCCGGCGTTCGACGCGTTGATGGCACCGGCCGTGGACGTGGTCCCGATGAGCATCTTCGGCCGGATCACGCACGGCGAGCAGGATTTCCACTTTCACCGTCCGATCACGCCGGGTGACACGCTGGTGGCTCGGGGGCGCGTGATCGGCTGGGAGACCAAGTCCACCGGTGCACTGGTCTACATCCACCTCACCTGCCACGACGAGGTCTCGGGTGACCTCGTCAACGAGCAGTACCTCTCGGGCTTCTTCCGCGGCGTCGACGCGGGCGAGAAGGTCGGCGAAGCGATCCCCGTGATCGCGTCGCACACCGAGGTCAAGGAGGGGGCGCCGGCGGCGACCGTGACCGCCCACGTCGACAACGACCAGACCTTCCGGTACGCACCGGCTTCGGGCGATCCGGTGCCGCTGCACTTGGACGAGGAGATCGCCAAGGACGCCGGTCTTCCGGGCATCATCGCCCACGGCCTGTGCACAATGGCGATGGCGGGCTGGGGAATCGTCTCCGAGGTCGCCGGTTCTGACGTGGCCAGGGTGAAGCGCCTGGCCGTACGGTTCTCGAAGTTCGTCTTCCCCGGCGACGACCTGTCGACCCGGATCTGGCGCGTCGACACCGAAAATGGCGTGACCACATACGCATTCGAGACGGTCCGCGGTGACGACGTGGTACTGAGCAACGGCATCGCCGAGATCACCGACTGATCCCGCCATCACGTGTCACACCCGATCGTGACGGCGAAACCTAAGTAGTGAATCGAAGGAGAAGACATGGGGGCCTTGGAAGGTCGCGTGGCCGTCATCACCGGCGCCGGTCGCGGTATCGGTCGCGAACACGCTCTGCTGTTCGCCCACGAAGGTGCCGCCGTCGTGGTCAACGACCTCGGTGGCAGCAACAGCGGGGACGGCGCAGACGTCACACCCGCACAGGAGACCGTCGACGACATCGTCGCCGCCGGCGGACGTGCCGTGGTGAACACCGGAAACATCGCGACCTGGGCGGGCGCCGAGGCGCTGGTGGCCCAGGCCATCGACGAGTTCGGCAGGCTCGACGTCGTGGTCAACAACGCGGGCATCCTCCGCGACGGGTTCATCCCGGCACTGGCGGAGTCCGATTGGGATGCCGTGGTGGCCGTGCACCTCAAGGGCCACTTCTCGGTCATCCGGCACGCCGCGACCTACTGGAAGGCCGAGTCGAAGGCCGGGCGCCAGCCCGACGCCGCGATCGTCAACACAGCCTCGGCATCGGGTGTGACCGTTCCCAATGCGGGACAAGCGAATTACGGTGCGGCCAAGGCGGGTATCGCTGCCCTGACGCTGGTCGCCGCAGACGAGCTGCAACGCTACGGTGTGCGGGCCAACGCGATCGCGCCGATCGCCCGCACACGGCTGACGCTGGCGACTCCGGGCATGGGCGCGTTGATGGCCGCTGAGGCGGCCGACGCCGACGCCGAGGGTGGCTTCGACGCCTTCAGTCCCGCCAACATCTCCCCGCTGGTCGCGTACCTCGCGACCGCCCAGTGCCCGATCACGGGCAAGGTGTTCGCCGTGCAGGGCGGTGCCATCAGCGAGCTCGCCGGCTGGCACGACGTCAAGACCATCGAAACCGACGAGGCGTGGGCCATCGACGACATCGCCGCTCGGCTGCCCTGAATCACAAGGAGAAGAGAAAATGTTCGAATGGTCTGAGACCGACGAGATGATCCGCGATTCCGTGCGCACCTTCATCGACCGGGAGATCCGTCCCCACATCGACGAACTCGAGCACGGCGACCTGCCGCCGTACGACATCATGCGCAAGCTCTTCAAGGAGTTCGGCCTCGATGCGTTGATCGACGAGACGGTCGACAAGATGCTCGCGAAAGAACAGGCCAAGGAACAGGAGAAGGCCGACCGGATCGCCGCGGGCGAGTCCGAACCCACGTCGAACGGCAAGTCCGGCGGCAACCCGCTGGCAGCCCAGGGCAGCATGGCCGCAGTGCTGATCAGTGAGCTCACCGGCGTCACCCTCGGTAGCGTGGCCGCCGTCGGCGTCAGCCTCGGCCTCGGTGCGGCGACGATCGCGAGCCGCGGGACCCTGGCCCAGAAGCAGCGCTGGCTCAAGGACATCGTCACGCTGAACAAGGTGGCGGCGTGGGCGATCACCGAGCCCGACTCCGGCTCCGACGCGTTCGGCGGGATGAAGACCTACGTCCGCCGCGACGGCGACGACTACATCCTCAACGGGCAGAAGACCTTCATCACCAACGGGCCGTACGCCGACGTCATCGTCGTCTACGCCAAGCTCGACGAGGGCGATCAGGCCGACAAGAGGGATCGGAAGGTGCTGACCTTCGTCCTCGACACGGGGATGGAGGGCCTGACGCAGGGCAAGCCGTTCAAGAAGATGGGCATGCACTCCTCCCCCACGGGTGAGCTGTTCTTCGACAACGTCCGGCTCACGCGGGACCGGCTGCTCGGAGAGACCGAGGATCACAAGGGCGGTGACGGCCGCGACAGCGCCCGTTCGAGTTTCATCGTGGAGCGGGTCGGTTGCGCCGTCCTGTCACTGGGGATCATCAACGAGTGCCACCGTCTGTCCGTCGACTACGCCAAGTCGCGGACTCTGTGGGGTCAAGAGATCGGCAGATTCCAGCTGATCCAACTGAAGCTGGCCGAGATGGAGATCGCGCGGCTGAACGTACAGAACATGGTGTTCAACGCGCTGGAGAGTTTCGCCGCAGGCAAGATCCCGTCACTGGCCGAATCGTCGGCGATGAAGCTCTATTCCACGAAGGCCGCTACCGACGTGGCGATGGAGGCGGTCCAGCTCTTCGGCGGGAACGGGTACATGGCCGAGTATCGGGTCGAGCAGCTCGCCCGCGACGCCAAGTCGCTGATGATCTACGCGGGGAGCAACGAGATCCAGGTGACGCACGTCGCGAAGGGCCTTCTCGCGGGGTGATGACCTAGCCGCTCTCAGCCGCTGTTGCGCAGGGCCGTCGCCAGTCCACTCATCGTGAGCAGGATTCCGCGCTGCACTAGCTCGTCCTCGTCGCCCGAGCGATAACGGCGCAACAGTTCGACCTGCAGGTGGTTCAGCGGCTCCAGGTACGGGAAGCGGTTGAACACCGACCGCGCCAGCGCGGGGTTGTCGGCCAGCAGGTCGTCCTGACCGGTGATGAGCTTGTGCATCCGGATCGTGCGGGCGTGTTCGTCGACGATCTTGTCGAACACCCGGTGCCGCAGCTCGACGTCGTCGACCAGTTCGGCATAGCGCGCCGCCAGTCCCAGATCCGACTTCGCCAGCACCTGAGCCATATTCGACAGCACGGTCGCGAAGAACGGCCACCGCCGGTACAGGTCCTGCAGCACCTCCAGCCGTGCATCGCTGTCGGGGCCGTCGCCGATGTAGTCCTCGAACGCGGTGCCGGTGCCGTACCAGCCGGGCAGCATGACACGCGACTGGCTCCAGGCCAGCACCCACGGGATCGCTCGCAGGTCCGAGATCGACGTGGTGGGTTTGCGCGAGGTGGGCCGGCTGCCGATGTTGAGGGCGCCGATCTCGCTGACCGGCGTCGAAGCCTTGAAGTAGTCGACGAAACCCGGTGTCTCGTGGACCAATTCGGCGTACGCACGCTGCGCACGGGCAGCCAGGTCATCGAGGACGGCGTAGGCCGGTTCGGCTTCGTCGCCGAGTCCTTCGACGTCGAGCAGCGTGGCCTCCAGCGTGGCGGCCAGCAGCGTCTCCAGGTTGCGGTGGGCTATGCGGGGTTCGGCGTACTTCGCGCCGATCACCTCGCCCTGCTCGGTGATCCGCAGCGACCCGTTCACCGCGCCCGGCGGCTGCGCGAGGATCGCGTCGTAGCTCGGTCCGCCGCCACGGCCGACGGTGCCGCCGCGACCGTGGAAGAGCCGCAACCGGATTCCGGCGGTGCGAGCCATCTCGACGAGATCCAGCTCGGCCCGGTACAGCGCCCAGTTCGCGGCGAGGTACCCGCCGTCCTTGTTCGAGTCGGAGTACCCGAGCATGACCTCCTGGCTGTCGCCGCGGGCGGCCACCATGGCCCGGTAGAGCGGACGATCCAGCGCCGCCTCCATGATCGCCGACCCACGCTGCAGGTCATCGATCGTCTCGAACAGCGGCACGATACCGACCGGCGCGTAGGGGTGCTCACCCGAAACGTCCAGCAGCCCCGCCTCTTTCAATAGCAGCGCCGCCTCGAGCATGTCCGACACCGACTGGCACATCGAGATGATGTAGTTGGGCACCGCGGCGGGACCGAACACGTGCACCGCACGTGCGGCTGCGATCACGATGTCGAGTTCCTTGCGGGCCAGCTCGGACAGCTGCGCACCCGGGCCGATGAGCGGGCGGCGGGTGGCGAGCTCGGCGGCCAGCACCTCGACCCGCTCGTCCTCGCTCAGCGAGGCGTAGTCGGAGTGGACGCCCGCCCAGGCCAGCAGCTCGGCGACCACCTCCTCGTGCATGTCGGAGTTCTGCCGCATGTCCAGACCACTGAGGTGAAAACCGAAGACATGCACAGCTTCCCGCAGCCGAGACAACCGGTCGTCGGCGATCACCGCGCTGCCGTTGGCCCGCAGCGAGGCATCGATGGCGGCGAGATCAGCGGACAGCTCCGCGGGCGTTTCGTAGGGCGTCATGCCGAGGTCGAGTTGGTGTTCGGGTTGCCGGTCCAGGATCTGGCCGGCGGTGGCGGTCAACCGCGCGTGCACCACGCGCAACGCGCGCCGGTAGGGCTCGTCGGCGCGGGCCGGCTCCGTGCAGGCGTCGGCCAAGGCGGCCAGTTCGTCACTGACATGGACCAGCCGGACCGACATCGACAGTTCCTGCTCGAGTGCGGTGAGCTCGGTGAAGTAGTGCGTGAAGGCGGTGAAAGCCGCACTGCCGGTGGCCATCCGGACGATCTCGCCGGTCACGTTCGGGTTGCCGTCCCGGTCGCCGCCGATCCAGGAGCCCGGGCGCAGGATCGGTTCCCGGAGCAGGTCCGCATCGGGCCAGCGACTCTGCAGCGCGGCCCGCACCTCGGCGTTGACCCGCGGGATGACCTCCAGGAACGCCGCCGGGTAGTACCGCAGACCGGTCTCGATCTCGTCGGAGATCTTCAGCCGGGACAACCGGATCAGCGCGGTCTGCCACAGCGTCAGGATGTGGCGGCGCAACTCGTGCTCGATGTCGCGGCCGTCCTCGGTGTGGGTGAGCCCGCGCAGCCGCATCCGCATCAACTCGGTGATGCGGTGCTGGGTGTCGAACACCGTGCGTCGCCGTGTCTCGGTGGGATGTGCGGTGATGACCGGGGCCACCAGCGCACCGTCGAGTGCGTCGGCCACCTCTGTGCTGTCGAGGTCGGCGTCGTCCAGCTTGAGGTAGGTCGCGGCCAGGGTGCTGTTCAATGGCGGTTCCCCGGCAGCCACGTGTACGGCGCGGCGGCGTTCCCGGTGGATGTCCTCGGCGACGTTGGCCAGCAACGCGAAATGGGTGAACGCGCGAATCACCGGGATCGCCCGCCGGGCATCGATGCCGTCGAACAGTTGTGCCAGCTCGGCGCGGTCGATCTCCGAGCGGCGCACCCGGAACGACTCGACCCGGGCCTGCTCGATGAGGCCGAACGTCTCGTCGCCGTTCTGTTCGCGCACGGTGTCGCCGAGGATCGCACCCAGCAGACGGATGTCCTCCCGCATCGGCTCGGTCGCCTCCCGGCCCACCTGGGTGCGTTGGACGGCTCCGATGGGTTCGAGTGCCGCGTCGGGCGCGCTGGGTGCGTGAGACATCGTCCGATTATCCGACCCGCCCGGGCGCGCCGCAGGGCGAGGCCACCCCGCGGGGCGAGGATGGGCGCGTGACCGTCTTCCGCGCCCGCACCGTGATCACCATGGATCCCGCCCGCCCCCGGGCGACGGCCGTCACCGTTGACGGGGATCGCATCACGGTGGTGGGCGACGTCCCCAGTGGGGTCGAGGCCGTCGACTTCGGCGACGCCGTCCTGATGCCGGGCCTGATCGACCAGCACCTGCACCCCGTTCTCGGCGCGACCACGCTCGTCACGGCGGTCATCGCGACCGAGGACTGGGATCTGCCCGCACGTTTCTGCCCGGCGGCCACGACCCCGCAGGAGTACCGCACCCGGCTGGACGAGGCAGAATCCGCGACTCCACCCGGCGAATGGCTGTTCAGCTGGGGTTATCACCGGCTGTGGCACGGCCCCCTCGATCGCGCAGCACTGGACCGGATCAGCGCGGTCCGCCCCGTCGCGGTGTGGCAGCGCAGCTGCCACGAGTGGTTCCTCAATTCCGCGGCCATCGACGCGCTGGGCATCACAGCTGAGTCGATGACCGGTCACGGCCCGGCCGACGCGATGGTCGACGTCGCGGCCGGGCACTGGTGGGAGATGGGCATGAACCTGCTGCTGCCGCTGCTGTCGCCACACTTCCTGACCCCCGAACGGCTCGCCGCCGGGCTACGCCAGATGGTCGATTACCTGCACGGCAACGGCGTGATCGCGTTCAACGAGCCCGGCATCCTGTGGGACCTCGAACCGTGGGAGCTCTATCAGCAGATCCTGGGTGCCGAGGACACCCCGATGACGTCGACGTTCCTGGTCGACGCCCGCAGCCAGGCCGATGCGGGGATGGACCCGCACGACGCGGTCGCCGACGCCGAACGCCAGATTGCGCGGGCCGACACCGGCAAGTGCCGGCTGCTGCCGCGCCACGTGAAGCTGTTCGCCGACGGCGCGATCATCAGCCAGCTCATGCAGATGCGCGACCCCTACCTCGACGACGACGGCCATCCGGACCTGTGCCACCACGGCGAGTGGATGATGCAGCCCGACGTGTTCCGCGCCTTCGCCCGTGCCTACTGGAACGCCGACTGGCAACTCCACATCCACGTCAACGGCGACGCCGCGCTGGACCTCGTCCTCGACACGATCGAGAACTGCATGGCCGAGCACCCCCGGACCGACCACCGCACGGTCATCGTCCACTTCGCCAACTCGACCGAAGAGCAAATCGACCGCATCGGCGCCCTGGGCGCGATCGTGTCGGCCAACTCGTACTACCCCGTGGGTTTCGCCGACAAGTACGCCGCCCACGGGCTCGGCCCGCGGCGGGCCGACGCAATGGTGAGGGCGGCGTCGGTGCTGGCACGCGGGATCCCGCTGTCGTTCCACTCGGACCTGCCGATGGGCCCGGCCGCGCCGCTGACCCTGGCCTGGTGCGGCGCCACCCGGACGACGCCGTCGGGACGAATCGCCGGACCGGAGCAACGTATCGACGTGCACGACGCGCTGCGCGCGGTGACGATCGAGGCGGCCTACTCGTGGCGGCTCGAGCACGAGCTGGGCAGCATCGAAGCGGGTAAGCGGGCCGACTTCACGGTCCTCGCCGAAGACCCCTATGCGGTGGAACCGTTGCGGCTCAAGGACATCGAGGTGCTCGGCACCGTGTACGGGGGGCGTTGGTATCCGCGGGCCGCACGACGTTGAGGGGCCACGGTAGCGTGGCTGGATGAGCGTGCCCGAAGCCACCGCAGTCACGGAAGCCGAGGTCGTCGTCGTCGGCGCAGGTCTGGCCGGCTTGCGGTGTGCGTCGATGCTTGCCGACGCAGGACGCGACGTGCAGGTGTGGGAGGCCGACGACGACGTCGGGGGTCGGATCCGGACCGACGTCGTCGACGGATTCCGGTGCGACCGAGGATTTCAGGTCCTCAATCCCGCCTACCCGGAACTGGGCCGGTGCGTCGACGTCGCCGCGCTGCGGTTGCAGGCGTTCGGCGCCGGGGTGGGGGTACGGCGCGAGCGCGGCGACGTCGTTCTGGCGCATCCGCTGCGGTCCCCGTCGCGGGTGCCGGCCATGCTGGCGCGCCGTGCGGTGGCGCCGCGAGATGTGGTGGCGCTGACGCGCTGGGCCCACGGTGCGCTGCGCCCGGGGCATCTCAAGCGGGGCGGCGACACCTCGCTGGTTGCCGCGCTGGACCGAAGCGGGGTCTCCGGCGAGCTGCGGCGAGTGATCGACCGGTTCCTGTCCGGGGTCGTGCTCGAGGATTCCGGGACGACGTCGAATGCCTTCGCGCTGCTGCTGGTGCGCACGTTCGCGCTGGGCGTGCCGGCACTCCCGGCCGGGGGTATGGCGGCGCTGCCCCGCCAGCTGGCCGCCCCGCTGGGCGAGCGCGTCGTCCCGCACCGCCGGGTCGTCGAGATCACGCGGGCCGGCTCGGGATGGCAGGTGCGGGCCGAGGACGGAAGCCGGGTGAACGCCCGCGAGGTGGTGGTCGCCACCGACGCGCCGCAGGCCGCGCAGTGGGTCGGCGGCACCCCCGTCACGATGCACGGCGTCGTCACAGACTGGTGGGCCACCGACGAGCCGTGGCACGGTCCACCCATGCTGTGGGTGGACGGCAGGCCCGGCGCGACCGGGCCGGTGGTGAACACCGCCGTCATCAGTGCGGCCGCGCCCAGTTACGCGCCGGCGGGCCGGCACCTGGTCGCCGCGTCAGCTTTGCTCGGTCCCGGACGTCCGGAGCCGACGGAGGAGCAGATGCGGGCGCATGCGGCCACGATCCTGGGGGTCGCCGGAACGCAGTGGCAGCCGGTGATCCGGCATGTGGTGCCCGACGCTCTACCGCCTCAGCCGCCGCCGCTGGTCGTGCGCAAGCCGGTGCGCGATCCGTCGGGACTGTGGGTGTGCGGCGATCACCGCGACACCGCGTCGATTCAGGGTGCGCTGGTCAGCGGGCGACGAGCCGCCGAGGCGGTGCTCAGAGCGCTGGCGTGAGCCGTGTCAGCTGTACTTGATCTGCAGCGCCATGCCGATGATCGAGACCACCCAGATGCCGGTGATGAACAGCGTCAACCGGTCCAGGTTCTTCTCGACCACGGTGGAGCCCGAGAGGCTGGATTGGACGCCGCCACCGAAGAGGCTGGACAGACCGCCACCCTTGGCGCGGTGCAGCAGAACCAAGAGCACGACCAGCACGCTGGTCACGACCAGGATGATCTGCAGGGCCAATTCCATGGCCGCCAGACTACAGGGCGCCGATCGCCGGCAGCCAATCACGCCCCGGCCGTGCCGAGATCGACGAAATGGCGTGCCCGTCTCGAAAGAATGCGCCCAAACGTCGGTGTGGGCGTAGTTCCGATCAGGGCAGCGGGCCGCCTGCGGCGATCGCCGACAGCGTGGCGAACTGCTCGCCGTCCAGCGAGGCGCCGCCGACCAGCGCGCCGTCGACATCGCCCTGCCCGATGAGCTCGCCGATGTTCTTGGCGTTCACCGAGCCGCCGTAGAGCACCCGCACGCCCGCCGCGATCTCCGCGGAGGCGAGCTCCCCCAGCTCCTTGCGGATGGCGGCGCACACCTCCTGCGCATCGGCGGCGCTGGCCACTCGGCCTGTACCGATCGCCCACACCGGTTCGTAGGCGATGACGGTCTTGCTGATCTGCTCGGCGGAGAGCCCGGCCAGCGAGCCACGTAGCGACGTCACGTTGAACTCGACGTGATCGCCCGCCTCGCGGACCTCGAGCGGCTCACCGATGCAGACGATCGGTGTCAGCCCGTGCTTGAGCGCGGCCGCGGCCTTCGCAGCCACCAGCGCGTCGTCCTCGTGGTGATAGGTGCGGCGCTCCGAGTGGCCGACGACGGCGAACGAGCACCCCAGCTTGGCCAGGAACGCACCGCTGACCTCACCGGTGTAGGCGCCCGAGTCGTGCTGCGAGACGTCCTGCGCCCCGTAGGTGAGCCGCAGCTTGTCGCCGTCGACCAGTGTCTGCACGCTGCGCAGGTCGGTGAACGGCGGGATCACGGTCACGTCGACACGGTCGAAGTACTTGTCCGGCAACGAGAATGCGATCTTCTGCACCAGCGCGATCGCCTCGAAGTGGTTCAGATTCATCTTCCAGTTGCCGGCGATCAGCGGCTTACGTGCCATATCAGGTCTCCAGGACTTCGATGCCGGGCAGTTGCTTGCCCTCAAGGTATTCCAGCGACGCACCGCCACCGGTGGAAATGTGCGAGAAACCGTCGTCGGGCAACCCGAGCTGACGCACCGCGGCGGCCGAGTCGCCGCCGCCGACGACACTGAACGCGCCCTTGCCGGTCGCTCCGATGATGGCCTCGGCCACCCCCTTGGTGCCCGCCGCGAACGCCGGGAATTCGAACACGCCCATGGGGCCGTTCCAGAAGATCGTCTTGGCGTTCGACAGCAGGGCGGCGAAGCGCTTCACCGACTCCGGGCCGATGTCGAGGCCCATCTTGTCGTCGGGGATCTTGTCGGCCGCCACCGTCTCGGCGGGCGAGTCGGCCGCGAACTTCTCCGCGACGACGATGTCCACCGGCAGGTGCAGCACGTCGCCGTAGTCGTCGAGCAGCTTGCGACAGGTCTCGATCATGCTTTCTTCCAGCAGCGAGCTTCCGACCGAAAGACCCTGTGCGGCAAGGAAGGTGAAACACATACCGCCGCCGATGATCAAGCTGTCGGCCTTTGTGGCGAGGTTCTCGATCACGGCGAGCTTGTCCGACACCTTCGACCCGCCCAGCACAACGGCGTAGGGCCGCTGCGTCGATTCGGTGAGCTGCGCGAGC
Organism: Mycobacterium kyogaense; assembly: GCF_036946525.1. GTDB lineage: Bacteria > Actinomycetota > Actinomycetes > Mycobacteriales > Mycobacteriaceae > Mycobacterium > Mycobacterium kyogaense_A. The sequence continues at coordinate 59,007 of NZ_JAQIIY010000021.1, read as the reverse complement.
ACCTTGACCTCGGTGTCGACCAGCGTGCCGGCGTAATGAGGAAGCAGCGCTGCGACGTCATACACCGACGCCTGCTTGCGGTGCACCACACCGAAACCGTCGCTGACGAACGCGCCGTCATCGCCGACCAGCTCGACGAGCGCCTTGGCGAGCTTGCCGCGCTCGGCGTCGTCCTTGCTGGTCTCCCGCGCGTCGAAGCGGATGTTCTCGAGCAGCAGGATGTCGCCGTCGGTGAGGCCCTCGGCCCGGGCCAGCGCGTCACTGCCGACGACGTCGCCGGCGAGTTGGACGTGGCGGCCGAGCTCGTCGGCCAGCGCCGCGGCCACCGGCTTCAGCGAGAACTTCGGATCCGGTTCGCCCTTGGGTCGGCCCAGGTGCGCCGTCACGACGACCTTCGCACCGGCGTCGGCCAGCGCCTTCAGCGTCGGCACCGACGCGATGATGCGGCCGGGATCGGTGATCGTGTCGCCGTCGAGAGGGACGTTCAGGTCGGAGCGCACGAGCACACCCCGACCCGACACTCCCTCTGCGAGCAGGTCTTCGAGGGACTTGATTCCCATCGCGCTACCCAATCTCCCGTCGCTTCGCTCGCCCCTACAGCGACTTGCCGACCAGGCCGACCAGGTCGACCAGGCGGTTGGAGTAGCCCCACTCGTTGTCGTACCAGGAGACGACCTTGGCCTGGTTGTCGATGACCTTGGTCAGACCCGAGTCGAACAGCGAGCTGTGCGGGTCGGTGACGATGTCGCTCGACACGATGGGCGCGTCGTAGTACTTGAGGATGCCCTTGAGCGGTCCATCGGCGGCGGCCTTCATCGCGGCGTTGATCTCGTCGACGGTGCCCGGCTTGGCCAGCTCGGCGGTCAGATCGGTGACCGAACCCGTCGGGATCGGCACGCGCAGCGCGTAGCCGTCGAGCTTGCCCTTCAGCTCGGGCAGCACCAGGCCGATGGCCTTGGCGGCGCCGGTCGAGGTCGGCACGATGTTGACCGCGGCGGCGCGGGCGCGGCGCAGATCGCCGTGCGGGCCGTCCTGCAGGTTCTGGTCCTGGGTGTAGGCGTGGATCGTCGTCATCAGGCCCTTGACGATGCCGAACTCGTCGTTGAGCACCTTGGCCAGCGGGCCGAGGCAGTTCGTGGTGCAGGACGCGTTGGAGATGATGTTCTGGCTGCCGTCGTACTTATCATCGTTCACGCCCAGCACGATCGTGATGTCCTCGTCGCTGGCGGGCGCCGAGATGATGACCTTCTTGGCGCCGGCATCGAGGTGGCCCTGAGCCTTGTCACGTTTGGTGAAGATGCCGGTGGATTCGACGACGACGTCGACACCGAGGTCGCCCCAGGGCAGCGCGGCCGGGCCTTCCTTGACTTCGAGAGCCTTGATCTTGGTGTCGCCGACGACGATGGTGTCCTCGCCTTCGAGGCTGACGTCGTAGGGCAACCGGCCGAGAATCGAGTCGAACTTCAGCAGATGGGCCAGCGTCGCGTTCGAGGTCAGGTCGTTGACAGCGATGATCTCGATGTCGGTGTTCTTACCCGCCTGCTTCTGCGCGTCCAGAGCGCGGAAGAAGTTGCGCCCGATACGGCCGAAACCGTTCACGCCTACCCGGATCGTCACGTCATTCTCCTACTCGGTCGTGGAACTGCCCACAGTCGGTGCAGTGCTCGTCGTCGGTCAACTGTTCTTCATCGTTCAAGTGCTCGGGGTCAGCCTAGTGCGTGGGGTCACCCGCGCGCGCGGTTGCCCCGCGACCGCCCTACCGCACCGCCGACGCCTGGTCGACGTACGGATTGCCGAACCATTTTCGGCGCAGCCGCTGCAGGGTGCCGTCCTCCTCCAGCTCGGCCTGCGCCACCTGCAGGCGCGCCATCAGCGCGGTGTTGCCTTGCGCGACGGCGACCGCGATCTCGTCCACCGACAGGCCGCGCTCGACCACCTCGACATCGGGCACGTCGCGCACCAGTTCGCCCAGCACCGGCGCCAGCGCGGTCAGCGCGTCGCAGGCGCCGGAGGCCAGGTCGGCGACGTCGACGTCCAACCGACTGCGGTCGCCGCGGCGCACCGCCAGTTCGCCGAGGTCGGCTGCCGACCGCACACGCGGCAGCCTGCGGGTGTTGACCGCGAGGCCCTCCCCGGTGATCACATAGGGCGGCAGGAACGCGACGCCGTCTTCGGTGGTGACGGTGAGCCCGCCGAGCACGCAGTCGTACTCGCCGGCCCGCAACCGGGCCAGAGCACCGTCCGCGGCTGTGCCGACCGCGACCCCGGCGACGACCTCGACCTCGACCTCGACCACGTCACCGAGCCGCTCCCCCAGCGCGACGACCAACTCGGCGTCCAAGCCGCCGTCGTCGGTGACGAACGGTGGGTACGGTCCGACGAGCCCGACCCGCAAAGTGCCCATGACCCCACCGTAGGGGGTTTACTGTGCGGCCGGTGGGAGACGAAGCGAGAACCCAGCCGGCCACCCCGACGCTGTTCCTCGCGCGCCTGGGCGCGGCGATGATCGCCGCCGGATATCCGATCGGGACGGTGCGCACGACGCTGGTCACCTGCGCCGAGAGCTATGGCGTCGAGGGCGAGATGCTGGTGCTGCCCAACCACATTCAGCTGAGCGGCGGTGACTCGCTGGAGATGAGGAGTGCCGAGGCCGAGGTGCGCTTCGACCAGACTTTTCCGCTGGCCACGCTCGTCGGGGCTGCCCGCCGCGGCGAGGTCAGCCCGGCCGACGGCCTCGCCGAACTGGCCCGCATCGAGGCGATGGGTTCCCGCTTCGGCGCGTGGGCGTTCGTGGTCGGGTACACACTGCAGAGCGCTGCGTTCGCGCTCATTCTGCAGCCCAATCTGGTCGCGCTCGGCGCCGCCACACTGTTCGGGTTCGGCGTCGGGGTGGCGGGCGTCCTGGCCCGGCGCAGCGAGCCGCTGACCCAGCTCCTCCCCGTGCTCGCCGCCTTCACCGTCGCGTTGTGCTCGTTCACGCTCGGCCGGCTGCTGCACCTGGGCGAGGGCAGTCTGCGGGCGTTGGCTCCCGCACTGGTGATGTTCCTGCCCGGTACGGCGATCACGCTGGCGGTCATCGAACTCAGCACCCGCGACATGGTGTCGGGCTCGGCCCGTCTGATCGCCGGCGCAATGCGCTTGGCGCAGTTGGCTTTCGGCATTCTCATCGCCGCCCAGGTGGTCGGGCTCACCGCGAGTGAACTCAGCGTCGCCGTGGTGGATCGCTTCGGGCCGTGGGCACCGTGGCTGGGCTGCGCCGTCTACGCCGTCGGCCTGTTCCTCTACCACGGCCCGCCGACCCGCTTCATGGGCTGGATGCTGCTGATCCTGTTCGTCTCCTACGCGGGCCAGCTGGCCGGCAACGTGACGCTGGGCAGTTACGCCAGCGGCTTCGGCGGTGGGCTGGCACTGGCGCTGTGTGCGCTGTTCGTGGCGCGCCGGCCGAACACGCCGTCGGCGGCGACGTTGCTGCTGCCCGGGTTCTGGCTGCTGGTGCCCGGCTCGCTGGGGTTCATCGGCGTCACCGAGTTGATCGGCAACGACAGCTCCGACGCCGTCGGGGTCACGATCGTCTCGATGATCTCGATCGCCCTCGGCATCCAGGCGGGGCTGCTGGTGTGGAGCGCGTGTCGCCAGTTGCCCGCCGCGTTCGGGCGGCGAGCGGGATACTGCCGTCCATGACCGATTGGGTGATCCCGGCGATCACCGCCTCAGCCAGCCTGCTCGGCACGATGGTGGGCGGCATCGCGACCTACTGGACGGCGAAGAAGACCCACGAGCGCCAGAGCGTGGTCGACGAGGAGCGGCAACGATACGACCTGTTGCGCGACACGACGATCCGATTCGTCGCCGCCATGACGGAGATCTCGGTCGCGAGCACCGGACTCAAACAGCTGTCAGCCGAGTGGGCGCAGATGACGCAGCGGCTGGCCCGCATCACCGACCATGACGAATTCCTGGCGTTGGCCCGCGAGTCCGACCCCTCCATCCCAGAGAGCATGGATCGGCTCGCCGTGCTGTTCCGGGTCATCCGCGCCACCGGAGTCCTCGAGGACGACGTCAAGCGAGCCATCACGCTGCTGACCGAGCTGCGCCTGGTGGCGCCGAGCGACATCGCCGACAGCGCGCAACGCGTCATCTACACCGCGTTCGCGCAGGAGATCACCTCCGCGCTGTCACTGGAACAGCGCAGCGTCGCCACCGACGCGTTCAACGCCTCGATCAACGACTTCGTCAACCGGGTGCGCCACTACATGCATGTCGAGGACCACGAGTTCGACACGATCGATCGCAAGACGCTCGAGAACCTCCTCGAGCGCTAGATTCAGGCGTCCTCGAGCAGATCCGGCGTGACGGCCGACTCGGTGTCCGGGATGCCGTCGATCTTCGCCTTGCGGTCGGCCATCGACAGCAACCGCCGGATACGGCCCGCCACAGCATCTTTCGTCATCGGCGGGTCGGCCAGCCGGCCCAGCTCCTCCAGCGACGCCTGCCGGTGCGCGACGCGCAGGCTGCCCGCGGCGGCCAGATGGTCGGGCACGGTGTCACCCAGGATCTCCAGCGCCCGCTCCACCCGGGCGGCCGCGGCCACCGCGGCGCGGGCGGAGCGGCGCAGGTTCGCGTCGTCGAAATTGGCGAGCCGGTTGGCCGTCGCACGCACCTCGCGGCGCATGCGGCGCTCCTCCCAGGTCAGCCGGGTGTCCTGGGCACCCATCCGGGTCAGCAACGCTCCGATGGCTTCACCGTCGCGGACCACCACCCGGTCGCTGCCCCGCACCTCACGCGCCTTGGCGCTCACGCCCAACCGACGGGCCGCACCGACGAGCGCCAGCGCCGCTTCGGGGCCGGGGCAGCTCACCTCCAGGGCCGAGGAACGGCCCGGTTCGGTCAGCGAGCCGTGAGCGAGAAACGCTCCGCGCCAAGCAGCTTCGGCGTCGGCCACGCTTCCGCCGACCACCTGGGCCGGTAGGCCACGCACCGGTCGGCCGCGCAGATCGAGCAGCCCGGTCTGACGCGCCAGCGCCTCACCGTCCTTGGCGACGCGCACCACGTAGCGGGTGCTCTTGCGGATACCGCTGGCCGAGAGCACATGGACCACGGCGTGGTAGCCGTACAAGTCGTAGATGTCCTTACGCAGCCGGCGCGCGATGATGCCGAGGTCCACCTCGGCCTCCACGACCACGCGCCCCGACACGATGTGCAGGCCGCCGGCGAACCGCAACAGCGCGGCCACCTCGGCGCGTCGAGCGCTGACCGAATTCACCACGAGCCTGCTGAGCTCGTCTTTGACCTCGGCTGTCATCGCCACGGGTCGTCACCTCTCGGTCGGTTCACTGTCGGCGTGGGCACCGTCTGCGGTGTGCCGGGGGGTGCTGTACCCCCGGCCGCGCCCCCCACTGCGCCCCGGAGCAACACGCCCTCCAGCGCCGCCGCCAGCCTCGCCGGGTCATGTAAAGGTGTACCAGGTCGGCACACGTCAGCGAACTCGACGCGGGCCTCGAGCATCGTCGCGGTGCGGCGCAGTTGGTCGCGCTCGCGCTCGCTGGGCACCCGCGACGAGTCGACGATGATGTCGTTGACCGTGAAGGTCGGTGCGTGCTGCGCCAGCACGTGGATGTGACGCTCGACGGAGAATCCGGACGTCTCGCCGGGCTCGGCGACCAGGTTGAGCACCAGCGCGCGCCGCGCGGTGGTGCTCTGCAATGCGGCCACCAGCTGTGGCACCAGGACGTGCGGGATGACGCTGGTGAACCACGATCCGGGCCCGAGCACGACCAGGTCGGCGTCCATGATCGCGTCGACGGCCTGGTGGGTGGCCGGCGGATCACCCGGCAGAAGCCGAACCCTGCGCACCTTGCCGACCGTCGTCGCGATCGCGACCTGTCCGCGGATCGCGCGGCTGACCCGTGGATCGGACTCCAGGCCCGCGACGTCGGCCTCGATGCCCAGACCCATCGGGCACATCGGCAGCACCCGGCCCTTCACGCCCAGGATGCGACCCAGTTCGTCGAGCGCGGCCACCGGATCGGCGAGCAACTCGTTGAGGCCGGCCAGCATCAGATTGCCGATCGGATGCCCGGCCAGCGCGCCGCTGCCCCCGAAGCGGTGCTGGATGATGGTGGCCCACAACCGACCGTGCGGACTGTCAGAAGCCAAGGCCGCCAACGCCATTCGGAGGTCCCCCGGCGGCACGATGTCGAGCTCGCTGCGCAGCCGGCCCGAGGAGCCGCCGTCGTCGGCCACCGTGACGATCGCGGTGACGTGCGGGGTCAGACGCCGCGCCGCCGAGAGGGTCGCATACAGCCCGTGGCCACCGCCGAGGGCGACGATGCGCACACTCATTCGCGCCCCAGGTCCCGGTGCAGCACACGCACCGTCAGCGCCGCATCCTGGAGCCGGTCGGCAAGGGCCTCGGCCATCGCGACGCTGCGGTGTTTGCCCCCGGTGCAGCCGATGGCCACGGTCATGTAGCGCTTCCCCTCCCGCCGGTATCCGTCGATCACGACGTCCAAGAGGTGATGGTAGGAGTCCACGAAGTCCACGGCACCGGGTTGGCCGAGGACGTAGTCACGAACCTCCGGATGCTGCCCGGTGAGCGGGCGTAGCTCGTCGATCCAGTGCGGGTTGGGCAGGAATCGCACGTCCATCACGGTGTCGGCGTCCATCGGCAGCCCGTACTTGTACCCGAACGATTCGACGGTGACGTTCGTGTTGGCGACTGTCTCGGCGGCGAAGGCGCGCTCGATGCTGTCGCGCAGACCGTGCACCGACAGCGACGAGGTGTCGATGACGAGGTCGGCGGCTGCCCGCACCGGGGCGAGCAGCGCACGCTCTGCGGCGATCCCCTCGGCCAGGGTCTGATTGCCCTGCAGCGGATGGCTGCGCCGGTTCTGCTCGTAGCGGCGCACCAGCATGTCGTCGGACGCTTCGAGGAACACCACCCGGGGAGTGATGTTCCGGGCCGCCAACTCGGTGCGCACCCCGGCCAGGTCGCCGGTGAACCCGCGGGATCGCACGTCCATCACCACGGCCAGCTGCGTGATCCGCGAACCCGCCGCCAGTCCGAGGTCGACCATCCGCGCGATCAACTCCGGCGGCAGGTTGTCGGCCACGTACCAGCCCAAGTCTTCGAGGACCTTGGCCGCCGTGCCGCGGCCGGCACCCGACAGGCCGGTCACCAGGACCACGTCGATTCCCACCGATTCGCTGTGCATGCCCGCTTCTGTCATCCCGTCACCGTGCTTCGATCATGGTCGATGGGGGCCACCTCTGCGTGGTGTTCGGCGTGCTCGTCGGCGTCCTGTCCGGTCACCGCCTCCGCTGCAGGCGCCTCGGCCGTCACCCCCAGCGCCTCCAGCACGGCAGTCGCGGTGGCGACTCCGATGCCGGGCACCGTCGTGATCTCCTCCACCGACGCCTGGCGAAGACGCGCCAGCGAACCGAAGTGCGTGACGAGCGCCTTGCGCCGGTGCTCCCCCAGCCCCCTCACCGAATCCAACGCCGAGGCCGTCATCCGCTTCGATCGCTTGCTGCGGTGGTAGCTGATCGCGAACCGGTGCGCCTCGTCGCGGACCCGCTGCAGAAGATACAGCCCGTCGCTGTTGCGAGGCATGATCACCGGATCCGGCTCTGACGGCACCCACACCTCTTCGAGCCTCTTGGCCAACCCGATCACCGCGACGTCGGTGACGCCGAGGTCCTCGAGCACAGCCGCGGCGGCGTTGACCTGAGGGGCGCCGCCGTCGACGACGAAGAGGTTGGGCGGGTAGGCGAACCTACGAGACCGTCCTTCTGCGAGGAGATCGCCGGGCTGCTGGATGTCGCGCAGATGGCGGTGGAACCGCCGGCGGGTGACCTCGGCGATCGAGGCGACGTCGTCGGAGCGCCCGTCCCCGGCGGCCTCGCGAATCGCGTAGTGCCGGTAGTCGGACTTGCGCGGCAGACCGTCCTCGAAGACCACGAGCGAGGCCACCACGTCGGTGCCCTGCACGTGGCTGATGTCCACACACTCGATACGCAGCGGGGCATCCTCGAGCCCCAAAGCGTCTTGAATACTCTGCAGCGCAGCACTTCTCGCGGTGAAGTCACCGGCCCGCTTGAGCTTGTGCTGATTCAGCGCCTGCTCGGCGTTGCGCTGCACGGTCTCGGCCAGCGCACGTTTGTCCCCGCGCTGGGCGACCCGCAGCGATACCCGCGACCCGCGCAGTTGGCACAACCAGGTCTCCAGCTCCGGGGCCGTCTCGGGTAGGACGGGCACCAGCACCTGCTTGGGTACCGGGTTGGTGGTCTCGTCACCGCCGTCGTCGGCAGCGCCACCGAGCTCGGCCTGGTCGCCGTAGAACTGGGTGAGGAACTGCTCGACCAGGTACTCCAGCGTGGATTCGCCCGGCTCACCGGACTTTTCGATCACCCATCCGCGCTGGCCGCGTACCCGGCCACCCCGCACGTGGAACACCTGCACAGCGGCCTCGAGCTCGTCGTCGGCGAACGCGACCACGTCGGCGTCGGTGCCGTCCCCGAACACGACGGCCTGCTTCTCCATCGCCCGGCGCATCGCCCCGATGTTGTCGCGCAGTCGCGCGGCGCGCTCGAAGTCGAGCTCTTCGGCGGAGGCATTCATCTGCTGTTCCATGTCGCGGATCAGCCGATCGGTCTTGCCGGCGAGGAAGTCGCAGAAGTCGCCCACGATCTGGCGGTGCTCGTCGGCGCTGACCCGTCCGACACACGGAGCCGAGCACTTGTCGATGTAGCCCAGCAGGCAGGGTCGACCGATCTGACTGTGCCGCTTGAACACTCCGTTCGAGCACGTGCGCGCGGGGAAGACCCGGGTGAGCAAATCGAGGGTTTCCCGGATCGCCCAGGCGTGCGAGTACGGCCCGAAGTACCGGACGCCCTTACGCCGCGGACCGCGGTACACCTTGAGCCGCGGATACTCCTCGTTCAGCGTGACCGCGAGCACCGGATAGGACTTGTCGTCGCGGTAGCGGATGTTGAACCGCGGATCGAATTCCTTGATCCAGTTGTATTCGAGCTGCAGGGCCTCCACTTCGGTGGTCACCACGGTCCACTCGACGCTCGCCGCGGTCGTCACCATCTGCCGTGTGCGCGGCGCCAATCCCGACAGATCGGCGAAGTACGAGTTGAGCCGGCTGCGCAGGCTCTTGGCTTTACCGACGTAGATGACCCGGCGATGAGCATCGCGGAACCGGTAGACCCCCGGTTCCACGGGAATCGACCCGGGAGCAGGTCGGTATGTCGCGGGATCCGGCACGGACCCAGGTTACTGCGACCCCCTGACGGGGTAGAGCGAGTAGGTGGCGGTGCGGACCGTGACCTCGACCCGGGTGCTGGCGTTGGTGATGGCTGCCGTGCTGGTCTGTGCCGGTTGCGCCGTCCGCGAGTCCCACGCAGCGCCCGCGGGCCCGTGCGCCATCGTGACCAACGGCACCCCGCAGAGCAAGCAGCAGGGCGGTCGCGACGAGTCCGCGCCGGAGACCGCGACCGGCTATCGCACCGACATGACCGCGGTACGCACCGGCCACTACGCAGTCGCGACCGCCAACCCGCTCGCCACCCAGGCCGCCTGCGAGGTACTGCGCGACGGCGGTACCGCGGCCGACGCGCTGGTCACCGCGCAGGCCGTCCTCGGACTGGTCGAACCCCAGTCCTCGGGCATCGGCGGCGGAGGCTTCCTGCTGTACTACGACGCCGCCGCGACATCGGTCCAGGCCTATGACGGCCGTGAGATCGCCCCGGCCGCCGCCACCGAGAACTATCTGCGCTGGGTCTCCGACACCGACAGGACCGCACCGAAGCCCGATGTGCGCGCCTCGGGCCGCTCGATCGGCGTACCCGGCATCGTGCGCATGCTGGCCGACGTGCACGCCCAGCACGGCCGCACAGCCTGGCGAGATCTGTTCGGACCCGCGGTCCGGCTCGCCGACGACGGGTTCGAGATCAGCCCCCGACTGGCGGCAGCCATCGCCGATGCGACTCCGAAGCTGCGGGCAGACCCCGCCTCCGCCGAGTACTTCCTCGAACCCGACGGTTCACCGAGGTCGGTGACGACCCGGTTGACCAATCCCGCGTACGCGAAGACGCTCGGTGCGATCGCGAGCGATCCGGCTTCGCTCTACACCGGGCCTATCGCGGCAGACATCGTGGCCGCGGCCGCCGACACCACCGGTGGACGCACCCCGAGCCTGATGACGACCGAGGACCTCGCCGGGTACCGCACCAAGATCCGGCAGCCGCTGTGCACGCCGTATCGCGGCAAACAGATCTGCGGCATGCCCCCGCCGTCGTCGGGCGGCATCGCCGTGGCCGAGACGCTCGGCGTCCTCTCGCACTTCGACATGGCCGCGCACCGGCCCACCGACGTCGACGCCAATGGCGGTCGCCCCACCGTGCAGGGCGTGCATCTGATCGCCGAGGCAGAGAGGCTCGCCTACGCCGACCGCGACCGCTACGTCGCGGACACCGACTTCGTCGCGCTGCCCGGGGGTTCACCGGACGCTCTGCTGGCCGCGGACTATCTCGCCGGCCGGGCGGCGCTCGTCTCCCCCCGACCGCACGATGGGCACGGCCAAGCCCGGCGAGTTCGGGCCGCCCACGGCGCCGGTTCCTCCCGTCCCCGAACACGGCACGAGCCACATCAGTGTGGTCGACGCACAGGGCAATGCCGCATCGCTGACGACGACCGTCGAGTCGGCCTTCGGCTCGTTCCACATGGTCGACGGCTTCGTGTTGAACAACCAGCTGACCGACTTCTCCGCCGAACCCATCGGACCCGACGGTGCGCCCGTCGCCAACCGGGTGGAGCCGGGCAAACGGCCGCGCAGCACGATGGCTCCGACACTCGTCTTCGACACCGATCCCGGCGGGCAGCGGGGCCCGCTGTACGCGGTGGCCGGCTCACCGGGCGGTTCCACGATCATCCAGTTCGTCGTGAAAACGCTTGTCGGGATGCTCGATTGGGGTCTGGATCCGCAGCAGGCCGTCTCGATGGTCGACTTCGGCGCCGCGAACTCCCCCACCACCAACGTGGGCGGTGAGCACCAGGTGATCGACCTCGCCGACGAGGGCCGCAACGACCCGTTAGTGACGGGCCTGCGGGAGCTCGGTCATCAGGTCGACCTCGCCGATCAGTCCAGCGGGCTCTCGGCGATCGTGCGCGCCGGGCCCGGCTGGGTGGGCGGTGCCGATCCGCGCCGGGAGGGCGCGGTCATGGGTGACGTCGGTTGACCCCGTCGGCGCCCTGATAACGCTCCATGGCAGCGCGGACGCGGTCCATCGCGTCGACGGCACGGGCTTTGTCGACGGCCTGGATCGCCATGACCGCGACGTACTCGTCGTCGGGCAGGTCCAGCCGGGCCCAGCGCGCACCCGGATGGAACGACAGGCCCCGCACCACGCCCCAGTCGAACACGCGGTAGCCGAACAGGTTTCGCACTGCGACACCGGCGGCCCCGACGCGCAGCCGCGGCCGGGCGAACAGGCAGACCAGGGCTCCGAACACCACACCGAGCCCGGCGAAGGCAACCTGATCGGATGTCTGGAAGATGACCCCGGTCGTCCCGACCTTGAGCAGCACCCCCACGATCACGTGGGCCGCGACGATCACGACAGCGGCGCCGTAGGCGAAGATCGGGGTCAGGTGCGGCTTGACCTCCACATCCCACCCCGGGACGTCGCGATCCTGGGCACTCATGACGGCGAGGCGAGCCGGCGCAGCGTCAGCGCCGTCGACAACGCGGCGGCGGCCGCCTGGGCGCCCTTGTCCTCCGCCGACTCGGGCAACCCGGCCCGATCGAGGGCCTGGTGTTCGGTGTTGGTGGTGAGCACGCCGTTGGCCACGGGAGTCGACTCATCCAGCGACACCCGGGTCAGGCCCTGAGTGACCGCGTCGCACACGTAGTCGAAATGCGGTGTCTCCCCGCGGATCACGACGCCCAGCGCAACGACGGCGTCGTGCGTCCTGGCCAGAGCCTGCGCGACGACCGGAATCTCGATCGCTCCGAGCACCCGCGTCACGGTCGGATCGGTGACACCGGCCTCGGCGGCGGTGCGGCGCGCGCCGTCGAGCAGCGCATCGCAGATGGTCTCGTGCCAGGTGCTCGCGACGATCGCCAGCGACAACCCCGACGCGTCCAGCTCCGGCATGTCGGGCACGCCTGCGGCAGGGCTCATTTGGTGCCGCCGATGTCGCCGGGCCGGACCTCGTCGTAATCCTCGAGACCGACGAGGTCATGGCCCATCCGGTCCCGCTTGGTCATCAGGTAGCGAATGTTCTCCGAGTTGGCCCGCACCGGCAGCGGCACCCGCTCGATGATGTGCAGGCCGTAGCCGTCGAGGCCGACGCGTTTGGCCGGGTTGTTGGTCAACAGGCGCATCGAGCGCACGCCGAGGTCGACGAGGATCTGCGCGCCGGTGCCGTAGTCGCGGGCGTCGGCAGGCAGACCGAGCTTGAGGTTCGCGTCGACGGTGTCGTCGCCGGCGTCCTGCAGCTGGTAGGCCTGCAGTTTGTGCATCAGGCCGATGCCGCGACCCTCGTGACCGCGCATGTAGAGCACCACGCCGCGGCCCTCCCGGGCCACCATCGCCAGCGCGGCGTCGAGCTGGGGGCCGCAATCGCAGCGTCGCGAACCGAACACGTCACCGGTCAGGCACTCCGAATGCACGCGGACCAGCACGTCGTGCCCGTCCTCGTGGGGGCCCGCGATGTCGCCCCGCACCAGGGCGACGTGCTCGACGTCCTCGTAGATGCTGGTGTAGCCGACGGCCCGGAACTCGCCGTGCCGGGTGGGGATGCGGGCCTCGGCGATGCGCTGGATGTGCTTCTCGTGCTTGCGCCGCCACTCGATCAGGTCGGCGATCGAGATCAGCGCGAGGTCGTGCTCGTCGGCGAAGATGCGCAGCTCGTCGGTCTGGGCCATCGCGCCCTCGTCCTTCTGGCTGACAATCTCGCAGATCGTGCCCGCCGGCTGCAGCCCGGCCAGCCGGGCCAGGTCGACGGCGGCCTCGGTGTGGCCGGGGCGGCGCAGCACCCCGCCGTCCTTGGCGCGCAACGGAACCACGTGCCCGGGCTTGGTGAAGTCGTCGGCCACTGCGGTCGGATCGGCGAGCAACCGCATCGTCGTCGCCCGGTCCGATGCCGAGATACCTGTTCCCACACCGTGTTTCGCGTCGACGGTGACGGTGTAGGCGGTGCCGTGCTTGTCCTGGTTGACCGCGTACATCGGCAGCAGGCCCAGCCGGTCGCAGATCTCCCCGTCCAGGGGAACGCACAGGTAGCCGGAGGTGTAGCGCACCATGAAGGCCACCAGCTCAGGGGTGGCCTTCTCGGCGGCGAAGATCAGATCGCCTTCGTTCTCGCGGTCTTCGTCGTCGATGACGACGACGGCCTTGCCTGCGGCGATGTCCGCCACCGCCCGCTCGACCGAATCCAGCCTCGTCATCCTCACCACCTTGCCGGTTCCCGCGCGAGAACCACGTATGTCTCGTTCAGTATGAACCACGCGGCAGGCCGCATTATTGCCCGCCTGAGCCAGCCCGCGATACTTCCTCTCATGGCCGCCACCGACGCGCTCACCATCGGCGCTGTCGTCTTCGACGACATGGACCAGATCGACGTCACAGGCCCCTACGAAGTTCTCGCATCGTTGCCGAACGTGACGTTCACCACCTACGGGCTCACCGACAGGCCGGTTCGGGACTACCGCGGCCTGCGGCTGCTGCCCGACGCCGTGATCGAGGACGCACCCCAGCTCGACGTGCTGCACGTGCCGGGCGGGCCCGGGCAGCAGGCCGTGATGGAGGACGAGCGGCTGATGGGCTGGTTGGGCGACCAGGCGACCGGCGCCCGGTGCGTGCTCTCGGTGTGTACGGGCGCGCTGCTGCTCGGCGCTGCGGGCCTGTTACGGGGCCGCTAGGCGACCACGCACTGGGCCGCGATGGATGTGTTGCCGATCTTCGGGGCGGTTCCGCGCCCCGAGCGGGTGGTGACCGACGACACATTCGTGTTCGCGGCCGGCGTCACCGCCGGCATCGACGCCGCGCTGGTGGTGGCCGCCATGCTGCGCGGCGTCGACGAAGCGCAGGCCGCGCAGCTGACGATGCAGTACGCCCCCGAGCCGCCGTTCACCGCGGGCTCACCGGACACCGCGCCCAAGGCGGTGGTGCACACCGTCACCGACCGGATGACCGCCATGCGTCGGGACCGCATCGACACGGCCCGGCGTATCGCGGCACGGTGGGCCTGATTGGTGAGGCCCGCTGGGCCTGATTAGTCGCGCGCCATCAGCCGTTCGACGTACTTCGCGATGACGTCGACCTCGAGGTTGACCGGGGCCCCCACCTCGGCGCTGCCCAGCGTGGTCAGGTCGAGCGTGGTGGGGATGAGCGACACCTCGAACCAGTCGTCGCCGAGCCCCGACACCGTCAGCGACACCCCGTCGACGGTGATCGAGCCCTTCTCCACGATGTAGCGTGACAGCGCCTCGGGCAGCCCGATGCGCACGACGGTCCAGTGCTCCGAGGGCGTGCGGGACACGATGTGGCCGGTGCCGTCGACGTGGCCCTGCACGATGTGGCCGCCCAGCCGACTGCTGACCGCGGCCGCCCGCTCGAGGTTCACGCGGGTCCCGACGTCGGCGCCGCTGAGGCTGGATCTGTTCAATGTCTCGGCCATCACGTCGGCGGAGAACGAGCCGTCGGCCAGCACGTCCACCACGGTGAGACAGACCCCGTTCACGGCGATCGAATCCCCGTGTCCGGCATCTGAAGTCACGATCGGGCCACGAATGACCAAACGTGCGGCGTCGCCGAGGTTTTCCCGACCGACGATCTCGCCCAGTTCTTCGACGATTCCGGTGAACACCTGTCCAGCCTATGCCCACCGGCGGACGGTCCCTGTCCGGCGCACCATCTACGATGCAGGCATGCAGACCCGCCTCTTGGCGCTCGTCGCCGCCCTCTTCGCTGTCGTCACCCTGGTCGCGGGGTGCTCGGGCTCGTCGTCCCAGGACTCCGGGACCGACCTCCCCGACGCCACCACGTTGCTGCGGGAGTCCACCGACACCACGAAAGCGCAGACCAGTGCACATTTGAAGCTCGCCGTGCAGGGGCAGATCGCCGAGTTGCCGGTGGAGTCCCTCGAAGGTGATCTGACCCAGAAGCCGGCGGTGGCCGCCAAGGGCACCGCCGACATCGTGTTCCTGGGTCAGAAGCTCGAGGGCGTCCAGTTCGTGGTGTCCGACGGCGACCTGTATGCCGCGATCACCGCGGGGGGCAGCCTCTCGAACTTCGGGCCGGCCGCCGACATCTACGACGTCGCGGCGATCCTGAGCCCCGACAACGGCCTGGCCAACGTGCTCGCGAACTTCTCCGACGCGAAGTCCGAGGGCCGCGAGACGATCGAAGGCGTCAAGACGGTCCGCATCACCGGAAACGTGCGGGCCGACGCGGTCAACAAGATCGCGCCGCAGATCGCCGCGAAAGGCCCCGTCCCGGGCACCGCGTGGGTCGCCGAGGACGGCAACCACGAGCTCATGCAGGCCCGCCTGGAACCCACCCCCGGCAACAGCGTGACGATGACATTGTCGAAGTGGGGTGAGCCGGTGACGGTCGACAAACCGGCGGTGTGATGCACAGCACACCCGCCCCCGCGGCGAACCGCAGTATCGCGATCGCCGCCGGTGGCCTCGCGGTTCTGCTGGGAGCGCTCGACACCTACGTCGTAGTCTCGGTGATCCGCGACATCATGGCCGACGTCGGTATCGCCATCAATCAGATCCAGCGCGTCACCCCCATCATCACCGGCTACCTGCTGGGCTACATCGCGGCGATGCCGCTGCTGGGCCGGGCCTCGGACCGGTTCGGGCGCAAGATGCTGCTCCAGGTGAGCCTTGCCGGTTTCGCCGTGGGGTCGGTCATCACCGCGCTGTCGACCGATCTGACGATGATGGTGATCGGCCGCGCCGTGCAGGGCGCCGCGAGCGGCGCACTGCTGCCCGTCACGTTGGCACTGGCCGCCGATCTGTGGGCGAGCCGCAACCGCGCCGCGGTGCTCGGCGGCGTCGGTGCCGCCCAGGAGCTGGGCAGCGTGCTCGGCCCTCTCTACGGCGTGGCCCTGGTGGCGGCGTTCAGCCACTGGCAGGCGGTGTTCTGGGTGAACGTTCCGCTGGCCGCGGTGGCGATGGTGATGATCCATTTCAGCCTGCCGGCCGCGGACAAGGATCGGGTGAGGGAAAAGGTCGACGTCGTGGGCGGGTTGCTGCTCGCCGTCGCGCTCGGACTCGCCGTGGTCGGGCTCTACAACCAAGCTCCGGACGGCAAGCAGGTGTTGCCGAGCTATGGCCTCCCCGTGCTGATCGCCGCAGCGGTCGTGGCGGCCGCGTTCTTCGCGTGGGAGAGGTTCGCCACCACTCGGCTGATCGACCCCGCCGGGGTGCGGTTCAGGCCGTTCCTGGCGGGTCTGGGCGCGTCGCTGTGCGCGGGCGCCGCGCTCATGGTCACTCTCGTCAACATCGAGCTCTTCGCCCAGGGTGTCCTGGGCAAGGAACAGCAGGAGGCGGTCTTCCTGCTGGTTTGGTTCCTCGGCGCACTTCCGATCGGCGCGTTGGTGGGCGGATGGATCGCCACGAAGGTGGGCGATCGGATCGTCGCTTTCGTCGGCCTGCTCATCGCCGGGGCCGGGTACTGGCTGGTCTCGAAGTGGACGGTCGACGTACTGAGCGCCCACCACGACCTCGGATTCGTGCAGCTGCCGACCTTCGACACCGACCTCGTGATCGCCGGTATCGGCCTCGGGCTCGTCATCGGCCCGCTGACCTCTGCCACCCTGCGAGTGGTACCGGCGGCGCAGCACGGCATCGCCTCGGCCGCGGTGGTCGTGGCGCGGATGATCGGCATGCTGATCGGCATCGCGGCGCTGTCGGCGTGGGGCCTCTACCGCTTCAATCAGTACTTCCAGGAGCGCCTGGCCGCGCTTCCCGCGCCGAGCGGCGTGTCACCCGGCCAGATGCTCCTCGAGCAGGGCCGACGCCAGCTCCAGGCGACGCGGGAAGCCTATGTGCTGCAGTACGGCGAGATCTTCACGATCACCGCTGTGGTGTGTGTCGTCGGGGCCTTACTGGGGTTGTTGATCAGTGCCCGGGATGAGCGGGCCGACGAGCCGGACCTCGAGCCCGGGCCTCAGCAGCGCTCGAGCCCGCGGCCCATCAGCTGAGGCTCGGCGGCGAAGTCGATGACGTCGTCGACGTGACGGGTGTCGTCGGCAGTGTCGTCCATGGTCAGCCCCCGCCAGGCGTCGCGGATCACCGCCTTGATGGAATCGGGAGTGACCGGGCTGTAGCTGAGCCAGTCCTGCAGTGCAGTCATGCTCTATGTCCTTTGTTCGTGCTCACCATGCGCAACTCGTCGGTGAAAGCGCGATATTCCCCGTCAGTCTACCGAGGAATCGGCGGGGTCGGGCCCGCAGCTCTTCTGGCGCGTCGCATCACGGCGTCCACGGAAACCCTTGATGGACAATAGGTCACGATTCGATAACGGGGCTTTTCAGGCCCGAATCAGGCTGAGCAAGACATCCGGACCGACCGGATGAACCCCGTCGAAACGCCACCGGTGGGCCTGCCCGATGCTCGACACGCCGACGTCGTCGACGGCGGTGATCGGCCCGCCGAGCAGGATCGGCGCGACGTAGGCGAGGATTCGATCGATCACGCCGGCCCGCAGGAACGCCCCGGCCAGGGTCGGGCCACCTTCCACCAGCACATCGGTGCGGTCCGACAGCGCCTGGATCACTTCATGCGGATCGCGGGTACGGATCACCATCGTGCGCGAATCATCGTTGAGAACAGTTGCGTCAGGCGAGATCTCACGCATGCCGACCACGACCCGCAGCGGCTGGTGGTCAGTGAGGCTGCCGTCTGAGCGGCGGGCGGTCAGCGCCGGGTCGTCGGCGAACACCGTGCCAGTGCCCACCACGATCGCATCGGCAATCGCGCGTCTGCGGTGTACGTCGGCGCGGGCCGCCTCGCCGGTGATCCACCTGCTCGTACCGTCGGCGGCCGCACTACGCCCGTCCACACTCGTCGCGAATTTCCATGTCACATGCGGCATTCCGGTCCGCTGCTTGTGCAGCCACTCGCGCAGCGGGCCGCCCGACACCACGTCGGCGCCGACCCCCGCGGTCACGGTGACGCCCGCACGGCTCAGCCGCGCGGCGCCACCGGCCGCGACGGGATTCGGGTCGGTGACAGCGAAGACGACCGTCGCGACCCGGGCGGCGAGAAGTGCGTCCACACACGGTGGCGTGCGGCCGACGTGGTTGCACGGCTCGAGCGTGACCACGGCGGTCCCGCCGACGGCCCGCTCCCCCGCGCGGCGCAGCGCCAACACCTCGGCGTGCGGGCCGCCGGGCGGTTCGGTTGCGCCCACGCCGGCGATCTCTCCGTCGGCGTCGAGGATCACCGCCCCCACAGGCGGATTGGGATAGGTTGTGCCCTTGACCTTTTCGGCCTGCTCGACAGCCGCGGCCATCGCGGCGTCGAGGTTCACGGCGCGAAGTGGCTCGCGGCCGTGGCCGCCTGGGCACGCAGCGCCGACACTGCCTGCGCGGGGTCCTCGGCGCTGTAGACCGCCGAGCCCGCGACGAAGCAGTCGACCCCGGCCTCGGCCGCCGCCTCGATCGTGTCGTCGTTGATCCCGCCGTCGATCTCCACGAGCACGGTCAGTTCTCCGGAATCGACCAGCCGCCGCACGATACCCACCTTGGCCAGCACCTCGGCGATGAACTTCTGCCCCCCGAACCCGGGTTCCACCGACATCACCAGCAGTGTGTCGAAGTCACGCAGGATCTCCAGGTACGGATCGACCGGAGTGCCCGGCTTGATGGCCAGGCCGGCTTTGGCGCCCGCGGCGCGGATGTCGCGGGCCACCGCGCGGGGATCATCGGTGGCCTCGGCGTGGAAGGTGACGTTGTGGGCGCCCGCTTCGGCGTAGGGCGGCGCCCAGCGGCCGGGGTCGTCGATCATCAAATGACAGTCCATCGGGATGTCGGTGACCTTCAGCAGCGACTCGACGACGGGCAGTCCGAGTGTGAGATTGGGCACGAAGTGGTTGTCCATCACGTCGACGTGCAGCCAGTCGGCGCCCTCGACGGCGGCCACTTCGTCGGCGAGCCGGGCGAAGTCGGCGGCCAGGATGGACGGCGCGATCATCGGGGCGGTGCGGGTGGACTGTCCGGGCATGGGGTCAGCCTATCGGGGGCCCGGTGACGCGTAGGGCGGCGGCGAACATCGCGTCGGTTCCGTGCCGGTGCGGCCACAGCTGCACCGACAGGGAATCGCCGGTGTCGGCGGCCGGGGCGAACAGCTCCCGGGTGTCCAGCGCTTCGACGGGCTGGCGGCGCAGCGCGTCGGCCACCACGCCGGTGGTCTCGGCCAGGTGCGGCGAGCACGTCGCATACAGCACCACACCGCCGGGGCGGGTCAACCGGATCGCCGAGGCCAGCAGCTCACGCTGGAGTTTGGCCAGCGGAGCCACGTCACCGGGTTGGCGGCGCCACCGCGCTTCGGGTCTGCGTCGCAGAGCGCCCAGCCCGGTGCAGGGAGCGTCGACGAGCACGCGGTCGAAGCCCGGTGTCAGGCCGGGATCACGCCCGTCGACCCGGAGCACCTCGACGGGCAGGCCCGCGGTGTTCTGTTCGACCAGCTCGGCACGGCGCGGGGTCGGCTCCACCGCTGCGACGGCTGCGCCGGCGGGCCGGCCCAACCCGGCGAGCAGTGCGGTCTTGCCGCCGGGCCCGGCGCACAGATCCAGCCACCGGCCGCCGTCGGGACCGTCGAGTTCGGCCAGCGTCAACGCGCGGGCGACCAGCTGGCTGCCCTCGTCCTGCACGAGCGCGCGGCCGTCACGGACTGCGGCGAGCCCACCGGGGTCTCCCTCGGTGAGATGGACTGCGTACGGCGAGAATCGGCCGACGGTACCGCCGACCTGCCCGGCCAGTTCCTCGGCGGTGATCTCCCCCGGACGGGCGACCAGATGGACCGCCGGGCGGGCGTCGTCACTGCTCAGCAACGCCGCCAGCTCGTGGGCGCGGGCACCCAGTGCGTCGGCGAAAGCCTGTGCGACCCAGCGCGGATGCGCATGCACGAAGGCCAGGTGGCCGATCGGATCGCCGGCGGCGGGCGGGGCCAGTTCCGCCACCCACGACGCCTCGTCGCGGCGGGCGATGGTGCGCAGCACGCCGTTGACGAAACCTGCACGCGCCGTGTCGAATTCGATACCGGCCTGCTCCACCGTCGTCGACACCGCGGCGTGGTCTTCGACCCGGGTGCGCAAAATCTGGTAAGCCCCCAGCCGCAGCAGGTCGAGCAGCACGGGATCGATGTGGTCGACCGGGCGGCCCGCCGCGGCGCCGATGATCGCATCGAGCAGCCCCTGCGCGCGGCAGGTGCCGTAGGTCAGCTCCGTGGCGAATGCGGCGTCGCGGCCGGTGATTCCGCGCTCACGCAGCATCGCCGGCAAGGCGAGGTTCGCGTACGCGTCGCGCTCGGACACCGCGCGCAGCACGTCGAACGCGGCCCGGCGGGCCGGGTCCAGCGGTGTGCGCCGCTGGGGGCGCCGGGGCCGTTCGGGGCGTTGGGGCCGGCGGGGGCGCGTCACAGGAGCGATCCGCTCTCGTCGAGGCGCGCACCGCGGGCCCAGTCGGCGGCGTTCATCGGTTTCTTGCCGGGCGGCTGCACGGTGTGCAGTTCGACGGCGTCGGTGCCGGTACCCACGAGCACTCGTTTCTTCTCGATGCCGAGTCGGCCCGGTGCCAGATCGCCGCGGTCCGCGACCGACACGGGCCCGATCTTGACGCGCTGCTCGCCGAGCATGGTCCACGCGCCCGGGTTCGGGGTGACAGCGCGGACCCGCCGGTCCACCACATGGGCAGGCAGGTCCCACCGGACCCGGGCGTCGTCGACGGTGATCTTCGGGGCAACGCTGATGCCCTCGCTCGGCTGCGGCACCGCGGTGAGCGTGCCGTCGGCGATGCCGTCCATGGTGGCTTCCAACAGACCGGCACCCGAGTCGGCCAGGCGCGAGAGGAGGTCGCCTGCGGTGTCGCGCGAGGTGATCGTCTCGGTGACGACGCCGTACACCGGGCCCGAATCCAGGCTCGGCTCGATCTGGAACGTGGTCGCCCCTGTCACGGTGTCCCCTGCGGCGATCGCAGCCTGCACCGGTGCGGCGCCCCGCCAGGCGGGCAGCAGCGAGAAGTGCAGGTTCACCCAGCCGCGTGCGGGCACGTCGAGGAGCGCGTCACCGAGCAGGGCGCCGTAGGCCACCACGGCGCAGCAGTCCGGGGCCAGGTCGGCGAGTTCAGCGACGAACTCCGGGGAGTTGGGGCGCGCGGGGCGCAGCACCGGGATGCCGGCGTCGAGGGCGAGCTGCGCCACCGGCGACGGGGTCGGGGTGCCGCGGCGGCCGGCTGCGGCATCGGGGCGCGTCAGGACCGCGATCACCTCGTGGCGGGGCGACGAGAGGAGGCGACGCAGGGACGGAAGAGCCGGCTCCGGGGTGCCGGCGAACACGAGACGCACCGGGTCAGTCTAGGAACCGACTACCGGGCCATCTGGTAGTACTCCTTCTCGCCGACCCCGCTCAGCGGTGCGACGAACATCCACGGAATGGTGCCGAGCAGCCGATTGAGGTCAGCGACCGCGTCGTTGTAGTACTGACGCGCGAACGCGAGCTTGTCCTCGGTGTCGGCGAGGTTGCGTTGCAGGTCGAGGAAGTTGGCGGACGAACTGAGCTGCGGTGAGCTCTGACCGAGGGTCATCAGCGGTGTCAGCGCCGCGTCGAGCTGCCGCTCGGCAGCGCTGCGTTGCGCCACCGAGCGACCCGCCGTCGCCGAGGTGAGCGCCTCGCGCGCATCGGTGACGCGATCCAGGACGTCCTTCTCGTGCGCGGCGAAGGTCGCCACCGTGTGGACGAGGCTGGGAATCAACGCCGCCCGGCGGGTCAGTTCGACGTCGATGCCGGCAAGTGCCTCCGCGACACGCACGTCGGCCGACCGGATCTTGTTGTAGCCGAGCACGTATCCGGCACCGATCAGCAGGACCAGTACCAACACGGTGGCCAGCACGACGCTCACCATGACCCTCCTCCTCCGCCGCCGCCACCGCCGCCGCCACCACCGCTGAAGCCGCCGCCACTCGACGAGGACGACGAGGACGACGACTGCGACGCGGTGTACGCGCCGATCGACGAGGACAGCGCCGATTCGAAACTGTCGAAGTTCGCACCACCGGAGCTACTCGCCGCCGCCCACGACGTCGACGAACCCGAGGTGACATACCAATCGGGTTGCGGCGCTGCGGCGTTCATCGATGTCTGATACTTCTTGGCCCAGGCCGCCGCCACCCCGCCGGCCACCGCGAACGGCACGTAGGCGGTGTAGAGATCGCGGCGGGCCGCGAAATCGAAGCGAGTCTCGGCCGAGTTCGTCGCGAGCACGCGGTGGAACCCGCCGGCCCGGGACCACAGTTCGCGCCCCGCTGCGGTGCGGCGCGACCCGACACCGTCCCGCCAGGACGCCGCGGTGATCAAGAAGAACACCGCGAAGGGCAACGCCCACAGCGTGATCGGGAAGCCCCAGCGGAAGAACCCGCAGACCATCAGCAGGAACGCGACCGCGTTGGCCGCACGCAGCCACAGTTCCTTCTTGCGCGCCACCAGCAGACCGTCGTCACGCGCCCATGCCTGCACGGCCTTGGTCATGTCCTCCTTGGCCTTGGTCAGCTTCTGACCTGATGTCACGGACTTCGTGGCCGAGAATTCGCTGCCTGAGTTCATGAGCTTGAGCCTGGAGGCGACCGCGAGGCTGACCGGGTCGAGGCCCGACCACTGGCCGGGCTGGGCGATGCTGCGCAGCTTCCATTCCTTGTCGCCGCGCTGCTGCAGCGTGATGAGTTTGCGCTCGGCGAGGTAGAACAGTGTCGCGGTCAACCCGTTCTTGGGTACCGCCTCGGTGCGGATGTACTCGACCTGCACCGGCCCCAGCCCCGGCGGCGGCGCGTACTGCAGCGGGAAGCCCGGCGGCGGCTCGACCACACTGCGCAACCACACCGCCGCGCCCGCACCGAAGGCCACCGTGACACCGAGCAGCCACAGCACCACGGTGACCGACTGCCCGAGGATGCGGTCCCACGTGTACGGCCAGGGCACGGTCGCGCGGGCCGGCGTCGCTACGTCCACGCCCGCGCGCAGGGTGACCGGTGTGCGCGGCGGCAGGTCTGATGCCGCGGCGACCACGGTGTCCCCCGCCGCGCGCAGATCGTCACACGCCCGTCCCACGCCGGAGCCGATCGAGCACTGCACCGCCCCGACCCTGCCCGGCAGCGTCACGGAGATCTCCGCGCGGTCGATGCGGTTGTTCCACGACGGGGCGATGACGTTCCAGAAGAACACCGACGGTGAGTCCGCGGGAGCGCCCGCGGACTGGGCGAAGGTGCGATCGGCGCCCGTGGGGCCGGGATCCAGCACGCCGCGGATGCGGTAGGCGATCTCGAAGACGTGGCCACCGTCGGACAGGGTGCGGTCCGGATCACCGATCTTGGCGACCCGGAAGCGTCGGCCGTCTTCCCACAGCATCTGGTAGGGCACGGGCGCCCCATCCAACTGGATGGAGGTGATCTCCGGTGGCTGCCGGACGTGAGAATCGTTGCGGTTGGCCACATCCCAGTATCGGAAGATGCCGTGACGGTCGGTCGTGTACACCTGCGCGGTGATGGTCTCGACCGCGGTCATGTCCCCGGCCGCGTCCACGGTCGCGGCCATCTGGAAGTCGCTGATCACCACGGGGTCTTCGGGCGGCGGTCCGTCGCTTCCCCCACCGGTGAACAGAAGCGGCCACAACAGTCCGAATGCGATGAGCAGCAGCGGGATCGACGCCTTGGCCAGCCGCCTGACGGACATGGGCATCACCCTATGTGCAACGGGTCGATCTGGATACGCACCGGCTCATGGTCGTGGCGGGCGCTGTGCACGGCGGTGGCTTTACGCAGTGCCGCGGCCAGGGCTAGGCCGTCCGCGCGCGCCGCTCGCGCCAGCATGCGGATCACCGGGTGCTCGGGCGCGACGCCCGGCGGGCGGCGCACGCCCACCGGCAGGTCGACCGGCCCGAGCAGATCCGTGCCTGAGGGCAGCGCCGAATCGTCGAGCAGCGCGTGCACGGCGTCGGCGGTGCCGTCGACGGCCGCCATGTGCACCGCGGGCGGGAGCCCGACCTCGGCGCGCGCCTCGAGCTCGTCATCGGCGTGGCCAACGGGATCCCAGCGGATGAGCGCCTGCACGGTCGGGATCGCCGACTCGGCGACGACCACGACTGTTCCCCCGTCCTCGCGGCGGCGAACCAGAGCCGCGGCCGACATCCAGCGCCGCAGCGTGTCCTCGGCCGCGCGGAGGTCTTGTCGGCCGAGCAGCGCCCAGCTGTCGAGCAGCAGTGCTGCCCCGTAGCCGCCGTCGGCGACGGGTTCGACGCCCGGCGTGGCGACCACCACCGCCGCGCGCTGCGGGACGGACTCCACCACCGCCTCTCCGCCGGAGGTCACCACGGCGACGCCAGGGAACGCCCGGCCGAGTTCCTCCGCAGTGCGCCGAGCGCCGACGACCACCGCGCGGACCGCGTCCGAGCCGCACCGGGAACACCGCAGCGCCAGTTCCTCGCGGCCACACCACCTGCAGACCGCGCCTGCCGCGTCGCGGCTGGCCAGCGACAGCGGTCCGGTGCAGTGCCGGCACCGGGCGACGGTGCGGCAGCGTGCGCACGACAGCGCCGGTACGTATCCGCGTCGGGGCACCTGCACGAGCACCGGGGCGCCCGCCGTCAGCGCGGTGCGGGCAGCGTCGAGCGCGACAGACGGCAGCCGCGCGGTCCGCGCGGCGGCGTCGCGCTCCTGGGCGTAGGCACTGTCCTCCAGCGCGATCACCCGCGGCGCGCACACGCGGACGGTCTGCCGCGGTGCGGTCAGGTCGTGAGCCCAGCCGCCGCGTACCAGCGCCTGCGCCTCGGCAGTGCGGGCATGACCACCGATCACCGCAGCACAGCGCAGCTGGTGGGCACGCAGCATCGCGACCTCACGGGCGTGTGGATAGGGGGCCCGGGGTTCGGCGAGCGAATCGTCGCCGTCGTCCCACATCAGCACCAGCCCGAGATCGGCGACCGGAGCGAACACCGCGCTGCGGGTGCCGATGACGACCCGGGCGTCCCCCCGCAGCACCGCGAGCCACCGGCGGTACCGCTCCGACGGCCCTAACCCGGCCGACAGCGCCACCACCCGCGCGGGCTCCACGAGCTCGCTGCACGCCGCCGAGAGCCGGTCGACGTCGCGCTGGTCGGGCACCACGGCGAGGACCGATCGGCCCGCGTGCACGGTCACCGCCGCGGCCTCGGCCAGCCGTGCCGGCCACGCGTCGCCCGGCAGCGCCTGCCAGACCGCGCGGGCGGCACGGCCGTCCCGCAGCGCGGCGATGAACTGCCCACCGCCGCTGTAGGCCGACCACGCCGCGGCGTCGACGTCCCCGGCGACGAAGGGATCGAGCGGGACCGGCGGCTTCTTCTCGACGGTCGCGTGCCGCGGCGGGATCGCCAGCCGCAGCACGTCGGCGCGGGTGCCGGCGTACCGGGCGGCGACGGCGTCGACGAGCCGGCGCACATCGTGTGTGAGCACCGGTAGCGGGGACACCACCTTTTCCAGCCACCCGAGGCGGCCGCTGTGGTCGGTCTCCGAGCGGCGCTCCAGCACGAACGCGTCGACCAGGCGGCCGTTGAACCGCACCTTGACGCGGACCCCCGGTTGCGCGTCGTCGGACATGTCGGCCGCGACCAGGTAGTCGAAGTCCCGGTCCAGGTGCGGCACGGTGAGCATCGGCAGCACCCGCGCGATGGGTTCGTGCTCGGCTGCCTGCCGTCCTGCGGTCACCCCGCAGGTCTAGCAGAGGGCTCGGACGACCGGCCGAACAGCACGCCCGCGCTGATCAGCAGCAGCGACGCGGCGTAGACCCACCAGATCGGCACCGCCAGCGTCTCGTCTCCGAGGACGAACCGGCCGATGCCGATCATCGCGTCAGACACCGCGAAGCAGACCGCTCCGAGTGCCGTCCAGGGCGTCGGCAGGTCGGCGAGCAGCGCCGTGCACACCATCGCGCCCAGCACCGCGATGTACGCCGTCACCGGAACCGCCATCCCGTCGGCGACCAGTCGCGGCCAGAACCACACCAGCAGACCCGCGCAGGCGAGCACGGTCAGCCCAGCCGCAGCCAGCCGGACCGGTGTCGCCCGCACCAGCGGCCAGAGCAGGACGAGGAAGCACACGTGCGCCACCAGGAACGCGGCCAGCCCGAGCACGAACGACGGCTGCCACCAGGGCATCGCGAGCAGGAAGTCACCGGCGGCGGAGAACAGGAGCGCAGCCACCAGCCAGCGTCGCTCACGGACGATCGGGTGCGCCCACGCGGCGACGGCGAGCAGCACCGCGGCGAGGGCCTTGACCGCAGGCTGGGCGGCGAAGCGCCCGGTCAGCTCCGCACCGGCGGGTACCTGTGTCGCGGTGACGATCAGGAACACCCCGTAGGCCGCGGCCACCGCGGCGGCGGCTCCCCACAGGGCGGTACGGCGAGTCGTCACAGGTGCGAACCTACTAAAACGGCGGGCGCTACCGTGTGGGCCATGGCTGACCTCGATCCCGTGCTGGCGAAGGTTCTCGACGCGGTGCCGTTCCGACTCACCACCGACGGCGGGCCGGAGCTCGCGCGGCAACGTTTCGCCGAGCTGCCCCGGGCGGCGGTGTTCCCCGAGGTCGCGGCGACCGAACGCGACGTCGCCGGCCCGGCCGGTCCGGTGCCCGTCCGCATCTATCAGCCGCCGACCGAGGGGCCGGCGTTACCGGTGGTGATCTTCATCCACGGTGGCGGGTGGTCGGTGGGCGACCTCGACACCTACGACGCAGCGGCCCGGTTGCACGCTGTGCGCGCCGAGGCGCTGGTGGTGTCGGTCGACTACCGCTTGGCGCCTGAGCACCCCTATCCCGCGGCCGTGGAGGACGTCTGGGCGGCGACACAGTGGGTGGCCGCGCACGCCTCAGAGCTCGGGGGCGACGCCACCCGCCTCGCCGTGGCGGGCGACTCAGCCGGCGGCAACCTGGCTGCGGTCGTCGCGCAGCTGGCCCGCGACGCCGGCATCGCGATGCGCGTGCAGCTGCTGTGGTACCCGTCGACGACCTTCGACACGTCGTTGCCGTCGTTCACCGAGAACGCCGAGGCACCGATTCTCGGACTGGCCGAGTGCAAGGCGTTCACCCGCTGGTACGTCGGCGACACCGACCTGTCGCAACCCCCGGCGACGTTGGTGCCCGCCGTCGGAGACCTCACCGGTGTCGCGCCCGCCCACATCGTCATCGCAGGCCACGATCCGTTGCGTGACGACGGCGCGCGCTACGCCGAGCTGCTGACGGCCGCCGGGGTGGACGCTCACCTAGAGAGCGCCGACACGCTGGTGCACGGTTTCCTCGGCTACTACGGCGTCGTGCCTGCGGCGACAGAGGTCACCGACCGGGCACTGGAGGCGTTGCGCGCCGCGTTGATCTAGCCGGTCAGGGCTAGACGGCAGATTTCAGGTCGTCGACCTTGTTCAGCTGCTCCCACGGCAGATCGATGTCGGTGCGGCCGAAGTGGCCGTAGGCCGCGGTCGGCGCGTAGATCGGTCGCAGCAGGTCGAGGTCGCGGACGATCGCGCCGGGGCGCAGGTCGAACACCTCGAGGATGGCCTTCTCGATCTTCACCGGGTCGACGGTTTCGGAGCCGAACGTCTCGACGAACAGGCCCACCGGGGCGGCCTTGCCGATCGCGTACGCGATCTGGACCTCGACGCGCTCGGCCAGGCCGGCGGCGACGACGTTCTTGGCGACCCAGCGCATCGCGTAGGCGGCCGAACGGTCCACCTTCGACGGGTCCTTGCCGGAGAAGGCGCCGCCACCGTGGCGGGCCCAGCCGCCGTAGGTGTCGACGATGATCTTGCGGCCGGTCAGGCCCGCGTCGCCCATAGGTCCGCCGAGCACGAACTTGCCGGTCGGGTTGACCAGGATGCGCGGGTTCGAGGTGTCCAGCGTCTCGTGGCCGAGTTCGGTGAGCACCGCGTCGATGACGTGCTGCTTGATCTCCGGGGCCAGCTGGGTGTCCAGATCGATGCCGTCGGCGTGCTGTGTGGACAGCACGACGGTGTCCAGGCGCACCGGGGTGGTGCCGTCGTACTGAACGGTGACCTGGGTCTTGCCGTCGGGGCGCAGGTAGTCCAGCGTGCCGTTCTTGCGGACTTCGGTGAGCTTGCGCGACAGGCGGTGCGCCAGCGCGATCGGCAGCGGCATCAATTCCGGGGTGTCGGCAATCGCATAGCCGAACATCAGGCCCTGGTCGCCGGCGCCCTGGGAGTCCAGCGGGTCGGCTGCCCCCTCGACGCGGGTCTCGTGGGCGGTGTCGACGCCCTGCGCGATGTCGGGCGACTGTGCGCCGATCCCGATGTTCACGCCGCAGGTGGCCCCGTCGAAGCCCTTGTCGGAATGGTCGTAGCCGATGTCGAGGATGCGGGCGCGCACGGTGTTGGTGATGTCGGCGAACGCCTCCTTGGCCGAGGTCGTCACCTCGCCCACCACGTGCACCTGGCCGGTCGTGACCAGGGTCTCGACCGCGACACGGGACTTCGGATCGCCGGCCAGCAGTGCGTCGAGCACCGAATCGCTGATCGCGTCGCAGATCTTGTCCGGGTGCCCCTCGGTCACCGACTCACTGGTAAACAGCCGAGCATCACTCACGTGCGATCCCTTTCACTTCCACTGTCTGTGCCGGCACACGGCGGCGCCTCTAGCACCCAAGCGTGTCCCCCTGCGGCGCGCAACCTTTACGCGCACGCCGTTATCTGTCGTTCGCCGCTCACCTGCTCTGCAGGAAGCCGACGATCGCGTCCACAATACGGCTCGCCATCACCGTCTTCGAACCGTGCTCCAGTGCGGCCTCCGTACCGTCGGAGGACAGCAGCCAACCGTCGTTGTTGTCGACCTCGAATGCCCGGTTCTCCCCCACGGCATTGACGACCAGCAGATCGCATCCTTTGCGGACGAGCTTCGCGCGCGCATGGAAGAGCACGTCTCCGTTGGCGTCGCCGGTTTCCGCGGCGAATCCGACGATGGCCCGCATGTTGGGCAGCTGCCCGTCCGCGCGTGAACGCACCGCGCCGGCAAGCACGTCGTCGTTGCGGATCAGCTCGATGGTCGGCTCGCCCTCGCCTGCCGGGCCTTTCTTGATCTTGGTGAGCACCGGGTTGGCGGGCCGGAAATCGGCGACTGCCGCAGCCATCACGAGCACGTTGGCCGCCGCGGCATGCTTGGACACGGCGTCGCGCAGCTGGGTGGCCGATCCGACGTGCTCGACGTGCACGCCGGCCGGATCGATCAGCCCGGCGGTGTGCCCCGCGATCAGCGTCACGTCAGCGCCGCGTTGCGCCATCACCCGCGCGAGCGCGTAGCCCTGTTTGCCGGAGCTCCGGTTGCCGATGAACCGGACGGGGTCGATGGGTTCGCGCGTACCGCCGGCGGTGACCAACACCTTCACCCCGGCCATGTCGTAGGGCAGCGCGTCGGAGCGCACCAGCAGCAGCTGAGCCAGGGTGCTGATCTCTTCGGCCTCGGGGAGTCGGCCCGGACCGGTGTCAGCGCCGGTGAGCCGGCCTGAGGCGGGTTCCATCACCACACACCCGCGGCGACGCAGAGTGGCGACGTTCTCGACCGTCGCCGGATGGAACCACATCTCGGTGTGCATCGCCGGTGCGTAGAGGACCGGACATCGCGCAGTTAGCAGAGTGGCGGTGAGCAGATCGTCGGCGCGGCCTACGGTGGCTCTGGCCAGCAGATCCGCCGTCGCCGGTGCGACGACGACGAGGTCGGCGCCCTGTCCGATCCGGACGTGGGGGACCTCGTGGACATCGTCGAAGACGCCCGTGTGGACGGGATTACCCGACAGCGCCTCGAAGGTGGCCGCTCCGACGAACTTGAGGGCCGATTCGGTGGGGACCACCCGCACGGAGTGACCGGCCTCGGTGAGCTGACGGACCACGGTCGCCGCCTTGTAGGCGGCGATGCCGCCGGCGACGCCGACGATGATCCGCTTGCGATCGGCCATGGGCCGCAGCCGCTTCTACTCGCCCTCGGTGTGCTCGAGCAGGTCCTCGTGGATCTCGCGCATCGCGATCGAGAGAGGCTTCTCCTGCAGGCCCGGCTCCACGAGCGGACCGACGTACTCGAGGATTCCGTCACCCAGCTGGTTGTAGTAATCGTTGATCTGACGTGCACGTTTGGCGGCGTAGATCACCAGCGCGTACTTGCTCGACGCGCGGTCCAGCAACTCGTCGATGGGCGGGTTGGTGATGCCCAACGGCGTGTCGTAGGCGCTGGCGGCGGACGGATCGAGGTCCACGGGTGCCAGCCGCGTGTCGGCGTGCGGGGTGCTCACGAAAAAGGTCTCCTGGCGATTCGAATCGAGAAAGTGGAGTCTTGTTAAGACTTATCGGGCCGCACCGGTGTGCGGGCCACCAGCAAGGATACCAACGCAGCGCACGCCGATTCCACTTCCGTGTTGACGACGACCTCGTCGAAGTCGCCCTGAGCCGCCAATTCGGTGCGGGCTGTCGCCAGTCGGCGGGCCATCACCTCGGCGCTCTCGGTGCCGCGACCGGTCAATCGATGCTCGAGCGCCTCCCAACTGGGAGGGGCGAGAAACACGCTGAGCGCCTCCGGCATAGCGGCCTTGACCGCCCGCGCGCCGGCGAGATCGACCTCGATGAGGACGGGGCGGCCCTCGGCGGTGGCGGCGCGGACCGGAGCGGCCGGCGTGCCGGACCGATGCAGGCCGCCGTGGATCTCCGCCCATTCCAGCAGCTCACCGTCGTCGATGAGGCGCTGGAACTGCTCCGGCGACACAAACGAGTAATCGATGCCGTCGATCTCACCAGGCCGCGGCGACCGGGTGGTCACCGAGACGCTGAAGTACAGGTCGGCCACGCGGTCCCGCAGGCACCGCACCACGGTCGACTTGCCGACGGCAGACGGGCCGGACAGCACCAGGACCGGAGCCCGTGGGTGCGTATCCGGCCCCCCGCCTTCGCTCACCGACCTCCCTTACGAGAAGTCGAACTTTTCCAGCAGGGCCTTGCGCTGACGATCGCCCAGGCCACGCAGCCTGCGGGTCGGGGCGATCTCGAGCTCGGTCATGATCTCCTGCGCCTTGACCTTGCCGACCTTGGGCAGGGCCTCCAGCAGAGCGGAGACCTTCATCTTGCCCAGGACCTCGTCGGTCTCGGCGTCCTTGAGGACCTGCTTGAGGTTGGTGCCGCCGCGCTTGAGCCGATCCTTGAGTTCGGCACGCGCTCGACGTGCGGCAGCAGCCTTCTCCAACGCTGCCGCGCGCTGTTCGTCGGTCAACTGGGGAAGGGCCACGGGTTCCTCCGTATCGTCACCATCTGTTTTTCTCTCGACTGGTCGTGGTGGATCGCGAACCAGCCAGCGTGGACGACCGTACCCACGCGGGCTGACGAAAGCTAACCCCACCCCCGAGTTCTGCGACCAAAAGCCCAGCGTGTAGGGCGCAACGGGGTGCGCGGCGGGACCGGCGTGGCGGCTAGCTGCACGCTTGCCGAAATCGCCCTGCCGAGCGGAAACCCCTGCGTATCGGCAGTTTTCTCGCGACCTCGCGGTGTCGGCCGTCGCTGCCCGCCCTGCGATCGGTTGTCACACCCGCCACAGGAGGGTCTGCCGAGAAATTTTCCCTGGTCAGTCGCTGTCGGGCGTGTCGCAGCAGCCTCGCTCAGCCCTGTAGATGGGCGACCGCGTCGCGCATGCGTTCGGCCGCGGCGCGCACCGCCGCGGGGTCCGGGCCGGCCCGCAGCACCTCGCGTGACACAGCAGGCAGCAGCTGCCCCGGCCGGGCCCCTCCCAGGCCCGCCAACGCCTCGGGGCGGCCTCCCTGGGCGCCGACGCCGGGCACCAGCACGGGCCCGCCCAGGGCGCTCACATCCGGCGGGTCGGCCAGCGTCGCACCGACGACCACGCCGACAGACCCCGCCCCAGGCCCAGCGTTCACCGCGGATGCCGCATCGACGATCGATTGCGCGACCGTGTGTCCCCCGGCGTCCGCGCGCTGCACCGACGCACCTTCGGGGTTGGAGGTGGCCGCGAGGACGAACACCCCCCGGCCGTGGGCCAAGGCGGTGTCCAGCAGCGGCTGCAGTGACCCGAATCCCAGGTACGGCGAGGCCGTCACGGCGTCGGCGGCCAGCGGCGAGTCCCCGGCCCACGCCGCGGCGTAGGCCGCCATCGTCGACCCGATGTCGCCACGCTTCGCGTCGGCCAGCACCAGCACCCCCTCGGCGCGCAGCGCGGCGATCGTGCGCTCGAGCACCGCGAAGCCGGCCGACCCGTAGGCCTCGAAGAACGCCACCTGCGGCTTGACCACCGCGAAGCCGGCGAACGCCGCCACGCAGATGTCGCTGAACCGGGCCAGCCCGTCGGCGTCGGTGCTCAGCCCCCACGCCTGCAGCAGTTCGGGGTGCGGGTCGATGCCCGGACACAGCGGGCCGCGGCGGGCCATCGCGTCGGACAGCCGGTCACCGAACCCGCCCACCGGTCAGGACCCCAGCGCGCTGTGCAGTTCCTGCAGCGACATCACGCCGATGCCGCCGCGCAGACTGGCCTCGATGCCCTGCACGGCCGCTGACGCGCCCTGCACCGTCGTCACGCAGGGGATGTTCATCGCCACGGCGGCCGAGCGGATCTCGTAGCCGTCGATGCGCGGACCCGAGTTGCCGTACGGCGTGTTGATCACCATCTGCACGTCGCCGGCCTTGATCGCCTCGACGGCCGACACCGCAGGCCGGTCCGGACTGGGTTCCTCGAAGTGCTTGCGCACCTCGTCACAGGGAATTCCGTTGCGCCGCAACATCTCCGCGGTGCCCTCGGTGGCCAGGATGTGGAACCCGAGATCGGCGAGGCGCTTGACCGGGAACACCAGGGACCGCTTGTCGCGGTTGGCCACCGACACGAACACGGTGCCCTGTGCGGGCAGCGAACCGTAGGCGGCGGTCTGGCTCTTGGCGAACGAACTGCCGAAGTCGTGGGCGATGCCCATCACCTCGCCGGTGGACTTCATCTCCGGGCCCAGCAGCGAGTCGATCTGGCTGCCGTCGTGCTTGCGGAACCGATGGAAAGGAAGGACGGCTTCCTTCACGGCGACCGGGGCGTTACGCGGCACGGCGGCGCCGTCCCCCTCCGCGACCAGCAGGCCCTCCTCGCGCAACCCGGCGATCGTTGCGCCCAGCATGATCCGCGCGCAGGCCTTGGCCAGCGGCACTGCGGTGGCCTTGGAGACGAACGGCACGGTGCGGCTGGCGCGTGGGTTGGCCTCCAGCACGTAGAGCACGTCGTCCTTGAGGGCGTACTGCACGTTGAGCAGGCCGACCACGCCGACGCCGAAGGCGATCGCCTCGGTGGCGCGCCGAACGGCGTCGATGTCGCTGCGGCCCAACGTCACCGGCGGCAGCGCACACGCGGAGTCACCGGAGTGGATGCCGGCCTCCTCGATGTGCTCCATGATGCCGCCGATGTAGACCTCGGTGCCGTCGCACAGGGCGTCGACATCGATCTCGATGGCATCTTCGAGGAAGCGGTCCACCAGCACGGGGTGCTCGGGTGAGAGCTGGGTGGCCCGGGTGATGTAGCCCTCGAGCGTGTCCTCGTCGTAGACGATCTCCATGCCGCGTCCGCCGAGCACGTAGGACGGCCGCACCAGCACCGGGTAGCCGATCTCGGCCGCGATGCGGCGCGCCTGTTCGAAGCTGGTCGCCATGCCGAATCGGGGCGCGGGCAGGCCCGCGTTGGTGAGGACCTCGCCGAAGCGGCCGCGGTCCTCGGCCAGGTCGATCGCCTCGGGCAGCGTGCCGACGATCGGTACCCCGGCCTTCTCCAGGCGCTCCGCCAACCCCAGCGGGGTCTGCCCGCCGAGTTGCACGATGACACCGACGACGCCGGGTCCGCCGCGCCCGGAGTACTGCTCGGCGAAGTAGACCTCGAGGACGTCCTCGAACGTGAGCGGCTCGAAGTAGAGCCGGTCCGCCGTGTCGTAGTCCGTGGAGACGGTTTCGGGATTGCAGTTGACCATGACCGTCTCGAAGCCGGCCTCGCTCAACGTGGTCGCGGCGTGCACGCAGCTGTAGTCGAACTCGATGCCCTGCCCGATGCGGTTGGGGCCCGAGCCGAGGATCAGCACCTTGGGCTTCTCGGCTTGCGGTGCGACCTCACTTTCGGCGGCGGGATCGAGTTCGTAGCTGCTGTAGTGGTACGGCGTCTTGGCCTCGAACTCCGCGGCGCAGGTGTCGACGGTCTTGTACACCGGATGGATGCCGAGGCGGCGGCGCAACGCGCGTACCCCTACCTCGCCCGCCAATTCCGGTCGCAGCGCGGCGATCTGACGGTCGGAGAGACCGTTGTGCTTGCTGCGCCGCAGCAGTTCCTCGCCGAGCACCGGAGCGTCGATGATCTCGGCGCGCAGCTCCACCAGACCGCTGATCTGGTCGACGAACCAGGGGTCGACCCCGGAGGCCTCGGCGACCTGCTCGACGCTCGCACCCAGCCGCAGCGCGTATTCGATGTCGTAGAGCCGCCCGTCGGTGGGGGTACGTAGGCGCTCGAGCACCTCATCCACGTCGGCATCATCGTCGGGGCCTGTCCAGAACCCGAGTTTCGTGGTTTCCAGGGACCGCATCACCTTGCCGAGAGCCTCGACGAAGTTGCGGCCCAACGACATCGCCTCACCCACCGACTTCATCGTGGTGGTCAGCGTGCCGTCCGCGCCGGGGAACTTCTCGAACGCGAAGCGGGGGGCCTTGACGACGACGTAGTCGAGCGTCGGCTCGAAGCAGGCCGGCGTCTCCTTGGTGATGTCGTTGACGATCTCGTCGAGCGTGTAACCGATCGCGAGCTTGGCCGCGATCTTGGCGATCGGGAAACCGGTGGCCTTCGACGCCAGCGCGCTGGACCGGGACACCCGCGGGTTCATCTCGATGACGATGAGCCGGCCGTCCCTGGGGTTGACCGCGAACTGGATGTTGCAGCCGCCGGTGTCGACGCCGACCTCGCGCAGGATCTCGATGCCGAGGGTGCGCATGGTCTGGTATTCGCGGTCGGTCAGCGTCATCGCCGGCGCGACGGTCACCGAGTCCCCGGTGTGCACGCCCATCGGGTCGAAGTTCTCGATCGAGCACACCACCACGACGTTGTCGTGGTGATCACGCATCAGCTCGAGTTCGTACTCCTTCCAGCCGTAGATCGATTCCTCGATCAGCACATTCGCGCTCGGCGACGCGGCCAGGCCGTCACCGGCCATCCGCTCGACGTCCTCGGCCGAGTACGCCATGCCCGAGCCCAGGCCGCCCATCGTGAAGCTGGGCCGAACCACCACGGGCAGCCCGAGGTCCGCGACGGTCTCGCGCACCTCGTCCATCGTGAAACACACGCGGGATTTCGCCGACTCGCCTCCGACTTTGGAGACGATGTCCTTGAACTTCTGCCGATCCTCGCCGCGCTGGATGGCGTCGAAGTCGGCACCGATCATCTCGACGCCATAGCGCTCGAGGGTGCCGCTCTCGTACAGCTTCACCGCGGTGTTCAGCGCGGTCTGCCCGCCCAGGGTGGCCAGCAGCGCGTCGATCTTGTTACCGCGCTCGGCCTGCTGGGCGATCACCTTCTCGACGAACTCGGCGGTAATGGGCTCGACGTAGGTGTGGTCGGCGTACTCCGGGTCGGTCATGATCGTCGCCGGATTCGAGTTGATCAGCGTGACCTGCAGCCCCTCGGAGCGCAGCACGCGGCACGCCTGAGTGCCCGAATAGTCGAACTCGGCGGCCTGGCCGATCAGGATCGGCCCGGATCCGATGACCAGGATGTGCTGGAGGTCGGTACGACGCGGCATCTATTTCTCTCCCGCCATCAACTCGATGAACTGGTCGAACAGGTAGTTCGCATCTCGGGGGCCTGCGGCGGCCTCCGGGTGGTACTGCACCGAGAACGCCCGCCCGTTGGCCAGCGCCACCCCTTCGACCACCCCGTCGTTGGCGCAGGTGTGGGTGACAACCGCAGCGCCGAACGGCGTGTCGAACTCTTCGCCGGCCTCCCCCTCGAGGGCGAAGCCGTGGTTCTGCGCGGTGATCGAGACACGGCCGGTCGCGTGGTCCATCACCGGGATGTTGATGCCGCGGTGCCCGAAGGTCATCTTGTAGGTGCCCCGGCCCAGTGCGCGGCCCAGGATCTGATTGCCGAAGCAGATCCCGAACAGCGGTGTGCCGGCGTCGATCACCTGTTTGGTGACCTCCACCAGGTGATCGGCGGTGGCGGGGTCACCCGGTCCGTTCGACAGGAAGACGCCGTCGGGGTGCAGGTCGGCGATCTCGGCGAAGTCGGCCGACGACGGCAGCACATGGGTGCGGATGCCACGCTCGGAGAAGTTGCGGGGCGTGTTCGTCTTGATCCCCAGGTCGAGAGCGACGACCGTGAATCGTTGAGCGCCAACCGGTTCGACGACGTAGCGGTCATCGGTGCTGACCTCGCCGGCCAGATCAGCGCCGAGCATCGACGCCTGACCGCGCACCCGGGCCAGCAATTCCTCGGTGTCGGCGAGCGCTCTGCCGGAGAACACCCCGGCTTTCATCGAGCCGCGACTACGCAAGTGACGCACCACCGCGCGGGTGTCGATACCCGCGATGCCGACCACACCCTGGCGGCGCAGCTCGTCGTCGAGCGTGCCGCTGGCTCGCCAGTTCGAGGCGCGCGGCGACGGGTCGCGCACCGCGTATCCCGCGACCCAGATCTTGTCGCCGCGGCTCTCGCTGTCCTCGTGATTCCAGCCGGTGTTGCCGATCTGCGGAGCTGTGGCGACCACGATCTGGCGGTGATAGCTGGGGTCGGTCAGCGTCTCCTGATATCCGGACATGCCGGTGGAGAACACCGCCTCGCCCAGGGTTTCGCCCTCCGCACCGAACGGTGTGCCGGTGAAGACCCGGCCGTCTTCGAGCACGAGCACGGCCACGTTCGCCGTCATGCCACCTCCTCGGGAAGCCATTTCGAATAGTCGCGCCGGTTGTCGGCGCGGAAGCCGGTGTCGATCTCCACCCCGGTGGGCAGTCGCCAGCGGATCGCCAGAATGCCGTCGTGGGTCAGCGCTTTGCCGGCCAGACTCTTCTCGGCGCGGATGTCGGTGATCATCTCGTCGGGGATCCAGATCGGACCAGCGCCGGTGCGCTGCATCATGATTCCTTCGGGATACCGGGTCAGCACGGCTTTCGCGCGGAAGCCGAGGTCTGCTGCGGCGACCCGATCGTTCCAG
Organism: Mycobacterium kyogaense; assembly: GCF_036946525.1. Taxonomy (GTDB): domain Bacteria; phylum Actinomycetota; class Actinomycetes; order Mycobacteriales; family Mycobacteriaceae; genus Mycobacterium; species Mycobacterium kyogaense_A. Next base: position 21,540 of record NZ_JAQIIY010000021.1, on the reverse strand, counting down.
TTCGGGACCAGTGTGGAACCGATGTAGAGCCCCTTGGTCGGTGAGACGGTCGCCGCCCCGACGGTGTCGGGAAGCTGCGGCAGCGTGCCGAGGAGTTGCGCCTGCCGTTCGGCGCGGCGGCGCCAGCCGCGCAGCATCGCGCCGATCAGCACGGCGATCAGCAGGGCCAGGATCGCGGCCATGATCAGCGACGCGACCAGCGTTTCGGTGTTCATGCGCCCGCCTTTCCGTCGCGGGCGGTGACGGTGCCGCGCAGCAGGGTCGCCGTGACCACGGCGGGCAGCTCCATGGCCTCGTACGGGGTGTTGTCCGAACGGCTGGCCAGCGCCGCGCCGGTGACGGTCCATCGCGCGTCCGGGTCGACGACGGTCAGGTTGGCGGGCTCCCCCACCTCCAGCGGACGGCCCTGGTCCGGCAGGCCGACGATGCGGGCGGGCGCCTCGCTCATCACCCGGGCGACGTCGCGCCAAGTGAGCAGGCCCGGCCGCACCATCGTCTCGACGACGACCGACAGCGCGGTCTGCAGCCCCAGCATGCCGGGCCGGGCATGGGCGAACTCGCACATCTTCTCGTGCTCGGCGTGGGGCGCGTGATCGGTTGCGACACAGTCGATCACGCCGTCCGCCAGAGCCTGGCGCAGCGCGATGGCGTCGGCGGCCTCACGCAGCGGAGGGTTGACACGGTTGCGGCCGTCGTAGTCGGCGAGGCGGCTGTCGTCGAGCAGCAGGTGGTGCGGAGTGACCTCGGCGGTGATCGCGATGCCCTGCTCCTTGGCCCAGCGGATCAGCTCCACCGTGCCTGCGGTGGAGGCGTGGCAGATGTGTACGCGGGCACCGGCGTCGCGGGCGAGCAGCGCGTCGCGGGCGACGATGGATTCCTCGGCCGCGCGCGGCCACCCGGCCAGGCCGAGCAGCGCGGCGGTGGGGCCTTCGTGGGCGATCGCGCCGACGGTCAGCCGCGGCTCTTCGGCATGCTGGGCGATCAACACGCCGAGCCCGGAGGCGTATTCGAGCGCCCGGCGCATCACCAGCGGATCGTCGACGCAGATGCCGTCATCGGAGAACATCCGGACTTTACCGACGCCGGCGGCCATCAGCCCCATCTCGGTGAGCTGCTTGCCTTTCAGCCCGACGGTGATCGCGCCGACGGGATGGACGTCGACCAGCCCGACCTGCTGACCGCGGTGCCACACATGGTCGGTGACCACGGCGGAGTCGGCCACCGGATCGGTGTTGGCCATCGCGAACACCGCGGTGTATCCACCCAATGCCGCTGCAGCCGAACCGGTTTCGATGTCCTCGGCGTACTCGCGGCCGGGTTCGCGCAGATGCGTGTGCAGATCGACGAAGCCGGGCAGCAGGATCTGACCCGCCGCATCGATGACCGTGCCGCCCTCATCAGCGGTCAGGCCCGAGCCGATGTCGGCGATCTGACCGTCGTCGACGAGCACGTCGACCGGGTCGCCCTCGCCATAGAGCAGCACGCCCTTGATCAGGATCATGCGCTGATCGCCTCCACTTCGGTACCGACGAGCAGGTGGAACAGCACCGCCATCCGCACGTGCACACCGTTGGACACCTGTTGCAGCACAGCCGATTGCGAGGAGTCGGCAACCGAGTGCGCGATTTCCATACCGCGCAGCATCGGACCGGGATGCAGGACGACGGCGTGCTCGGCCAGCTGCGCCTGCCGCTTCTCCGACAGTCCGTAGCGCACCGAGTACTCCCGTGACGACGGGAAGAAACCGCCGTTCATCCGCTCGGCCTGCACCCGCAGCATCAGGACGGCGTCTGCGACCGGCAGCTCGGCGTCGAGGTCGTGCGAGACCGTGACCGGCCAGTTGTTGACACCGACAGGCAACAGCGTGGGCGGCGCGACGAGCACGACCTCGGCACCGAGGGTGTGCAGCAGCGCGACGTTGGAGCGGGCGACCCGGCTGTGCAGGACATCGCCGACGATGACGACGCGCTTGCCGTCGACGGAGCCGAGCCGCTGCCGGATGGTGAGCGCGTCGAGCAGCGCCTGGGTGGGGTGCTCGTGGGTGCCGTCACCGGCGTTGATGACGCTGGGTCCTCCGGCCTCGTCCAGCGTCCACGCGGCGAGCTGCTGGGCGGCGCCGGATGCGGGATGGCGGATGATCAGGGCGTCGGCTCCGGCCGCCCGCAGCGTCAGGGCGGTGTCGCGCAGCGACTCCCCCTTGGCCACCGACGACCCCGACGCGCTGACGTTGATCACATCGGCACTCATCCACTTGCCGGCGACCTCGAACGACACCCGCGTACGGGTGGAGTTCTCGTAGAACATCGTGATGATCGTGCGGCCACGCAGCGTCGGCAACTTCTTCACCTCGCGCCCGAGCAGCGCCTCGCGGAACCGGTCGGCGTCGTCGAGGATCGCGGTCGCCTCGTCGCGGCTCAGGTCTGCCGCCGTCAGAAGGTGTTTCACCGTTGCGGACCTCCCTGCGGTGCGATGGAAACCCCATCGGCTCCGTCGTTTTCGGTGAGCCGCACCTTGACGTTCTCACTACGCGACGTGGGTACGTTCTTGCCGACGTAGTCGGCGCGGATCGGCAGTTCGCGATGTCCGCGGTCCACCAGCACCGCGAGCTGCACGGCGCGGGGCCGACCGAGATCGCGCAGCGCGTCGAGGGCCGACCGCACGGACCGGCCGGTGTACAGCACGTCGTCGACCAGGATCACCAGCGCGCCGTCGATGCCGCCCTGCGGGATCGACGTCGGCGCCAGCGGCCGGGGCGGCTTCGACATGAGGTCGTCGCGGTAGAGGGTGGTGTCCAGTGCGCCGTGCGCGACGTCGGTATCACTGAATTCGACGATGTTGGAGGCCAATCGAGTGGCCAGCGTCACGCCGCGGGTGGGGATTCCGAGGAGGACGACCCGCGGCGCGTCAGCCGCGTCCAGCGCGGTCTTTTCGATGATCTGGTGGGCGATGCGGGCGATCGTTCGACTCACGTCCGCCGCGGACATCAGTTCCCGGTCACTGGTGGCAGCCACGTGTAACCCGGACCTCCTTCTCCGCCTCACGGGACGGTCGTTAAAGGACGGTCAAATCGCGGCAAGGCTATCACTGTGCGCTGCCGTCGGCACCGCTGACCTACTCTGACGCGATGAACCTCGACCGCAATCAGGCCTCCATCGTCGAGGCGATCGACGCAGGGCTGCTGGCCGGAGCTGTCACGCTCGTGTGGCGGGCAGGCGAAGTCCTGCAGGTCAACGAACTGGGCTACCGCGACGTCGACGCCAAGCTGCCGATGCAGCGCGACACCCTGTTCCGTATCGCGTCGATGACGAAGCCGGTGACGGTGGCCGCGGCGATGACGCTGATCGAGGAAGGCGCGCTCGCACTGACCGATCGGGTGGCGACGTGGCTGCCCGAGCTGGCCGACATGCGGGTGCTCGCCGATCCCGGCGGTCCGCTCGATCGGACCGTGCCGGCGCAGCGGCCGATCACGATCGAGGATCTGATGACCCACCGCAGTGGGTTGGCCTACATGTTCTCGATTCGCGGCCCGCTCTCCGACGCGTACCGCAAGCTGCCCGCCCGCCAGGATCAGGACCGGTGGTTGACCGAACTGGCCGCCCTGCCGCTGGTGCACCAGCCCGGCGAGCGCCTGACCTACAGTCACGCCACCGATGTTCTCGGGATCGCGTTGTCCCGGCTGGTCGGCAAGCCGCTGCCTCAGGTGCTGACCGAACGCATACTCGAGCCACTGGGCATGTCGGACACCGCTTTTCACGTCGGGCCGACGGGGCGGCGCCGTTCGGCGACGATGTATCAGTTGACGGCGGACAACACCCTGCACCACGACGTGATGGGGCCGGCGCCAATCATGGATCCGCCGTTCTGCCAGGGCGGGGCGGGCCTGTGGTCCACCGTCGACGACTACCTCGCGTTCGCCCGGATGCTGCTCGCGGGCGGGACGGTGGATGGTGTGCGGGTGCTGTCCGAGGAGTCGGTGCGGCTGATGCGCACCGATCGCCTCACCGACGAGCAGAAGCGACACGATTTCCTCGGGGCGCCGTTCTGGATCGGCCGCGGGTTCGGCCTGAACCTGTCGGTGGTGACCGATCCGGCGAAGTCGCGCCAGCTGTTCGGGCCGGGCGGGGCGGGCACGTTCTCGTGGCCCGGTGCGTACGGCACGTGGTGGCAGGCCGATCCGACGGCCGATGCCATCCTGATCTACCTCATCCAGAACCTGCCGAGCCTCACGACCGATGCTGCCGCCGCCATCGCGGGCAACACCTCGCTCGCCAAACTCGCCAGCGCGCAACCGAAGTTCGTACGACGGACGTACGAGGCGTTCGACCTGTAGGTGCAGCTTGTCGTGACCTCAACCTAGGGCGACGCCGCGCTCACCAGCCAGCACGCGGCGGTGTATCGAACCTCGCCATCGGTCACGAACTGGGCGTGCCCTTCGGCCAGAGCCTCGACCACGCGCACCCGTGTGTTCTCGTCGACAGTCGACAGCATCCGGCCGACGGGTCCCATCTGCGTGAGATAGGGCATCAGGTCCTTTTCCTGCATCGTGCAGACGGCGTCGACTGCGGCGATCGTGACGCCCGTCCATCCGCTCTCCTCGAGCACATGCCTCACCCGCACCGGATCGGCGAATGCGAACGGCCCCGGCTGACCGGAGGTGGGCGGCGAGAAGCCGGGCAGGAGAGGTCCGGCAACACGCTCCGCCGTGGACATGAACGAATTGTCGGCCGGCGCACGCCAACACACGAACACGATTCGACCACCGTCCCTGACGGCGCTCTGGAGATGTGCGAACGCCGCGACCGGGTCATCGAAGAACATCACCCCGAAGCGGGAGACCAGAACGTCGACGTTCGCGTCGGCGAAGGGAAACGATTGAGCGTCTCCGACGACGAAGTTCGCTGGTATCTGCTGAGTACGTGCGCGCGTTCGTGCCAGATCGATCATGGGCCCGGAGATGTCGATGCCAGTGCACTCCTGTCCGGGCAAGCGCTTAGCCAGAGCCAATGTCGTTGCGCCAGTACCACACCCGATGTCCAGGACCTGTTGCCGCTGCGCCTCCGGCAGTGCAGCCACCCAGTCGACGAGCATCTCTTCGAAGGGCATGAAGGTGTGGTCGAGCACCGACGCCAGGTCAACCCAGGCTCGACCGGCGGCCTCGTTCCATATGCGCGCTTGAGCTGCATTCGATTCTGGGATTTCCATCGCCACTCCTTGATCTCGGTCGTTTCCGTCACCCTCACAGTTGAAGTCGACTTGAGCGCAAGGGATCGTTGCCGGATGGCGATCGACATTTCTGCGGTGACGAGACGCTCTGGGGTGCCCGCGTCGACGTTGCGGTTCTACGAGCAGAAGGGGCTGATCGCCTCGGTCGGTCGCCGCGCCAACCGACGGCTCTTCGACGAGAACGTCTTCGATCAGCTCGCGCTCATCGCGATGATGCGATCCACTGGCTTCTCGCTGGACGAGATCGCGAGAATGCTGGCTTCGGGTGGCACACCTCATATCGATCGAGCCGCTCTTGCGTCGCGCGCCTCCGATATCGATGCGACCATCAGCAAGCTCACGGCGATCAGCGGATGGCTCAAACACGCCGCCGCATGCCCCTCTCCCGATCACATGGAATGCCCGAGATTCCGCCACTACCTCGAGCTGGCGTCGGCCGCGCCGACGGCGACCCGACGTGTCAGTGGGCCGTTGTAGTGTCGGTGACATGTTCGCACAGGTGTTCGAATTCGATGGGTCGGCCTCGGAGGCCGAGCTGCGCGAGGTCGTCACCCGCTGCGAACGACTGAAAGCCGAGGCTGCCGCGGCGCAGGCACGCGCGACCGCGCTGTGGGCGCAGAAGCGACGGGCCGCAGAAGAGGCCGCCGGGATGCCGACGTCGAAAAGGGGTCGGGGGTTGGCCTCGGAGGTGGCGTTGGCGCGCCTGGATTCTCCGGCGCACGGCGGTCGGCATCTGGGATTCGCGCGGGCGTTGGTTGAGGAAATGCCTCACACTCTGGCCGCACTGGAAGCCGGGGTCCTGACCGAGTGGCGGGCCACGCTGATCGTCAAACAGTCCGCCTGCCTGACCGTCGAGGACCGCCGGGCCTTGGATGAGGAGATGTGCGCCGACCAGTCAGCCCTAGTCGGGTTGGGGAACGCCCGCATCGAAGCCGCCGCCGCGGCGATCGCCGCCCGCCTGGATGCGGCCGCTGTGGTGGAGCTCAAAGAACGGGCCGCCCAGAGCGCCTCGGTGTCGACCCGACCCGCACCTAACGGCATGGTGTATCTGACCGCGGTGATGCCGCTGTCCCAGGGCATCGGGGTGTACGCCGCACTCAAGCGTGAAGCCGATTCGTGTGGAGACGGCCGCCTCCGCGGGCAGATCATGACCGACACCCTCTACCAGCGGGTCACCGCCCGTCCCGCCGAAGCGCCGGTGCCGATCGCAGTCAACCTCGTCATGGCCGACACCACCCTCTTCGGAGACGACGATTCACCCGGCTGGGTCGACGGCTACGGACCCGTCCCCGCGGCGGTGGTGCGCGACCTGGTGTCGAATGTGGTGACCGACGAGGCGGCCAAAGCCACGCTGCGCCGCCTCTACCGCCACCCCTCCAGCGGGCAGCTGGTCGCGATGGAATCACGAGCCCGGATCTTCCCCACGGGGTTGGCCATGTTCATCAAACTGCGCGACCAGACCTGTCGCACCCCCTACTGCGACGCCCCCATCCGCCACCACGACCACGCCACCCCCGCACGCCACGGCGGACACACCTCTGCACTCAACGGCCTCGGTGCCTGCGCCGCCTGCAACTACGCCAAAGAAGCCCCCGGCTGGACCGTCACCACCACCCAGACCGACGGCCGGCACAGCGCCGACTACCGAACCCCCACCGGCGCGACGTACCACTCCACCGCACCACCACTACCCGGACCACCGATACGACGCCGCTACAGCGTCATCGAAGGAGGACTCAGCATCGACATCGTCGAACTGAGCACTCACCTGAAACGCTCGGCCTGACGGTGACAGCCGCTGTCGCGCAGTACATTACGGAGTATGCAGAGTCCGACTGTGCTGATCAACGGTGCCGGGATCGCCGGACCCGCGCTGGCCTTCTGGCTGAATCGCGCGGGCTACCGGGTGATCGTGCTCGAGCTCGCGTCCGGCATCCGGCCCGGTGGGCAGACCGTGGACCTGCGGGGCACCGGGCGCGAGGTCGTCGAGCGGATGGGACTGCTCGACGAGATGCGGGCACGAGCACTCGAACAGAGCGGCGCGGCATGGGTGAAGTCGGACGGCAGCCGCCGGGCCGAGATGCCGGTCACTGCCTTCGGCGGCAACGGGTTGGTGTCGTCATTGGAGATCCTGCGCGGCGACCTTGCGGCGGTCCTGTACGAGACCACCCGCCACGATGTCGACTACCGATTCGGCGCGACGGTCTCCGGCCTCCAGCACGACGAGAGCGGGGTCGTCGCGACCCTGGCCAACGGCACCCGGGTGGTCGCCGACCTGGTGGTCGGCGCCGATGGGCCGCACTCGGCGGTGCGAAGGATCGCGTTCGGTCCCGAGGAGAGCTACATCCGCCCCATCGGCGGCTATCACGCGTGGTTCTCCGCTCCGGACACCGTCGGGCTCGACGGCTGGTTCCTGCTCTACCAGGCGCCCGGCGGCCTGAATGCATCGATGCGTCCGTCGCACGATCCGGCGATTGCCAAGGCCGGGTTGGCTTTTCAATCCGGGCCGCTGGACTACGACCGCCACGACATCGACCAGCAGCGGCAGATCCTCGTCGAGCGCTTCGCCGGGGCGGGGTGGCAATGCGATGCGCTGCTCGCCGCCGCGACTGCCGCCGACGACTTCTACTTCGACGCGTTCGCGCAAGTGCACATGCCGGCGTGGTCGTCGGGACGGGTGACAGTGGTCGGAGATGCCGGCTACTGCGCCTCCCCGCTGTCGGGAATGGGCACCACCCTGGCACTGGTCGGCGCGTACGTCCTGGCCGGTGAGCTCGGACCTGCCGACCGCTTCGACGCCACAGGCCTCGCCCCCGCGCTCGCGCGCTACGAGGAAGTGATGCGTCCTTTCGTCGACCGGTGCCAGGACCTGCCGCGCGGCGTCGAAGGCTACGCGCCGATGCGGGAATCCGACATCGTGATCACGGCGGCGGTGATGAAGTGGTGCCAGCGGTGGCCGTTTCGGTCGGTCGCCGAGAAGAGGTGGTTCACCACTGCGGATTCGATGACACTTCCGGACTATCGCTGAGCACGCCGAGTTTGGCGGCCAGCTCGAGAATCGCCTCGGCGCGGGCACGGGTGGGTCCGGAGCTGCCGTCGTAGTGACTGGTCGGCGCGTCGAGGCGCGCCAGGGTGGCGCGCGCGGCGTCGATCTCGTCGGGTGACGGGCTGAGCAGCGCGTTGATCGTGCTCGCGTGGCCGGCATCCAGGCACAGTCGGCCCGTCATCCCGGCAGCCTTGGTGATCTCGGTGTCGCGCGACAGATCAGCGGCGTTGTCGCGCAGGGTGGGGCCGTCGATCGGTGCCGGCAATCCGGCGGCCCGGCTCGCGATCACCAGGCGGGCGCGCGGATAGGCCAGCACCATCGGATCGGCGCACATGCCGGTGTCACGGCGGAAGTCGCCGATGCCGAACGCGATTCGGGCACATGAGCGCGCGATCTCCAGAGCGGATTCGATCCCGAGCGCGGACTCGACCAGAGCGACGACAGGCGTCCCAGCCGGCAACCGCTGCGCCGTCGAGACCACATCATGCGCAGACTCGACCTTGGCGAGCATCACTCCGTCCAGCCCCGGCGCCGTCGCCGCGGCCTCCAGATCGGCATGCCAGTCCGGCGTGCCCGCGCTGCTGATCCGCACCCAGGCCCGCCCGTCGCCGCGCAGGAGTTCGGAAACCACCTGCCTGCCGGCCGGCTTGTCGGCATCGGGCAGCCCGTCCTCGAGGTCGAGAACCACCACATCGGCGTGCGACGACAGAGCGCGCCAACACCCAGGCCGCGCGGGCTCCAGTAGCCAGGTCCGCGCCAACGACCAGTGCGGACGGTGGACACACTGTGCTTCAGGGAAGACCGTCACCTCTGTGATGCTCGCGGACCGGACCGCTCAGCACCAGGTTGCGCACATTTAGTTCATCGCGAACGACGCGAGAGTTCACCCATCAGTGCCGTTGGCGCCGTTGCTCCCGGCACGCACCGCCGCAGCGGCCGCCCTGATCTGCGGCGTCACGAGCATCACCTGGCCGAGCACCCCGTTGACGAATCCCGGCGAATCGTCGGTCGACAGCCGCTTGGCCAGCTCGACCGCCTCGTCGACGGCGACCGGCTCGGGCACGTCGTCGGCGTGCAGCAGCTCCCATACCGCGACGCGCAGGATCGCCCGGTCCACGGCGGGCAGCCGGTCCAGCGTCCACCCCTGCAGGTGCGACGAGATGAGGTCGTCGATGTGAGCGCGGTGTTCGGTGACGCCGCGCGCCACCGTCACCGTGTACGGGTTCAGCGGCGCGAGGCCGTCGTCGTCGGACCAATCGTCGGTCTGCTTCTGCGCCAGCGCATTTCGCGCTTCGGCAACCTCGGCGGGAGTGATGTCGCGCGCCTCTGCCTCGAACAACAGATCGACCGCGCGTTTGCGGGCCTGATGACGGCCCTTGTCACCACGCCGGTCAGCCATTGACCCTTCCCAGGTAATTTCCGTCCCGCGAATCGACCTTCAGCTTGTCGCCGGTGTTGATGAACAGCGGCACCTGGATCTCGGCACCGGTCTCCAGCGTCGCGGGCTTGGTGCCTGCGCTGGAACGGTCACCCTGCAGGCCCGGCTCGGTGTGCGCGACCACCAGCTCGACGGTCACGGGGAGCTCCAGGTACAGCGGGGTTCCGTTGTGGAACGCGATCTGCACCGGCATGTTTTCCAGCAGGAATCCGGCCAGCCGGCCGACAAGCGCCTCGGGCAACGGGTTCTGCTCGAAGTCCTCGGAGTCCATGAACACGAAATCCGAGCCGTCGCGGTACAGATAGGTGGCGTCGCGCCGGTCGACGGTCGCGGTCTCCACCTTCACCCCGGCGTTGTAGGTCTTGTCGACCACCTTGCCCGACACCACGTTCTTGAGTTTGGTGCGCACGAAGGCAGGGCCCTTACCAGGCTTGACGTGCTGGAATTCGACGATCTGCCACAGCTGGCCGTCGATCTGCAGGACGAGCCCATTCTTGAAGTCGGCGGTCGATGCCACGGTGGGGTGTACTCCTAGCGTCTAGAGGATCATCAGGTCCTTGCCGAACCTGGTCAGTAGTTCGGGCCCCTCCGGGGTGACCGCCAGCGTGTCCTCGATGCGGACGCCGCCGCGATCGGGCAGGTAGACACCGGGCTCGACGGTCACTGCGGAGCCAGCAAGCAGTGTACCGGCGGCTGCGCCGTTGATTCCCGGTGCTTCGTGGATCTGCAGGCCGACCCCGTGCCCGAGGCCGTGACCGAAGTTGTCGGCATAGCCGGCATCGGCGATGACCTGCCGCGATGCCGCATCGACGGCCTTGAGTACGACGCCTGGCGCCAGCGCCTCCCGGCCCGCCTGCTGCGAGCGCGCCACGAGTCCGTAGATGTCGTGCTGCCACTGAGCGGCCGGCGCCAGCACGAACGTGCGCGTCATGTCCGAGTGGTAGCCGCCGACGAGCGCGCCGAAGTCGATCTTGACGAAGTCGCCGGCGGCGAGCACCGCATCCGTCGGCCGGTGGTGCGGGATGGCTGAGTTCGCGCCAGTAGCGACGATCGTCTCGAACGACGCGCCGTCGGCACCGTGCTCGAGCATCAACGCCTCCAACTCGTTGCGTACCTGCTTCTCGGTACGCCCGGCGCGCAGACCGCCACGCTGGACCAGGTCGTGCAACGCCGCGTCGGCGGCGTCGCAGGCCCGTCCCAGCAGCGCGAGCTCGCTCGCGTCCTTGACCTCGCGCAATGCCTCGATGATGCCGGCCGCCCGGACGAACTCGACCCGCTCCCCGACCGTCTCGGTCAGCGCCGTGAAGGCGTCGACGGTCACGACGTGACTTTCGAATCCCAGCCGGGAGACTCCGGCCGCGGCCGCCCGCACCGCGAGATGCGGCGCACAGGCACGCTCGATGACGACCTCGGCGTCCGGCGCCTGCGCAGCCGCCTGCGTCCGGTAGCGGCCGTCGGTGGCCAGCACCGGCGTGTCGCCCTCGGCGAGGACCAACAAGGCCGCGTTGGAGCCGGTGAATCCGGACAGATAGCGAACGTTGACCAGGTCTGTCACCAGCATGGCGTCGAGTCCGGCCTCAGCCAGACGCTGGCGCAGCCGGTCGCGGCGGGCGGAATTGGTCACGACCGGTGACGCTACTCGCTAAGGTGAGGCCCCATGAGCAAGTGGCTGCTGCGCGGACTGGTGTTCGCCGCCCTGATGGTGATCGTTCGATTGCTGCAGGGAGCGTTGATCAACACCTTCGAAACCAAGGCCGGATTGATCAGCGCCGTCCTCGTCGCGCTGTATGCAGTCGTCGTCTTCATCTGGGGCCACATCGACGGGCGCGCCGACGCCCGCGCCAACCCGGATCCGGACCGCCGCGGGGATCTGGCGATGACGTGGCTGCTGGCCGGCCTGTTCGCCGGAGTGGTCAGCGGCGCCGTCGCCTGGCTCATCGGGGTGTTCTACAAAAACCTCTACGTCGAGGGCCTGCTCAACGAGCTGACCACCTTCGCCGCGTTCACCGCGCTGCTGGTGTTCCTGTTCGCGGTCATCGGCGTCGCGCTGGGCCGCTGGCTCGTCGACCGCAAGACGCCCGACACCCCGCGCCGCCGCGAAGGTGACGACGACCGCGCCGACACCGACGTCTTCGCCGCGGTGCGCGACGACAGGGATGGCAGGGACGACGTGCAGGACTACGACAACTCCGAGACCGAGCGGCACACCTCCCCGGTCGCGGTGGCCGAGCACGACGACACCGACAAGACCACCAGACGCGACACCTAGCCTGCGTCTAGCGCGCCACCTCGGCGTAGGCCGCCGCCAGTAGCGACGGGTCGGGTCCCTCCAGGCGACCCGGTTTGGCGAGTCCGTCGAGGACCACGAATCGCAGCACGCCCGCCCGAGTCTTCTTGTCCCCCAGCATCGATTCCATCAGCGCCGGCAGTGCGTCGGCGTCGTAGCTGACCGGCAGCCCCAGCGAGGTCAGGATCGCACGGTGCCGCTCGGCGGTCGCATCGTCCAAACGTCCTGCGAGTCGGCCCAATTCGGCGGCGTACACGAGCCCGACCGACACGGCGGCGCCGTGCCGCCACTGGTAACGCTCCCGCCGCTCGATCGCGTGCGCCAGGGTGTGGCCGTAGTTGAGGATCTCCCGCAGCGCCGATTCCTTCTCGTCGGCGGCCACCACCGCCGCCTTGACGGCGACCGCGCGGCGGATCAATTCGGGCAGCACATTCCCGCCCGGTTCGACGGACTGCTGCGGATCGGCCTCGATCATGTCGAGGATCACGGGGGTCGGCGATGAAGCCGGCCTTCACGATCTCGGCCATCCCCGCCACGATCTCGTTGCGCGGCAAGCTGTCCAGCGTCGCCAGGTCGGCCAGCACGGCGGTCGGCTGGTGGAATGCGCCGACGAGGTTCTTGCCGGCGTCGGTGTTGATTCCGGTCTTGCCACCCACCGCGGCGTCGACCATGCCGAGCAATGTGGTGGGCACGTGCACGATGTCGATCCCGCGCAGCCAGGTCGCCGCCGCGAACCCGGCGACGTCGGTGGCGGCGCCGCCGCCGAGGCTGACGATCGCGTCCTTGCGGCCGATCCCGATGCGGCCCAGCACTTCCCAGATGAAGCCGACGACCGGCAGCTCCTTGCCGCCCTCGGCGTCCGGGATCTCGATGCGGTGCGCGTCGATTCCCTTGTCGGACAGGTGAGCTCGGATCGCTTCGGCGGTCTGGGGTGAGCGTCGGCTGGTGCAGGATCGCGACTTTGTGCCGGCCGTCGAGGATGCGGCCGAGGTCGCCGAGCAGCCCCGTGCCCGATGATGACGGGATACGGCGGGTCGGTGTGGACCCTCGACGGTCACCGGTTCGGTCACGGAACGTCCTTGCGTCGACACGGGGATCCTTTCCTGGCCGCCACGGCGGCTGGGCTGGGTGGAGCTTCCGTCGAGGGCGCCGCCGTCAACGACATCGGCGCGCGCCGCCACGACGGCCGGCGGCGACGACGATCGGCTCGTGCTGCGGCCGTGCTCTCCATTCGCGCGACGATGTGGCGCACGACCGCCGCGGGGTTCCGCCGGTTCGTGTTCACACGCAATGGTCGCCACCTGCCGGTACAGCGGAACACGCTGCGCCATCAGTGTTTTGAATCGCTCGGCGCGGTCGGGGCCGGCCAGCAAGGGGCGCACCGTCGAGCCGCCGGTGCGGCGCACCCCCTCGGCCGCGCTGATCTCCAGGTAGATGACCGTCTGCCCGGCCAACGCCTCGCGCACGCCAGGCGAGGTGATCGCACCGCCACCGAGGGACAGCACGCCGTCGTGGGGACGCCAGCGCCTCGCGGACGGCTTCCTCTTCGATGCGCCGGAATTCGGCTTCGCCGTCGTTGGCGAAGATGTCGGCGATGGTGCGGCCGGTGCTCTTCTCGATCACGACGTCGGTGTCGAGCATCTCGACCTCGAGCGCCTTGGCCAACCGACGGCCGATCGTGGACTTGCCCGATCCGGGCAGCCCCACGAGCACTGCCTTGGGCGCCATCAGCCCGACGCCCTGACCCCGTCGGTGGCGGGCTCGCGCGCAGCCACCGCGCGCAGGTAGGTCTCGATGTTGGCGCGGGTCTCGGTCAGCGAATCGCCGCCGAACTTCTCCAGAGCGGCCCGGGCGAGCACCAACGCCACCATCGTCTCGACGACGACGCCCGCCGCCGGCACCGCACACACGTCGGAGCGCTGGTGGATCGCCACCGCTTCCTCGCCGGTGGCCATGTCGATGGTCGCCAGGGCGCGGGGCACCGTCGAGATCGGCTTCATCGCCGCACGCACCCGGATCGGTAGCCCGTTGGTCATGCCGCCCTCCAGGCCGCCTGCCCGGTTGGTCGAGCGCATCACGCCGTCGGGGCCGGGGTACATCTCGTCGTGTGCCACGCTGCCGCGCCGGCGCGCGGTCTCGAACCCGTCGCCGACCTCCACGCCCTTGATCGCCTGGATGCCCATCACCGCGGCCGCGAGCTGGCTGTCGAGCCGATTCTCACCGCTGGTGAACGAGCCCAGTCCGACGGGCAGATTGTGGGCCACCACCTCGACCACACCGCCGAGGGTGTCACCGTCCTTCTTGGCCGCTTCGATCTCGGCGATCATCGCGGCTTCGGCGGCCGCGTCGTAGGCGCGGACCGGGCTCTCGTCTATCGCGGCGAGGTCACTGGGTTGCGGCGGAGGCCCGTCGTACGGTGTCGACGCGCCGATGGACACGACGTGCGAGACGACCTCCACACCGAGCGCCTGCCGCAGGAACGCCCGCGCCACGGTGCCCGCGGCGACACGGGCCGCGGTCTCGCGCGCGCTGGCCCGCTCCAGGACGGGACGAGCGTCGTCGAAGCCGTACTTGAGCATGCCGGCGTAGTCAGCGTGGCCCGGCCGGGGCCGGGTCAGCGGCGCGTTGCGGGCGGCGCTGTCGGCCAGCACGTCCGGATCGACCGGATCGGCGGCCATCACGGTCTCCCACTTCGGCCATTCGGTGTTGCCGATCTCGACCGCGATCGGGCCGCCCAGCGTCACGCCGTGCCGCACTCCGGCCAGGATCGTCACCTGGTCCTGCTCGAACTTCATCCGGGCACCGCGGCCGTAGCCGAGGCGGCGACGCGCCAGTGCGGCCGCGATGTCGGCAGAGGTCACCTCGACACCGGCGACCATCCCCTCGACCATCGCCACCAACGCACGACCGTGGGATTCCCCTGCTGTGGTCCATCGCAACACGTGTCCCAGTTTCGCATGAGGAGGCCGGGGTCCGGAAAACGGCGACGAGGTCAGCCCAGTGCGGGGTCGGCCAGCGCCGTCATCACCGCCGCGGCCGCCGTCAGGCACATCGCCGGCCCGTGCGGCACGGCCGACCGCACGCCGCGCAGCACGCGCGCCGCACCCCACAGCCCGGTCAGCAGTGAGGCGCCGACCGCGCACAGCGCCCACGATTGCGTTCCGAACGCCCCGGTCAAGCCGCCCACCCCGAGGGCGAGCTTGACGTCACCGGCCCCCAGCGCAGCGGGCGCACACAGGTGCACCGCGGCGTAGATACCGGTCAACGCCAGCGCCCCCGCCAGTGCGCCCGCACCGTGCCCGGCGAGCGCGGCGGCCGCCGTCAGGATCACCGCCGCGCCGGGCAGCGTGAGCAGGTTCGGCAGGCGGCGACACCGCAGGTCGTAGGCACTCAACGCGATCAGCCAGCCCGTCACCACCACGAACGCCGCCTCCCCCACTGCTCGAGGCTAAGCGCCGAAGAGAGCGGCCCTCATCACCTCTTTGGGAGCGGGCAGCCCGGTGAACAGTTCGACCTGGGTGAACGCTTGGTTGAGCAGCATCTGCAGCCCGCTGATCACGTGGCCTCCGCGCGCCGCGACAGCCGCGGCGAGCGGCGTGGGCCACGGCTCGTAGATCGCGTCCAGCAGCGCCGGCACGCTCGCAAGCACGTCGGCGTGCGGTGCCACGACATCGGCAGGGATGGTGTTCACCAGCACGTGCGCGTCGGCGACGACGCCGGCCAGCGCGGCGCTCTGCAGATCACAGAAGTCGGCGAGGACACCGCTGCGGCGCGCCACCTCGAGAGCGCCCGCGGCCTTCTCAGCGCTGCGCGCGACGACGGTGATGTGGCGCGTGCCGCGCGCGGCCAGACCGGCCACGGCCGCCGGTGCGGTGCCGCCCGAGCCGATCACGACGGCGCGGTCGACGGTCGACACATCGGCCAGCGCGCCGATGACGCCGTCGACGTCGGTGTTGTCGGCATGCCAACCGGCCGGGGACCGCACCAGCGTGTTGGCCGACCCCAGCAGCCGGGCCCGTTCGGTCGCCTCGTCGGCGAAGCGCAGCGCGGCGAATTTGCCGGGCATCGTGACCGAAACGCCGACCCACTCCGGCCCGAAGGCCGACACCATGGCCGGTAGCTGCTCACCGGTGCACTCGATGCGGTCGTAGGTCCAGCTGTCGAGGCCCAGCGCGCGGTAGGCCGCCAGATGCAGCTGCGGGGACCGCGAGTGGGCGATCGGCGAACCCAGCACGGCCGCCCGGCGAGCGGAACCCACTCTCTCAGCGAGCCGAGTCGAGCACACCGTTGCGGCGTGCCAACTCGATGTTGGCCAGATGCTGCTCGTACTCGCGGGTGAACAGCGTGGTGCCCTGCATGTCGATCGTCACGAAGTACAGCCAGTCGCCCGGCGCCGGCTGTTCGGCCGCGGTCAGCGCGGGGCCGCCGGGCGAGCAGATCGGGGTGGCCGGCAGCCCGGGTCGGACGTAGGTGTTCCACGGCGTGGCCTGCGCACGGTCGCCGTCAGTGGTGGCCACCTCGATGCGGTCGAGCGCGAAGTTCACTGTGGAGTCGAACTCCAGGGTGCGGTTTTCGGCGAGCCGGTTGTAGATGACGCGCGCCACCTTCGAGAAGTCCTGCGGCTTGGCTTCCCGCTGTACCAGCGAGGCGACCGTCAGGATCTGATAGGGCGACATGTTGAGGCTGGTCGCGGTCGTGAGCAGTCCGCTCTGTTCGTACTGCCCCGCGCTGCTGGTGATCAGCGTCGACAGGATCTCCTGCGGGGTCGCCGACGGGTCGATGTTCCAGGTGCCGGGCGCGATCAGGCCCTCGAGGCGCCGGTGGTCGGCCCCCATCGAGGTCACCGGTCCCTCCGCCCACTGGGGCACTCCCAGCGCCGCGGGAGCTGCGGTGCCGGCGATGGCCTTGAGGTCGCCCGCCGCCACACACCGCTGGTTGTCGTCGAGGTCGACGCACGTCGCCTTGGAGATCAGCGTGAAGATGCCGTCGGTGACCGCGTTGGTCTTGACGTCGGACACGTCGTCGAGCTGACGGCCCTCCGGGATCACCAGCTTGCCGACGCGATTGGCCGGGTCGGCGAGCCGCGTCACCGCGCTCGATGCCGGGATCTCCGTGCGCACCTTGTAGAAGCCCGGCTGGATCGCCGCGATCGCATCGTTGCCGTCGGCGGCGTCGACGAACGCCTTCACGGTGGCGACGACCTTGTTGTCCAGCAACGTCTTTCCGATGGCGGTCGTGGAGTCGCCGTCGTGGATCTGGATGACGACGTCGTTGACGCCGCTGCCGGTGTAGTCGTTGTCCGCGGTACCGAACAGCGAGTTCCACATCCGCGAACCGAGGAGCACCGCGACGACCGCGACGACGACCACCACCGACACCGCGGTCACCGCAGCCACCCGCCGCCGGCGGCGCAGCCGGTTCTCCCGCGCACGCTGTCGGCGGGTCATCCGCTGCCGCGGCGGCCCCACCGCCAGCGGTTCGGCCCGGTCGCCGTGCCAGTCGTCAGCCATCCCTGGCCTCTCCGTGTGGGGACAGCGCCGCCCGCCGCTGGTCCAGCCAGTTCTGCAGAATCCCCACCGCTGCAGCTTGATCGATGAAGGCCCGCTGGCCGCGGGCCCGGACCCCGGCCTCGCGCAGCGCGCGCTGCGCGGTCAGGGTGGTGAAGCGTTCGTCGACGAAGCGGATCGGCACCGGGGCGATCCGTTCGGCCAGTTTGTCGGCGACGTCGACCGCGTCGCGCGCCGAGGAACCGGCCCGGTCGGCCAACGTGCGCGGGAGACCGACCACGACCTCGACGGCCTGGTACTCGTCGACCAGCCCGGCCAGCCGTGTGACGTGCCGGTTGCCGCGCCGGTCGCGGGACACCGTCTCCACGGGGGTGGCCAGCATGGCGTCGGGATCGCTGACCGCCACCCCGATGCGCACGGAACCGACGTCCACCCCGAGCCGACGGCCCCGTCCCGGATCCGGCGCCGTGGCCGGGTCACCCGGTCGGTCCGGTGCGCGGTCGGCGTCGTTTGAGGCGTCGGGCACTCTGGTCAGCTCCGGCCGATCTCCGCGCGCAGCGCCGCGAGTGCCGCGTCGATGCCCGCAGCGCCCCGACCGGAACCCTGCGCGAGGTCGGCCTTGCCGCCGCCGCGGCCGTTGACCGCGCCGCCCAGGACCGTGACGAGATCGTTGGCGCGCAGTCCGAGATCTTGCGCGGCCGGGTTGACCGCCACCACGAACGGGACCGTGTCGTCGTCCCCTTCGGCGATCAGTGCGACGACGGCCGGATCGCTGCCGAGCTTGCCGCGGATGTCCCCGACGAGGGACCGCAGGTCGCCTGCCGAGATTCCGCCGGCCATCCGCTGCGCCACGAGGCGCACCTTACCGATTTCCTCGGCGCCTGCGGCAGCGTTCACCGCCGCGGCGCGCGCGCCGGCCAGCCGCAACCGGTCCAGTTCTTTCTCTGCGGTCCGGAGGCGGTCGACCAGAGTCGCGACGCGGGCAGGAACCTCGTCCGACGGCACCTTCAACGTGGAGGCCAGCCCCGCCATCAGCGCGCGTTCCTTGGCGAGGTGCCGGAAGGAGTCCAACCCGACGTACGCCTCGACGCGGCGCACACCGGAGCCAACCGACGATTCGCCGAGGATCGTGACCGGGCCGATCTGCGCGGAGCGTCCGACGTGCGTACCGCCGCACAGCTCCAGTGAGAACGGCCCGCCGATCTCGACGACGCGGACCTCGTCGGGGTAGGACTCGCCGAACATCGCCATCGCGCCCATCGCTTTTGCCTTCTCGAACTTCTCGGTGAACGTGTGCACCTCGAAGTCGGCTTGCACCGCCTCGTTGGTGACCTCCTCGACCTGGGCTCGCTGCTCATCGCTGAGCGCGCCCTGGAAGTTGAAGTCGAACCGCAGATAGCCGGGCCGGTTCAGCGAGCCAGCCTGAACAGCGTTGGGGCCCAACACCTGTCGCAGTGCCGCGTGCACCATGTGGGTGCCGGAGTGGCCCTGGGTCGCGCCGCGGCGCCACTGCGGGTCCACGGACGCGGTCACGGTGTCGCCCTCGACGAATTCGCCCGATTCGACGTTGATCCGGTGCGCCCACAGTGTTTTGGCGATCTTCTGCACGTCGGTGACCGCCGCCTTCGCCGTCTCCGACGAGCCGGTTCCGCTGATGTGGCCTTCGTCGGCGATCTGCCCGCCCGACTCGGCGTAGAACGGGCTGCGGTCCAGGATCAGTTCCACCCGCTCCTGCGCGCCGTCGCGGCCGGTGTGCGATACCACCGGCACCCGCTTGCCGTCGACGAAGATCCCGAGAATTCGTGCCTCACTGGTCAATTCGTCGAAGCCGGTGAACTCCGTGGGCCCGGCGTCGACGAGTTCGCGGTAGGCGCTCAGATCGGCGTGGGCGTGTTTGCGCGCGGCGGCGTCGGCTTTGGCTCGCTGGCGCTGCTCGGCCATCAGTCCGCGGAAACCCTCTTCGTCGACGCTCAGACCCGCCTCGGCGGCCATCTCCAACGTCAACTCGAGCGGGAAGCCGTAGGTGTCGTGAAGGGTGAACGCGTCGGTGCCCGACAACACGCTGGATCCCGCTGCCCGTGTCGATTGCGCCGCGTCGTCGAAGAGCTTCGACCCCGACGCCAACGTACGGGTGAACGCCGCCTCTTCGGCGACGGCGATACGCGAGATGCGGTCGAAGTCGGTCACGAGTTCCGGGTACGACGGCCCGGTGGCGTCCCGCACGGTCGCCATCAGGTCTGCCATGAAGGCGTCCTCGATGCCGAGCAGCTTGGCTGCCCGGATGATTCGGCGCAGCAACCGGCGCAGCACGTAGCCGCGACCCTCGTTACCGGGGCTGACCCCGTCGCCGATGATGATCGCCGCGGTGCGGCTGTGGTCGGCGATGATGCGGTAGCGGACGTCGTCGGTGTGGTTGCCCTGGCCGTAGCCGCGCGGCGCACGGGCGGCCATCAGGTCGATCGCAGGTCGCAGCAGGTCGGTTTCGTAGACGTTGTCCACGCCCTGCAGCAGGCACGCCACCCGCTCGATGCCCATTCCGGTGTCGATGTTCTTGCGCGGCAGCGGGCCGAGGATCTCGAAGCTCTCTTTCGAGGTGCCCTCGCCGCGCTCGTTCTGCATGAACACGAGGTTCCAGATCTCGATGTAGCGGTCCTCGTTGGCTTCCGGGCCGCCCTCGATGCCGTACTCGGGACCGCGGTCGTAGTAGATCTCCGACGACGGTCCGCACGGGCCGGGGATTCCCATCGACCAGTAGTTGTCGGCCATACCGCGCCGCTGGATGCGCTCGAGGGGCAGGCCGGCGACCTCCTGCCAGTAGCCGATCGCCTCGTCGTCATCGAGATAGACCGTGGCCCAGAGTTTTTCCGGATCGAAGCCGTAGCCGCCCTGCTCGACGGGGTTGGTCAACAGCGACCAGGCGAACTCGATGGCGCCCTTCTTGAAGTAGTCGCCGAAACTGAAGTTCCCGGCCATCTGGAAGAAGGTGTTGTGCCGGGTGGTGATGCCCACCTCGTCGATATCCGGGGTGCGGATGCACTTCTGGATGCTCACGGCACGGTCCCACGGCGGGGTCCTGGCGCCGAGGAAGAAGGGGACGAACTGCACCATGCCGGCGTTGACGAACAGCAGGTTGGGGTCGTCGAGGATCACCGATGCGCTGGGCACCTCGGCGTGTCCGGCGTTCACGAAGTGATCAAGGAACCGCTTCCTGATCTCGTGTGTCTGCACTCCTGCTGCCCTTCGGGTCTGGTCAGCGGGGGCCGATCGGCCGCCACCTGCGAATACTCGACCGCACCACAGTACCGGGCCCCTACCGCGGCAGACGTTCACCCCCGACACGAAGCTGAGGCGGACGCTGCGCCGGGTGTTGTCCCTGTTCAGATCCACCAGCACCACGCTCTGCCAGGTGCCGAGCAGGGGTTCTCCGCCGCTCACGGGCAGCGTCACCGACGGCGCGACGAGCCCGGGCAGCACGTGATCGGCGCCGTGCCCCGGTGAGCCGTGCGCGTGGCGGTAGCGGTCGTCGCGCGGCAGCAGGCGCTCCAGCGTGTCCACCAGGTCGTGGTCGGAGCCGGCGCCGGTCTCGAGGATCGCCACCCCCCGCGGTGGCGTGCGGGACGAAGACGTTGCACAACCCGTCGCCGCGGGAGGCGCAGAAGTCGCGGACCTCGTCGGTCAGGTCCACCGTCCGTCGGCGGCTGGTGTCCACCGAGAGCACGTGAGTGTCCATTGCGTCGACCCTACGGATACCGCGCGGGATTGACGCGAGCGTTTATTGCCTGGCGGGCTCGGGTAGCCACCGCTCAGCCGCAACTCTTGGAGGAACCATGACCGTCACCGGCATCTTCACCGCAATTCTCATCGGCATCGTCGTCGGCGCTCTCGGCCGGCTGGTTCTGCCGGGTAAGCAGCCCATCGGGATGCTGCTCACCATTCTGGTGGGCATCGTCTCCGCGTTCGTGGGTACTGCGATCGCTCGTGCGGTCGGAATTCCGACCGCCACCAACGGGATCGACTGGATGGAACTCCTCGTCCAGGT
>NZ_JAQIIY010000020.1:0-134298 GCF_036946525.1 Mycobacterium kyogaense | reverse complement strand
GATCGCCGGCGGCCCACGACGCGGTCGCGCGCTCGAGTTGGGTGCGGGAGGTGGCCAGCCGCCACGAGCGCGATGTCGCCCGCGCTCCGGCGCGGCGCAGCCAGGGCTCGGCTTCGGTGAGCCGACCCGTCTCGACGCAGAACCGCCCGTAACCGGTGCCGGCGAGAACCCGCAGCGCATCGGACTGTTCGCTGCCGTCGCCGGGGCCGTCGACCGCAGCGAGCACCTGCTGCCACAGCGGCAGTGACTGCACGTGCAGGTCGTCGTCGCACAGCGCGACAGCGCACAGGATCTGCGCATGGGTGATCAGGTAGGCGTGCTCGGCTGCCAGCTCGTCGAACATGCCGGCTTCCTCCATCAGTGCCGCCAACGTCGTTGCGGCCGCTTCGTGTTCGCCGTGCGCCGCCGCGTGTCCGGTCTCCAGGAAGAGTGCGCGCCGGGCGTACCGGCAGATCATCCGGGCGGTCGAGGGATCCGGTGACTCCATCGCGACGTAGTTCTTCAGGCAGTCCCGGATTCTCGTCACGGCCTCGGTGACACCGGCATACGCGGTGCGCACCAGGTAGATCTCGCCGAGCTGGGCGAGGATCTCGAGCGCGAGGTCATCGCGGTCGGCCTCCTCGGCGCGCGGAAGCAGGGACAGCAGCAGTGCTTTGGCCGTCTCCTCGTCGGCGGCGAATGCGAAATGACGAGCTCTCTCGAGATCGCCCTCGATCGTCATCGCGTCATCATAGGAAGCGGCGGGCGTGCCTGGCACGCCCGCCGCTCGGTCGGGCATGTCTCAGCTGCAGGTCACGGTCACCGTGAACGGCTTGGTGATCATGCCGGCCATCGGATTGCTCATGTTGGCACCGACCGCCTCGCCGGTGATCGTGTACCGGTTGCCGTCCACCTTGACCTCCGCCGAACCGCTCTTGGCGCCCATCGCGTTGGCGACGGCGAGTGCGTTGCCGTCGACGACCATGCCGAGCGACTCGACCACCGGGGTCGCCTCGTCGGTCATCACGATGCCCAGACCCTGCTGACCGCCGATCGCGCCGCTGGCGACGGTGACCTTGCCACCCTGCTTCACGCAGGTGACCGAGTTCAGGTCGAGCCCCGCCAGGTCGGCACCGTCGACCTTGACCTCTGTGCTGCCGCCCTGCGCCACCGTCGAGGTGGCCGACGGGGAGCTACCGGGTGCAGGGGTCTCCTTGTCGCTGGAGCAGCCCACCAGCATGGCGGTGCCCGCGGCCAGACCGATCACACCCGCGACAATTCGTTTCATCGTTCTCGTTTCCCTTCGTCGTACTCAGCCTCGGTGGCGTCGTGTGGGAACAGTGAAAGCGGCTCGCTGAGCTACCGATCCCAACTTCGGGTGTCGGACGGGGCGACTACGGTCGGGAGACGATGCGCACCATCCCCGTCGAGCAGCGCCGTTCCCGTCTGGCGCGCCGGCACCTACTGAGTCCGCCGGCGGCCGCGGGATCGTCGGTGTCCGATGTGACCGAGCGTCTGGTGGCCCTGCACGCCACCGATCCCGCGACGCCCTATTTATCGCTGTGGGCTCGACTGCCGGGTTTCGTGCACGACGACGCCGATGCCGCCCTGTACCGGGACCGCTCGGTGATCAAGCACCTCGCGATGCGCAGGACGCTGTGGGTGGTGCGGCCTGCCGACCTGCCCGCGGTGCAGGCGGCGGCCAGTGACCGGGTGGCCGCCAACGAGACGCGGCGGCTTGCCGCGGACGTGGAACGCGCCGGCGTGGCCACCGACGGCGCCGCCTGGCTGAGCACCGCGTGCGCTGCGGTGGTCCGCCATCTGCGGGACGAAGGCCCATGCAGCGCACGCGAACTGCGCGAGGCACTGGCCGAACTCACCGGCACGTACAACCCTGCACCCGGAAAGGCCTACGGCGCGGAGGGTCATCTCGCGCCGCGGGTGTTGACGGTGTTGTCGGCGCGCGGTCACATCGTGCGTGGCCCCAACGACGGCGGGTGGCTGACATCACGACCGCGGTGGACGTCCACCGAGACGTGGCTGTGCGGCCCGGCGGGCTCGGCCGACGCCGACACCGCGAGTGCCGAGCTGGTACGCCGCTGGCTGGCGACGTTCGGCCCCGCAACGCTCACCGACGTCAAATGGTGGTTCGGCACGACCCTGACGTGGGCCCGAAAAGCGTTGTCCGCCATCGATGCCGAGGAGATCCGACTGGACGAGGGTCTGGGGTTCGTACTACCGGACGACACGGATGAGCCGGACGTCGAGCCGTGGTGCGCCTTGCTGCCGTCGCTGGATCCCACGACGATGGGCTGGTTCGACCGCGACTGGTACCTCGGCCCGCACCGAGCCGAGGTGTTCGACCGCAACGGCAACGCCGGGCCGACCGCGTGGGTGGACGGCCGCGTGGTCGGCGCCTGGCGCCAGGACGATTCGGGCCGCGTCGAGCTCGTCCTGCTGGAGAAGGTGAGCCGCCGGGCGACCTCGGCACTCGAGGCCCGGGCCGAGGAGCTGACCAGCTGGCTCGGCGGTGTGCGGGTCAGCCCACGGTTCCCGTCCCCGGCGTCCAAGCGCTGAGGAATGCGTCGCGGTGGCCGGTGGCCCAGTCGCCGAACGTGACGGCTTTTCGGCCGGTGATCGTGGGCACTGCGTCGGTCACCTCGGCAGGCTCGGTGACTTCGAAAGCCCACTGAGCCATCAGCAGATCGAGATATTGCGGTGGCAGCACTTGCCCGTACAGGGCACGGGCTTGGGTGTCCGACAGCACGGTGATGTCGATCGACTCCGTGACCGCGCGTCCGATGAGACCGACCTGCTCCCGCATCGACAGAGAGTGCGGTCCGGTGAGGACCACCTTCTGTCCGTCGAGCTGCGAGGTGGTCAGGGCAGTCACCGCGACTGTGGCGATGTCCTCGTCGGCGATGGGCGCCTGATGCGAGTCCGGGAAGGGCAGCCCGACGCGTCGATGCTCACGAATCTGGCCGGCCCAGAAGCGGATCGCGTTGCGCGCGAAGGCGCCCGGGCGCAGGCACACCGTGTCGAAGCCGCCGTCGATGGCCGCGTTCTCCACGGCGAGGTGGCGTTGCTTGTTGTACTCGACGAACGGCTCGGTGCGTGTGGTGTCGATGGTGGAGAGGACGACGACCTTGTGGACCCCTGCCGCTGCCATCTCCTCGACGAGGTCGGGCAGGACCTCCGGTTGGGCGAAGCTGACGAGAAACACGGCGTCGACCCCCTCGAGTGCGGGACGCAGCGTCTGCGGCTCATCGAGATCGCTGGGCACCGCGTCCACCGACGGCCATCGCCGTCGGTCCGGTCGGCGGCATGTCGCGCGCACCTCGACATCGGTGTTCCCCAGCTGGTCGATGATGGTGGAGCCGACTCCACCGTTCGCCCCGGTCACCAGCACTCGCATCGTCGTGTCCCTTTCCGTCGTCTCGATATCGACGGTAGGAACAGCGACTCATCAGCGCCAATCATGAGTCATGATGTGAGACATTCAGATGATGAATCTGTCCGGGGTGGATCTCAACCTCCTCGTGGTCCTGCACGCCGTCCTCGAGGAACGCAGCGCCACCCGGGCTGCCGCACGTCTGCACCTGACCCAGCCCGCGGTGTCGAACGCACTGGCGCGGCTGCGGGTCCTGCTGGACGATCCCCTCGTGGTGCGCACGGGCCGCGGCCTGACCCCCACTCCCGCCGCCCTGGCCGTGCAGCCCCGCCTGGATGAGGCACTTCGCCTCGTGCAGGGGATCGTCTCGGGCCTCGACTCATTCGATCTGGCCACGACAACCCGCGAGTGGGTGATCGCGTTTGCCGATCTCTACGGCCCGCTACTGCTGCCGGGGCTCGACCGTCGACTGCACCAGCTGGCTCCCCACTCACGGGTCCGGATACTGGCACTGGATCGGATCAGCGTCACCGATGCCCTGGCCAGCGGTGAGATCGATGTCTACATGGGCATTCCGACGACCACCCCGGCGGCGTGGCGTTCCGAACCTGCGTTCACCGACGACATGGTCGGCGTCATCGCCGCAGAACACCCGGACGCCGCCGCCACGATGACGCTGAAACGGTTCGTCGATCTCCCCCACGCCAATGTCCGCATCAGCGCTGGGCGCGGCCGCGAAGTCGACGACGCGTTGGCTCGCATCGGTCTCGCCCGCCGCGTCCGGCTCACCGTGGCGCACTACAGCTCTCTGTTTCCCGTCGTCGAGAACGGCCACTGCATCGCTGTCGCCCCCCGCCGTCTGGCCGAATACCATTCCCGCACATCGGCGATCAGCCTGTTCGAGGTTCCGCTGACCCTGCCGACCTACGACGTCTGGGTGTTCTGGCACCCCCGGGCCGACAACGACCCGGGCATCACGGCGTTCCGGAGGATCCTGCACGACGTCCTCGATGCAGAATCCGAGCCGCCGATCTAGGCGCTGACCTTTCTGCGGCTGCGCGCCTTCGGTTTCGGCTGCGCCATGCCCAGGGTCTCGGCGAGGAAGTGACCGGTGTAGCTGTCCGGATGGGCCGCCACGTCTTCGGGTGTGCCCGTCGCCACCACGGTCCCGCCGCCGGAGCCGCCTTCGGGGCCCATGTCGATGATCCAGTCCGAGGTCTTGATGACGTCCAGGTTGTGCTCGATCACGATGACCGTATTGCCTTTGTCCACAAGGCCGTTGATGACCGTCAGCAGCTTGCGGATGTCCTCGAAGTGCAGACCCGTGGTCGGCTCGTCGAGGATGTAGATCGTTCGGCCGGTCGAGCGCTTCTGCAGTTCCGATGCCAGCTTGACGCGCTGCGCCTCACCGCCCGACAGCGTCGGGGCCGGCTGCCCGAGCCGCACATAACCCAGGCCGACGTCGACGAGCGTCTTGAGGTAGCGGTGGATCGAGCTGATCGGCGCGAAGAACTCCGACGCCTCCTCGATCGACATGTCGAGCACCTCGGCGATGGTCTTGCCCTTGTAGTGCACCTCGAGCGTCTCGCGGTTGTAGCGCGCACCCTGGCACACCTCGCACGGCACGTACACATCCGGCAGGAAGTTCATCTCGATCTTGATGGTGCCGTCGCCCGAACACGCCTCGCAGCGGCCACCTTTGACGTTGAACGAGAACCGGCCGGGCTGATAGCCGCGCACCTTGGCCTCCGTCGTGGCGGCGAACAACGTGCGGATCTTGTCGAACACGCCTGTGTAGGTCGCCGGGTTCGATCTCGGCGTCCGGCCGATCGGCGACTGATCCACCCGCACCAGTTTGTCCAGGTGGTCCAAGCCGTTGATGCGGGTGTGCCGTCCCGGAACCAGGCGGGCGCCGTTGAGCTTGTTGGCCAGCACCGAGGCCAGGATGTCGTTGACCAGGGTGGACTTCCCCGATCCGGACACGCCCGTCACCGACGTCAGCACGCCGAGCGGGAACGCGACGTCGATCTCACGCAGGTTGTGTTCCCGCGCTCCGACGACGGTCAGCTGCCGCTTCTTGTCGGGCACCCGGCGCATCGCCGGAACCTCGATCTCCTCAGCGCCCGACAAGTACGCGCCGGTGATCGAGTTCGGGTTCTTCAGCAGGTCCTTGTAGGTGCCGCTGTGCACGATCTGGCCACCGTGCTCACCCGCGGCGGGCCCGATGTCGACCACCCAATCGGCATGGGCGATGGTGTCGAGGTCGTGTTCGACCACGATCAGCGTGTTGCCGAGGTCTCGGAGCCGAACGAGCGTGTCGATCAGCCGGCGGTTGTCGCGTTGGTGCAGACCGATCGACGGTTCGTCGAGCACGTACAGCACGCCCACCAGACCCGACCCGATCTGGGTGGCCAACCGGATGCGCTGCGCCTCCCCACCGGACAGCGTGCCTGCGGCGCGTGACAGCGACAGGTAGTCCAGGCCGACGTCGAGCAGGAAGCCCAGCCGGGACTGGATCTCCTTGAGCACCTGTCCGGCGATCGCCGCCTCGCGGGAACCGAGCGTGAGCGCGTTGAGGAACGCGGCGCAGTCGGCGATCGACAACTCCGCCACCTCGGCGATCGACTTGGCGCCGTGCACATCGGCTGTCATCGTGACGGCGAGGATCTCGGGCTTGAGGCGGGTGCCGTGGCACTCGGGGCACGGCACGTCGCGCATGAAGCCCTCGAGGCGCTCCTTCATCTGCTCGGAGTCGGTCTGCTCCATGCGGCGCTGCAGGAACGCCATCACGCCCTCGAAGTCGGCGTAGTAGGACCGGGTGCGGCCGTAGCGGTTCTTGTACCGCACGTGCACCTGCTCGTCGCACCCCTCGAGAATCGCCTTGCGCGCCTTGGCCGGCAGCTTCTTCCACGGGGTGTTCACGTCGAAGCCGAGCTGGTCACCCAGCCCGGCGAGCATGCGGGTGAAGTACTCCGCGGTGTGCCCCATCGACCACGGGGCGATCGCCCCCTCGGCCAGCGTCAGATCGGGATCGGGGATCACGAGGTCGGGATCGACCTCCTTGCGGATGCCGAGGCCGGTGCACTCCGGGCACGCACCGTATGGCGAGTTGAACGAGAACGACCGCGGTTCCAGGTCGTCGACGGCCAACGCGTGCCCGTTGGGGCAGGCCAGCTTCTCCGAGAACCGCTGCTCGCGGTGCGGATGATCGTCTTCCCGGTCCACGAATTCCAGGACGACGATGCCGTCGGCGAGGTTCAGCGCGGTCTCGACCGAGTCGGTGAGCCGCTGCTTGGCCGTCGCCTTGACGGTCAGGCGGTCGACGACCACCTCGATGTCGTGCTTCTCCTGCTTCTTCAGCTTCGGCGGATCCGTGAGCGGGTGCACCACCCCGTCGACACGAACGCGGCTGTAGCCCTGCGTGTTCAGCTTGTCGAAGAGGTCGACGAACTCACCCTTGCGGGTTCGTACGACCGGCGCGAGAACCTGGAAGCGCAGGCCCTCGTCCATCGCGAGCACCTGGTCGACGATCTGTTGCGGCGTCTGGCGCGCGATGCGCTCGCCGCAGACGGGGCAGTGCGGCGTGCCGGCGCGGGCGTAGAGCAGACGCAGGTAGTCGTAGACCTCGGTGATGGTGCCCACCGTCGACCGTGGGTTGCGGTTGGTCGACTTCTGGTCGATCGACACCGCCGGCGAGAGCCCTTCGATGAAGTCGACGTCGGGTTTGTCCATCTGCCCGAGGAATTGCCGCGCATACGCCGACAGCGACTCCACGTAGCGGCGCTGCCCCTCGGCGAAGATCGTGTCGAACGCCAGCGACGATTTGCCGGACCCCGACAGCCCGGTGAACACGATCATCGCGTCGCGCGGCAGCTCCAGATCGACGCCACGCAGATTGTGCTCCCGGGCACCCTTGACAACCAGGCGGTCAGCCACGATGTCCTTTCCCTCCGAGAAGAAGATGTGCCCGATGCGTCCGTAGGACGCAGTACAGACCCATGCTAGGTCGACCCACCGACAGGTTTCACCCGCGGTGGCGGCGCAGGTCGCGCGGCGAAGTACCGTGGGTCACCATGACCGTCGTCGACGACAACTACACCGGCCACGTCGAGGCGCACACCGCGGCGCGGCGCACACTCCCCGGCGCGTCCATCGTCAAAGCCTCGGTGGGTCCCATGGACAACAACGCCTACCTCGTGACCTGTTCCCGCACCGGCGAGACGCTACTCATCGATGCCGCGAACGACGCCGAGATCCTGCGCGGCCTGATCGCCGACCACGCGCCGACGCTGTCGCTGATCGTCACCACGCACCAACATCAAGACCATTGGATGGCGCTCGAAGAGGTGGCCGGCGCCACCGACGCCCCCACCGCGGCACATCGGCTCGACGCGGACCCGCTGCCCGTCACCCCGGCGCGGGTGCTCGCCGACGGCGACCGCATCGAAATCGGCGACCTGCACTTCGACGTCATCCACCTTCGGGGCCACACCCCCGGATCGGTGGCCTTGGCTCTGCGCGGCGTCGACACCGGCGAGGACGGCGAGGACCGCGTGCACCTGTTCACCGGCGACTGCCTGTTCCCCGGCGGCGTCGGCAAGACGTGGAAAGAGGGGGATTTCGAACAGCTTCTGGGTGATGTGACCAGTCGGGTGTTCGACGTCTTCGCAGATTCGACCGTCGTGTATCCAGGGCACGGCGACGACACCACCCTCGGCACCGAACGTCCACACCTGGACGAGTGGCGCGAACGCGGTTGGTGACCGCGTTCGGGGTGTAGGAGCTTTTTCGAGCGCAACCACAGGAAGGGAACATGAACACCGACCAATTCAGCAAGGTGCAGCGTGGCGCCGGCTTCATCGCGGCCCTTGACCAGAGCGGCGGCAGCACCCCCAAGGCGCTGAAGCTGTACGGCATCGACGAGGACGCCTACTCCGGCGACGCGCAGATGTTCGATCTCGTGCACGAGATGCGGACCCGCATCATCACCAGCCGCAGCTTCGACGGTGACCGGATTCTCGGCGCGATCCTGTTCGAGGACACGATGGATCGCGATGTCGAGGGCCGGCCCACGGCGGACTACCTGTGGAACGTCAAGCACATCGTGCCGTTCCTGAAGGTGGACAAGGGTTTGGCCGACGAGCAGGACGGCGCGCAGGTGATGAAGCCGATTCCAGGCCTGGACGACCTGCTCGGCCGTGCCCGCGACAAGGGCGTCTTCGGAACCAAGATGCGTTCGGTGATCAAGGCGCCCGGCAGCGGCCTGCAGGCGGTCGTCGACCAGCAATTCGAGGTCGGCCGGCAGATCCTCGCCGCGGGTCTGGTGCCGATCATCGAGCCGGAGGTCGACATCCACAGCCCACAGAAAGCCGAGGCCGAGGATCAGCTGAAGGCCGCGCTGCTGGCGTCGCTCGACGCCCTCGACGAGGCCGTGATGCTGAAGCTGACGCTGCCCAGCACGGACAACCTCTATCGCGAACTGGTCGACCACCCGAAGGTGGTGCGTGTGGTCGCGCTGTCGGGCGGTTACGACCGCGACGAGGCCTGCGAGAAGCTCGCCGCCAACCACGGTGTGATCGCCAGCTTCTCGCGCGCACTGACCGAGGGATTGACCGCGCAGCAGAGCGACGACGAGTTCGACGCGACGCTAGACGCGGCGATCACCGCGATCGCCAAGGCGTCCGCCAGCTGAGCACCCGGGTGGGAAAAAACCCTGGGTCGGTTCCCCGACCCAGGGTTTTTCGTGGTTCGCGCGTCAGGACGTGTGGACGATGAGCACGTCGGACTTGGCCCGGCGGGCGACGTTGGCCGGCACCGATCCGAGCAGACGGCCGGCGATGGTGCTCAGCCCCACGTTGCCGACGACGAGCAGGTCGGCGCCCACCTCCTCGACGAGGTCGACCAAGGCGTCGACCGGGGCACCGACGACGGCCTTCTCTTCGACGTTCTCGGCGCCGGCAGTCTTCGCGCGGTCCCGCGCCTCACGCAGGATCG
Organism: Mycobacterium kyogaense; assembly: GCF_036946525.1. Lineage (GTDB taxonomy): Bacteria > Actinomycetota > Actinomycetes > Mycobacteriales > Mycobacteriaceae > Mycobacterium > Mycobacterium kyogaense_A. The sequence goes on along the minus strand of NZ_JAQIIY010000020.1, from coordinate 124,934 downwards.
CGTAGATCGGGGCGTTGCCGGACATCTTGTAGCCCTCGTCCTTGAGCAGGTCCGCCGCACGCTGATCCTCGCCCTGCGGGAAGTAGGCCGTCGAGACGATCAGCTTGGCGCCCGCTTCGGCCGCGATCTGAGCGGCACGTTCCACCGCGCGCAACGACGAGTCCGAACCGTCCGTGCCGACCACCACGGTTTGGTAGGCGCTCATTCATATCCTCCCGATGTGAGTTGCTGCTCTGCCATTCCCAGGCCAATCGTGACAGTAACCCGGTATCCGGCGAACATGGGTGCGAATCACGACACAGGTGCGCCATTTGCCCAGGATCCGCGCGGTCGCGCGCTGGCAACGTCACCTCAGGGGTGGCGACGTGACCTGTTCGACACGGCCGCTCACCACGCGGTGCCTTCGCAGAGCAGATCCTGCCGCGGCGGCGGGCTACTGGAAAGCACGGGCGGCGGCGCTACCGCCTCGGCCGCCGGCACCGTCACCGGGATCACCGGCGGAACCACCGCCGCCGCGGCCGGCACCACCGGAACGGCGGGACCCGGCACGGGGGCGGCGATGTCGGCGGCGTGCAGAACAGGCGCCGCCCCGATCCCCTCGGCCGGGGCTGTCACCGACAGCGGGACGGCCTCCACGGGCGGCGGCTCCACGGGAGCCGGTGCCGGCGCCACCGGCGCTGGGGGTGCCGGCTCGACGGCGGCCGGCTCCGCCGCTACCGGCGGAGGCGGTGCCGGCGCGGGCGACGGAGATTGCGGCACAGGCATATCCGCGGGAACAGCAGGCGCCTCTGGCGGTGCGGGTGCCTCGACCGGCGCGGGCACCGCCACCGGTGCGGGCACCGGCGGACCGTCGGGTACGGACGGCGGGCTGTCGGGTACGGACGCCGCCGCTTGCATGACCGGCGCGACGGATGGGACGACAGGAGGGGCTTCGGCGACGACAACCGGAACCGCCGGCAGCACGGGCGATGCCGGCACCGCAGGCACCACGGCGCCCGCCTGGTCGACAGGCGCGGACACCGGTCCAGGCGCAGCGGCTGCGGTGAGTCCGTGCACCGTGTCAGCGACGGGGAGAGCAGGAACCTGTTCGGGGACAACACTGTTGAGAGCGTTGGTCGCAGTCTCGAGAACGTCCGACACCGGAGGTGGCTCGGCCGCGAGCTGTTGGAGGATGTCCAGGCACGGCACTCCTGGGCTGGGCTGCGCGGCCGCGACGGCGATCGATCCGGACAGCTGCACCAGCGCGAGTACGGCCAGCGCTGCCCCGCGGGGGATTCGGATGTTCGTGCCTGGCATGACCTTCCTGCGTTCTCGACGGCACCCCCCGTCGAGGAGAAACCTAGCGCCTCGACTCAGCCCCGAGCGGCCGGGTTATCGAATGGTGACGTCGCAGAGCCTGTTCGGTGACCACACCCGCTGATGCTTCGAAAACCGTTGTCGATCAGCGCCGTTGACCTCAACTGGCGAGACCGACCACGCGCCGCGCAGCGAATGCCGCCGCCTCGTCGATCATCCCGTTCCACATATAGGAATAGTGCGCGAACATGTCGAACCCCTTGGAGCAGTACGGGTCGTTGGTCGCGCAGAGGTCGATCGTCTTGCTGCCGTAGAGCGGACTCAACGTGGTCAGCGGGCCGAGGTTGGCGTAGTCGCGGGACGGGTTGCCGAAGACCGCGATTGCCGAGACGTGGCCGACCATGGCGTCGGGCAGCGGCGAAGGCGTGAAGAACCACAGCTTCTTCTTCCCGATGGTGATGAGGTCGATCACCCCGGCGCCCTGGGAAATTCCGCCGAGGACGATCTTGGTCTGCGGACAGATGCCGGCGACGTACTGCACGTGTTTGTTGGCATCGACCGCGCCTTCAGAGGTCGATTTGGAGAAGTCCCAGCTCGCGGAGTAGTCGACGGCGTAGGCATCGATCTTCTTGGTGCTCAACTTCTTCTGCAGGGCCTTGACGAACAACGTGCCAACGGGACCGAATCCCGGCTTGTCGCTGGTGCCGCGCGCGAACACCACTTCGACGTCCGGGCAGGACGCCGCCGCTGCGACGGGTGCGCGAACGGTCAAGGCGCACAGCGCCAACGCGCTGGTGACCGCAATTCCGAGCGCACGAGCTGCCTGGCGAGTGCTCACGCGATCACCGTGGCACAATTTCAGCAAACATATCCAGTTCGGCGACTCAAAGGTGATCGATGTGTTGCCGAACTGTGTTGCAATGTCGGTACAAAGCGTTGCGACGTGCTGGAATTCAACATCGCCATTTCGCTATACGGATAACAGATCTTCCGGACGTCGAGCTCAGTGGGCCGCGCCGAGCTCGACCAGCAGCACGCCAGCCACGATCAATCCCATCCCGGTGAGCATCGTGGGCGTGAGTGGCTCGCGAAAGAGAATGCGCGATGCAGCCGCTGTCAGGGCCACCCCCGCCGCGGCCCAGATACCGTAGGCGACGCCGAGCGGCATGCCGTGCTGCAACGACGCGGACAGCAAGGTGAACGCGACGACGTAGCCGATCAGCACGACGCCGTAGAAGATGCGACGGCCGCCGGCCGCCACCCGCAATGCCAGGGTGCCGGTGACCTCGGACGCGATGGCCCCCATCAGCAACACGTACTGCACTACGGCGCACCGTCCACGGGATCCTCCGCGTGACGCGCACCCATCTCGACCAGAAGGACGCCGGAGATGATGCACACCATGCCGACGCCCATCAGCACGGTGAACGCCTCGCCGAACACGATCGAGGACAGGATCGCGGTCAGGGCGACCCCGATCGCACCCCAGATGCCGTAGGCCACCCCGAGTCCCATGCCGCGCTTGAGGACGAGTGTGAGGAATACGAACGAGGCGAAGTAACCGCCCACGACGACGACGTACAGCGCGGGTGTGGTGACGGCCGCTTTCAGCGACAACGTCGCGGCCACCTCACTGACGATGGCGCAGAGCAGGAGGAGCCACGTCACGAGGAATCAACGTACCCGGGTGACCGAGGTGGACGGTGAGGGCAGTGCACTGCGGATGGCGTGGACGGCGCGGTCGAGGTGTTCGAGGGTCGCCCCGCCGTAGCCGAGGACGATGGCGGGCGGGGCCGGTGTCGCGTCAGGTGTGGGTGCCGTGTAGTTCGCGAGCGCGTCGAGCAGCACGCCTGCCTCGCGTGCGCACCGGACGACCCGGTCGGCGTCGGCGTTGGGAGGAAATTCGAGCACGGCGTGCAGCCCGGCGTCGATTCCGCGGATACGGGCTTCTGGGACGTCGCGCGCCAGTCGTCGTGTGAGATGGGCCCTGGCGTGCGAGTAATCGCGGCGGCTGCGGGCGATGTGGCGCCGCAGCGCTCCGGATGCGAGGTAATAGGCCAACGCCTGCTGGACCACCCCGCTGACGGGAGTTCCGAGATCAGCCCGCGTGGCGATCAGATCCGGCACCAGGTGAGCAGGGGCAACCAGGTATCCGATCCGGAGCCACGGGCTCAGCGCCTTCCCGAATGTGCCTATGTGCACGACGCGGCCCGACCGGTCGAGGCTCGCCAATGCCGGCAGCGGAGCCACATCGAAGCGGAACTCACTGTCGTAGTCGTCCTCGATGACCGTTGCCTGGTGCCGGTTCGCCCAGTCCAACAGGGCGATTCGGCGGGCCACGGGCAGGCGTCCCCCAAGGGGGTACTGATGGCTGGGCGTGACCAACGCCGCCCTGGGAGCAGAAGACGCCTCGGGCAGGCGATCGACGACCAGGCCGCCGTCGTCGACGGGCACGGGCACCGTGCGACAGCCAAGCCGGGCGAGGAGTCGCCACGCCTCCGGGTAACCGGGGTTCTCCACCGCGATGTCATGTCCATGGAGTTGCAGGGCGTGCACCAGCAGGGCGAGTCCGTCGTTGGTGCCGGCGGTGACGAAGACGGCCGCCTCGTCTACGGGCAACCCGCGCGCGGCAGCGAGATGGCGAGCGACTTCGGCACGCAGCAGCGACAGACCCTGCAGAGGCGGCTCGGTATCGGGCGGCGGGTCGACCACTGCCGACCGCCACGCCCGGCGCCACCCCGGGTCGGCGAGGCGGCGTGTGTCAGGCCGCCCGGGGCGAAGATCGATGACCTCGCGATCGTCCGACGTCGCATATTCGTCGTCCGCTGCGGCCGACGACACGGGCGGCGAGACTGGCTGCGCGGCAACAGGATCGGCGATCAGATACGTTCCCGAGCCGTGTCGGGTCTGTACGTATCCTTCACCGTCGAGCTGCTGATAGGCCGCGATGACCGTGCTGCGAGCAAGGTGCAACTGCGCGGCGAGCAATCGTGTCGACGGAAGCTTGCTGCCCGGGGCGATCAGCCCCCTGGATGCGGCGTCCCGCAGCGCACTCGCCAGCTGCTGATGCAGTGACGCGCGATCGTCGCGATCCAGGACCAGAGGCAAGTCGAGGTGCGCGGACCGCATGACGTGCCCTCTCGTCCGAAGTGGTTTGCAGATGTGCACCGGAGTGGATCTTTCAGAGGTACCACTTGCGCGACCAGGATGGTACGCATGACCTCCCCAGCTCCCGGACAGCTCGCCGTGACCGAGCGGACCCGTCACCGTCGCCTGCGCGAGCAGGGCAGCACGAACCGCTCCGAACTCGACGCGATACTGGCAGCGGGGTTCATCTGTCACCTCGGCGTGCTCATGGACGGCGTGCCGATGGTCGTGCCCACGGTCTACGGGGCAACCAGCGACCACCTGTATCTCCATGGTTCGGTGGCCAGCCGCAGCCTCGTCCAGGCCCCTGAGCAGACAGTTTGTGTGACCATCACCCACGTCGACGGCCTGGTACTCGCCCGGTCGGTGTTCGAACACGGCATCAACTACCGAAGCGCCTGCATCTACGGTGTCCCCCGCCCGGTGACCGATTCAGAGGAGCTGCAGCTGGGCTTGCGCGTGCTCACCGAGCAGTGCGCGCCGGGCCAGTGGGATTACGCACGCCAACCCTCGAAGAAGGAATTGGCGGCTACCCGACTGCTCGCACTGGACCTGACCGAGGCCTCGGTCAAAACCCGCGGCGGGCCGCCGGATGACGCTGACAGCCCGGATGGTTCGTTGGACGTGTGGGCGGGCGTGGTTCCGATTCACCGACGGTGGGGCGGTCTCGAGCCCGATCCGGCTTTGGCGGCCGGAATCGAGCCACCTCCACACCTGCGGTCCATCGCGAACACACCGATGTCGTGACCACGTCACATGCGAGCGGATGACGGGATTCGAACCCGTGTAAACGGCTTTGCAGGCCGGTGCCTAGCCACTCAGCCACACCCGCACTGCCCGCCACTCTGCCGTCTCGCCCCGCGTCAGCCCAGGCTTGCGCTCACGGTGATCCTTGGCCGGGAACGGGGCGGCCGCTGCGGATCGCGGAGACCACCGCCGTCGCCGCCAGTACTGCGAACACGGCGAACAGCCAGTGCGCGGCCGCCGCGTCGCCGCGATCGGAGACGTTGACGACCACGCCGGCCAGCGCAGCCCCGAACGCCCCGCAGATCACCTGCACGGTGTTGATGGCCGCCGCAGCAGCAGGCCCCTCGGCAGGATCGCGCACCTTGCTCATCGCCCAGGCGGACAGATGCGGCCACGCCATGCCGATCCCCGATCCGGTGATCACCAGCGACAGCGCCCACGCCGCGATGAACCACGCGGACGCGTCCTGCCGCTGCGTCAGCGCACCGATCGTCAGGCCTGCCGCCATCACCAGCGGCGCGACTGCCACCACGCGCACGATCACCGCCGGCCTGCTCAACGATGCGCTGGTGATCTCCCCCGCCGTCCACCCCACCGCCAGGCCGGCGCCGAGGAAACCCGCCGCCAGCGGGGCGAGGTCGCCGAGCCGCTGCCCGAACAACGGCACGTACATGTCCACCATGGTCGCGGCCATCAGCAGGCCCAGCGTGAGGTAGACCCACTTCAACGGACCCGGCGCGAACGCGCTGGGCGGCAACACCGCTGCGCGGGCGCGGCGGTCGACGATCACGAACACCGGGATCATTGCCAGGCCCGCCGCCACCAGACCTGCCGTCGCCCGCACGTCGTGCGGAACGCCGGCAGCCGAGACCAGTAGCGCCGCAGTGCCGAGCAGCAACAGCGACCGCACCGGCACCCGGACCCGTGCCTGCGGACTCGCGTCTGCCGGGCGGCCGGGCAACGCCACCGGCACCAAAACGGACATCGCCGTCGTCATCACCACGAGCACACCGAAAGCCCAACGCCACGAACCGAATTGAGCGAACAACCCGCCAGCGGCCGGTCCTACCAGCGTGCCGACCCCCCACATCGCCGATACGAGCGCCGATGCTTTGGTCCACAGCCTGCTCGGCAGCGCGGTGTTGATCACGGCGTATCCGAGGCCGGCCAGCATGCCGCCGGCCGCGCCCTGAACCGTCCGGCCGACGAGCAGTAATTCCATCGTGGGCGACATCGCGCACGCGAGGCTCCCGACCCCGAACATGCTGAGCCCGAGCAGGTATGACCGCCGCGGCCCCCACCGCATCAGGATCGCGTGCACCGCGGTGGCGGCCACCACCGACCCGACCAGGTACACCGTGGTGACCCACGCGTAGAGCCGCTGCCCACCGATGTCGGCGACCGCGCTGGGCATCAGGCTGATCGTGAGGAACTCGTTGGTCGCATACAGCGCCACGCCGCCGGCGAGCACGGTCGATGCACCCAGGTAGCGCGGGCCGAGCAGGTCGCGCCACGTCCCGGTGTTCGGCTGCTCGACCGCAACCCCGTCAGCGTCGATGTCAGTCACGCCGTCGACCGTAGGACCTCAACAGCCCTTGAGATCAAGCTATTTCAGTCCCGCAGCGTCCATGCCGCGCAATTCCTTCTTGAGGTCCTGGATCTCGTCGCGGATCCGCGCGGCGAGCTCGAACTGGAGGTCGCGTGCCGCGGCCATCATCTGCGCCGTCAAATCCTTGATTAGATCGGCCAATTCGGCGCGCGGCATGTTGCTGGTGTCGCGGCCCTCGATCACCCCTGCACTCACAGCCCGACCCGGCTCGCCCTGCGCGCGCCGGCCGCGCGAGGCGTTGCGGCCCGAGCCGCCCACCTCGACCGCCGCATCGGTGTCGTCGGCTTCCCGGTACACCTGATCCAGGATGTCGGCGATCTTCTTGCGCAGCGGCTGCGGATCGATGCCGTGCTCGGTGTTGTAGGCGATCTGCTTGGCCCGGCGGCGATCGGTCTCGTCGATCGCCTCCTTCATCGAGTCGGTGATCTTGTCGGCGTACATGTGCACCTCACCGGAGACGTTGCGCGCCGCACGGCCGATGGTCTGGATCAGGCTGCGCGGCGAGCGCAGGAACCCTTCCTTGTCCGCGTCGAGGATCGCCACCAGTGACACCTCCGGCAGGTCGAGGCCCTCCCGCAACAGGTTGATGCCGATGAGCACGTCGTACTCCCCCAGCCGCAGCTGGCGCAGCAGCTCGACCCGGCGCAGCGTGTCGACCTCGGAGTGCAGGTACCGCACCCGGATGCCCATCTCCAGGAGGTAGTCGGTGAGATCCTCCGCCATCTTCTTCGTCAGCGTGGTGACCAGTACCCGCTCGTCGCGCTCGGTGCGCAGGCGGATCTCCCCGATCAGGTCGTCGATCTGACCCTTCGTCGGCTTGACGATCACCTGCGGGTCGACCAGACCGGTCGGCCGGATCACCTGCTCGACGAACTCACCACCGGTCTGGCTGAGCTCATACGGTCCCGGCGTCGCCGACAGATACACCGTCTGACCGATGCGGTCGGCGAACTCCTCCCAGGTCAAGGGTCGGTTGTCGACCGCCGACGGCAACCGGAAGCCGAACTCGACCAGGTTGCGCTTGCGGGACATGTCGCCCTCGTACATGCCGCCGATCTGCGGGACTGTCACGTGGGACTCGTCGATGACGAGCAGGAAGTCCTCCGGGAAGTAATCGATGAGTGTCGCGGGCGCCGAGCCGGCGGGCCGGCCGTCGATGTGGCGCGAGTAGTTCTCGATACCGGAACAGAATCCGACCTGACGCATCATCTCGACGTCGTAGTTGGTGCGCATCCGCAACCGCTGCGCCTCGAGCAGTTTGCCCTGCCCCTCCAGTTCCGCCAGCCGGGCTTCGAGTTCGGCCTCGATGGTCGAAATCGCCTGCGCCATCCGTTCGGGCCCGGCGACGTAGTGGGTGGCCGGGAAGATCCGCAGCGAGTTGACCTGCCTGATGATGTCGCCGGTCAGCGGGTGCAGGTAGTACAGCGCCTCGACCTCGTCACCGAAGAATTCGATGCGGACCGCGAGTTCCTCGTAGGACGGGATGATCTCGACCGTGTCTCCACGCACCCGGAACGTCCCGCGGGTGAACGACATGTCGTTGCGGGTGTACTGCACGTCGACGAGCAGCCGCAGCAGTCCGTCCCGGGGCACCTCGTCGCCGACCTTCAGCTCCACCGAGCGGTCCATGTAGGACTGCGGCGTGCCGAGGCCGTAGATGCACGACACCGACGCCACCACCACCACGTCCCGGCGCGAGAGCAGGCTTGAGGTCGCCGAGTGCCGCAGCCGCTCGACATCGTCGTTGATCGAGCTGTCCTTCTCGATGTAGGTATCGGTCTGCGCGATGTACGCCTCAGGCTGGTAGTAGTCGTAGTACGAGACGAAATACTCGACAGAGTTGTGCGGCAACATCTCTCGCAACTCGTTCGCCAGCTGGGCGGCCAGCGTCTTGTTCGGCGCCATCACCAGCGTGGGCCGCTGCAGGCGCTCGATGAGCCACGCCGTGGTCGCCGACTTGCCGGTTCCCGTGGCGCCGAGCAGGACGACGTCGCGTTCACCAGACCGGATCCGCTGCTCCAGCGCCTCGATCGCCGCCGGCTGGTCACCCGCGGGCTGGTACTCGCTGACCACCTCGAAGCGGCCGCCCGCGCGCACCACCTGGTCGACAGGGCGGTACTCCGAATGTGCGAGCACCGGGTGTTCAGTCGCGAAAGCCATGTTCACCAGGGTAGAACCCGGCACCGACAACTTCTCTTCCCCGGGGAGGCGCCTATCCTTATCGGCATCCACCCACCCAAACGCGAGACCTTCGACCTCGTCGCCCGCACCAACACCGACCCGAAGGGCATCGTGCGCGACGTCGACGTCTTCACGGTGCATCCCTGGGGCCTGTACATGGCCCGTCCCACCCCCGGGCGGGCGCAGTTCGGCTACCTCGAGTCGTGGTTGTTGCCTGACCTGAACTTGCGGGTGACGGTCTTCCACTTCTATCCCGGCCACGAACGGGAACAGGACTTCTACCTCGACGTCGGCGTCTACACATCGGGGCCACGCGTGTGGAGCGGAGAAGATCACTACCTCGACCTGGTGCTTCGCACAGGCCGCGGAGTCGATGTGACCGACGTCGACGAGCTCGTCACAGCGGTTCGCGAGGGCCTGCTCGACCCCGGTGACGCCGAGCGCGCGATCCACACCGCGGTGCACACCACCGAGGCTCTCGCCCGCCACGGCTACGACCTCGACCAGTGGCTGGCAACCGTCGGCATCACGCTGACGTGGCGCGGAGCATAGACTCCGCGATGTGAGATCGAGCAGACCGAGCCGGACCGCGTGGGCGAGAGCCGGTGCCGCGATCCTCGCGGCGGGCGCGCTGATGGTCCCGGTCGGCGGCCCGACCGCCGCGGCAGACCCCGCCGTTCCCGACCCCGCTGCCCCCGGCGCCGCACCGCCCGCGCCGCTGGAACAGCACAACGTGGTCTACCGCGCCCGCGCCGACGGCACCTCGCGAGGCGCCGTGGTCGCCTACAAGCAGGACGACCAGAACGTGAACAGTGCGCAGCCGACCATGCTGCCGGGACAGACGTTCGAGGTGAACACCGTGCTGACCGACCCCAAGCTGGCCGGCATGCAGATCTCGATCCAATGGCCCTACGGGTCCAACCTGCACTGCGAGATCCTCGTCGACGACCAGATCGTGGCGCAGGCCGACCAGTTCATCGCCCCGCGGTTCTTCCGCGTCAAGGACGATCCGCTGTATGGCACGTTGCAGTGCGGCGCCCCCCTCGACATCCCGGTCGGTGGCGAGCCGGCCCCACCCGCGGACCCCGCGGCGGCCGCCGAGTTGCCCGCGCCGCCGCCGTCGACGTAGCCGTCCACAGCGGGGACTTGACCCTCACGGGACGTGAGGCACCAGCCTGGTCGACGTGACGCAGGAGATGGGTGTGGAAGAACTCACCGTCGGTGAGGTCGCGCAGCGGTTCGGCATCACCGTTCGGACGCTGCACCACTACGACGACATCGGGCTGCTGACCCCGGGACGCCGGAACGCCTCGGGGTACCGGGTGTACACACCGGCTGATCTGACGCGGTTGTCCCAGATCATCGTCTACCGACGGCTCGAGATGCCCCTCGAGGAGATCTCAAGGCTGCTGGACGAGGGCGACGAGGTCAGCCACCTGGAGCGTCAACGCGAACGCGTCATGTCCCGGCTCGAGGAGACGAGAGATCTCCTCGATGCCATCGATCAGGCATTGGAGAAAGCAATGGCGAACACCCCCATGACCGACGACGACATGCGCGAGCTGTTCGGGGACGGCTTCGACGACTACCAGGCCGAAGCCGAGCAGAGGTTCGGCGAGTCCGAGGAGTGGAAGGAGTCGCAGCGCCGCGCGAAGTCCTACGGCAAGGAGGACTGGATCCGCATCAAGAACGAGGGCGAGGCAGTGGAGACGGCGCTGTCCGGCGCGTTTCGCGCAGGGCTACCCGCCGACTCCGAAACGGCGATGGATGCTGCCGAGCAGCATCGGCTCCACGTGAACCGGTGGTTCTACGACTGCCCGCCCTCGATGCACCGCACCCTGGGCGACATGTACGTGAGCGACCCGCGCTACGTCGCGCGATACGACGAGTCGTTCGGCCTGCCGGGCCTCGCGGCGTACTGCCGCGCGGCGATCCACGCGAATGCGAACCGAATCGACGGCTGAGCGCTCAGGACTTCGGCTGCCAGCCCGACGCTTCGGCCCACGCCCAGGCGCGGTGGTACGCGTCGGCGAACCACGGCTCCTTGGCATCCGCATAGTCCCCGATGCTCGCGTGGCCCTGCCCGGCGATGCGGCGTTTGAGGTCTAGGTACTCGGCGCGTGCCGCGGGGTCGGCCGTCAGCCAGTCGACGAACAGCAGCGCGAAGCGCTGATTGGGCCAGCCGTCGACCCTCACGTGCACGTTGGTCGGGCGGCCCGGGTCGGCGGAGCAGTAGAGCCTCTTGCCCCACTGCCCGTCGACGCCGGGCTTCGCCGTGTCCTCGGGGATGTCCTTGGGGGTGTCCTCGGTGATCGCCGTGCGGACGTAGCCGGCGCCCAGCAGCGCATCGGCGAGCTCGTCGGCGACGTCCAGCGACGCGACGGTGACCTGGACGTCGATCACGTCCTTGGCGTCCAGGCCCGGTATCGCCGTCGATCCGATGTGGTCCACCCGTGACGCGTGATGCCCGCACGCGGTGCGCAGTCTGGCCAGGATCCGCTGCGCCTGGGCCGGCCAGTCGGGATCCGGCGGTACCAGTCGCGGCTCGGTCGGAGCCGGCCGGCCCGCGCGGAGGTTGTCCGCGAACGGCTGGATGCGCTCATGCCACAGCGTGCGGGCCGCGCCGGCAAGTGCGTCGGCGGTGCCCGAATTGTCCAGCCAGACATCGGCGACGGCCCGCCGGTCCGCCTCGGTGGCCTGTGCCGCGATCCGTGCCCGGGCGTCCTCTTCGGTGAAACCGCGGTGTTCGATGAGCCGCTCGACCCGGACCTCTTCGTCGGCGTGGACGATGATCACCAGCGGGAACAACGGCGCCATGTGAGATTCGACCAGCAGCGGGATGTCCTCGACGATCACCGCGTCGTCGGCCGCGGCGGCGATCAGCTCTGAACGTCGTTGTCCCACAAGCGGATGCACGATCCCGTTCAGCGTCTTGCGTTTCTCGTCGTCGCTGAACGCGATCGCGGCCAGCGCCGGCCGGTTCAGCGAACCGTCGTCGGCGAGGATGTCCTCCCCGAAAGCCTCGACCAGCTTGGCAAGCCCCTCGGTGCCCGGCTCCACCACTTCGCGGGCGATGACGTCGCCGTCGACGACGATTCCGCCGAGTTCGTCGAATGTCGCCGACACCGTCGACTTGCCCGCCCCGATGCCTCCGGTCAGTCCGATTCGCAGCACGTGCCCAGTCTGTCAGGACGACCGTGATCGAACGACGAAGGCCCCGGCTCAGTGAGCCGGGGCCTTCGATCGCGGTACTGAATTACGCGTTGCCGGCCAGCTTCTCGCGCAGCGCGGCGAGCTGCGCATCGCTGGCGAGCGAACCGCCGGTCGACTCCTCCGAGCGGCTGTTCGACGACGAAGACGTCGGACGGGCTGCCTCTTCGGCTTCGGCCGCGGCGAACTTCTCCATCTGCGCGGTGTGCATCTTGTAGCGACGCTCCGCCTCGGCGTACCGGGCCTCCCACTCGTCCCGCTGCTTCTCGAAGCCTTCGAGCCATTCGTTGGTCTCGGCGTCGAAGCCCTCGGGGAAGATGTAGTTGCCCTGGTCGTCGTAGCTGTCGGCCATGCCGTACTTCCAGGCCTCGAACTCTTCGCTGTTGTAGTCCTCGTTGGCCTGCTTGAGGCTCAGCGAGATCCGGCGACGCTCCAGGTCGATGTCGATGACCTTGACCATCGCGTCGTCGCCGACCTGGACCACCTGGTCCGGGACCTCGACGTGGCGCTCGGACAGCTCGGAGATGTGCACCAGACCCTCGATGCCCTCCTCGACGCGGACGAACGCACCGAACGGCACCAGCTTGGTGACCTTGCCCGGCACGATCTGGCCGATCGCGTGGGTGCGGGCGAAGTGGCGCCACGGATCTTCCTGAGTCGCCTTGAGCGACAAGGAGACCCGCTCGCGATCCATGTCGACGTCGAGCACCTCGACGGTGACCTCGTCGCCCACCTGGACCACCTCGGACGGGTGATCGATGTGCTTCCAGGACAGCTCGGAGACGTGCACCAGGCCGTCGACGCCGCCCAGATCGACGAAGGCGCCGAAGTTGACGATCGAGGAGACCACACCCTTGCGGATGGCACCCTTGGTGAGCTGGTTGAGGAACTCGCTGCGCACCTCGGACTGGGTCTGCTCCAGCCAGGCGCGGCGGCTCAGCACCACGTTGTTGCGGTTCTTGTCGAGCTCGATGATCTTGGCCTCGATCTCCTTGCCGATGTACGGCTGCAGATCGCGGACGCGACGCATCTCGACCAGCGACGCGGGCAGGAAGCCGCGCAGGCCGATGTCGAGGATCAGGCCGCCCTTGACGACCTCGATGACGGTGCCCTTGACGGCCTCGTCCTTCTCCTTGAGCTCTTCGATGGTGCCCCAGGCCCGCTCGTACTGAGCGCGCTTCTTGGACAGGATGAGGCGACCTTCTTTGTCCTCCTTGGTGAGGACCAGCGCTTCGACCTCGTCGCCGACGGACACAACCTCATTGGGGTCGACGTCGTGCTTGATCGAGAGTTCGCGGGAAGGGATGACACCTTCGGTCTTGTAGCCGATGTCGAGCAGGACCTCGTCGCGGTCCACCTTGACGATGGTCCCTTCGACGATGTCGCCATCGTTGAAGTATTTGATGGTCTTGTCGATGGCGGCGAGGAAATCCTCCGCGGAGCCGATGTCGTTGAGGGCTACTTGCGGAGACGTGACGGAGGGACTTGGCATGTGGTGGGTTGCTCCGGACAGGTTCAATCGTAGGGACAGAGAGTGTTTTGTTGATCGCACCCGCGAATAGAACGCACAGGTACTGGTCAAGGCTACTCGACGCGGTACACGCAGGACAAACCCGCCCCGTGCAGCCGCTACTGTGCTGGGCGTGACACGCGTTCGCCGGGTCGGCGCACCCCTGGGTCTGCTCATCGCGCTCGGCACCGTCGCCGGCCTCATCGTGATCGTGCTCACCGCCGTCAACCCGGTCGGCACCTCGATCGGTTTCGTGCTCTCGAGCATCGCGATGACCGTGGTGGTGCTGTCCTACCTGTGGCTGGACCGGTGGGAGCCCGAGCCACCCCGCCTGCTGCTCTTCGCCTTCCTCTGGGGCACCTCGGCCGCGGTCGTCATCTCCGCGGTCCTGCAGATCCTGCTCGAGGCCTGGGTGCATCCCGCGGGCTCCGGCGACATCAGCCCGCTGACGCTGGTGGTGGGGGCGCCCGTGACAGAAGAGGCCGCCAAGGGCGTGTTCCTGCTGATCATGATGACCGGCATCCGACGCAACGAACTCAACTCGCTGACCGACTGCCTGGTCTACGCGGGCCTGGTCGGGGCAGGTTTCGCGTGGCTGGAAGACATCCTCTACATCGCCAACGGCGAGTCCGTGGCCGAATCCCTGGTCACCGCGGCACTGCGTCTGATCATGTCGCCGTTCGCCCATTCGCTGTTCACCACGATGACGGCCATCGGGGTCTGGTACGCGCTGCATCGCCGCTCGGCCGCCGGCAAGGCCGGAGTTCTTCTGCTCGGCTACGCGGGCGCGGTCCTGCTCCATGCGATGTGGAACGGCTCGTCGCTGCTCGGGGCGGGCGCCTACTTCGCGGTCTACGCGCTGTGGATGGTGCCCGTGTTCGCGCTGGCGATCACGCTGGCGGTGCGGAGCCGGCGGCGCGAGCAGCACGTGGTGGCGGGCAAGCTCCCCGGAATGGTGGCCGCTGGGCTGGTCAGCCCGAACGAGGCGACCTGGCTGGGGTCGCTGAAGACCCGGAAGCTGGCCGTCGACACGGCGCACCGCTTCGGCGGGAAGCCGGCTGCGACGTCGGTGCGACAGTTCGCGCACCGGGTCGTCGAGCTGGCCTTCGTGCGCGACCGGATCGACCGGGGTTTCGGCGACCAACGCGTGACCGCGCTGCTCCACGAGGAGACCTACGCGCTGTACGCGGCCCGTGCCGGATCGCCCGCGCTACAGCACATGGCGGGTTTCCGGGCGTACTAGAGGTCCGGCGGGCGCCATACTCTGCTGGTGATCCAGCACATCCTCAATTACCTCGGCATCGCCGCCGCCGCGGCCTCCGGCGCCGTCCTCGGCGTCCGCAAGGGGTTCGACGTGTTCGGGATCGCGGCGATGGCGGTGCTGACCGGGGTCGGAGGCGGAGTCCTGCGCGACGTCCTGCTCGACATCGATCCGCCGCAGTCGCTGCAGCGCTGGCCCGATGTCACCGTGTGTCTGGCCGCCGCCGCATTGGCGACGATGTTCGCCCGCACGGTCATCAGATTGCACCATCCGGTGGCGATGCTCGACGCCGTCGGCATGGGCTTCTTCGCCACCTCGGGGGCCGCTCTGGCCGTCGACCACGGCGCCAGCTGGTTCGCCGCGGCGCTGCTCGGCATGGTGTCGGCGCTGGCCGGCACGATCATCCGTGACGTGACGGCCCGGGACGTTCCCGTCGTGATGGGTCCCGACGACATGTACGCGGTCCCGGCGATGCTGGGCTCGGTCATCTACGTCGTCATCGACTACTACGGCCCGCAGTGGATCGGAGTGGCCGTCGGCACGCTGGTGGCGACGCTGCTGCGGCTGGCGGCGATCACCTTCCACTGGCGCCTGCCGACCGGCCCGCGTGAGCTGATCGTGCGCGGAAATCCGCCGGCGTAGTCGCTACGTCTTGAAGTAGACGATTTGGTGCGTGGTGGCCAGCAGCGTGCCCGAACGGCTCCAGATCTCTGCGGACTGATCGAAATAGCCACCGGAGAACCGGTTTGCCGATGCGCAGCCGAGTACGAAATCATCTCCAGCAGAGTCGATTTCGGCGTCGGTAGCGTGGAAATAGGTGGTCAGCGAGATCGTGCCTGCCGGCGTGGGCGCCCCGAGCCGCAGGTAGACCCGCGGATAGAAGATGTCGCTGGCGGCAGTGAGCGCCGCGAAGTCGAGTGGGCGTCCCATGCGATCGCGAGCCCACAGCATCGTGGCCGACGAGTCTGCCGGCGCCGCGCCCTTGGCCGGAGCCGCGCCGTCGATGAAGCGCATGTCGTAGTTGCGGGCCCACGCGATCATCGGCGGTAGCCCCCGCTCCTCCACCTCCTCGGGCGCGGGGACGGGAGGCATGCGCTTCTCGGTATCCGACCACGTGTCGCGCCGGAGGCCGAACACGGCAGTTGCCGTCGTGGTGACGGTCCCGTCCTGGACCAGCTCGACGAACCAATGCTGATTGCTCCGGTTCGTGCGCACGGGTCGCGCGGTGACGTCGAACTCTCCGTCGGCGATGGGTGCCGCGAAGTTGACGGTGAGCGCCAGGGGCGCACCGGCGCGCTCCGGGTGCACTTCGATCGCGCGCAGCAGCACAGCCGCGGTCATGCCGCCGAAGGGACCCACCATGTTCGCCCACGAAGCAGTGGTCTTCCCACGCAGAACCCCTGCGTCGACGGGTTGGAGCCGAACCGACTCGTCGAACGAATGCTCGGCCACGTCGTTGCCTCCTGCTCAGCCCACCACATTATGTAGGTCTGCATATATAGCAGACGCTCAGTGTGCGGCGGCATCCCAGCTGCGGCCGTAGCCGACGGAGACCTCGAGCGGGACGTCGAGCGCATAGGCGCTGCCCATGTGTTCGCGCACCAACGCCTCCAACGCGTCGCGCTCTGCGTCGGCGACCTCGAACAGCAGCTCGTCGTGGACCTGCAGCAGCATGCGTGAGGTCAGCCCGGCATCCGCGATCGCGCGCTCGACATTGATCATCGCGACCTTGATGATGTCGGCGGCGCTCCCCTGGATCGGAGCGTTGAGCGCGGCCCGCTCGGCGGCCTCGCGCACATTGCGGTTGCTGCTGTCGAGCTCGGGGAGATAGCGCCTGCGGCCGAACACCGTCGAGGTGTAGCCGTCCTTGCGAGCCTGATCGACGACGTCACGCAGATAGTCGCGGATCCCGCCGAACCGGTCGAAGTACTGGTCCATCTGCTGTTTGGCCTCTTCGGTGCTGATCTTCAGCTGGGCCGACAGACCGTAGGCGCTCAGCCCGTAGGCCAGGCCGTAGGACATCGCCTTGACGCGGCGCCGCAGGTCCGCCGTCACCTCGTCGATCGGGACGTCGAACGCCCTCGATGCCACGAACGAGTGCAGGTCCTCGCCGGTGTTGAACGCTTCGATCAGCCCCGCGTCCCGGGACAGATGCGCCATGATGCGCATCTCGATCTGGCTGTAGTCGGCCGTCATCAGCTCGCTGTAGCCCGCACCAACGACAAACGCGTCGCGGATCCGGCGGCCTGCTTCGGTGCGGATCGGGATGTTCTGCAGGTTGGGCTCGGTCGAGGACAAGCGGCCGGTGGCGGCGATCGTCTGGTTGAAGGTCGTGTGAATCCGACCATCGCCGGCCACCGAGTTCAGCAGCCCGTCGACGGTCACCTTCAGCCGCGTGGCGTCCCGGTGGGCAAGCAGATGTTGCAGGAACGGGTGGCCGGTCTTGTCGAACAGGGACTGCAGCGCATCGGCGTCGGTGGTGTAGCCGGTCTTGGTGCGCTTGGTCTTCGGCATCTCCAGCTCGTCGAACAGCACCACCTGCAGCTGCTTGGGCGAGCCGAGGTTGATCTGCTTGCCGATCACCGCGTACGCCGCCTCAGCCGCGTCGCGGATCTGCCCGGCGAACTCGCTCTGCAGTTCGGTCAGCATGCCGAGATCGACGGCGATGCCCGCGGTCTCCAGATCGGCGAGCACCCGCTGTACCGGCAGCTCCATGCTGCCCAGCAGTGCCGAGGAGTCGATGCGGGCCAGTTCCTCGTCGAGCGCGTCGGCGAGATCCATCACCGCGCTGGCGCGCAGCAGCAGCGTCTGCACGGCCTGGTCGTCGACGCCGTCACTGTCGTCGAGGAGCGAAAGTTGTTGCTGCTCAGCATTATCGGCCCGCAGCTCACGCTTGAGATAGCGCAGCGAGAGGTCATCGAGGGTGAAGCTGCGCTGGCCGGGCCGCACCAGGTAGGCCGCCAGCGCCGTATCCGAGGTGACGCCTGCCAGCGTCCAGCCGCGGCCCTGCAGGTCGTGGATCGCGAGCTTGGCCTCGTGTAGCGCCTTGGGCTGCGCCGGGTCGGCGAGCCAGGCGGCCAGCGCGGGTTCGTCCTCGGGACTCAGTGCGGCGGTGTCGATGTAGCGGCCGTCGCCGTCGGGGGCGACGAGCGCGAGCGCGGTGGCGTCGCTGTCGAACGCCAGATGATTGCCGACCACCGCGACTCCGAAGCGTCCGCTGTCGGCGCGCTCGGCCAGCCATCCCGCCAGAGTGCCCGGCGCCAGGGCCTCGCCGCGCACCTCGAAACCCTCGTCCACTTCGGGATCAGCCGAAGCCAGCGTGTCGAACAGCCGGTCGCGCAGCACCCGGAACTCGAGGTCGTCGAACAGGCGGTGGATCTGGTCGCGATCCCACGGCTGCATCTTCAGCGTGTCGGGCGTCTGGGGCAGCGGCACGTCCTTCACCAGATCGGTGAGCTCGCGGTTGAGGATGACGTGGGACAGGTTGGCGCGCAACGCGTCTCCGACCTTGCCCTTGACCTTGTCGACGTTGTCGACGAGCTCCTGCAGCGACCCGTACTCGACGATCCACTTCGACGCGGTCTTCTCCCCCACGCCGGGGATACCGGGCAGGTTGTCGCTGGGGTCGCCCCGCAGCGCCGCGAAGTCCGGGTACTGCCTCGGGGTGAGGCCGTACTTCTCGACGACGGCGTCCGGGGTGAATCGCGTCAGCTCGCTGACCCCTTTCCGGGGGTAGAGCACCGTGACGTCGTCGCTGACCAGCTGAAGCGAGTCGCGATCACCGGTGACCACGAGCACCCGGTAGCCCTCGTTCTCGGCCTGGGTGGCCAGCGTGGCGATGATGTCGTCGGCTTCGAACCCCGCCTCGGCCAGCACCGTGATGCCCAGCGCCCCGAGCACCTCCTTGGTGATGTCGATCTGCCCGCGGAACTCGTCCGGCGTGGCCGACCGACCCTCCTTGTACTCCGGGTACTTCTCCTTGCGAAACGTCTGACGGGACACGTCGAAGGCGGCGGCGATGTGGCTGGGCTGCTCGTCCCGGAGCAGGTTGATCAGCATCGCGGTGAAGCCGTACACCGCATTGGTGGTCAGACCGCCCTGGGTCTTGAAGTTCTCCGCTGGCAGGGCGTAGAACGCGCGGAACGCCAGGGAATTGCCGTCCAACAGCATCAGGGTGGGTTTCTGATCGGTCGCCGATGCGGTCTTGGCTGGGCTCACGGCCTTCACTCTAGGCATCGCGGCCGACACGTCGACCGGCGGAATGGACACGCGAGGTCTGGCGCGGCTACAGCGCCGCGCCCTCGCCACGGGGTCTGAGCGCACGCCGCGCCAGCGCGCAGAATGCGCGCGCGGCCGGACCGGCGGCATCGCGGCGCCACGCCCACACCAACCGACCGCGCAGCACCGGTGTCAGCCGCAGGCCATGCAGACCGGCGTCACCGCGCGCCATCGACCGGGGAAGGATCGCGACTCCCATTCCCCGACGGGCCAGCTCGGCCAGCTCGAGCGGATTCGTCGCCTCGAAGCAAATCCGGGGTCGCACGGCGGCCGTCGCGCACGCCTCGTCGAGACGGGACCGCAGGCCCGTCCCGACGGGCAGGGAAATGAGCGGGAATTCGCACAGCTCGGGCAGGGTCAGTGACGCACGGCGTCGCAGCGGATGGTCGGGGGCGACCGCGGCCGCGATGATCTCGTCGGTGATCACCGCGCAATCCAGACCCTCGGGCGTCGCATCGGCGGCGATCGAGACGATCGCCGCGTCGAGCCGGCCATCGGTGAGCTTGTCGAGCAGCACATCGGAGTTGTCCGTGAGCAGGGTGAGCTCCACCTGCGGATGATCGCGGTGAAACTCGGCCATCAGCGCCGCGATGTCCACCGGATGCAAGGTCACCGTGCCGATCGCCACCGAGCCGCGGACGACGTCGGCCACCTCGTCGACCGCATGCTGGGCGGCCCGGACCGCGGCCAGCGCCGCCCTGGCGTGGGGCAGTAGCGCCGCGCCCGCTTCGGTCAGCCGCACCTCGCGGCTCGAGCGCATCAGCAGCTGCTGACCGACTCTGCGCTCCAGGCGACGGATCTGGGCGCTCACCGCGGGTTGTGCGACCCGTTCGCGCTGCGCGGCTCGGGTGAAGCTGCCTTCCTCCACTACGGCGACCAGATATTCGAGCTGGCGTAGCTCCATAAGCATCGATTATACGAGCAAGAACAAAGATGTATTGGACTTATGTACGGGTCGGGATCACGGTGGAGACATGACCACTGCACCCGTCGTGATCGCAGGAGCCGGAATCGGCGGCCTCACCGCCGCGCTGGCACTGCACCAACGCGGCATCGACGCGATCGTCGTCGAGCGCGCCGCACATCTGAAGCCTCTCGGCGTCGGCATCAACCTGCTCCCCCACGCCGTCCGCGAACTCGACGCGCTGGGGCTCCGTCCCGACCTGGAATCGATATCCGTTGCACCGCGAACAATCTCGTACCACGAGAGCAGCGGCAGACAACTGTTCTCCGAGCCCCTCGGACACGGCTGTGGGTACGCGTACCCGCAACGGTCCGTTCACCGCGGGCGACTGCACGACATGCTGCTCACTGCCGTGCGGGAACGACTCGGTGTCGGCGCGATCCACACCGGAACCGCACTCGAAAGCTTCACCCGCACCGAGGACGGTGTCGTGATCCACACCCCTCGCGGCGATCTCCGCGCGGCCCGGCTGATCGGGGCCGACGGCATCCACTCCGTGGTCCGCGCCGCCCTGCATCCAGGACCCGATCCGCTGATGTGGTCCGGGGTCCGGATGTACCGCGGCGCGGCACGGATACCGGCGTTTCTCGACGGCATCACGATGGCGATCGTCTACGGCGACCCGTATCAACTGGTGACGTATCCGATCGGCGACGGACTGGTGAACTGGGTGCTGCTGGCCGACGACGGAGAGCCCGGTCCCCTTCCCGAACACGCGCGGTGGAACCACCCCGCCGACGCTGCGGCGGTCGCCGCTCGTGTCGACGGGTGGCAGCTGGACTGGCTGGACGCCTCGGCTTTGCCTCGGCACAGTGCCGAGGTCTTCGAATACCCGATGATCGACCGAAACCCTCTCTCGCAGTGGGGAGATGATCGGGTCACGTTGCTCGGCGATGCGGCCCACCCGATGTATCCCGTCGGCGCCAACGGAGCCTCTCAGGCAATCGTCGATGCTCGCGTCCTCGCCGACGAGCTCGCTACCGATCCTTCCCACGGCCTGTGTCGCTACGAGGCACGGCGGCGCCCGGAGACCGCGGCAGTCGTGACCGCCAACCGGGACATGCACCGCACGGCCCGCCCGTCACCGGATGCCATCGCCCGAGCCACCGCGACATACCGCAACGCCACAGAGAGGAGCACATCATGACCACCTATGTTCTCGTGCCCGGAATGTGCCACGGCGCATGGTGTTTCGACCAATTGTCGACCTCGCTACGTGAAGCCGACCACCGCGTCGTGGCCGTCACGCTCAGCGGAGTCGCCGAACGCGCCCACGTACTGCGCGGCGGCGTCAACCTCGACACCCACATCACCGACGTCGTCGCCGCCATCGACAACGGAGCTGCCGGCGGCGATCTCGTCCTGGTCGGACACAGTTACGGCGGAATGGTGATCACCGGCGTCGCGGACCGCATCGCCGAACGCGTGGACTCGCTGGTGTTCGTCGACGCAGTGGTCCCCCGCGACGGCGAATCCTGTTGGGATCTGGTCGACGACGACGAACGGCGCTGGTACCTCGGCGTGGACGAAACCGGATTCGGGGTGCCGCCACTCCCCTTCTTCGATTCGCGGGCGACCGCGCACCCGTTGGCATCGGTGCTGCAGCCGCTGCGGTCGCGTGCCGATCTCGGCCGATTCCGCCAGCGCACCTACATCCATGCGCTCGACTGGCCGGGCGAATCCCCCCTGCGCCTGTCCTACGACCGCGTGCGCGAGGACCCGACCTGGATCACCCATGAGCTCGACGGCAAGCACAATCTGATGCGCGACAACCCCGACGAACTGCTCGACATCCTGCTCGCGACGAGCCCTCAGTAGCCTTCGAACACTCGAATTGGAACACGTTTCAGTTTTCTGGTGGAACTGGGTACGCTGACCGCGTGTCAGCATCCACGCAACCCGCCGTCGAAGGCTGGTTCGCCACCGACGGTTCTGGCGAGGCCTACCTCATCGGCGCCAAGTGCCATCAGTGCGGGACCTACGTCTTCCCGCCCCGCGAGAACAACTGTCCCAACCCCGGTTGCGACGGGGACGATCTCGCGCAGGTGCCCCTGTCCCGGCGCGGCACGCTGTGGAGCTACACCGAGAACCGATACGCGCCGCCGCCGCCGTACCCATCGCCGGATCCCTTCGAACCGTTCGCCGTCGCCGCGGTGGAGCTGGCCGACGAAGGACTGATCGTCCTCGGCAAGGTGGTCGAGGGGACGCTGGCCGCCGACCTGAAGGTCGGTATGGAGATGGAGCTCACCACGATGCCGCTCTACGTCGACGACGACGGCACCGAGCGCATCGTGCACGCCTGGAGGATCGCATGAGCCCGGAACCCGTCTACATCCTCGGCGCCGGCATGCACCCCTGGGGCAAGTGGGGACGCGACTTCACCGAATACGGCGTCGTCGCAGCCCGCGCGGCGTTGGCCGAGGCGGGGCTGGACTGGCGCGAGATCCAGCTCGTCGCGGGTGCAGACACCATCCGCAACGGCTATCCCGGCTTCGTCGCCGGCGCGACGTTCGCCCAGAAGCTGGGCTGGAACGGCATTCCCGTCACCTCGAGCTACGCCGCCTGCGCCAGCGGATCGCAGGCGCTGCAGAGCGCCCGCGCGCAGATCCTCGCCGGCCTGTGCGACGTCGCGCTCGTCATCGGCGCCGACACCACGCCGAAGGGTTTCTTCGCCCCGGTCGGTGGCGAACGGAAAAACGATCCAGACTGGCAGCGCTTCCATCTGATCGGCGCGACCAACACCGTCTACTTCGCGTTGCTGGCTCGGCGCCGAATGGATCTCTACGGGGCGACGCTCGAAGACTTCGCGAACGTCAAGGTCAAGAACGCCCGCCACGGCCTGAACAATCCGAACGCGCGCTACCGCAAGGAAGCGTCCGTCGAGGACGTGCTGGCCAGCCCCGTGGTGTCTGATCCGCTGCGGCTGCTCGACATCTGCGCGACCTCCGATGGCGCGGCCGCGATCATCGTGGCCAGCAAGGCGTTCACCGAGAAGCACCTGGGCTCGGTGTCCGGCGTTCCGTCGGTGCGCGCGGTGAGCCTGCAGTCGCCGCAGTACCCGCAGCACCTCCCCGAATTGCCCGACATAGCAACGGATTCCACCGCTGTCGTACCGGGACCCAAGCGAGTGTTCAAGGACCAGATCCTCGACGCCGCGTACGCCGAGGCAGGGATTGGGCCCGAAGATCTCAGCCTCGCCGAGGTCTACGACCTGTCCACCGCGTTGGAACTCGACTGGTACGAGCACCTGGGGCTGTGCAAGAAGGGCGAGGCCGAGCAGCTGCTGCGTAGCGGTGCCACCACGATCGGCGGCCGCATCCCGGTGAACGCCTCCGGCGGCCTGGCGAGCTTCGGCGAGGCCATTCCCGCGCAGGCCATCGCGCAGGTCTGCGAACTCACGTGGCAGCTCAAAGGACAGGCCACCGGACGTCAGGTCGAGGGCGCGACAGTCGGCATCACCGCGAACCAGGGCCTGTTCGGCCACGGCTCGTCTGTCGTCGTCGCCCGCTAGTCGCCCCGTTCGGCGAGCGCGCGTGTTTGCACGCGACACGCCGCGCCATGCTGGCATTGCGCGCGCGCTCGCGGCTGAATGAGCGGGTGGCTGATGTCATTTCGGTGCGGGTCAAGCCCGGCAGCGCCAAGGGGCCGCTCGTCGAGACGGACACCGACGGCACGCTGACGATCTACGTGCGGGAGCGCGCGATCGACGGCAAGGCCAATCAGGCCGTCATCCGGCTGCTTGCCGAGCATCTGGGTGTGCCGCGCAGTCGCGTGACGCTGGCCTCGGGTGCCACCGCGCGGCTCAAGCGCTTCCGCGTCGATTAGCGCGCGGTCACACCGCGTCGAGCGCGCGTGAAATGCCAGCAGGAGCGGCGCGTCGGTGTGCAGACACGCGCTCAGTGTCAGTGTTTTGGTTGCCGCTGCTGCGGTGGTTGGGTTGTTCCGTCTGGTGTCTGGCTCTAGACGAGCGTTTCCGCTCCCTGTCGGGGTTGGACCTTCGAGCATGTTGTCGACACCAGATGGGAAGGACCGACCGGCGTGACTTGATAGGAGCGTGGCATCGCCCCCACTGAGATGTGTCCACCGGCCGGCCCAACCTTCTACCCATCCCTGTCGATGAAAGAAGGCACTGTTGATGATTGTCCTTGGAGCCGACGTCCACAAGCGGACCCACACCTTCGTCGCGGTCGATGAACGAGGCCGCAAGATCGGAGAAAAGGTCGTCCCAGCGACCACGCAGGGGCACCTCGCCGCCCTGGCCTGGGCCACCACCACCTTCGGTGAGGACCTGCTGTGGGGCATCGAAGACTGCCGCAATCTGTCGGCTCGGCTGGAGCGAGACCTGTTGTCGGCCGGGCAGAAGGTGGTGCGGGTGGCACCCAAACTCATGGCTCATGAACGGGCCGCCGCACGCACCCGAGGCAAGTCAGATCCCATTGACGCGCTCGCCGTGGGTCGGGCGGTCCTGCGCCATCCAAACCTTCCCGTCGCAGCCCACGACGAGATTTCCCGCGAACTGAAACTGTTGGTCGATCGCCGCGAAGACCTTGTGGGACAACGCACGGCGACCATCAACAGACTGCTGGGCCGGATCCATGAACTCGACCCCACGCACGCGCCGAAGAAAGCATCGCTGGATCGGGCCAAGACCCAAACCGCCCTCGCCGCGTGGTTGGCCACCCAGGACGGACTGCTCGCCGAGCTGGCCACCGACGAACTCGGCGACATCATCCGACTCACCCTGGCCATCAAAGCCTTCGACGTCCGCATCGGCGACGCAGTCCGTGCGGCCTCACCGCACCTGCTAGCACTACCGGGCTGCGGCGAGCTCACCGCAGCCAAACTCGTCGGCGAAACCGCCGGCATCGCCCGATTCAAAAGCGAAGCCGCCTTCGCCTGCCACAGCGGCACCGCCCCGATACCGGTCTGGTCAGGCAACAACGCCGGAAGAGTACGCCTGAACCGAGCCGGAAACCGGCAACTCAACACCGCCCTGCACCGCATCGCATTGACCCAGATCCGCCTCATCGACAGCCCCGGACACGCCTACTACCGCAAGCGACTCGCCGCCGGCGACTCCACCACAGAGGCTCTCCGCTGCCTCAAAAGGCGCCTCGCACGCGTCGTCTACAACCACCTGCGCGCCGACGAACAAACACGCCCACACACGACACACCTCACCGCCGCTTGACATAGGAGAGATGCTCGCCGAAGGAGGTGAACCCTCAGCTCGCCGAGAAAAGGTCAGGCGACGCCGAGGTAGGCCGCGCGAATACTATCGTCTGCCAACAACTCTCGAGCGTTACCCGACCGGGTGACCTCGCCCGTCTCCAGGATGTAGGCCCGGTCGGAGCGACTGAGCGCCTGTTGCGCGTTCTGCTCGACGAGCAGAACCGTCGTCCCCGTCGAGTTGATCTCGGCGATGATCTTGAAGATCTGCGAGATCACCATCGGCGCCAGGCCCATCGACGGCTCGTCGAGCAGCAGCACCTTGGGCCGTGCCATCAGCGCCCGTCCGATCGCCAGCATCTGCTGCTCACCGCCGGACAGCGTGCCGCCGACCTGAGTCTTGCGCTCCGCGAGCCGCGGGAACGTCTCGAGAATCCAGTCCAACTTCTCGTCGTGCTCGGCCTTGGACCCAAATTTGCGCCCATAGCAACCCATCTCGAGGTTCTCGAGGATCGTCATGCCGGGGAACACACCGCGACCCTCGGGCGCCTGGATCAGGCCGTCGGTGACGCGCCGGTGCGCCTTCACCTTGCTCACGTCCTGCCCGTCGAACCACACCGACCCCGACGTCAGCGGCAACAGTCCCGAGATCGCCCGCATCATCGTGGTCTTGCCGGCGCCATTGGAGCCGAGCAGGGTGACGAGCTCGCCCTCGTGCACCGTCAGCGACACCGAGTGCAGCGCCTTGATCCGGCCGTAGTGCACCACGACGTCGCGGGCCTCCAGCAGCACCGGCCGGGACTCAGCTGAGTTCGTCATCGGGCACTCCCAGGTAGGCGGCGATGACCTTGGGGTCCTCGCGGATCTCGGCCGGCAGTCCGTCGGCGATCTTGCGGCCGAACTCCAGCACCACGATGCGGTCGGTCACCCCCATCACCAGGCGCATGTCGTGCTCGATCAGCAGTACGGTGTACCCGTCGTCGCGGATCTTGCGAATCAGATCGATCAGCGCCGACTTCTCGCTGGGGTTGAACCCGGCCGCGGGCTCGTCGAGGCACAACAGCTTCGGTTCGGTGGCCAGTGCGCGGGCGATCTCGAGCCGCCGCTGATCGCCATAGGAGAGGTTCTTGGCCTTCTCCTCCCCCCGGTGCGCGATACCGACGAAATGGAGCAGGGCTGCCGACCGCTCGATCGCCGAGCGTTCTTCGCGCCGGTGGCGCGGCGACCGGAAGAGCGCACCCGGCACCGACGTCCGGTGCCGCGCGTCGGTCCCGACCATGACGTTCTCCAGCGCGGTCATCTCCCCGAACAGCCTGATGTTCTGGAAGGTGCGGGCGATGCCCCGGCGGGTGATCTGATGCCGCTTGATCCGTCCGAGCACTTCGCCGTCGAACGTCACCGTCCCCGCGGTGGGCCGGTAGACACCCGTGATCGCGTTGAAGCAGGTCGTTTTTCCCGCCCCGTTGGGCCCGATCAGGCCCAGGATCTCGCCGCGACGGATGTCGAACGTCACCGAATCCAACGCGGTCAGGCCGCCGAACTGCACCGTGAGGTCCTTCGTGGCCAGCAGCACCTCGCCCTCGTCGGCAGCGATCTCGCGGTGCACACCGGCCAGGTCCTCGATGCTCATGGCGTCGACTCCTTCCCCGACGGACCGGTTCTGAGCAGATTGCGGGCGGCCTTGCCGTAGGTCAGCAGCTGCTGACGGGCGGGGAAGAAGCCCTGTGGCCGGAAGATCATCAGGACCACGAGCGCCAATCCGAAGAACAGGTATTTCAGGTTGCCCATGTCGATGCCCAGGAAGTGCACGCCCAGAAGGCGATTGGGCAGATAGACGATGATGAACGCACCGAGGATGACACCGAGCTTGTTGCCCTGCCCACCGAGCACGACGGCGCACAGGAACAGCATCGAGTTGATGATGTTGAACGTCGGCGGTGCGACGTACTGCACCTGGCCGGCGTAGAGCGCCCCGGACAGCCCGCCGATCGCGGCACCGATGGTGAACGCCCACAGCTTGAACTTGAAGGTGTTGACGCCCATCACCTCTGCGGCGTCCTCGTCTTCGCGCACCGCGATCCAGGCACGTCCGACGCGGCTGCGTTCGAGATTGCCGACCAGCAGCAGGATGATGACGATCAACAGCAGACCCACCCAGAACCACCAGGTGCCGTAGTTCGCATCGCCGGTGGAGTTCGACACCGAGAACACGCCGCGCGGGTTCTTCTCAGTCTCCAGGATGTGCGGGAAGGCCACCTCGTTGAGGCCGCGGGGCCCGTTGGTGATGTCGGCCAGGTTGTCGGCCAGCAGGCGGATGATCTCGCCGAAACCGAGGGTCACGATGGCCAGGTAGTCGCCGCGCAGGCGCAGCGTGGGGAAGCCGAGGATCAGGCCCGTCAGCGCGGTCACCGCCATCGCCAGCGGGACGCACGACAGCCAGGCCCACGGCTCGCTGAAGAAGCCCGTCGGGCTCATCCTGTTCCACGGACTCTCCGGGCTGGTCAGCAGCGCCACCGTGTAGGCGCCCACCGCGTAGAACCCGACGTACCCGAGGTCGAGCAGACCTGCCTGTCCCACAACGACATTGAGGCCGATCGCGATGATCGCGACCATCGCGAACTGCGCCATCGTGCCGCCGAAGCTGATGCCCGGGGTGTCGATGAACGGCGGGGTGAACAGCGGCGACAGACCCACGCCGAGGAACACGATGACGCCGAACACCCACTTCTGCGGACGGGACAGACCGTCCCACCAGACCGTCACCCTAGAGAGGAAGCCGCTCATGCTCGTGCCTTTCCGAGGCTCTCGCCGAGTATGCCCGTCGGACGTACCAGCAGCACCAGCACCAGCAGCACGAACGCCACCACGTCACGCCACTGGGTACCGAACACCGCCTGGCCGTAGTTCTCCATGATCCCGAGGATCAGACCGCCCAGCAGGGCGCCGCGCAGGTTGCCGATCCCGCCGAGGACGGCGGCCGAGAATGCCTTGATGCCCAGCAGGAAGCCGCCCGAGTAGATGATGCCCTGCGGGACCTTCAGCGTGTAGAGCAGTGCGGCTGCGCCGGCCAGCAGACCGCCGATCAGGAACGTCGTCATGATGATGCGCTCCCGGGACACCCCCATCAGCGTGGCGGTGGTCGGGTCCTGCGCGACAGCCCGGATGCCGCGGCCGAACTTCGTGCGGTTGATCGCGATGTCGGTCAGCACCGCCAGCACCAGCGCCGCGACGATGATGACGATCGTGACGTTGGAGACGGCCACCCCGAAGAACGTGAACTGAGTCTTGGGCTGCACCAACACAATCGGCTGCTGAGCATTGGGCCCGCCGTAGCCCGGGATCAGCTTGGGCAGGATGAACAGCACGAACTGCTGCAGCACGAACGACATACCGATCGCGGTGATGAGGAACGTCAGCGATCGGGCGTGCCGTTTACGCAGCGGCCGGTAGGCGATGAACTCGAGACCGACGGCCGCGCCGCCGGAGATCAGCATCGCGAACAGCATCGCCACGCCGAGATAGACGATGGTCAGCATCACCCCCTTGTTGTAGGCGTTGCCGCTGGGGGTGAAGCCCAGGATCATGTCCAGCGCGAAGTACGCGCCGAACATGCCGAGCATGAAGATCTCGGAGTGGGCGAAGTTGATCAATCGCAGCACCCCGAACACCAGGGTGTAGCCGACCGCCACCAGCGCATAGATGGCGCCCCAGGACAATCCGTCGATCGTGAGCTGCCAGAAGCTGTCGAACAGCGCCCCGACGTTGAAATTGATGTTGGCGGCCAAGAGCATTGGCGTGGCGAACTCCTCGGAGAGTGCAAAACGCGTCCGAGCCGTCGAGCTCGGACGCGTTTCGCGTCAACAGTTACTGAACCTCGTACATCCAGATCAGCGTCGTGGTGAGCTCACCAGCGGGGGTCCACTGGTACTTGCGAGCCACGCCCTGCCCGTCGTAGTTGCGCACGAAGTCGAGCAGCGCAGGCCGTGTGATGGCCCCCGAGTCGATGCCCTTGAGCAGGATCGTGCCCAAGTCGTAGCCCTCGGTGCTGTAGGTGCCGGGCTCCTGGTTGAACTTCTTGGTGTACTCGTCGGCGAACGCCCCGGTGGCCGGACCGCACGGGCAGGACAGCAGAGCGCCCTTGGACGACTCGCCTGCCTGCTTGACGAACTCGGGATCCTTGGTGCCGTCGGCGCTGACGAACTTGCCTTCGAAGCCGCCGTCCTTGAGCTGCTGGATGAACGGTGCCGCCTCGGCGTAGTAGCCGCTGTAGAACACCGAGTCCGGGCCCGCACCCTTGACCTGGGTGACCGCCGCCGAGAAGTCCTTGTCGCCCTTCTTGACCGAGATGTTGCACGCCGCGTCGGCCACCGGGCCGAGCGTGTCGCGGACCGCCTGAGCCAGGCCCAGGCCGTAGTCGGTGCTGTCGTCGACGACGCACACCTTCTTGTTGGCGAGCGTGTTCTTCAGGTAGTTCGCGACCGAGGGACCCTGCACACCGTCGTTGGCCAGACCGCGGAAGAAGGTCTTCCACCCGTTCTCCGACAGCGTCACGTTGGTCGCCGATGCGGTGGCGGCGACGAGACCGGCCTGGTCGAAGACGCCGCCGGTGGCTTTGGTCTCGCCCGAGAACGCCGGCCCGACGAGGCCAATGGTGTACTGGTCGTCGACGATCTGCGGCGCGATGGCCGTGGCCTTCTGCGGGTCGCCTTCGGTGTCGAACGGCTTGAGCTGAACCTGGCAGCCCGGGTTGGCGGAGTTGTGCTTGTCGATCGCCAGCTGCACGCCGTTCTTGATGTTGATGCCGAGCGCCGCGTCGGGGCCGTTGAGCGCCCCGGCCATCGCGATCGACACCGGCGGGCAGGTGGCCTTGCCGTCGCCGGCCGGGTCGGCCGGGGCCGCACCCTCAGCCGCCTTGACCTCTGCGCCGTTCTCGTCGATCTGCACCTTCTCGACGATCTTGAGATTCGCCTGCGCCGCCTGCTCCTCGGGCGCACCCTGGTTGCAGCCGGCCAAGGCCAGCACAATCAGGCTCGCTCCCCCGAGAGCAAATGCATTGCGTGCCACGCGACCGCGCACGTCCCACCTCCGGTTCATGTGTTGATCGACACCGACGTGCCTCCCCCGGACGGCGTTGGCGGCGGTGCTTCGCCGACGACCATAACCAACGCATGGCCGTGGTGCGCGATGTTGAGGAACGCGTTGCACGCATCCGGGGTCTGGATCCGATATCCGGCGGTTCCGGAAACGCAGTCTTAACGGACGGGGTGCTGCTCCGCCGTCATTCCGCGGGTGCGGCGGCCTCTGCGGCCGGCGGGTCGAGCGTCTCGAGGACGACCTCGGCGACGCGCTTCATCGTGGTGCGGCGGTCCATCGCGGCCCGCTGAATCCACTTGAACGCTTCGGGCTCGGTCATGTTCTGCTTGCTCTGCAGCAAACCCTTCGCACGCTCGACCAGCTTCCGGGTCTCCAAGCGGTCGGAGAGGGTCGCGACCTCTTTCTCCAGCTCGGTGATCTCGCTGAACCGGCTCACCGCCACTTCGATGGCGGGGATCAGGTCGGTGATGTTGAACGGCTTGACCAGGTAGGCCATCGCGCCGGCATCTCGCGCGCGCTCGACGAGGTCGCGCTGGCTGAAGGCGGTGAGGATCACGATCGGCGCGATGCGCTTGGCCGCGATCTCGGCGGCGGCGTCGATACCGTCGCGCCGGGGCATCTTGACGTCCATGATCACCAGATCGGGACGCAAGGACTCGGCAAGGTCGACGGCCTCCTGGCCGTCGCCGGCCTCCCCGACGATCTCGTAGCCTTCCTCGCGCAGCATCTCGGCCAGGTCGAGCCGGATCAGCGCCTCGTCCTCCGCGATGAGAACTCGGTGCGGCGCGGCGGCATCTGTCGGGGACGCAGTCATGCCCCACATTCTGTCCGGCGATGCCCGAATGAGCGAGCGCGGGGCCATCCTCTAAGGTGAGAGGCCGCACGGCGCCGCGGCGACGTGCCGAAAGCCCCCGTATCCCAACTGGCAGAGGAAACGGATTCAAAACCCGTCCAGTGTGAGTTCGAATCTCACCGGGGGCACCGGTACAAGAAGCCCCGCCTCCATGACGGAGACGGGGCTTCCCGGGAGAGCTGGAGCGGTCAGCTCTCCGATCCGGCGCTGTTGGTACCGGAGTCCGATGACGAAGGGGCGCCGGCAGTCTCCTGCTTCTCCGGCGCGGTCTCCTTCGTGTCCTTCTTGTCCTTCTTGGTGGTCAGTTTCTTGACCTCGGTCTTGATGCTGTCGCTGAGGTCTTTGAGGACGTTCTTTTTGACCTTCGTGGTGTCGGCGCCGTCGTCGTCGGTGTCCGGCGCGCGGTGCTTGCCCACATAGTCCGACAGCGTCTTGCGCTCGGCGGGCTTCACTGAATCTTGCGAATCATCAATCGGCACACTGACTTTCAGCGTTCCGTTGATGCTCGACGGTGCCGCGTCGGGCAGCGGGATGGTGACGATGCCCGTCTGCCACTTCTTCTTCTCGATCACGTTGTTGCGCTTGTACGCCGAATCGATGATGGGCTTGAGCATCGCGCTCATCTTCGCCAGCTGCGCCGGGTCCGCGCCGGCCTCGAGCATCGGATGCAGCAGCGGCAGGATGGGATCGTTGTACGGGATCAGGATCGTGGTCACCGTGCCGCCGTCGGCGTTCTGCTCGACCTTGTAGCGCATCGGGTCGTTCTCGAAGTCGGTGTTGAAGGCCGCGTCGACGTGAAGCAGATCGGCGCCCTGCATCGCATTGAGGACGGCGAGGATGTTGAACATGTTGTCGGGCATGTCGGCCACGCCGTCGTACTCCGCCGACACCATGTACACGTCGTACGGGGTGACGGGAATGTCTGGGCGGTACTTGACCCCGGCGTAGTAGATGCGGCTCGGCGCCCCGTAGATCATCACGTTCATGTGGTCGGCGTCGGGCACCGTACCGCCGGCCTCCCGCGTCGCCTCGAGCTGCCGGAGTGCCTCGAGTACCGAGGGCGCACCCTTGCTGACCCCACCGATGGTCAGCACGATGTCCGGGTTGTCGGTCTTGGCGGCGACGACCGCGTTGTACAGATTCGTCGCGCCTTCCGGGATTGACTTCGAGAAGTCGGCATCCCCGGGAAACGGAACGCTCACGCGCTGGTCGTAGGGGCGGAAGTACCCCCCGAACGCCGTTTCCATCTGCTCCTCACTGAGGGTGGCGTAGGACCCCTGCCCACCCACCAGCAGCGCCGTCACGCCGTTGCAGCCTTGCTCGGGACACGGAACGACATCTACTGCCTGAGCAACAGGAGCAAATATCAGAGCGCCGACGATGACGCTCCCCGCAATCCGAGTCGAGCGCCTCCTAGCGCGCGAGATAGTGACAGTGTTCCCCATGAAAACCCACCCCCGGTGAAAAAATAGAAATTCTTCCTGACTTGCAGATGTAGGACTTTAACAGCAACAAGTGACGCCGCAACGCAGATTCAGCAAATTTCGACAGCGCGCAACATCACCGCGACCGAACCGGCAGTCCGGTGGACACTCCGGACTCCGCGCTCAGGCGTTATGTGCGAGAAATCGCTATTTCAGCAAGCAAACACCAAAGCCACGCCGCTCCGTGCGGCTGGGCTCCTGCCGTCATGGACGATCGCCGCGGCTGGCACGCTGGTGACGTGCACTCTGTCCGACCGGCGACCGTGCGCCGTGCGGCCGGCCTCCTCGCCCTGGCCGTGGGCATCAGCTATCTGCTGGTCGAGGGGTTCACGGCGGCGCACGTACCCGCGTACAGCTATCTGGAGAACGTCGTGAGCGATCTGGGACGCCCGACCTCACCGCTGTCGTGGTGGATGAATGCCGCGTTCCGGGTGCAGGGCATGGCGTTCGTCGTGACCGCAGCCGCACTGGTCGCAACGTCACGACCGGCGCGCGGTGCGCTGACCTTCACGGTGTTCGCGTGCCTGTACGGGGCTGGGTCGGTCATCGTCGGCCTGATTCCCAGCGGCGGCAGCCAGCAGGCCCAGCTACTCCATGTCGCGGGTGCGACGGCGGCGATCGTCGGAGGCAACCTCGCGCTCCTCGCTGCCGGCGCCGTCGGACTCCCCGACCGCTCACGCACTTCCAGAACACTCGGCTACGGGCTCGGCACGCTCGGCCTCATCGCGGCGTGTGCGCTGATAGGCACCGACCTGCCCCGCGGACTGTCCGAACGGGTAGCGATCTACACGATCATCGCGTGGCAACTGGCAGCAAGCGTGGGCCTGCTCCTCAATAGAGGTCCAACCGACGATCGTCGAGCACGTGGACGTGCTCGGTGATGTTCTTGTCGCGGCTCAGCGACAGATCGAGGTCGGCCATTGCGACGGCCTCGCCCGGCCCCGCCTCGGCCACCACCCAGCCGTCGGCGCCGACGATCGCCGTTCCCTCCGTCCAGGCCTGACCGCGCTCGACACCGGCACGGTCGCACGCCGCGACGGCGACGTGGTTGGTTCGTGCGGTCGACATCGCGGTGATCACCTCACCGGGATGCTCCCCTTCGGGACGGGGGAACAGCGGCCAGTTGACCGGCGCGACGATGAGGTCGGCACCGTCGACGACGGCGCGGCGGGTCAGTTCCGCGAATTCCAGGTCGTAGCACAGCATCACGGCCACCATGCCGTGCCGGGTCTGCACAACAGGTGGCAGATCGCGGCCGGGGGTGAAGATCAGTTTCTCCCGGTCCCACAGGTGGGTCTTGCGGTAGACCGCCGATACGCCGCCCCCGTCGAGCACTGCCGCGCTGTTGTACAGCACGCCGTCGTCGCCCAGTTCGCAAAATCCGAGTGCGACCCACGAATCCTCAGCTGCTGCAGCCCATTCCGCGAACCGGGGATCGTCAGGGGCCTGCGCCACCGAGCGGGCCTCCGCGTCGTCGGCGAGCATGTACCCGGACGTGACCAACTCGGGCAGCACGATGATGTCGGCGCCGGCAGCCCGCGCGTCGGCGATCGCGGTGGCGATGCGTTCGGCATTGCCGTCGAGGTCACCGATCTGCGGATCGATCTGGCAGCACGCGATACCCGTCATTCGAGCAGGCTATCGCTGCGATCGGCGATAAGCTCCGCACCGTGCGCAACGTGCGATCCGTCTGCGTGCCCGAGGTGGCCATCGAAGGGCGCGTGACCTCGCTCAGCCGCCATCGGGCCGAGGCCGTGTCGCGCCGAGTCCGAGTGCTGACCATCGCCGGGTGGATCGCCGCCGCGGTCTCGCTGCTGTTCGGCTCGTTCCAGGTGGTGGTCGGCGGCGCGTACTCGTGGTTGGGCGTGGTCAACATCCTGTGCGGGCTCGCCTTCCTGAGCATCCCGCGGCTTTGCCCGCTCGGCGAGGTCGTCGCGCCCGTGACGTTCGTGGTCTTCGCCTACGTCTCCGTCTCGTTTTTCTGCTACACGATCGGCACGGACTCGGGGCTGCAGTTCTACTTCCTCGTGGCCGCGTCGCTGGTCGTCTTGGTGCTGGGCATCGAACGCATCGCGCTCGCCTCGGCGATTGCCGGTACCGGAGTCGCCCTGATCATCGTGCTCGAGCTGACCGTGCCCAACGATCGCGGTCTGGGGCCGTCGTGGTTCCTGACCGTCGGGTTCGTCTTCTCGGTCGTGTCGTCCGTCGTGATGATCGTGGCGACGCTGTGGTACACGCTGCGCGAGACCGAGCGCGCCGAGCAGGCGATGGAGGCCGAATACGAACGGTCCGAGCGGCTCCTGGCCAACATCCTGCCCGAGACCATCGCTGACAGGCTGAAAGATCCTGCGCGGTCGGTGATCGCCGACAAGTACGACGATGCGTCCATCCTCTTCGCCGACATCGCCGGGTACACCAAGCGCGCCAGCGACACCGCGCCCGCCGAACTCGTCCGATTCCTCGACCGGCTCTACACCGATCTCGATGCGCTGGTCGACAGGCACGGTCTCGAGAAGGTGAAGACCAGCGGTGACTCGTACATGGTCGTCAGCGGCGTGCCGACACCGCGCGCTGACCATCTCGAGGCCCTGGCCGCGCTGGCGCTCGACATGGCCGACGCGGTGTCGGGCCTCACTGATGCGCAGGGCCGCGCGGTCCCGCTGAGAATCGGCATGGCGTGCGGGCCGGTGGTGGCGGGCGTCGTGGGCGCCAGGAAGTTCTTCTACGACGTGTGGGGCGACGCCGTCAACATCGCCTCCCGGATGGAGACCACCGATGTCGAGGGCCGGATCCAGGTGCCCGACGAGGTCTATGAACGGTTGCGGAACCGTTTCGTGCTCGAAGAGCGGGGCCTGGTCGATGTCAAAGGCAAGGGCCCGATGCACACCTGGTATCTGGTGGGACATCGGGCCCCGGCGGTCACACCTTCCGGTTCTCCGACTTGACCAGCCAGGCGAGCTTCTCCAGCCCGTCGATCAGCTGGTGCAGGATGTCGGCGGTGCTGGGGTCCTCGTCGTCGACGGTGTCGTGCACGTCCCGCAGCGTGGTCACGACGGCGTAGATGCGCGTGGTGACGAGGTCGACGACCTCGGCGGTGCTGTGCTCGAAGGCGGGGAACTCCGGCAGCGACGTGGTCGTCGCGACGGTGTCGGACCGGCCGTCGGGCACGGCGTCGAGCGCGCGCATGCGTTCGGCCACCGTGTCGCTGGCTTCGCGCGCGAAGTCGACGACCTCGTCGAGCTGCAGATGCAGGTCGCGGAAGTTGGTGCCGACCACGTTCCAGTGCGCCTGCTTGCCCTGCAGATGCAGTTCGATGACGTCGACGAGCACGCGCTGCAGCGCCTCGGTCAGCGCGGGTGAAGCCTGGAAACCGACGATCTCGGCGTCGGTCCGCCGTGATTGAGACAGTGTGTTCATACCCATGACAACATCTCCTTTTCTGGACTCAATCCAGTCTAGTCTGTGTCGGCGGTCACCTGATCTTGACGCTCTAGCAGCCGCGCGTAACCGGCCCCCCATCCCTAGCAGGATCAGCCCGACGACGATGAACACCGCCACTCGGAACATCCCGTCGAGCGTGCCGAGGTCGAACAGGAAAAGCTTGGCCACCGCGGCACCCACGAGGCCGAGACCGCCGGCGATCGGCACCGACCGGTCGACCCGCGGCAGGCGCACGGCGTGGCCGAGAAGGGCTGCCGCCATCGCGATCCAGCAGATCGTCGCCACCATGTGGCCGGCGTAGAAGCCGCGGCCCTCACCGCCGATCAGCACACCGGCGGTGACGGTGAACGACGTGACCGCGTAGGCGACGGTTCCCACAGCGACCGCAGCCGCGACCGCCCGCTGCGGGCCCGACCACGACCACGCGATCGCGACCGCGGCGATCCCGAGCAGCACACTCGAGACGAGGATCGACGCGCCCGCGGTCTCCCGCGTGGCGACCGCGGACAAGACGGTGCTCGGCGGGGCGTAGGCGAAGTGCATCAGCGCACCGATGCCGGCGAAAAGTCCTGCGGCACAACGAGCGACGATGTCCCGCCGGCCCGCGACCGCCACCACGACAGCCATCGCGAGCAGGATCGGGCCCGCTATCGGTCCGTCGAACGCGACCGTCACCGCGATCAGGGCGGTCACTGCCGACAGCGCCGAGAACACCCGGCGGGCGATGCCCGCGACGCCCGGCAGCTGGTCACCGACCAGCACGATCGCCAACAGGATGCCTGCCAGCGCGGCGATCATCAGCGCGGCCACCACGCGATCGACGACCAACCCGACGCACAGCAGCGGCGTCACCCCCGCCGCGGTCAGCAGCGCGAAGACAGCCGCGCGACGCGAGCCGGGCAGCAAGACCACCGCCGCGACGACGGCCAGAAGCGCAGCGATCGCGCACGCACCGGCGAGCCACAGGTCGTCGCGCCCGTCGATGTGGCGCACCACGAGCGCGAACAGCAGCGGCAGCGTTGCCGCGGCGGTACGCGCCGCATGCAGCCACGCCCAGTCCTTACCCAGTTGCACCGGGAGCGAGGCGGCGGCGAGCGCCAGCATGAAGCCGACCAGCAGCAGGGTGTTTCCGTCGGCGACGACCGGGGCGAGCACCGTCAGTGGAACGAGTACGAGCAGCCCGAGCTGCTGGGAATCCCAGCGGCGGGCCAGCGTCAGGCCCGCACCTCCGACAGCCGAGGCCAACAGCAACCCCACCGCTGCGGGAGCCCATCCGTAGATGGTGGTGACGGCGATGACGTCCATGTAGCCCGCGGCAATTCCCGTGGCCGTCACCGCGATAGCGCCGACTCGACCTCCGGGACGGCCCTGAAGCCGCCACCCCACACCCACCAGCGCGACGGCGAGCACCGCCCCGCCGGCGACGCGGAACTCGGGCGCCA
Organism: Mycobacterium kyogaense; assembly: GCF_036946525.1. GTDB lineage: Bacteria > Actinomycetota > Actinomycetes > Mycobacteriales > Mycobacteriaceae > Mycobacterium > Mycobacterium kyogaense_A. Next base: position 87,248 of record NZ_JAQIIY010000020.1, on the reverse strand, counting down.
GGATGCCGGCCTGGGCGGCGAGCACCAGAAGAAGCACGACACCGATCAGCGTCACCGCCACCCCGGCGACCGCCAGCAGCTTGCCGATCCAGCCCTCCGAACGTTCCCGGGGAGGAGCCGGGGGTCTCCACGCCGGCGGTGGAGGGGGCATGGGCAGAGGGGCAGGCATGGGTGCAGGCATGGGTGCAGGCGCGTAGACGGGAAGCGCGGGCCGCGGCGGTACAGGCCGCGCCGAGAGAATCCGGTCGAGTTCGGCGAGATCGGCCGAGACCCGGGCCAGCTGCTGCGAGAGCGCCGTGAACTCCGCGGACAGCCGGGCGACGACAGGGGCGTGCGGTTCGGTCATGACGCCATGGTGGCAACTCCGATGCCCCCGGCGGATGAGTACAACTACTCGTCGAGCCCGTGTTCGATCGCATAGCGCGCGAGTTCCACGCGATTGGCCACCTGCAACTTGCGGAATGTGGCCTGCACGTGGTTCTCGACGGTGCGGTGACTCAGCGACAGCGCGGTGGCGATCTGCTTGGCGGTCAACCCCTTGGCGACATAGCGCAGGATCTCGGTTTCCCGCTCGGTCAGGCTCGGCTGCGTGGGGCCCGGTTCGTCGCGGGCGATGCGTCGGTACTCCCCCAGCACCAGACCCGCGAGGCCCGGCGTGAACACCGCCCGCCCCTGCGCCGTTGCCGTCACCGCGTCGGCCAGATCCTGCTTCGACGCACTCTTGACGAGGTAGCCGGTGGCCCCGGCTTTGACGGCCTCCAGCACGTCGTCACGTTCGTCGGACGCCGAGAGCACCAGGATGCGCGAGGACGGTGACACTGCCAGCACCTGCGCTGTGGCCTGAGCGCCATCGCCGTCGGCGAGCCGCATGTCCATCACCACCACCGCGGGACGTACGACGGCGGCGCGGCGCGCCGCGGCCCCCACCCCGTCCGCCGTGGCGACCACGTCGAAACCGTCGTCGGCCAGGTCGCGCGCCACCGCATCGCGCCAGATCGGGTGGTCGTCGACGACCATCACCGTGATCGCGGTACCGTCAGCTCCCATTCGACCCCCATTTCCGGTCCGGTCTGCAATTCTGCGCGGCCGCCCAGCCAATTCAACCGTCCGACAATCGATTTCGCGATACCGATGCGGCCCTCCGCCACGGCTTCGGCGAGCCTTCCGTCACGAATTCCGACACCGTCGTCCCGCACGCTCACCGTCACCGCGTCGCCGAGGTCCTCCAGCAGAACATACGCGCGGGCACCATCGCCGGCGTGCGCCTCGACGTTGTCGAGCGCGTTGCCGACCGCGGCGCTGAGCTCGTCGGCGACCGCGGAGTCGAGCAGCACCGCGTGGGCGGGCACACTCACCGACACCCGATCGGTGGCTCTGCGTCGCAGCATCGCTGCGAGGTCGGCCTGCGCACCGACGACGGCGGCCTCGTCCCCCGTCACCACCAGGCGCCGCAGCGCACGTTCCTGCTCACCGGCCAGCTCGGCCAATTGCGTTGCCTCACCGCCGATCTCATGACCCCGACGAGCCACCAGCGCCAGCACCTGCAGGACGCCGTCGTGCACCTTGCGGGACAGCCGTTCGCGTTCGGAGACCGACGCGGACAATCGGGCGGCCCGTTCCAGTTCGGCGTGCGCGCGCCGCGCGGTCTGCGCGGCCATCCCGACCGCCAGACCCACCGCCAGCTCGATGACGATCGTGGCGTTGCGACTCACGTCGACGTTGACGTACCCCTTGAGCACCGCACTGAGCGACATCACGACCAGACCGGTCAGCATGCCGCCCACCGGACCGAACAGGATGGCGGCCGAGATCGTGGCGTTGGTGGCCCACAACGTCGTCGGCAGCGACTGGTTGTCGGCGATCCACGCATCGGAGGCGACCAGCTCGGTGCACATCACCAGCGCCACCACGACCGCCAACTCGGTCAGCACCCACACCGGGCGGCGGCCGAACCCCTGCAGATAGGCGACCGCACACACCACGCTCCAGCCGACCAGCGCCGCGAACACCACCCAGCCGCCGAGCGGACGGGCCAGCTCGTCATTGACCGCGAGGCCGAAACCCAGCGCGTACAGGCAGCTGAGCAGCCGGAACACCTGGGCAGCCCGCCACAGCGGGGTGACCGGGTCCGGCGCTACATCACCTTGGAGAGAAACGCTTTGGTCCGATCGTGTTGGGGATTGGCCATGATCGTGCGCGGGTCACCCCGCTCGACGACGACGCCGCCGTCCATGAAGGCCAGCTCGTCGGCGACCTCCCGCGCGAACCCCATCTCGTGCGTCACGACCACCATCGTCATGCCCTCGGACGCCAGAGTCTTCATCACGGTAAGGACCTCGCCCACCAGTTCGGGGTCCAGCGCCGAGGTGGGCTCGTCGAACAGCATCAGCTTCGGATCCATCGCCAGCGCGCGGGCGATCGCGACCCGTTGTTGCTGGCCGCCCGACAGCTGTGCCGGGTAGGCGCCGGCCTTGTCGGCCAACCCCACCCGGTCGAGCAATTCCTTGCCACGCTCGGCGGCCTTGGCCTTGTTCATGCCCTTGACCTGGATCGGCGCCTCGATGACGTTGCCCAGCGCCGTGCGGTGCGGGAAGAGGTTGAAGTGCTGGAACACCATGCCGACCTCACGGCGCTGCTTGGCGACGTCGCTGGGCTTCATCTCGTGCAGCTTGCCGCCGCGCTCGTGGTAGCCGACGATCTCGCCGTCGACGTAGAGCCGTCCCGCGGACACCGTCTCGAGGTGGTTGATGCAGCGCAGGAACGTCGACTTGCCGGACCCCGACGGCCCGACGAGAACGAGCACCTGCCCCTTCTGCACCTCGAGGGTGATGCCCTTGAGGACCTTGAGCGCGCCGAAGTCCTTGCACACCAGCTCGGCCTTCACCATCGGCCGGGCTTCCGCTGCTTGCGTCACATCCCACCTGTACTTGCCTGCGCCTTGGCCAGCGCCTCGAGTTGCTTGGTCGTCAGCTTGCGTGACGCGCCGCGGGAGAAGTACCGCTCCAGGTAGAACTGGCCGACCATCAGGATGCTCGTCACGACCAGGTACCAGAACGCGGCCACCATCAGCAGCGGCACGGGTTCGAAGGTACGCGCGGCGATCTCGCGAGCGGTGATCCCGAACAGGTCCAGCGTGAACGGCACGGCCGTCACCAGCGACGTCGTCTTCAGCATGCTGATGACCTCGTTGCCGGTGGGCGGGATGATGACGCGCATGGCCTGTGGGAGCACGGTGCGCCGCATCGCCAGGCCCCACGACATGCCCAGTGCTGTCGACGCCTCGAGCTGGCCCTCGGGAACGCTCGTGATGCCTGCGCGGATGATCTCGGCCATGTAGGCGGCCTCGTTGAGCGCCAGGCCCAGCGTGGCGAGCAGGAACGGGATCGACAGGCTCTGCAGATCGACCTGGAAGAACGACGGGCCGAACGGCACACCCAGCCGCACCTGCTGGTAGATCGTCGGGATCAGGCCCCAGAACACCAGCTGCACGTAGATCGGCGTGCCGCGGAAGACCCACAGGTACACCCACGCCACCCAGCGGAACACCGGGTTGGGCGAGAGCCGCATCACGGCCAGCAGCACGCCCAGGGCGATGGCCAGAACCATCGAGTACACGGTGAGCTGGAGGGTGTTGACCAGCCCGACCGTCAGCACCCGCTGGTCGAACAGATACTCGGCGAACACCGACCAGCGGTAGGCCGGGTTGGTGGCCGCCCCGTAGATGAACAGGCCGGCAAGGATGAGGATGACGGCCGCCGCCACCCACCGCCACGGGTGCTTCAGCGGTACCGCGTCGATGGCTTGCGGCGGCGCGCCGACATCACTCATCAGATTTCGCTTTCGCCTAGGAGACCGCGCCGTTGATCACGGGCTTGTCGATCAGGCCTGCTTCCAGGCCCCAGTTCCCGGCGATCTCCTTGTACTTGCCGTTCTCGATCAGATGCTCGAGAGCCTGCAGCAGCGACTGCGCCAGCGGCGAACCCTTGGCGACGGGCCACCCGTAGGGCGCCGAGTCGAAGGTCTCGCCGGCCTGCTCGAGCTTGCCGTTGGTCTGCTTGATCGCATACAGCGTGACCGGCGAGTCCGCCGACATCGCGTCGGCCTGGCCCAGCACCACCGCGTTGGTAGCCGCATCCTGGCCGTCGAACGGCACGATGCTGATCGCCGGCTTGCCCTCGTCGGTGCACTTCTTGCTCTTGGCCGGCAGCTCGTCGGTCTCCTGGACCGTGGTGGCCTGCACCGCCACCTTCTTGCCGCACGCGTTGTTCGGGTCGACGCCGGCGCCGGGCTTCTGCGCCCAGGCCGTGCCTGCCGAGAAGTAGGTGACGAAGTCGACCGACTGCTCACGCTCCTTGCTGTCGGTGAACGACGACATCCCGACGTTGAAGGTGCCCTGCTGAATCGACGGGATGATCTTGGCGAAGTCGGCTTCGCGGTACTCCGGGGTGAGCCCCAGCGTCCCGGCGATGGCGTTCATCAGGTCGACGTCGAAGCCGACGATCTTGCCGCTCTCGTCCTTGAACTCGTTCGGGGCGTAAGGGATGTTGACGCCGATGACGAGCTTGCCGGAGGACTTGATGGCCTCGGGCACCGTGTTGGCGATCTCCTCGACCTTCTCCGCCGGGGCTGCGCTCGACGTCGAGCTGCCGCCGCCGCCTCCACCGGAGTCGCCGCCGCTGGCACAGCCCGACAACGCCAGGGCACCCGTTGCGGCGAACATCGCCGCGACCCGCCAGATCTTCGTCCGGCGGTCTTGCTTTTCACGCAACACTGTTGCCTCTACTTTCTCTGCGGCATGTCCAGCCAAGGACGTTAACGACCGATGGCCCGGCGCGCAGCGCCGGTAACGGAACAGTAGTAGAGCTGTAACGCTGTAGCAGGGGAACGCGAGCTATCCCAAAACCCGACACCGCTTGTGCCACACTGCGCCCATGGAAACCCCTGCTCCCCCAAGCATGCTTGCGCATTTGTGGAAAACGGCGCTGATTTCGGGCGTCCTCGCGGTGGTTCTCGGCATCTGCGTTCTCGCGTGGCCGGCCATCACCATCGTCGTCGCGGCGATCTTCTTCGGCGCCTACTTGTTGATCTCGGGCATCTGGCAGGTCGTGTTCGCCTTCAGCCTGCACGTGTCGGCCGGCGGACGGGTGCTGCTGTTCGTCAGCGGGGCGGCAGCCCTGATCCTCGCGGTGCTGTGCTTCCGCAGCCTGCAGAACTCGATCCTGCTGCTGGCCATCTGGATCGGCATCGGCTTCATCTTCCGCGGCGTGGCCACGGCCGTCTCGGCGATCAGCGATCCGACGCTGCCGGGACGCGGCTGGGCGATCGTCATCGGCGTGATCAGCCTGATCGCCGGTGTGGTCATGCTCGCGTCGCCATTCGCCTCTCTGGCCACCCTGGCGATGGTGGTCGGCATCTGGTTGGTGGTCCTGGGCGTCTTCGAGGTCGCCTCGGCGATCGGACTACGCAAGGCTGTCGCGCACGGCCCTGAGCACACAGGCCCTCAGACCAAGGTCGAAAGTCCCTAGCCGGCAGATCCCACCTCGCTACTACACTGTGTCGTAGAGTGTGGGTGGACGAGGGAGTGGCGCATGGACGCATTGGACGTGTCGCGGTGGCAGTTCGGGATCACCACCGTCTACCACTTCATCTTCGTCCCGCTCACCATCGGTTTGGCGCCGCTGATCGCCGTCATGCAGACGGTCTGGCACGTCACCGGCAACACGGCCTGGTACCGGCTCACGAAGTTCTTCGGGAAGCTCTTCCTGATCAACTTCGCGATCGGCGTGGCCACCGGCATCGTCCAGGAGTTCCAGTTCGGCATGAACTGGAGCGAGTACTCGAAGTTCGTCGGTGACATCTTCGGCGCGCCACTGGCATTCGAAGGCCTCATCGCGTTCTTCTTCGAATCGACCTTCATCGGTCTGTGGATCTTCGGCTGGAGTCGCCTGCCCCGCGCGCTGCACCTCGCGTGCATCTGGATCGTCGCCTTCGGGGTGAACGCCTCGGCGTTCTTCATCATCGCCGCGAACTCGTTCATGCAGCATCCCGTCGGCGCCAAGTTCAACCCGGAGACCGGCCGTGCCGAGCTGACCGACTTCGTCGCACTGCTGACCAACAACACCGCGATTTGGGCGTTCCTGCACGCCGTCACCGGCGCGTTCCTGACCGCCGGCGCGTTCGTGGCGGGCGTCTCGGCCTGGTTGATGGTGCGCTCGAAGCGCACTGACGGCCCCGCCGACAGCATCGCGATGTACCGGCCCGCCGCGATGCTCGGCTCGGTCGTCGCGATCATCGCGGCCGGCGGCCTGTTCTTCACCGGCGACATCCAGGGCAAGCTGATGTTCGTTCAGCAGCCGATGAAGATGGCCTCGGCCGAATCGTTGTGCCACACCGAGACCGACCCCATGTTCTCGGTCCTCACCGTCGGCACGCACAACAACTGTGACAGCGTGACCCACCTCATCGAGGTGCCCTACGTGCTGCCGTTCCTCGCGGAGAGCAAGTTCAGCGGGGTGACGCTGCAGGGCGTGCAGGATCTGCAGGAGCAGTACCAGGAGAAGTTCGGGCCTGGCGACTACCGGCCCAATCTCTTCGTCACCTACTGGGCGTTCCGCGCGATGATCGGCCTCCTCGCGGTCCCCGTCGCGTTCGCGCTCGTGACGCTGTGGCTGACCCGGCGCGGACGCATTCCCGACCAGCGTTGGTATGGCCGCTTCGGCATCCTGACCATTCCGGCGCCGTTCCTGGCGAACTCGGCCGGCTGGGTGTTCACCGAGATGGGCCGCCAACCGTGGGTGGTGGTGCCCAACCCGACGGGCGATCAGATGGTGCGGATGACGGTGCAGGACGGCGTGTCCGGACATTCCGTGGGGTTGGTGTTGTTCTCCCTGGGCACCTTCACGCTGCTCTACGGCGCGCTGGCGGTGGTCTGGTTCTGGCTGATGCGCCGTTACGTCGTCGAGGGTCCCCAAGAACACGATTCGGAACCGGCCCCGCCCGCTCCGCCGAGTTCCGACGACGTCGCTCCCCTGTCGTTCGCCTACTGAGAGGACGCGAAAACCATGGGACTGCAAGAACTCTGGTTCCTCCTCATCGCGGCGCTGTTCCTCGGCTTCCTGGTCCTGGAAGGCTTCGACTTCGGCGTCGGCATGCTGATGATCCCGTTCGGGGCCGTCGGCCACGGCGATCGCGAAAAGCACCGCCGCGCCGCGCTGAACACCATCGGCCCGGTATGGGACGCCAACGAGGTCTGGTTGATCACCGCCGGCGCGGCGATGTTCGCGGCGTTCCCCGTCTGGTACGCGACGGTGTTCTCCTCGCTCTACCTGCCACTGCTGGCGATCCTGGTCGGCATGATCCTGCGCGTCGTCGGCATCGAATGGCGCGGCAAGATCGACGATCCCCGGTGGCGTGGCTGGGCCGACATCGGCATCGCCGCCGGGTCCTGGCTACCCGCCGTCCTCTGGGGTGTCGCGTTCGCCGTTCTGGTGCAAGGCCTCCCGATCGACGCCGACGGGCGTTCGCAGGCGACACTGACCGACGTCGTCAGTGCCTACACACTGCTCGGCGGGCTGGCGACCGCGTCGCTGTTCGCGTTCTACGGCGCGGTGTTCGTCGCGCTGAAGACCTCCGGCCCGGTGCGCGACGACGCCTTCCGCTTCGCCCGCATCCTGTCCGCCCCCGTGGTCGTGCTCGCCGGCGGCTTCGGGCTGTGGACGCAAGTGGCCCACGGTAAATCGTGGACCTGGTGGGCGTTGGCGGTCGCGGTGGTCGCCTTGCTCGGCGCTGTCGCGCTGATGTGGCGCGGTGAGCGCGAGGGCCGGGCATTCGTCGCGACGATGATCGTCGTCGCCGCAGTCGCGGTGCTGCTCTTCGGCTCGATGTACCCGAACCTGCTGCCCTCCACCCTGAATCCTGACTGGAGCGTGACCATCTACAACGGCTCATCGACGCCGTACACGCTGAAGATCATGAGCTGGGCGTCGCTGACGCTGCTCCCCCTCGTCATGGGATACCAGGCGTGGACGTACTGGGTGTTCCGGCAGCGCATCACGGCCGAGGCCATCCCGGCCTCCATCGGGTTGACGAGGCAGCGGTCCTGACGACGAATTCGCGCGCCCCGATCGATCCGCGGCTGTGGCGGGTCTCGGTGGCGATGCGCCGGTTCCTGGTCGCGACGACGGCGTGTGGAGTGGTGATCGCGGGCGCGACGATCGGATCGGCGGTGTTGCTCGCCGGTCTGGTCGCCCGGATCATCACCGACCCGGCGTCCCGGACGGTCGGGGCGCTGGCCGCCCCGATCGCACTGCTCGCCGCTCTCTGGTTCGTACGGGCCGTGACGCAGTGGCAGCAGGGAAGGCTGGCACAGCACGGCGCCAGCGAGGTCATCGCCGACCTGAGCGATGAGGTGCTGCGCACTGCGACTGCGCTGCCTCCGCGCGAGCTGGCGCACCGCCGCGACGATGCGGCTTCGGTGGTCACGCGTGGACTCGACGGCCTGCGCGTGTATTTCACCGCCTACCTGCCGTCGCTGTTCCTTGCGGCGATCCTGACCCCTGCCACCGTTGCCGTGATCGCGTTCGTGGACTGGCAGGCCGCGGCGATCGTGCTCGTCGCGCTGCCGCTGGTCCCAATCTTCATGATCCTCATCGGCCTGGCCACCGAGGACCGGTCGGCGGCGGCACTGGCTGCGATGACCACGCTGCAGGCCCGGCTTCTCGATCTTGTCGCGGGCCTGCCCACGCTGCGGGCGTTCGGTCGCGCCGAGGGGGCGACCACGAAAGTCGCGGAACTGGGTGCGGCGCATCGGCGTTCGGCGATGGCGACGATGCGGATCGCGTTCCTGTCCGCGCTTGTCCTCGAACTGCTGGCTACCCTCGGCGTGGCTCTGGTCGCGGTCAGCGTCGGCATGCGACTGGTCTACGGCCACATTCCGCTGGCCACCGCGCTGACCGCGCTACTGCTCGCCCCCGAGGTGTTCTGGCCGCTGCGCCGCGTCGGCGCTGCCTTCCACAGCGCGCAGGACGGAAAGACCGCGGTGCAGGCCGCGTTCGCGTTCCTCGACTCCACCCGGCCATCGACAGTCGGCTCTCGCGTCCTCTCCGGCGGCGCGGTCACCATCGCCGTTGACGTACCCGCAATGCTCGCCGAACCGGGCCGGATCACCGTCCTGACAGGACCCAACGGATGCGGCAAGTCGACACTGCTGCACGCCGTGCTCGGACTCGATGAGGCAACGGATAGCCACGTACGGATCAACGATGTCGACGTCGCCGATCTCGAACCCGCGTCGTGGTGGAGCCATGTCGCGTGGCTGGCACACCGCCCCGTCCTGATCCCCGGCACGGTACGCGAGAACCTCGAGCTCTTCGGGCCGCTGTCCGATCTCGAGCACGCCTGTCGTGCAGCGTGTTTCGACGACGTGCTGACCGATCTGCCCGACGGTCTGGACACCGTGGTCGGGCAGAACGGGGTGGGGTTGTCGCTGGGGCAGCGCCAGCGGCTGGGGCTGGCCCGCGCGCTGGGCTCGCCGGCGTCGGTGTTGCTGCTCGACGAGCCCACCGCGCATCTGGACGAGCCGACCGAACGCGCGGTGCTGGAGGCGATTCGTACCCGCGCCGCGGACGGCGCGACAGTCGTCGTGGTCGGGCATCGCGATGCGGTGCTCGCCATCGGCGACACCGTCGTCGACATGGGGGTGCCGGCACATGTGGGTGTATGACCTGTTGCGGCCGCGACTGCCGCGCCTGCTGCTCGCGATCACTTTCGGCGTGCTCTCGCTCGGCAGTGCGCTCGCGCTGGCCGGGGTGTCGGCGTGGTTGATCACCCGCGCGTGGCAGATGCCCCCCGTGCTCGACCTGACGATCGCCGTCGTCGCCGTACGCGCGTTCGGCATCTCCCGCGGGGTGTTCGGTTACTGCGAGCGACTGGCCTCCCATGACACCGCGCTGCGGGCCGCCGCCTCGGCCCGCGAGCGCCTCTTCGCGCGGTTGGCTGCCGCCCCGGACGACGACGTGACCCGAAGTCATAGCGGCGATCTCGTCGCCCGAGTCGGTGCCGGTGTCGACGATGTGGCCGACGTGCTGGTGCGCGCCGTCGTGCCGATGTGCGTCGCCGGCGTCCTCGGGATCGCCGCCGTGGTGACCGTGGGACTGACCTCCCCGATCGCCGCAGCGGTGCTCGCCGCCAGCCTCGTACTTGCCGGCGTGGTTGCTCCGGCCGTAGCCGCGCGCGCCACACGGGACACTGAAACTGTTGTTGCGCAGCATCATTCAGGCCGCGACACCGCAGCGCTCCTCGCACTGGAGCATGCTGCCGAATTGCGGGTCGCCGGCCGGCTGGCCGGCGTCCTCGCTGACGCCGGTGATCAGCAGCGACGCTGGGGCCACGCGATCGACCGGGCGGCCGCACCAGCAGCGGTCGCCGCGGCGGCCCCGGCCGCCGCCACCGGCATCAGCGTGCTCGGGGCTCTGGTCGCAGGACTCGCCCTGGCGGACACCGTCGCTCCGACGACGTTGGCCGTCCTGATGCTGCTGCCGCTCTCGGCGTTCGAGGCGGCAGCGGCCCTACCCGCCGCCGCAGTCGCGCTGACCCGAGCGCGCGTCGCCGCCCGCCGCCTGAGGGCACTCACCGAACCGGGCGATACCGCGCGCCGCCGCCCCGACGTCGCCCCCCTGCACCTCGAACACGGAGACCGCATCGCCGTCGTCGGGCCGAGCGGCTGCGGCAAGACGACCCTGTTGATGCGCTCTGCCGGCACGTTCTTCGCCGAGGACGCCCACCTTTTCGCCACCACGGTGCGCGACAACCTGTTGGTGGCTCGCGGCGACGCGACCGACGCGGAACTGACCGAGGCGCTCACCCGGGTCGGACTCGGGCCCTGGCTCACCGGCCTGCCCGACGGCTTGTCCACGGTGCTCGTCGGAGGCGCGGCCGCGGTGTCGGCCGGGCAGCGCCGACGACTACTGCTGGCGCGCGCGTTGATTTGCGCCGCGCCGACCGTGCTGCTCGACGAGCCCACCGAGCATCTGGATAGCTCCGACGCCGCGACGCTGCTGTCCGACATCCTCGCCCCGTCAGGCATGTTCGGCGCCGAACGCACCGTCGTCGTCGCCACGCATCATCTGCCGGAATCGCTGAACGTCCGGGTAATCTCACCGGCATGAGCGACGCACCTCCCCCTCCGCCGCCGCCGTCGTACGGGCCACCCCCCTACGGACCGCCGCCGCAGTACGGGGGCTACGGCGGTTACGGGGGTTATCCCGGCGGCCCGCCGCCCGCGTCGGCTCCGAAGAACGGATTGGGCACCACCGCACTGATTCTCGCGATCATCGGCGTGGTGCTGTGCTGGTCGATCGCGGGCGGCATCGTGTTGGGACTGAGCGCAGTCATCATCGGATTCATCGCCCGCGGCAGGGTCAAGCGCGGTGAAGCGACCAACGGCGGTGTCGCGATCGCCGGCATCGTGCTCGGTGCGGTCTCCATCATCGCCGCACTGGTGTTCATCCCGATCTACATCGGGCTCTTCGATCAGGTCGGCGGAACCGACTACGTGGACTGCCTGAGCCGCGCCGGCAGCGACAATTCGGCCGTCGAGCAGTGCGCCGAGGACTTCCAGCGGCGCGTCGAAGACCAGTTCTCGGTGACGGTGACGCCTACCCGGTAGTCCGCGACGGGAAGTACTTCACGATCCCCTCCTGCACGACTGTGGCCAGCAGCTGCCCCGACCGGTCGAAGAAGTGCCCGGAGCCCAGGCCGCGCGATTCCGCGGCCACCGGCGAGGTGGTGGAGTACAGCACCCAGTCGTCGAAGTGCACCGGCCGGTGGAACCACACCGAATGGTTGGTCGTGACGGCGAAGATGCGGTCGTGGCCCCAGGACAACCCGTGGGTGGTGATGATCGAATCCAGCACCGTGGTGTCCGATGAGTAGACCAGCGCCGCAGCGTGCAGGACAGGATCGTCGGGCATGGCGCCGCGGGCGGTCATCCAGACGCGGTTGTGCGGCAGCCGATCACCCTTGTCCCGCATGATCCAGGCCGGGTCGTTGGTGTAGCGCCACTCGATCGGCCGCAGCGCGTTGGCGAAGTGCGGGACGACCTCCTCGTAGCCGCCGAGCAGCTCGTCGATCGGGGGGACGTCCAGCGGTTCGGCCACCTCGGGCGCCGTCACCCCGTGCTCGAGTCCCTTGCCGCCGGCCAGGTAGGACACCAGCGCGGTGGTCAGAAGCGCTCCGTCCTGCATGACGTCGACCCGCCGGTTGGCGAAGCGCCGCTCGTCACGCAGGCGCACCACGTGGAACTCGAGATCCTTGTCGGGATCGCCGCCGGCGATGAAGTGCACCGACAGCGTGCTCGGCGGCACGGGATGGGACAGGGTGCGGCCCGCCGCGACGAACGCCTGGGCCATCATCTGCCCGCCGAACGTGCGGACCGGGTTCTTGCTCGGGTGACGTCCGCGGAACGAGTCGTCGCCGACCCTCGTCAGGTCGAGTACTGCCAGCAGTTCATCGAAGTCTGCTGACACGCAACCCCCAGGGTCTAGACGTCGTCCTCGCCGATGCGGTGGACGTGAATGAGATTCGTCGACCCTACTGTGCCGGGAGGCGCACCCGCGACGATGACCACCAGATCACCGCGCTTGTAGCGGCCCAGCTCGAGCATCGACTTGTCCACCTGCCGGATCATGCCGTCCGTGGTCTGGATGTGCGGCACGATGAACGTCTCGGTGCCCCAGGTCAACGCGAGCTGGCTGCGCACCTCGGGCAGCGCGGTGAACGCCAGCACCGGCAGCGGGGTGTGCAGACGGGCCAGCCGGCGCACGGTGTCACCGGACTGGGTGAACGCGACGAGCGCCTTGGCGTCCAGGCGCTCCCCGATATCGCGGGCGGCGTAGGAGATCACGCCGCGCTTGGTGCGTGGGACGTGGGTCAGCGGCGGCGCGGCCACCGAGTTCTCCTCCACCGCGGAGATGATGCGGGCCATGGTGCGCACCGTCTCGAACGGGAACTTGCCGACCGACGTCTCGCCCGAGAGCATCACGGCGTCGGCACCGTCGAGCACCGCGTTGGCGACGTCGGAAGCCTCGGCCCGGGTGGGCCGGGAGTTCTCGATCATCGATTCCAGCATCTGCGTGGCCACGATGACGGGCTTGGCGTTCTCCCGCGCCATCTGGATGGCGCGCTTCTGCACCAGCGGCACCTCTTCGAGTGGCAGCTCGACACCCAGATCGCCGCGGGCGACCATGATCGCGTCGAACGCGAGCACGATGGCCTCGAGGTTGTCGATCGCCTCCGGCTTCTCCAGCTTCGCGATGACCGGGACACGCCGGCCGACCCGGTCCATCACCTCGTGGACGAGTTCGACGTCGGCCGGCGAGCGCACGAACGACAGCGCGACCAGGTCGACACCCAGGCGCAGGGCGAACTCCAGATCTTCGATGTCCTTTTCCGACAGCGGCGGCGCGGAGACGTTCATCCCCGGCAGCGACATCCCCTTGTTGTTGCTGACCTTGCCGCCCTCGGTGACCGTGCAGACCACGTCGTTGCCGTCGATGTGCTCGACCACCAGACCCACGTTGCCGTCGTCGACCAGCACCCGGTTCCCCGGTGCGGCGTCCTGGGCCAGCCGCTTGTAGGTCGTCGACACCCGGTCGTGGGTGCCTTCGCAGTCCTCGACGGTGATGCGCACCGTCTCGCCGTTCTCCCACACCGTCGGGCCGTCGGCGAACCGACCGAGGCGGATCTTGGGGCCCTGCAGGTCGGCGAGGATGCCGACCGCGTGCCCGGTGCTGTCCGAGGCCGCCCGGACACGCTTGTAGTTGGCTTCGTGATCCGGGTAGTCACCGTGGCTGAAGTTCAGCCGGGCGACGTCCATTCCCGCCTCGACGAGCTTGCGGATCGCGTCCTCCGTTGCGGTGGCCGGACCCAGCGTACAGACGATTTTTCCGCGTCTACTCACGGATGCCGAGCATAGTCGTTAATCGATTCAGATGACGGCCAGCGGGAGCGCACCAGGCCTGACCGGCGCGGGAAGGTCGGTCTCACCCATGAGGAAAGCGTCGACCGCGGCGGCGGCACTGCGCCCCTCTGCGATCGCCCACACGATTAGCGACGCTCCCCGATGCGCGTCCCCGCAGACGAACACCCCGGGTGAGTCGGTCTGCCAGTCCTGACCGCAGCGCAGCGTCCCGCGCGGGCTCAGCGTCAGACCGAGGCCGTCGAGCAGCGGCATGTGCTCGACGCCGTCGAACCCGATCGCCAGCAGAGCCAGGTCGCAGCGGATCTCCAGGCTGCCGCCCACCGGGGTGATCTGTCGCCGGCCCGACGCGTCCCGCTCGACCTTGACCTCGGCGATCTCCAGCGCGCGCAGATTGCCCTGTTCGTCACCGAGGAACCGCTGGACGGCGACTTGATAGCGACGGTCCCCGCCCTCGGCGTGCGCCGGGGAGAGTCGGGTGCGCAGGACCACGGGCCACATGGGCCAGGGTGCGCTGGATTCGTCGCGATACTCGGGCGGCTCGGGGTTGTAGTCGAGCTGGGTCACCGACGCCGCACCCTGGCGGTGGGCGGTGCCCAGGCAGTCCGCTCCGGTGTCGCCGCCGCCGATGATCACCACGTGCTTGCCCTCGGCGGAGATCGTGCTGGGACCGTCGCCCTCGCACTCTTTGTTCGCCGGCACCAGATGCTCCATGGCCAGGTGCACGCCCGCCAGATCTCGCCCCTCGACGGTGTTGTCGCGGGCCCGCAGCGCGCCGACGGCGAGCACGACCGCGTGGTACTGAGCACGCAACGCGTCGATGGTCACGTCCACACCGACTTCACACTCGGTGACGAAACGCGTTCCCTCCGCGCGCATCTGGGCCAGCCGCTGATTCAGGGTGGCCTTCTCGAGCTTGTACTCGGGGATGCCGTACCGCATCAGCCCGCCGATGCGGTCGTCGCGTTCGTAGACCGTCACGTCGTGGCCGGCGCGCGTGAGTTGCTGGGCCGCAGCCAATCCGGCCGGTCCGGAACCCACGACCGCGACCCGCTTGCCGGTCGCGATCGCCGCCGGCTGCGGTTCGACGATGCCGTCCATCCACGCCTGGTCGGCGATGGTCTGCTCGATGCGCTTGATCGTCACGCTGCCGCCGGTCTTCTCCTCGGCGATCGACAGCACGCAGGCGACCTCGCACGGGGCGGGACAGAGCCGCCCCGTGAACTCCGGGAAGTTGTTGGTGGCGTGCAGGCGCTCGCTGGCGGCGTCCCAGCGACCGCGCCGCACCAGATCGTTCCACTCGGGGATCAGATTGCCCAGAGGGCAGCCCGCGGTTCCACTGTGACAGAACGGAATTCCACAGTCCATGCAGCGCCGCGCCTGCTGGGACACCTCACCGGCGCGCTCGTGGGGGTCCTGGCGTTCGTAGACCTCCCGCCAGTCACCGACGCGTTCGTCGACGGGTCGCTTGGCGGCGTCGGCCTTCGCGACGTCCAGGAATCCGTACGGATCAGCCACGACTTGCCTCCATGATCGCTGCGTCGACGTCTCTGCCCTCGGCTTTGGCCATCCGGGTGGCTTGGAGCACGCGCTGGTAGTCGCGCGGCATGATCTTGGTGAATTGCGCACTGCGACGGGGCCAATCCGACAGCAGCGACGTCGCGACTGTGCTGCCCGTGTGCCGGGCATGGCAGGCGACGACGTCGCGCAGCCATGCGAGGTCGACGCCGTCCGGCGTTTGCAACTCGACCATGTCGGTGTTCACGCGACGCGGGTTGAGGCCGAGCACGTAGGCGATGCCGCCCGACATGCCGGCGGCCATGTTCCGGCCGATCGGACCCAGAACCACCACCCGTCCCCCGGTCATGTACTCGCACGCGTGATCGCCGACGCCCTCGGTGACCGCCAGCGCCCCGGAGTTACGGGCGGCGAACCGCTCCCCCACCCGTCCGCGCAGGAACACCTCGCCGGAGGTGGCACCGTAGAGCAGGGTGTTGCCGGCGATCACGTTGTCCTCGGGTAGGAACAGCACGTCGTCATCGGGCCGGACGATGATGCGACCGCCCGAAAGACCTTTGCCGACATAGTCGTTCGCGTCACCGATGAGATCGATCGTGACCCCCGGCGGCAGGAACGCGCCGACGCTCTGGCCGGCCGATCCGGTCAGCGTGACATGGATCGTGTCGTCGGGCAGCCCCTCGGCGCCGTAGCGACGGGTGACCTCGCTGCCCAGCAGCGTGCCCACTGTCCGGTTGACGTTACGCACCGGAAGCTCCAGTCGCACCGGGTGGGCATCCTCGAGCGCCCCCTCGCACAGCTGGATCAGCGTCCGGTCGAGCGCTTGTGCCAGCCCGTGGTCCTGGTCGCGCACGCGGCGGCGCTCGGTGTCGGTCGGTGGCACCGCGAAGATCGGGCTCAGATCCAGCCCCTTGCTCTTCCAGTGCGCGACGCCGAGATCGGTGTCGAGCATCTCGGCGTGTCCGACGGCCTCGTCGACGCTGCGGAAGCCGAGTTCGGCGAGGTGCTTGCGGATGTCCTCGGCGATGAACTGGAAGAACGTCTCGACGAACTCGGGCTTGCCGGTGAATCGTGCTCGCAGTTCAGGGTTCTGCGTCGCCACCCCGACGGGGCAGGTGTCGAGGTGGCAGACGCGCATCATGATGCAGCCCGACACCACGAGCGGCGCGGTGGCGAAGCCGAACTCCTCGGCACCCAGCAGCATGGCGACCATCACGTCGCGCGCGGTGCGCATGCCGCCGTCGCACTGCACGGTGATGCGGTCGCGAAGACCGTTGAGCATCAACGTCTGCTGAGTGTCGGCCAGCCCGATCTCCCAGGGCGCCCCGGCGTGCTTGAGGCTTGTCAGCGGCGCCGCGCCGGTCCCGCCGTCGTATCCGGAGATCAGCACGACGTCGGCGTGCGCCTTGGACACGCCCGCGGCGACCGTGCCGACACCCACCGAGCTGACCAGCTTGACGTGGATGCGGGCGTCGGCGTTGGCGTTCTTCAGGTCGTGGATAAGTTGGGCGAGGTCTTCGATCGAGTAGATGTCGTGATGCGGCGGCGGCGAGATGAGCCCCACCCCCGGTGTGGAGTGCCGGGTCTTGGCGATGTTCGGGTACACCTTGTAGCCCGGAAGTTGGCCGCCTTCGCCGGGTTTGGCGCCCTGGGCCATCTTGATCTGGATGTCGGTGGCGTTCACCAGGTAGTCGCTGGTGACGCCGAACCGTCCTGAGGCCACCTGTTTGACCGCGCTGCGGCGCATCGGGTCGTAGAGGCGGTCGGTGTCTTCGCCGCCCTCGCCGCTGTTGGATCTGCCACCGAGGCGGTTCATCGCGACGGCCATCGTCTCGTGCGCTTCGGCCGAGATCGAGCCGTAGCTCATCGCTCCGGTGTTGAACCGCTTGACGATCTCGCTGGCGGGTTCGACCTCGTCGAGCGGAACCGGCGGGCGCGCACCCTCCTTGAATGCGAACAGCCCGCGCAGCGCGCCGCCCTCGCGGGCGAGCCGATTGACCTCCTCGGAGTACTTCTCGAAGACGTCGTAGCGGCCGGTGCGGGTCGAATGCTGCAGCAGGAAAACCACTTCGGGGGTGAACAGGTGCAGCTCCCCCTCGCGACGGAAGGCGTACTCGCCGCCCACCTCCAGGCGGCGGTGCACGCGTTCGGTCGGATTCTCCGGGTACGCGCGGCGGTGCCGCAGCTTGACCTCTTCGGCGATCACGTCGAGTCCGATACCGCCGAGTTGGGTCGGGGTGCCGGTGAAATATTCGTCGATGACCTCTTTGTCGATGCCGACGGCCTCGAACGCTTGCGCGCCGGTGTAGGAAGCCACCGTCGAGATGCCCATCTTGCTCATCACCTTCATCACGCCCTTGCCGAGCGCCTTGAGGTAATTCCTGACCGCGGTGGCGGTCTCGATTCCGGTGAGTTCCCCCTCGCGGATCAGGTCCTCAATGGACTCGAACGCCAGGTAGGGATTGACCGCAGCGGCGCCGAAACCGATCAGCATCGCGATGTGGTGGACCTCGCGGGCGTCGCCGGTCTCGACCACGAGCGCGACGGCGGTGCGCTGCTTGGTGCGCACCAGGTGGTGGTGCACTGCCGACACGGCGAGAAGAGACGGGATCGGCGCCTTGGTGTGGTCGGAGTCCCGATCGGAGATGACCAGCGTCCGAGCGCCTTTGGCGATGGCATCGCAGGCGCGGATGCGGAGATCCTCGAGCGCGTCGGCGAGTCCCTCACCACCGCGCTCGACGCGGTAGAGGGACTTGAGCACGGCGGTGCGCAGCCCGGGATGCTCACCGTCGTCGTTGATGTGGACGATCTTGTTGAGCTCGTCGTTGTCGAGCACCGGCCAGCCCAGGGTGATCTGACGACACGAGGCCGCCGACGGTGCGAGCAGATTCTGCTCGGGACCCATCACACGCGACATCGACGTGACGACCTCTTCGCGGATGGCATCCAATGGAGGGTTGGTCACCTGGGCGAAGAGTTCGACGAAGTAGTCGAAAAGAGACTTGGACCGCTCGGAGAGCACCGCGGCTGGGGTGTCGGTACCCATGGAGCCCAACGGTTCACCACCTGAGGCCGCCATCGGGGTCAGCAGGATGCGCAGGTCTTCCTCGGTGTAGCCGAAGCTGATCTGGCGGCGCACCACCGAATCGTGATTGGGCGCCACGCGGACACGGTCGGGCAGGGTCTTGATGTCGAGCAACCCGGCATGCAGCCATTCGCCGTACGGTTCGGCCGTCGAGAGGTCCTGCTTGATCTCGTCGTCGGAGACGATCCGGCCGGCGCCGGTGTCGATGAGGAACATCTTCCCCGGCTGGAGCCGGCCCTTGGCGACGATCTGCGCCGACGGGACGTCGAGCACGCCGCTCTCACTGGCCAGGATCACCCGATCGTCGATGGTGCGCCACCAGCGACCGGGCCGTAATCCGTTGCGGTCCAACACCGCTCCGACGAGCGTGCCGTCGGTGAACGTGACGCAGGCCGGGCCGTCCCAGGGTTCCATGAGCGAGGCGTGGTACTGCCAGAAGGCACGCTCGGCATCGTCCATCGTGGCGCTGTTCTCCCACGCCTCGGGGATCATCATCAGCACGGCGTGCGGAAGCGCACGGCCGCCGAGGTGGAGGAGTTCGAGCACCTCGTCGAAGGATGCCGAGTCGGAGGCGTCAGGGGTGCAGACCGGGGAGAGCCGGGCGAGGTCACCAGGGATCATCGCGCTGGCGAGCATGGCCTCGCGCGCGTGCATGCGATTGCGGTTGCCGCGCACGGTGTTGATCTCCCCGTTGTGGGCGACGAAACGGAAGGGGTGCGCCAGGGGCCAGGACGGGAAGGTGTTGGTGGAGAAGCGGCTGTGCACGATCGCGATCGCGCTCGCGCAGCGCTCGTCGCGCAGATCCGGAAAGTACTGCGGCAGTTGCAGTGTGGTGAGCATGCCCTTGTAGACCATGGTGCGGCTGGACAGCGACGGGAAGTACACACTGCCCCGCTCGGCGCGCTTGCGGAGGGGGTAAACGCGACGGTCGAGGTCGATTCCGCCGGGGCGCACGCCGTTGTGCTCGGGAGCGGCGACGAAGAGATGCGCCATGTAGGGCATGCAGCCCAGCGCGGTCTGGCCGATTTCGGCACCCTCTGGATCGACGGGCACCTCGCGCCAGCCGAGGATCTCGAGTCCCTCTTCGTCGGCGATCACTTCGATAGCTGCGCGGGCTTCTTCTCGTTCGGCGAGGTCCTGCGGTAGGTAGCAGATGCCGGCCGCAAACGTGTTGTCGCCGTTGGCGTTCGGGGCAGGAAGGTCGAAATCGGTGACCTGGTCGAGCATGTCGACCGGGAGTTGGATCAGGATGCCGGCACCGTCGCCGCTGTTGGGTTCGGCGCCCGCTGCGCCCCGGTGCTCGAGGTGTTCGAGGGCGATCAGGCCGTCGGTGACGATGCCGTGGGAGCGGCGGCCCTGGATATCAGTCACCATGGCCACACCGCAGGAATCCGCCTCGCGGTCGGGGTGGTAGAGGCCTTGGGGTTCGGGCAATGCCGAGAACAGCATGAACGATGCTCCTCGCAGTCCTGATTCATCGTGGTCAGGGACTGCGGCGGCCCGTCGAGCGAGTGTATCAGCGCGGGTGGGGGGCTACCCGGCGAGAACGGTCGGGACGAGCGGGAAACCGGGCAGATTTCGGGCGACGGTCCAGGCGATGGCAGTGACAGCGACGACGACCAACAGGGGTTTGGTCGGCAACGCCTTTCCGCGGGCGCGTCGTCCGACGATGAAGGCCAGCAGGAGCGGTAATCCGATGAGGACATAGGCGTTGTCGACCCACGCCGCGGCGAGATCACCGTGCAGGAGGTCATGGGTCATTCGGAGACCACCGCAGGCTGGGCAGTTCCAGCCGGTGAGCGCCTTGAAGGGGCACGGCGGGAACACGAAGCTCGGGCTGTGCGGGTCACCGAGGCCTATGTAGGCCAGGCTGCCCAGAAGAGCTGCTCCAGTGCCAAGCCCGATGAGCAGGCGATTGTTGCCGGTTCTGCTCGGACTAGGTGCCATCGCGCAGCGGACGCCCGTCCGGGTCGCGCACCTTGTCGGTGAGGATCAGGACCGCGTCGATGATGCCCCAGATGACGGCGCCGATACCGCAGGTGATGAGTCCCACGACCAGCTGTGCGATACCGAGACCGGTGTAGCCGAGGTAGATGCGTCCGATGCCGACCAGCCCGAAGAGCCCGAGCAGCTGGAGCAGGCCTGCCACGACCTTGGACTTCTCCGACAGTGGCTCCCCCGTCATCGGGTGCCGGCCGTAGGGCGCGGAGGGATCCGTGTACGACGGCGGGTATTGCCCCACCGGCGGCGGGAATTGCCCAGGCGGCGGACCGTACTGCTGACCCGGGGGTGGGTAGCCCGGCTGCTGATATGGCGGCGGGTAGGGATTGCCGCTCTCGCTGCCACCGAATTGCGGCTCAGTCATGGCACAAGCATGCCAGACCGGCCCGTCAGAACGGGGGCGGCTCGTATGTCGCGGCGAACCTCGCCTGCCGTTGTCGCTCGAGTTCGGCATCGAGTTCGAGTCGTTGTTGCCGTTCCTGTCTGATGCGCGCTCGGCGATCCTGCTCACGGGTTCGGGTGCGCAGCGGCATCATCGCCTCCCGATCCGCAGACTCCATCGGGGTCACGGTGGTGATCGTCGCCGTCGGTGCGGCCAGACCCGGAAACAGGAGACCTCCGAACGCCTCAGTGACGTACACATGGCCCGTCGGCGACCTCAGCACGATCGACCCATCAGGACGCTGCTCGTCGGACCAGCCGTTGGCACCCGTGAAAAAGGTCTTGATCAAATGGTGCGTACGGCAAAAATGCTTGAGCCCCGACGGATGGGTCAGACCGAACGGCCACGGCGTCGTATGGTCCACATCGCACCCCACCACCCGACGATCACAACCCGGGAAACGACACGTCAAATCCCGCCACTGCAAGAAATCCCGCAGCGCCGCCGACGGCCGATACCCCGGTTCGGCATCCGCGCCGGGAACACGCACCGGCTTGATCTTCGCCGTCTTCGCTATCGTGCGCACCGACTCCGCAGGCAGCACACCGAACCCCGACAGATACCCCGGCCGATCGCTGCCGCCATCGAGCGTCTTCTGCTCAGCCAGCACATGAATCACCACCTGCGCCGCCGACTCCCGCACCGTCGCCGCAGTGCAATCTGCCGACCCGCACTGACACGGCAACGACCCCTCGAGCCGCCCCAGCGCACCAGCCGCTTCCGCACGACGCTGCCGCCTCGACCGAGGATCATTCGGACACACCGAATCAGCAATCAGGTTCAGGCGCTGATCGATGGCATCGGCATCAGCAGCACCGAGCACCCCACTAATCGTTGCCATGCCCGCCGCGTTCGGATGCGGCTCCACCTCGATATAGCGGTTCTCCTCCACAATCGGCGGAACCCGCACTCCCGCCCGATCATGCTCAGCAACCCACATATCGATGCGATCCCGCAGTTTCGGCTTCGACAGGCGCATCCACTTGTGCACCTGAGCAGCCAACGAGCGATCCAGCTCAGCCACCACCTCGTCGAGCACGTTGTCGGTGCGGGTGATGATGATTCCCACCATCCGATAGTCGATGTCCCCCCGGGCGAACACCGCCGCCACCTCCGGCAACCGCTCCCACAGCGACACCGCCTGCCGCACCTGATGAAACGCCCGATCACGACTGATGTTCTGCGCCGCCGACACCTCAGCAGCCACCGCCTCGAACACATCGGTGAACCAGAACTGAGCCTCTTCATAGTCCCGGCACCGCCGCCGATACAGACTCGCCACCGCCCCCAAACGCCGCGCAATCGCCGCCGACTCCGCACGCGCAGCCGCAGCCATCACGTCGATCAACGCCGCAGGCTTTTCCTCGAACATACGTTCGATATTACCGCGATGGGGTGACCGCGTTGACTCATCAGAAATGCGCGCGAGGGGGTGGGTCGTTGCCTCATTGGAAATGCGCGCGTACGTCCAGTGGATGGGGTTGACGTTGGCGCAGCGCAGAGCAATCACCGAGGCGGCCGCGGCCCGCTATCTGCTGGCCCGAAAGGGTGAGAAGACGCGGATCCTTGATGAGTTGTGCGCCAACACCGGCTGGCATCGCAACCATGCCCGCAAGGCGCTGACGGGGGCACTGACACCGAAGATCGTCGGCCCACCCAGACCGCGGCCCGTGACCTACGGGCCCGAGGTCATCGAGGCGTTGATTCAGTGCTGGCAGGTGCTGGGGATGCCGGCCGGCAAACGGTTGGCGCCGATGCTGGGTGAGCTGGTAGCGGTGCTGCGGCACTTCCGGGAACTCACCATCGACGCCGACACCGCCGACCTGCTGGTATCGATGTCAGCGGCCACCATCGATCGGCGCCTGGCACCAGAACGGGCCAAGTATCAGCCTCGGGGACGCATCGGGACCAAACCAGGATCACTGCTCAAAAGCCAGATTCCGGTGCGAACCTGGGCTGAGTGGGACGACGCCACACCCGGATTCGTCGAGATCGACCTGGTCTGGCATGACGGCGGCATTCGGGGCGCAGGGCACGCGTTCACATTGACGGTGACCGATATCGCGACCGGCTGGACCGAGAACCGTTCGGTGCCCGACAGAGCCGCCAAATGCGTGTTGGCAGCACTCAACGAGATCGTGCGCACGATGCCGTTTCCCATCCTTGGGGTCGACAGCGACAACGGATCCGAGTTCATCAACGAGCACCTGTTGGGATGGTGCCAAGGCCGCCAGATCACCTTCACACGGGCACGCCCGGGCAACAAGAATGACGGCTGCCACGTCGAGCAGAAAAACTGGTCAGTGGTCCGCACCACCGTTGGCTACCACCGCTACGACTCTGCTGCAGAACTGTTGCTGCTCAACGAGATCTGGACGCTGCAATCCCGACTAACCAACTACTTCTACCCCCAACAGAAACTGATCTCCAAGACCCGTCACGGAGCCAAGATCTCCAAAAAGCACGACCAAGCCACGACCCCATTCCATCGGGCAGTCGATCACCCCGGCCTCACCGTGGAGCGCATCGTGGCACTGACCCGCACCTACTCCTTGATCAACCCCGCCGCTACCCAACGCCAGCTCCATGCCCTCACCGCCGAGCTGTTCACCCTGGCCACCAGCAAAATCACACCAGGCGCCACACCCCCGATCACCAAGCGCGCACGCTCACGTGAGGCAACGAATCGGCCTACGCGCGCATCTTGACGTGAGGCAACAGGCGACACCCCTCGACGCAGATTTCTGCGCCTGTGGATAACTCGGCGGTGAGTTCAGCGATTCCTGCGGCGGCGAGCCCACTGGAGGACGCGTTGGCCCACCTCGACAGAAAGGCCCGCGGCAGTTGGCCTTTCGGTCGGCTTTGGAGTGGCGGGAGTCTCGGTAGCGGCCCGGCCGTCGCCGCTTTGGGGCTCTGTGGCGTCAGGCTCCTCGGCAGGTTCCGACTCATCGGCAGTCAAGGCCTCAGCGGCGTCCTCACCCTCGACAGCCACCTGGTGGGCAGTTTCCGCATCGCCGACAGCGTCTGCGACCTCGTCGGCATCCACCGAACCAAGACCCGCCTCCGGCTCCGTGGCGTCAGGCTCCTCGGCAGGTTCCGACTCATCGGCAGTCAAGGCCTCAGCGGCGTACTCACTCTCGACGGCCACCTGGTGGGCAGTTTCCGCATCGCCGACAGCGTCTGCGGCCTCGTCGGCATCCACCGAACCAAGACCCGCCTCCGGCTCCGCGGCGTCAGGCTCCGCGACGGGTTCCGATTCCTCGGCAGTCAGCGCCTCAGCAGCGTCCTCACCATCGACGGCCACCTGGTGGGCAACTTCAGCATCGCCGACAGCGTCTGCGGCCTCGTCGGCATCCACCGAACCGAGTCCAGCTTGCGGCTCACCCGACGTAGGCTCCTCGACCGCGTCCGCGGCAGTCAGCGCATCCGCCGCGTCTTCACCTTCGACGGCCACCGCGTGCGCGACCTGGGCCTCACCCACCGCGTCCGCGACCTCGTCAGCATCCACCGACCCGAGACCCGCTTCCGGCTCACCCGACGCAGGCTCCTCGCCCGCGTCAGACCCGTCAGCAGAGTCCGCCTCTCCGTCAGCATCCGACTCGACAGTCTCAGCCTCCGCGGCAGTCAGCGCATCCGCCGCGTCTTCTCCCTCGACAGCCCCCGCGTGGGCGACCTCAGCCTCACCCACCGCCTCCGCGACCTCGTCAGCATCCACCGAACCAAGACCCGCCTCCGGCTCCGTGGCTACAGGCTCCTCATCTGCAGTCAGAGCCTCCGCCGCGTCTTCACCCTCGACGGCAACGGCGTGCGCGACCTCAGCCTCACCCACCGCCTCCGCGGCCTCGTCGGCATCCACCGAACCGAGACCCGCCTCCGGCTCCGTGGCTACAGGCTCCTCATCCGCAGTCAGAGCCTCCGCCGCGTCCTCACCCTCGACGGCAACGGCGTGCGCGACCTCAGCATCACCCACCGCGTCAGCGACCTCCTCGGCATCCACCGAACCGAGACCCGCCTCCGGCTCCGTGGCTACAGGCTCCTCATCCGCAGTCAGAGTCTCCGCCGCGTCCTCACCCTCGACCGCCACAGCGTGCGCGACCTCAGCCTCACCCACCGCGTCCGCGACTTCATCGGTATCCACCGACCCGAGACCAGCCTCCGGATCCGCGGGCTCGTCGGCGGGATCGGTTGGCGCGACCAGCTCGTCGCCATCAGCTACTTCGTCACTGTCGACGGTCTCCAGATCGGCATCACGCTCGGCTGCGACGTCGTCGGCATCCGCTGATTCGGCGACCGACTTCTCGTCGTCCTCGGACGCGACGATCGCCGCCGCGACCACGCCGGTCGTCGACGCGCCCACCGCCACGTCCTTGACCATCTCTTCGGCCCGCGACTCGCTACCGTCCGGCGTCCCACTCAGCGACAGAGGATCTTCACGACCCTTCGGGGCGACCATGATGTAGACGACCGCGGCGACGAACACGAACGTCGACGTGAACGTGTTGATCCG
Organism: Mycobacterium kyogaense; assembly: GCF_036946525.1. Taxonomy (GTDB): domain Bacteria; phylum Actinomycetota; class Actinomycetes; order Mycobacteriales; family Mycobacteriaceae; genus Mycobacterium; species Mycobacterium kyogaense_A. Next base: position 61,720 of record NZ_JAQIIY010000020.1, on the reverse strand, counting down.
GATGCCGGCGATATGCGTCGCGGCATCACTGCGCATCAGCTCGACCCAGAACCGGCCCACGCAGTAGCCGGCGACATACAGCGCGAAGAGCCGGCCGTGCCCGATCCGGAACCGGCGGTCGACCATGATCAGCGCCGCGAACACCAATAGGTTCCAGATCAATTCGTACAGGAACGTCGGGTGGACTATCTCGATCAGCTGACCGGTCGACACACCGTTCAACGAATCCGGCACACCCGCCGAGTTCACCCGCTCATAGATCTCAAGGCCCCAGGGCAGCGTCGTCTCGCGCCCATAGAGTTCCTGGTTGAAGTAATTGCCCAGCCGTCCGATGGCCTGCGCCAGAATGATTCCCGGCGCTATCGCGTCGCCGAACGCGGGCAGCGGTATTCCCCGCCGCTTGCACGCGATCCACGCCCCGACCGCGCCCAGAGCGACCGCACCCCAGATTCCGAGACCACCGTCCCAGATCCTCAGCGCGGCAGCGAATCCCGCGCCATCCTCACCGAAGTAGGTTCGCCAGTCCGTCATGACGTGGTAGAGCCGGCCACCGATCAAGCCGAACGGCACCGCCCACAACGCGATGTCGTAGATGACGCCCGGCTCCCCGCCGCGCGCCACCCAGCGCCGATCGCCCAGCACCAGCGCCGCCACGATGCCCGCGATGATGAACAGCGCATACGCACGCAACGGGAAGGGGCCGAGATGCCACACCCCTTGCGAAGGACTCGGGATGTATGCCAGCACCGTCGACGTCACGCAGTGACCCTTTGCCTTACCCCGTCAGCCAATTCTTCTGCCAGTGACCGCATCGCCGGGATGCCGTCAGTCAGCGCCGACACCAGCGCCGACCCCACGATCACGCCGTCGGCATACGATCCGATCTGAGCGGCCTGCTCTCGCGAGCGCACCCCCAGACCCACCCCGACCGGAACGTCGGAGAGCTCCTTGATGCGCCGCACCAACTCCGGCGCCGCATTCGACACCGCGTCCCGGGCACCCGTGACACCCATCGTCGACGCCGCGTAGACGAACCCGCGCGACGCATCGACCGTCGCGCTGAGTCGCTCCGGCGTGGATGACGGCGCCACCACGAAGATCCTGTCGAGATCGTGCGCCTCGGAGGCCGCCAGCCACTCGTCTGCCTCGTCGGGAATCAGATCTGGCGTGATCATTCCCAGGCCGCCCGCCGACGCCAGATCACGACTGAATGCATCAACACCCTTGCGCAACACCGGGTTCCAGTACGTCATCACCACCGCGTTGCCGCCGGCCGCGCTGATCGCCTCGACCGCCCGCAGCGTGTCCCGCACCTTCACCCCGCCGCGCAGCGCCACCTCCGTGGCGGCCGCGATGACCGGTCCGTCCATCCCCGGGTCGGAGTAGGCGATGCCGACCTCGATGATGTCGCATCCCGCCTCGACGAGGGCGACCATGGCCGCGATCGAGGTATCCACATCGGGGAATCCGGTCGGCAGATAGCCGATCAGTGCTGACCGACCCTCGTCCCGGCAGGCACCGAAAACGCTTGCCAATCGACTCATTTCGGACCGTCCTCGAACAGACCGAACCACCGCGCCGCGGTCTCGACGTCCTTGTCACCGCGCCCGGACAGGTTCACCAAGATGATCGACCCGGGGCCCAGCTCCGCGCCCAGCTTCAGCGCGCCCGCGACCGCGTGTGCCGACTCGATCGCCGGGATGATGCCCTCGGTGCGACTCAGCAGCGACAGCGCGTCCATTGCCTCGGTGTCGGTGATCGGCTCGTACCGCGCACGGCCGACGTCCTTGAGCAGCGCGTGCTCGGGCCCGACGCCCGGGTAGTCCAAACCCGCTGAGATCGAATGGGATTCGATGGTCTGACCGTCTTCGTCCTGCAGCAGGTACGAGTAGGAGCCCTGGAATGCGCCCGGCGAGCCACCCGTGAAGGTCGCGGCGTGCCGTCCGGTCTCGACACCGTCACCGGCCGCCTCGTAACCGACCAGGCGGACCGCCGGATCGTCGATGAACGCGTGGAAGATGCCGATCGCGTTCGAGCCACCGCCCACGCATGCCACGACCGCGTCGGGCAACCGACCAGCCTGGTCGAGCATCTGGGCGCGCGCCTCGAGGCCGATGACGCGCTGGAAGTCACGGACCATCATTGGGAACGGGTGCGGGCCCGCCGCCGTCCCGAAGGCGTAGTACGTGTTGTCGGCGTTGGTCACCCAGTCGCGGAACGTCTCGTTGATCGCGTCCTTGAGCGTCTTCGAGCCGGACTCGACCGCCACGACCGTGGCACCGAGCAGACGCATCCGTGCGACGTTGAGTGCCTGACGCGCGGTGTCGACCGCACCCATGTAGATCACGCACTCCAGGCCCAGCAGCGCGCACGCGGTCGCCGTCGCGACCCCGTGCTGACCGGCTCCGGTCTCGGCGATGACGCGGGTCTTGCCCATCTGCTTGGCCAGCAGCGCCTGCCCGAGCACGTTGTTAATCTTGTGAGAACCCGTGTGGTTGAGGTCTTCTCGCTTCAGGAAGATCCGCGCACCACCGGCATGCTCGGTCAGTCGCTCCGCCTCGTACACCGGTGAGGGCCGCCCGGTGTAGTGGCGCTGCAACCGATCCAACTCGTCGAGGAATGTCTGGTCCCCGCGAGCCTTCTCGTAGGCGGCGGTCACTTCTTCGATGACGGCCATCAGAGCTTCGGGCACGAAGCGTCCGCCGTACACCCCGAAGTGGCCGCGGGCGTCGGGATCGTGGGAGGTCGGCTCGGCCACTGCGGCGCTGGCGCGCGGCAGTTCCGGTTCCAGGTGGGTGGTCACTTAGCGCGCGGGTTTCGGGCACGACGGATGCGTGCCGGCGGTGACGAGGTCAGCGACGGCACTGCGAGGATCTCCACTGGTCACCAGGCCTTCGCCGACGAGCACGGCGTCGGCGCCGGCACCGGCGTAAGCCAGCAGGTCCGCAGTCCCCCGCACACCCGACTCGGCGACACGGATGACGTGGCTCGGCAGCCCCGGCGCGATACGTGCGAAGCAGTCCCGGTCAACCTCGAGCGTCTTGAGGTCACGGGCGTTGACGCCGATCAACGAGGCCCCCGCCTGCAGCGCGCGATCGGCTTCCTCCTCGGTGTGGACCTCGACGAGCGCGGTCATCCCCAAGGATTCGGTGCGTTCGAGCAGCGACTCCAGCGCCGGCTGCTCGAGTGCGGCGACGATCAGCAGCAGCAGATCGGCGCCGTGGGCCCGCGCCTCGTGGATCTGGTAGGGCCGAACGATGAAGTCCTTGCGCAGCACCGGGATCGACACCGCCGCGCGCACCGCGTCCAGGTCGTCGAGGGAGCCGTGGAAACGGCGCTGCTCGGTCAACACGCTGATCACGCGCGCACCGCCGTCTTGGTAGGCCCGAGCCAACTCCGCCGGATCGGCGATCGAGGCCAGCTGACCCCGCGACGGGCTCGCGCGCTTGACCTCGGCGATCACCCCGATGCCCGGCGCCCGGAAGGCTGCCATCACGTCGAGAGGCGCAGGCGCCCGCTGTGCCTTTTCCTTGACCTCGGCCAGGCTGACGACGGCCTCGCGAGCGGCGACGTCAGCCCGCACCCCATCGAGGATGGAGTCGAGGACGGTCGCCGAACCCATAGCTGTCGTTTCCCTTCCCCTGACGGCCGTTTGATTCTTAACGAAGGGTAGTCGCCACGACACCACAGCCCGTCACCGCCCCTTCTTGTCCGTCGTGGTCGGGTCGTTCCCGGCATCGAGCGCGTCCCAGATCATCCGCTCCGACATCGCATCGCCGGTGTCCGCGGTCTCGGCCGGTCGGCGCGCGTAACGGGCGGTGTCGCCGGCGGCACGAGTCGACGAGCGCAGCAGCAGAACCGCCCCGAGCAGCGACAGAGCTGCCGCCACCAGCGTGAGCACCGCACCCGTGGAGTGTCGTTCGGTGCCCACCAGTGCGGTGATCGGCACCTCCGCCAGACGCGCGGCGCGGGCGCCGACATCGGGCACCACCCACAGGCTGATCGCCAGGTAGCCCATCGCCGCGCTGGCCCCGGCGACGAGGACCGCGAGGATGCGCATCGGCCAGCCCCGCACCGCCAACGCCGCCACCGCGGCCGCCAACACCACCAGGGCGAGCGGTATCAGCGCCGTCGACCACGTCGCGCCCGTCAGATCGTCGGTCTTCGGATGGGTCAGCCCGTCGAACGAGGAGACCTGCACCCACGTCAGACGGGAGGCCCCCCACAGCGCCACCGCGGCCAGAATCAGCGCGAGCTGCCCGAGACGCGTCACGGCTCGCTCAGCGTCTCGGCCGCGGCGACAGCGTTGAGCACAGCGCGGGCCTTGTTCGCGGCCTCGTTGTACTCGTACGGGCCGTTGGAGTCGGCGACGACGCCGCCGCCTGCCTGCACGTAGGCGGTGCCGCGCCGCATCAGCGCGGTGCGGATCGCGATCGCGAAGTCGGCGTCGCCGGCGAAGTCCAGATATCCCAGCACCCCGCCGTAGAGGCCGCGCCGGGTCTTCTCCACCTCTTCGATCAACTCCATCGCGCGGACCTTGGGCGCACCCGAGAGCGTGCCCGCCGGGAAACAGGCCGTCACCGCGTCCAGTGCCGTCTTGCCGTCGGCCAGCAGACCGGTCACCGTCGACACGAGGTGCATGACGTGGCTGTAGCGCTCGACGTGGCTGTAGTCCTCGACCTTGACCGTGCCCGGGCGGCACACCCGGCCCAGATCGTTGCGGCCGAGGTCGACCAGCATCAGATGCTCCGCGCGTTCCTTCTCGTCGGAGAGGAGTTCCTTCTCGAGAAGGACGTCCTCCTCCTCGGTCTCACCGCGCCAGCGGGTCCCGGCGATCGGGTGCGTGGTGGCCCGGCCGTCCTTGACCGTCACCAGGGCTTCGGGGCTCGAGCCGACGACCGAGAAGTCCAGCTCGCCATCGCCGTCGGGAACGTTGAGCAGGTACATGTATGGGCTGGGGTTGCTGACCCGCAGCATCCGGTAGACGTCCAACGGGTCGGCGTCGGTGTCCATCTCGAAGCGCTGCGAAGGCACCACCTGGAAGGCCTCACCCGCCTCGATGTCACCGACCAGCTTGTCGACGATCGCGGTGTACTCCTCGACCGTGCGCTGCGAACGGTGCAGCGGGGCGGGCCGGGAGAACGTGGCCACCGTCGAGGCCAGCGGTTCGGCCAGCGCCGAGGTCATGACGTCCAGTCGGGCGACGGCGTCGTCGTAGGCCTCGTCGACACGCTCGTCGGTGCCGTTCCAGTTCACCGCATTGGCGATCAGCGTGATGGTGCCCTCGTGGTGGTCCACCGCGGCGATGTCGGTGGCCAGCAGCAACACCATGTCGGGCAACCCGAGATCGTCGACCACGAGTTCGGGCAGCCGCTCGAGCCGCCGCACGAAGTCGTAGGCGAAGTACCCGACCAGACCTGAGGACAGCGGGGGCAGACCGGGCAGCGGCGCGGTCTGCAGCAGAGTCAGCGTCGAGCGCAGTGCCTCCAGCGGATCGCCGCCCGACGGGGCGTCCTGCGGGGTGACGCCCAGCCACGCCGCCTTGCCGTCGCGCACGGTCAACGCCGACGGCGCGCCCGCGCCGATGAACGACCACCGCGACCACGACCGTCCGTTCTCCGCGGACTCCAGGAGGAATGTTCCGGGGCGGTTGGCGGCGAGCTTGCGGTACGCCGAGAGCGGCGTCTCGCTGTCCGCGAGCACCTTGCGGGTCACCGGCACCACACGATGCTCGGCGGCCAGCACCCGGAAGTCCTCACGCGATGTCGTCACAGTGAGACTGGCGGTGGACTGCACGTGGGCATTCTCCCAGACGTAGGTTGTAAACCATGAATCGTGGCGACACCGTGGCCGAGTTCTCCCTGCCCGACCAGACCGGCTCGACGCGGTCGCTGACCGAACTGCTCGCCGACGGGCCGATCGTGCTGTTCTTCTATCCCGCCGCGATGACGCCCGGATGCACCAAGGAGGCGTGCCACTTCCGCGATCTGGCCGCCGAATTCGCCGCCGTGGGCGCCACCCGCGTCGGCATCAGCGCCGACGCCGTCGACAAGCAGGCGCGCTTCGCCGACCAGCAGAAGTTCGACTACCCGCTGCTCTCGGACACCGACGGCACCGTCGCCGAGCAGTTCGGGGTCAAGCGTGGGTTGCTGGGCAAGTTCCTACCCGTCAAGCGCACCACGTTCGTGATCGACACCGACCGCACCGTGCTCGACGTGATCGCCAGCGAGATCAGCATGGACAGCCACGCCGACAAGGCGCTGCAGACCCTGCGCAAACGTCAGTCGGCCTGACCCAGCAGCAGATCGGCGTCGAAGCACGTGTGATCGCCGGTGTGGCACGCCGCGCCGACCTGGTCGACTTCCAGCAGCACGGTGTCGCCGTCGCAGTCCAGGCGCACCGAGTGCACCCGCTGCGTGTGGCCCGACGTCGCGCCCTTGATCCACTGCTCGCCACGCGAACGCGAAAAGTACGTCGCCTCACGGGTTTCCAGCGTGCGAGCTAGAGCGTCGTCGTCCATCCACGCGACCATCAGCACCTGACCGGTGCCGCGCTCCTGCACCACGGCGGCGAACAGGCCGTCGGCGTTGCGCTTGAGCCGCTGCGCGATCTCGGGGTCCAGAGCGCTCATCGCTGCCCTTTACTCTTCGCGCAAGCGCTCATCGGACCGTGATACCTTCCGCCTTCATCGCCGCCTTCACTTCGCCGATGGTCAGCTGCTTGAAGTGGAACACGCTGGCCGCCAGCACGGCGTCGGCGCCTGCAACAACCGCGGGCGCGAAATGTTCCACGGCACCGGCACCGCCGCTGGCGATCACCGGCACCGACACCGCCCCGCGCACCGCACGCAGCATCGTCAGATCGAATCCGGCTTTCGTGCCGTCGAAGTCCATGGAGTTCAGCAGGATCTCCCCGACCCCGAGTTCGGCACCGCGGGTCGCCCATTCGACCGCGTCGATACCCGTCCCGCGGCGCCCGCCGTGCGTCGTGACCTCCCAGCCCGACGGCGTGGGCTGCGAGCCCTCCGGCACGGTGCGCGCGTCGACCGAGAGCACGATGCACTGCGAACCGAACTGCCGCGACAACTCCGAGAGCAACTCCGGGCGCGCGATCGCGGCCGTGTTGACCGACACCTTGTCAGCGCCGGCACGCAGCAGCATGTCCACGTCGGCGACCGAGCGCACGCCGCCGCCGACGGTCAGCGGGATGAACACCTGCTCGGCGGTGCGGCGCACCACCTCGAGCATCGTGGACCGCCCCGACGACGACGCCGTGACGTCCAGGAACGTCAGTTCGTCTGCGCCCTCGGCGTCGTAGACCGCGGCCAACTCCACGGGATCGCCCGCATCGCGCAGGTTCTCGAAGTTCACACCCTTGACGACGCGGCCGGCATCGACGTCAAGGCACGGGATCACGCGGGTCGCGACGTCACCGCCGGTGCTCACAGATAGTCCTTGGGGTCGCCGGCCGAGCTGATGATGTCGAGCATCTCCTCGTGCACGCCCGGCGCCGCGACCAGCGCCGACGGGGACGTCACCGTCCACGGCTCCCCCGCCAGATCGGTGACGACGCCGCCCGCGGCGCGCACCAGCGCGACACCCGCGGCGTGATCCCAGATGTGGTGACCGAAACTCATGGCTCCGCCGAGGATTCCCGCCGCGACGTAGGCGAGATCGATACCCGTGGCGCCGTGCATCCGCATGCGCGAACACTGCCTGCTCAGGTTGGCCAGGACTGTCGCCCGGTACCGGCCCGGATAGCGGCCGCGCGATTCGACGTTGAAGGTGCCGGTGCCGACGATCGCGTCGTCGAGGCCGGCGCGGTCCAGCCGCGGCAGTTCCTGGCCGTTGCAGCGCGCCGGTCCGCCGACCACCGCGGTGTAGCGCTGCCCCATGAACGGCAGCCACGTCAGCCCCAGTGCCGGCTCACCGTCGACCAGCAGACCCAGCAGCATCGCCGCCATCGGCGATCCCGCCGCGTAGTTGAACGTCCCGTCGATGGGATCGAGGACCCACACCATCTCCGAATCGATGGACTCGCCGCCGAACTCCTCGCCGTGCACCCCGATCCCGGTGAGCCGCTGCAGCTCGGCGACCACGCGGCGCTCGATCGCGAGGTCCACCTCGGTGGCGAAGTCGTTGCCCTTCTTGGCCACTGCGGAATCGGCGCCGTGACCGGCGATGAACTGTGCCGAAGCGCCGTCGAGAACCCCCGCGGCCGTGTCGAGCAGCTCGCCGAGCTGGCGCGCGTCGACCGTCACGTGCCGACCGCGGCCAGAGCCTCAGGCAGCGTGAAACGGCCTGCGTACAAGGCTTTTCCGACGATTGCCCCTTCGACGCCGGTTCCGGTCAGCGTCGCGATCGCGCGCAGGTCGTCCAGACTGGACACCCCGCCCGACGCGATCACCGGCGCGTCGGTGCGCTCGCACACCGACGAGAGCAGCTCGAGGTTCGGCCCGTTCAGCGTGCCGTCCTTGGTGACGTCGGTGACGACGAAGCGTGAGCAGCCCTCGCGGTCGAGGCGCTCGAGCACCGTCCACAGATCGCCGCCGTCGGTCTCCCAGCCACGGCCGCGTAACCGGTGCTCACCGTCAGCGATCAACACGTCCAGGCCGACGGCTACCTTCTCGCCGTGCTCGGCCACCGCGCGTGCGCACCACTGCGGGTTCTCCAACGCCGCCGTACCGAGGTTGACGCGGGCGCAGCCGGTGGCCAGCGCCGCCGCGAGCGACTCGTCGTCCCGGATGCCGCCGGAGAGTTCGACCGCCACGTCGAGCGTGCCGACCACCTCGGCGAGCAACTCCCGGTTCGAACCACGGCCGAACGCGGCGTCCAGATCCACCAGATGGATCCACTCGGCGCCGTCGCGCTGCCACGTCATCGCCGCATCGAGTGCTGAGCCGTATTCGGTCTCGCTGCCGGCCTGACCCTGCACGAGGCGCACAGCGCGCCCCTCCACCACGTCGACGGCGGGCAACAGGACCAGTTTCGGTGCATTCACGCCGGTCAACTTAGCGCCCCGATCCAGTTGGACAGCAATTCGGCACCGGCATCCCCACTCTTCTCGGGGTGGAACTGCGTGGCCGACAACGGACCTGCCTCGACGGCCGCCAGGAACGGCACGTGGTGGGTGGCCCACGTCAGGACCGCATCCGGGTCGCCCTCCCACTGCTGGGCCGCATAGGAGTGCACGAAGTAGAAGCGGGTCGCGGGGTCCATGCCCCGGAACAGCACGCTGTCGGCGGGGGCGTCGACGACGTTCCAGCCCATGTGCGGGATCACCGGCGCGTCGAGGCGGACCACCGCGCCCGGCCACTGCCCGCAGCCGGTCGATTCGACGCCGAACTCGACGCCGCGGGCGAACAGAATCTGCATCCCGACGCACACGCCGAGCACCGGCCGCCCGGCTGCGACGCGGTCGGCGATGATCTTCTCGCCGCCGACCGCACGCAGCCCGGTCATGCAGGCCTCGAACGCCCCCACGCCGGGTACCACCAGACCGTCGGCGGCCATCGCGGCGCCGGGATCAGCGGTCACCTCGACCTCTGCACCGACCCGCTCGAGCGCCCGCTGAGCCGACCGCAGGTTTCCCGAACCGTAGTCCAACACCACGAGTTTCGTTGTCACAGTGTCACTCTCACAGCGTCACTCTTACAGCGTCCCTTTGGTCGACGGCACGCCGCTGACCCGCTCGTCGTACTCGACGGCCTCACGCAGTGCGCGCGCGACGGCCTTGTACTGCGCCTCGGTGATGTGGTGCGGATCGCGCCCGTACAGCGTGCGCACGTGCAGCGCGATGCGCGCGTTGAAGGCCAACGATTCGAAGACGTGCTGGTTCACCACGGTGTGGTACGGCGCCTGCGAGCCAGCGATCGTGAAGCTGACCATGAACTCCGGCTCCCCGGTGTGCACGAAGTACGGCCGGCCCGAGACGTCGACGGCGGCATGCGCCAGAGACTCGTCCATCGGGATGAACGCGTCTCCGAAACGGCGGATACCGCTCTTGTCGCCGAGCGCCTGACCGAGCGCCTGACCCAGCACGATCGCGGTGTCCTCGATCGTGTGGTGGCCCTCGATCTCGATGTCTCCCACGGCTTTCACCGTGAGGTCGAATCGGGCGTGGGTGCCCAGCGAGGTCAACATGTGGTCGAAGAACGGCACACCGGTGTCGATGCTCACCTGCCCGGTGCCGTCGAGGTCCAACTCGACGACGATGTCGGATTCCTTGGTCTTGCGTTCGACCTTCGCATACCTGTGGGGACGGCTCACTTCACTCCTTGTCGGGCACTGGCGTTCAGCAGTGCGTCGTTCTCGTCGGCCAGGCCGATCGTGGTGCGCAGGTATCCGGGGATGCCGACGTCGCGGATCAGCACCCCGGCCTCGAGGTAGGACTGCCAAGTCGCGGCAGCATCGGCGAACTCGCCGAACAGCAGGAAGTTGGCGTCGCTGGGGATGACCCGGAAACCCATGTCCGTCAACGCCGCAGCGACCCGCTCACGTTCGCTGATCAGCGTCGCGACACTGCCGAGCGTGTCGTCGGCGTGGCGCAACGCTGCCCGGGCCGCGGCCTGGGTGAGCGAAGACAGGTGATACGGCAGCCGGACCAGCAGCATCGCGTCCACGACTGAGGGGGCCGCCACCAGGTAACCCAGCCGGCCGCCCGCGAACGCGAACGCCTTGCTCATCGTGCGCGACACCACGACCCGGCTCGGGTATTCGTCGATCAGTGCGAGCGCGCTGGGCTGCGAGGAGAATTCGCCGTAGGCCTCGTCGACGATCATCACGCCACCGGCCATCGCGTCGAGGAGCAGGCGCAGGTCGTCGAGCGAAACACTCTGCCCGGACGGGTTGTTCGGGCTGGTGACGAACACGACGTCGGGGCGGTGCTCCTTGATCGCGGTGGCCGCGACCGCGGCATCGAGGCCGAAATCATCGGCGCGGTGCGCGGCCAGCCACCGCGTCTGGGTCCCGTCGGAGATGATCGGGTGCATCGAGTAGGACGGCACGAATCCGATCGCGCTGCGGCCCGGCCCACCGAACGCCTGCAGGAGCTGCTGCAGGATCTCGTTGGAACCGTTTGCGGCCCAAACGTTCTCGACTCCGACGGCGACACCCGTCTGAGCCGTCAGGTAGGCGGCGAGATCGGTGCGCAGCGCCACGGCGTCGCGGTCGGGGTAGCGGTGCAGTTCGGCGGCGGCCTCACGCACCGATGCGGCGACGTCGTCGACGAGCGCTTGGGTCGGCGGGTGCGGGTTCTCGTTGGTGTTCAACCGCACCGGCACGGAGAGCTGCGGCGCCCCGTACGGCGACTTGCCGCGCAGGTCTTCGCGCAGCGGCAGGTCGCCGAGCGTGGTGGTCTGGCCGGGGTTCACCTCTCGAACCTCCGCCGCACCGCTTCCCCGTGGCTGGGCAGGTTCTCCGCGTTGGCGAGTGTGATGACATGTCCGGCAACGTCTTTGAGCGCTGCCTCGGTGTAGTCCACGACGTGGATGCCGCGTAGGAACGTCTGCACCGACAGCCCGCTGGAGTGCCGTGCGCAACCGGCCGTCGGCAGGACGTGGTTGGAGCCGGCGCAGTAGTCGCCGAGGCTCACCGGAGACCAGGCCCCGACGAAGATCGCGCCCGCGGAGCGGACCCGCGCGGCGACGCCGGCCGCGTCGACGGTCTGGATCTCCAGGTGTTCGGCAGCGTAGGCGTTGACCACGCGCAGTCCGGTGTTGATGTCGTCGACCAGCACGATCGCCGACTGCTGACCGCTCAGCGCCGTGCCCACGCGCTCGCGGTGCACCGTCGTCTCCAGCTGGCGGGCCACTTCGGCGTCAGTGGCATCGGCCAGCGCGATGCTGTCGGTGACGAGCACACTGGCGGCCATCTCGTCGTGTTCGGCCTGGCTGATCAGATCGGCCGCGACATGCACCGGGTCTGCGGTGTGGTCGGCCAGGATCGCGATCTCGGTGGGGCCAGCTTCGGAGTCGATGCCGACCAGCGAGCGACAGATCCGCTTGGCCGCGGTGACGTAGATGTTGCCCGGCCCGGTGATCATGTCGACCGGGGCCAGGTCGCCCCCGTCGGTGTCCGTGCCGCCGTAGGCCAGCAGCGCGACCGCCTGGGCGCCGCCCACGGCCCAGACCTCGTCGACGCCCAGCAGGGCGGCGGCGGCCAGGATCGTCGGATGCGGCAGCCCACCATGATCTTTCTGCGGTGGGCTGGCGATCACGAGCGACTCGACACCGGCGGTCTGCGCCGGCACGACGTTCATCACCACACTGGACGGATAGACGGCATTTCCGCCGGGCACGTAGAGGCCCACCCGCTCGACGGGCACCCAGCGCTCGGTGACCGTCGCGCCCGGGCCGAGCGTGGTCGTGGTGTCGGTGCGGCGCTGATCGGCGTGGACGGCGCGAGCCCGCTCGATCGCGACCTCCAGCGCGGTACGGACGTCGGCGTCGAGCGCGTCGAGGGCAGCCCGCAGCTGTTCGACGGGCACGCGAACCCGGTCGGGCCGCACGCCGTCGAACGAGGCGCCGTACTCGAGCGCGGCGTCGGCGCCGCGTTCGGCGACGGCCTCCACGATCGGCCGGACCTTGGGCAGCACGGCGTCGACGTCGACGCCGCCGCGGGGCAGCGCGGTCCGCAGGCCGGCTGCCGACAGCGTCGCGCCACGCAGGTCGATGCGCCGCAGGAGCCGTGGCGATACATTCACGCTGACCATTGTCCCAGAGCACACAAATCAGAATCGGAGGCGTCATGCCGGACCGGCCGAGCAGGAGCAGCCACCCCAACAACGCGCCCGGTGTTCCGATGATCTTCCCGCCGTGGTTCGAAAGACTGCAGATCAAGTACATCAACCCGCTGCTGCGGCCGCTGTCGAAGCGGATGCCGGGGCTCGGGGTGATCCACCACCGCGGACGCACCTCCGGCACGGAGTACGAGACGATCGTCACGCCGTACCGCAAAGGATCGGTGCTGGCGATCGGGCTGGCGCACGGTAAGACCAACTGGGTCAAGAACGTGCTGGCCGCCGGCGAAGCCGACATCCGCATCGGCAGTACCACCCACCATCTGGTGCGGCCACGGGTGCTGCCGGCCGGCACCACCGATCCCTCGCTGCCGCGGATGGCGCAGATGGTCGCCAAGCGGTCCGGGGTCTTCGTCGCAGACATCGCATCGTGAGAAGCGCGACATGACCTGGCAGATGTGGCTGGCGTTCTTCGGCGCAGCGATCCTGATCGCGATCTCCCCCGGCGCCGGCGCCATCCAGTCGATGGCCACCGGTCTCACGCACGGGGTGCGCCGGGGCTACTGGAGCATCCTGGGTCTCGAGATCGGGCTGATGCTGCAGCTGACGCTGGTCGCGATCGGACTGGGCGCCGCGGTCGCGAATTCGATCCTCGCGTTCACGATCATCAAATGGCTGGGCGTGGCCTACCTGGCCTATCTCGCGTTCCGGCAGTGGCGCAGCGTCGGAGTGGATCTGCGCGCACAGGTCGACCAGGTGGTCGCCGGCAGCCGCCGGGCGCTGGTTGTGCGCGGCTTTTTGGTCAACGCAACCAATCCGAAGGGGCTGCTGTTCTTCCTCGCGGTGATGCCCCAGTTCGTGGTGCCGACCGCGCCGCTGCTGCCGCAGTACGTCGCGATCGGAGTCACGATGGTCGCCGTCGACCTGGTGGTGATGGGCCTCTACACCGGCCTGGCGGTGCGCCTGCTGACGTGGCTGCGCACCCCGCGGCAGCAGACCGTGCTCAACCGTGTGTTCGCCGGCCTGTTCGCTGCCGCCGCCGTCGTGCTGTCACTGCTGCGCCGCGGCCCGATGCCGGCCTGAGGATCAGCGGCAGCGGTTGCTGACGGCGGCGCTGGCCGCCTCCGCCGCCTCGAGACGTTTGGCCTGCGCCGGATCGGTGTTCGGGGCGCCCGCGGTGGCGGCCGCGCCGATGTCCATCAGGGTGTCGGCGAACGTCCGGACCGTGTCGGCGAGATCGGCCGGCGTGGCCGGGTCCAGCCGGGCCAGCAGGTACAGCCCGCCGTCCGTCAAGGCCAGGCGCGCGTTGGCGGCGGCGGCCAGCGAACCGCTGATGTCCTGCGGTGCGGTCACGTTGGTGTTGGTCGCCACACCCGCGCGCACGGTGTCGAACGCCGTGCAGATCCGTGCCGTCGCCGCGGAGCGCTGCTCGTCGGTGTAGTCGGGATCGCGGTCCAGCGTGCGTACCAACGCGGCCGCCGATATGCCGGTCGACAGCAGCGCCACCGCGAGAGCCAGGGCCGGTGAGACACGCATCGGCTACAGGTCCAGACCCAGATCGAGCACCCGCACCGAATGCGTGAGCGCCCCCACCGCCAGATAGTCGACGCCAGTACCTGCATAGTCGGCGGCGCTCTCCAGCGACAAGCCGCCCGAGGACTCCAGCATCGTGTGCGGCGAGCGCGTCGCCCGCCGCTGCACCGCGATCTGCGTCTGCCACACCGGGAAGTTGTCCAGCAGCACCAGTTCGACGCCCTCGGCGAGCACCTCGTCGAGCTGCTCCAAGGAATCGACCTCGACTTCGCATGGCAGATCGGGCGCGACCTCGCGGACCCTGCGCAACGCCTCTACGACCGATCCCGCAGCGGCCACGTGGTTGTCCTTGATCAGCGCCGCGTCGCCGAGCCCCATGCGGTGGTTGACGCCACCGCCGACGCGCACCGCGTACTTCTGCAGCGACCGCATCCCCGGAAGAGTCTTGCGGGTGTCTCGGATCCGAGCCTGTGTGCCCGCCACCGCATCGACCCATGCCGCGGTGGCCGTGGCGATGCCCGACAGGTGGCAGAGCAGGTTGAGCATGGTGCGCTCGGCAGTGAGCAGCCCGCGCGTCGGGCCCTCGACGATCAGTGCGGCCTCGCCCGGCTGCAGCCGGGTGCCGTCGGGCACCTGGTGGGTCACGCGGTAGCCCTCTGGGCCGAGCACGTCGTCGAACACGATCAGTGCGAGGTCACCGCCGGCGATGACGCCCGTTTCGCGCGCCACGACCGACGCCGTCGTGGTGGCGTCGTCGGCCACGGTGGCCAGCGTGGTGACGTCGGCCCCGTAGCGCAGGTCCTCGTCGAGTCCACGGGAGATGATCGACCGCGCGTCGGCCTCCTCCGCGGCCGTGAGCATCGGGGCCATCACCGGCATCCTGACGCGACCGGGCCGCAGACGATGCTGACCGCCTGGGCCGGATCGGTGTCGGGGTGATCGCTGCGGTGATGGCAGCCGCGGGTCTCGGTGCGCGCCCGCGCCGCCGCGCCGACGACACCGGCCACCGCGGTGAGCGCGGCGTCCTCGAACGTGCTGCGCGAGGCGATCATCCGCGGTTCCGCCGTGTCGAGCTGTGCGGCCAGCCGGATCAACCCGTCCTCGTCGCGGACGACGGAGGCGTAGGTGCTCATCGCCTGCTGCAACGACGGGCGCGCGAGCACCGGCCGCAGCGGCTGGTCTGCAGCGACCACCCGGGGCGGCCCGGCCACCTCGGCGTGCTCGGCGGCGGCGATGCCGGCACGCCCGCCGACGACAAGGCCTTCGAGCAGGCTGTTGGACGCCAGGCGGTTCGCGCCGTGCATGCCGGTACGGGCCACCTCTCCGGCGGCGAACAATCCGTCGATCGCGGTGCGCCCGTGCACGTCGGTGACGACCCCGCCGCAGCTGTAGTGCGCGCCGGGGACCACCGGAATCGGCTGCAGCGCAGGGTCGATGCCCGACGCGAGGCAGGCAGCCGTGACGGTCGGGAACCGGCGTGCCACATCCGCGACGTGGCGGGCGTCGAGGTAGACACACGGGTCGCCGGAGGCGGCGAGACGAGCCTCGATCGCTGCCGCCACGACATCGCGCGGTGCGAGATCACCCATCGGGTGCGCACCGGCCGTCACCGGATCGCCGTGGCGGTCGATCAGTCTCGCGCCCTCTCCACGGAGCGCTTCGGTGATCAGCGGCCGGCGGCCGGTGGCAGCGCCGGTGTAGAGCATGGTCGGATGGAACTGGACGAACTCCACGTCGGCGACCGGCAGTCCGGCCCAGATCGCCAGCGCGACACCGTCTCCCGTGGAGCCTTCAGGGTTGGTCGTGGCCCGGTAGAGGTGTCCGAGCCCGCCGGTGGCGAGGATGACCGACGGTGCGTAGATGGTTCCCGGGCCGTCCTCGCTGAGCACCGAGACGCCGGCGACGGCGCCGCCGTCGATCAGCAGGTCGAGCGCGACGTGGTTGCGGCGGATGTCGAGCGTCGCGGCGGCGTGGTCGAGAGCGCGCTGCACCTCCGCGCCGGTGGCGTCACCCCCAGAGTGGATGATGCGCCGACGGGTGTGCCCACCTTCGCGGGTCAGCGCCCATCGGCCCGGCTCCGACTCGTCGAATCGGGCTCCGGCACCGACCAATTCGGCGACCGCGCGGGCCCCGTCGGCCACGATCGAGCGCACGGCACCGGCGTCGCACAGCCCGGCACCCGCGGCGAGGGTGTCGGCCACGTGCGCGTCGACCGAGTCGTCGCCGTCGGGCAGGACCACGGCGATCCCACCCTGGGCGTAGAACGTCGCCGTCTCAGCCGCCTTGCTCAGCAGTATCACGGTGCGGCCGGCGCGGTGCGCGGCCAGCGCGGCGGCCAGACCGGCCACCCCGGTTCCGACGACGACGACGTCAGCGCGCAGGCGCCAGCCTCCGGAGCCGCCGCAACCTGCACCGTTGACGGTCATTCCCCGCCGCCGGGCTGCCCGATCTCGATCATCCGCGTGACGCTGGCACGCGCTCGCGCGGCGGTCTCGGGATCGACGTGCACTTCGTCGGCGCCCTCGACCAGGCAGCGCAGCATGGCCGCGGGGGGTGATCATCTTCATGTACCGGCACGACGCCCTGTCGTTGACGGCCTGGAAGTCGACATCCGGTGCGGCACGGCGCAATTGGTGCAGCATGCCGATCTCGGTTGCGACCAGGACTTGCCGCGCGCCGGTCTCCCGCGCAGCGTCGAGCATGCCGCCGGTGGACAGGATCTTGACGCGCTCCTGCGGGTAGGCACCCTCGCCGGCGAGGTAGAGAGCCGATGTCGCGCATCCGCATTCGGGGTGGACGTACAGTTCGGCGTCGGGATGGGTGCGCGCCTGCTCGGCGAGTTCGTCCCCGTTGATGCCCGCGTGCACGTGGCATTCACCGGCCCAGACGTGCAGGTTCTTCCGTCCGGTCATGCGGCGAACGTGGGCGCCGAGGAACTGGTCCGGGCAGAACAGGACTTCGCGGTCGGCGGGGATCGAGGCGACCACCTCGACGGCGTTGGACGACGTGCAGCAGATGTCGGTCTCGGCTTTCACCGCGGCCGTGGTGTTGACGTAGGAGACGACCACCGCGCCGGGGTACTCGGCCTTCCAGGCCCGCAGCTCGTCGGCGGTGATGGAATCGGCCAGCGAGCAGCCGGCCCGCTGGTCGGGAATCAGCACCGTCTTGTCCGGCGAGAGGATCTTGGCCGTCTCCGCCATGAAGTGCACCCCGGCGAACACAATCGTGTCCTCGGGCGCCTCGGCGGCGATGCGCGACAGAGCCAGGGAGTCACCCACGTGATCGGCGACGTCCTGGATGGCCGGCAGCTGGTAGTTGTGAGCCAGCAGCGTGGCGCCGCGCAGATCGAGCAGTCGACGCACCTCGGCCGCCCATGCGGCGTCCCCGTCGACACCGGTGTAGCCGTCGGGGCCGTCGACGATGCGGTCGGCACTGTCGGTTGCGAGCACGGTCATCGCCGTCTCCTTACCTTGATCGAGGTTTTCGACTTACAATCGAAAACATGCCACATCGTAGCACCCAGCACGAAGTCCTCGCCGCCGTGTTTCAGGTTCGCGACAGCGCGCTGCACGTCCTGCTGTGGCAGCGAGCCCTGGACCCGCAGCGCGGACGCTGGGCGCTGCCCGGCGGCCGGCTGGGCCACGACGAGACGCTGACCGACTCGGTGCGCCGTCAGCTCGCCGAGAAGGTCGATTTGCGGGAACTCGCCCACCTCGAACAGCTGGCGGTCTTCTCCGAACCCGATCGGGTGCCCGGCGACCGCACCATCGCCTCCACATTCCTGGGCCTGGTGCCCTCCCCCGCCACCCCCGAATTGCCCCCCGACACCCGCTGGCACCCCGTCGGCGCCCTGCCGCCGATGGCCTTCGACCACGGTCCGATGGTCGACCACGCGCGCACCCGTCTGGTCGCCAAGCTGTCGTACACGAACATCGGATTCGCTTTGGCTCCAGGGGAATTCGCACTGTCGACCCTGCGCGACATCTACAGTGCCGCCCTGGGGCATCCGGTCGACGCCACCAACCTGCAGCGCGTGCTGGAGCGTCGGCATGTGATCACGCGGACCGGCACCACGGCGCGCTCGGGACGCAGTGGAGGCCGTCCGGCGGCGCTCTACCGGTTCGCCGACGCCCGGTATCGGGTCACCGACGAATTCGCTGCGTTGCGCCCGCCCGGGTGAGTCGACTGGCTTCTTAGCGCATTCTTAAGTAACAATGCCGGGATGGACTTGGGCAGCGCGGCGCGGGCGACAGGGGCCGATTGGATCGGCCAACCCCACCATGAGGCGCTTCGCCCCAGGCAGCGACCGGCGGTGCCGTCCGACGATCCGTTCTACGAGCCGCCCGAGGGGTACGAGCACGCCCACCCCGGCACCGTGCTCCGCTCCCGCGAGGTCGAGCTGGCATTCCTCGGCCTGATCCCGCAGAAATTCAGTGCCACCCAGCTGCTCTACCGCACCACCGACTTCCAGGGCGATCCGCAGGCCAGCGTCACCACGGTGCTGATCCCGACCGAGCGCGACCACACGCGGCCGCTGCCGGTGGTGTCCTACCAGTGCGCCATCGACGCGGTGGCCAGCCGGTGCTTCCCGTCCTACGCGCTGCGCCGCGGCGCCAAGGCCGTCGGCGCCGTGGCCCAGTTCGAGTTCCTGCTGATTGCCGCCGCGCTCGCGGAGGGCTGGGCGGTGTCGGTGCCCGATCACGAGGGCTCGACCGGCATGTGGGGCGCGCCCTACGAGCCCGGCTACCACATCCTCGACGGCATCCGGGCCGCCATCAACCACCCGACGTTCCGGCTGGCCGCCGACTCACCTGTCGGACTGTGGGGCTACTCCGGCGGCGGACTGGCCTCGGCGTGGGCTGCAGAGGTACAGGCCGCCTACGCGCCGGAACTCAACGTGGTCGGCGCCGTACTCGGCTCGCCGGTCGGCGACCTGGGCCACACGTTCCGCCGCCTCAACGGCAGCATCTACGCGGGCCTGCCTGCGCTCGTCGTCGCCGCGCTCTGCCACATCTACCCCGACCTGGACCGCATGATCGCCGAGCACGCCACGCCGGAAGGCAAGGCACTGCTGGAGCGCATCCAGACGATGACCACTGCGCAGGCGATGGTCACGTGCGCGGGCCGGGACATGGCCGACTTGATCGATCGGCCGCTCGAGGAGATCCTGCTCAGCCCCGAAGTGCAGCACGTGTTCGACAGCATCAAGCTGGGCACGGCCGCTCCGTCGGTTCCGGTACTGATCGTGCAGGCCGTCCACGACCGCATCATCTCCGTCGACGACATCGACGAGCTGGCGCACACCTACGTGCGCGGCGGTGCGCATGTCACCTACCACCGCGACCTGTTCAGCGAGCATCTCCTGCTGCACCCGATGTCGGCGCCGATGACGCTGCGCTGGCTGCGGGACCGATTCGCCGGGAAGCCATTGCGCGAGAACATCAAGCGCACCAAGTGGCCGACGCTGCTGAACCCGTCGACCTACCGGGGCATGTTCACGCTGGGCAAGATCACGGTGAAGGTGATGACGGGGCGACGGGTGGAGCGTCAGCCGCTGTCGCGGTTCGACCAGTAGCCCCAGGAGCCCCGGCACTCGGCTCGACCGGAGGCCAGCCCCCGAGATCGTCGCGGGTGGTCGACACCGCGCCCAGCACGTACACCATCGCCGCGACGGCTGCCGGCAGCAGCAGTGTCAGCGCCACCTGCAGGGGCGTGTGGCCGAAGAACACCGACGGCGCCTCGACGACGTAACTCACCCGGTTCTGCTCGGTGACGTCGACAGCGGCCACGTCGAGGTGTCCGTAGCGCACTCGTGCCAGGGCAGCGCCGGAACCGACCGCGGCGGCCGACGCCACGATCGTGCCCACGCCCAGGGCCGCCATCATCACCGGTCCGCGCTGGGTCCGCCACTGCCACACGGCGACCGCGGCGATCACGGCGAGCACCGACAGGAACCCGACCATCAGGAACGCGGCGGTGAAGAAGTGATCGCCCTCGTTGCCGAGGTACGCCTTGACCCGGTCGTTGCTACGCGTCAGCGCGACGACGCTGTGGATGGGTGGCGCCAGCCACGCCCACACTGCACCGCACAGCGCCCCGGCGACGGCCAGCGCGACGATGACCCGCAGCGCGGCGTGGACGCGGGAGACCGGCTGGGTAGGAGCTCCGGTCACCGGTAGAGCTCCAGATCCTTCGAATCCACCTGGCCGTGCCGTGAGCACTTGGCCCACCACCCGTCCGGGCGCACCTGGACGACCATCCGGCGGCCGCAGTCGGCGCAGAACCGCGGGGGTTCCAGACCGAGCGCCGCGGCCGTGGGCACCGTCGATCCCGCGGGTTCGCCGGTGTAGACGTTGAAGACGCCGGCGCCCACCGGCGCGGGCAGCTCGTGCACCATCACAGGCTTGCGTTGAGTGCCTTGATCGGCATCTGCAGATCCTCCAGCAGCTCCAGATCTGCTTCGGCGGGCCGACCCAGGGTGGTCAGGTAGTTGCCGACGATGACGGCGTTGATGCCGCCGAGAATGCCCTTCTTGGCGCCGAGGTCGCCGAGCGTGATCTCCCGGCCGCCGGCGAAGCGCAGCATCGTGCGCGGCAAGGCGAGCCGGAACGCGGCGACGGCCTTGAGTGCCTCGGCGGCGGGCAGCACCTCGAGATCACCGAACGGGGTGCCCGGGCGCGGGTTGAGGAAGTTCAGCGGAACCTCGTGCGGGTTCAATTCGGCCAGATTGGCAGCGAATTCGGCGCGCTGCTCCAGCGTCTCCCCCATCCCGAGGATGCCGCCGCAGCACACCTCCATACCGGCCTCACGCACCATCTGCAGCGTCTCCCAGCGCTCCTCCCAGGTGTGGGTGGTCACCACGTTGGTGAAGAACGACTGGGCCGTCTCGAGATTGTGGTTGTAGCGGTGAACGCCCATGTCCCGCAGGCGATCCACCTGCTCCTGGGTAAGCATGCCCAGCGAGCAGGCGATCTGGATGTCGACCTCGTTGCGGATCGCCTCGATGCCGGCAGCCACCTGGGCCAGCAGCCGCTCGTCGGGTCCACGGACGGCGGCCACGATGCAGAACTCGGTGGCGCCGGTCTTGGCGGTCTGCTTGGCGGCCTCCACCAGGCTCGGCACGTCGAGCCACGCGCTGCGCACCGGCGAGGCGAAAAGTCCTGACTGCGAACAGAAGTGGCAGTCCTCGGGGCAGCCTCCGGTCTTGAGGCTGATGATGCCCTCGACCTCGACGTCCGGGCCGCAGTGGGCCATGCGGACCTCGTGGGCCAGCGCGAGCAGCTCGTCGAGACGGTCGTCGGAGAGCTGCAGTACCTGCAGCGTCTGGTCCTGGTCGAGGCCGACACCCCGCTCGAGCACCTGTTCGCGTGCCACCGCCAGAATGTCGCTCATTCACTTCTCCTCGTCGCCCTGTTGAACACCGTCGGCGAAGCCGACAATTGAACGGTGTTCAGGTTAGGGTACTGGCGTGCAGCTCCACAAACGCGACGTGGTCGCGGCGGCCACCTCGCTGCTCGACGATTACGGGCTCGCCGATCTGTCGATGCGGCGGCTGGCCCGCGAGCTCGAGGTGTCGCCGGGAGCGCTCTACTGGCACTTCGCGAACAAGCAGCAGCTGCTCGGCGCGGTCGCCGACCACATCCTGGCCCCGGTCACACACCCCGCCGGCGACTGGCGCACCCGGATGGCGACTCTGTGCCGACAGACACGTGATGCGCTGCTGTCTCACACCGACGGCGCCGAACTGGTCTCGGCGAGCTTCGCCGCCGCACAGTCGGCGGTCATGACCGAGGTGCTGGGTCACCTGACCGATGCCGCCGTCGAGGCCGGCGTGCCGGCGACGAACGCCGACCTGACCGCCCGCACGGTCGTCTACTACGTGCTCGGATTCACCGTCGACGAGCAGTCCCGCCGGCAGTGGGACGCCGCGGGCGCGGACCTACCCCACGCGTCGCTGCTCGCCGACGATCAGGACACCCGGTTCGACTTCGGCGTACGCCTGCTGATCGACGGCATCCTGGCGCGCGGCGAACAGCCGGTCCAGATCCTCTAGAAGCCCCGGTAGTTCGCGATGTCGGTCATCCATCGCGGATCGCCGGTGTCCAGCGATGCGTTGAGCGCCCACATCTGGACCCCCTGCTCGTAGCCGGAGACCAGGGCGAACCCGAGCTGCCGGCGCGCCTCGCTGGGGCCGGGACGGATGACGACCTCGACGATCTTGCTGGTCCTGCCCTCGGCGGTGACGCCGGCGAACTCGCCCTGGGTGTAGGTGGGACTCTGCGCGACGACGATGTTGTCGGCCTTGGGGGTCTCGTTACCGCTGCCGACGAGCGCCTCCACGTCGGGGTAGCGCTTCTGCGGGTCCATCGTCAGCACCGGCGCGTAGATGCAGGAGAGCAGGTTCTCGCCCTCATCGGTGGGTGCCAATTTCTCGGCGTAGTTCACCACCGCGAGATAGGTGTTGACGATCGCCTGACCCGCGGCAGCGGCGTCGCCGAGTGCGGCGAACGGCACGGGCGGCTTCTGGTGTGCGCCGCCACTGGCGTCGAGCGCCGCGCGCCACCGGTCCTGCCACGAGGCGAGGTTCTCGGCGATGTGGGGCACGCACCGGTCGATCCGGTCCGAGTAGCTCAATTTCATGAACTCGGAATGACCCGAGGAGATCGTGGTCGGCGGCGCGCTGGGCTGATAGAAGAAGTTCATCACCAGGGAGATGCCGCCGACGATCGCCCCGATGATCGCGATCGAGGTGGTGGTCCACCAGTGCGCGCGGCCAGGGCCCCAGTCGGACGACCGGCGGGGCTTCTCGTCGTCGGATCGCGTGGCCACCGAGGGGGAAGCTACCGCAGATCAGGTGATCCAGTGCTCCTCTTTGGCGTTGCCGTCCCAGTGGCGCAGCGCGGTGATCTCGGCATCGATGTCACGGGCGATGTCCGGTATCGCCAGCGCGAGAGGCACGAGAGCAGGCGGGATGCGCCGGCCGAGCGTGACATGTGGCGTCCACCTGCCCGGATTTGCATGCGGCAGAACACCTTTCGGCATGTAGGGCGCGCACACCTCGTGGATGTCGGCGTGCAGGGCCAGCAGGTCGGCCGACGGCACCACCAGTCGCACCAGCGTGACGGTGCGCCCGCCACCGAACAGCATCGGCGCGCCGATCACGCACGGCAGGGGCAAACGGTCCACCAGCGGCGCCAGCGCACGATCCACCGCGTCGTCCATCTGCTCGGCCACCGTCAGCGTGACGTGCGGCCGGTTACTCGGTGCGGTGTGGCCCGCCTGGCTGGGCACCCCCGCGGTCGCCAGTCCGTCCCACAGGCCCCGCACCGACGTCTGAGTGGCGACGTCGAACAGCGCCTCGACAGAGTGCACCACTAGATCAGTCCGGCAACCCAGCCCGGGTCGAACGCCCGCGCGGTGATCTGCTCGAAGTCGGAGGCGCCGAGCGCCCCGAGCCCGGCGGGCAACGCCGCCCGCACAGGAGCCAGCCGCGCCAGCGCATCCCGATTGTCGATCTCGGCGACCCCGGGTTGGGCCGGCCAGGAACCGATCACCAGACCGGCACACGAAACATCATGCGCGGCAAGCGCTTCTACCGTCAGAGCGGTGTGGTTGAGGGTGCCCAGTCCCGCGGCGACCACGATCAACACCGGCGCGGCCAGTTCGGCGGCCACATCACGCAGTGTCACGCCGCCGTCGGCAAGCTCCACGAGCAGCCCACCGGCACCTTCCACCAGCGTCAGGCGGCCGGGTGCATCCGCTCGCCGCACCAGCTCGATCAACTCCGCGCTTGTGGGCAGCGCGGCGCCGGCCCGCGCCGCGGCCGCCAGCGGCGCGAGAGGTTCCGGATAGCGCCATCCCGAGAACAGCTCGGACACCCCGGCCTGCCTGCCGATCTCGGCCAGGTCGTCGTCGCCGTCGGCGGTGCCCGTCTGCACCGGCTTGCACACCGCCACGTCCAGGCCGGTGAGCCGCGCATGACAGGCCAGCGCCGCGGTCGCGACGGTCTTGCCGACCCCTGTCCCGGTGCCGGTGACGACGAGCACGCTCACCGCGCCAGCACGTCCGTCAGGACCCGGCGGGCCAGGGCCATCTCGTCGTCGGACAGGGACGCCCGGGCAGTCAGCCGCAGCCGCGAGGTGCCGGCGGGCACGCTCGGCGGCCGGAAGCAGCCGACTCGCACGCCCAGCTCGAGGCAGGCCGCCGCGGCGGCGAACGCCACCTCCGGTTCGCCGAGGATCACCGAGACCACGGCCGAGGTGGGGGTGTCGGCCACACCGCAGATGTCGGCCAGCGCGGCGGCGTGCTCCAGCACTCGGCGGGCTCGCCACGGTTCGTCGATCAGCACGCCGAGTGCCGCGTGCGCCGCGCCGACGGCAGCCGGCGCCAGCCCGGTGTCGAAGATGAACGGTCGCGCCGAGTCGATCAGGTGCTCGCGCACGGCGGCCGGGCCGAGCACCGCGCCGCCCTGGCTGCCCAGCGCTTTCGACAGCGTCGTCGTCATCACCACGTCGGGCGCTCCGGCCAGCCCGACCTCGTGCAGGAGCCCGCGGCCACCCGAGCCGCGCACGCCGAGTCCGTGGGCCTCGTCGACGATCAGCAGCGCGCCCTGCCGGCGGCACGCGTCGTGCAGCGCGGTCAGCGGGGCCAGGACACCGTCGGCGGAGAACACCGAGTCGGTGATCACGACGGCACGGCCCTCGGTGCGTCCGGCCAGGGCAGTTTCCACCGCCGCGACGTCGCCGTGCGGGGGTGACGACCACCCGGGCCCGCGACAGGCGGCACGCGTCGACCAGCGAGGCATGGGTCAGCGCGTCGGACACCAGTAATGTGCCCGGACCCGAAAGCGCCACCACCGCACCGAGATTGGCGGTGTACCCCGAGGAGAAGACCAGCGCCGACTCGGCGCCGACGAACGCGGCCAGGTCGCGCTCGAAGTCCTCGTGCAGTTCGGTGTTGCCGGTGACCAGGCGGGACCCTGTGGACCCGGCGCCCCAGGTGCGCAGGGCCGCCACGCCACCGTCGAGCACCCGGGGGTGCTGGGCGAGGCCGAGGTAGTCATTGGAGGCGAGATCGAGTTCGGCGCCGACGGGCGGGCGGGCGCGCAGGGTCCGGCGCAAGCCCGCGGTGCGCCGCTGGGCTGCGACGTCGTCGAGCCAGGCCAGCGGATCCAGACCGACGCGCGTCACCGGCGCTCCTCTTCGAACAGGGCTATTGAACACCGTTCAGGTTAGAGCACGAGTGACCGCGATCATCGCCGAGGTGATCTGGCCGATCTCCTCAGCGGTACAGATGTAGGGGGGCATCACGTAGACCAGGTTGCGGAACGGCCGCAGCCACACCCCGTGCTCGACGGCCACCGGCGTCGCGACGCGCAGATCGACCTCCCGGTCGAGTTCCAGGACGCCGATCGCGCCGAGCACCCGCACGTCGACCACGTTGGGCAGCTCGGCTGCGGGCGCCAGGCCGGAGTGCAGCCCGGCCTCGATCCCCTGAACCTGGGAGCGCCACTGCCCGGTGCCCAGCAGTTCCAGCGACGCGACGCTGACGGCGCAGGCCAACGCGTTGGCCATGAAGGTCGGCCCGTGCATCAGTGCTCCAGGTGGGTGCCCGCTGATCGTCTCGGCGACCTCGCGGGTGCACAGCGTCGCCGCGAGCGTCAGGTAACCGCCCGTCAGCGCCTTGCCCACGCACATGATGTCGGGGCTGACCCCGGCGTGGTCGGCCGCGAACAACGCGCCGGTGCGACCGAACCCGGTGGCGATCTCGTCGAAGATCAACAGCACACCGTGCTCGTCGCAGATGCGGCGCAGATCGGCGACATAGCGCGGGTCGTGGAAGCGCATCCCGCCAGCGCCCTGGACGACCGGCTCGACGATCACCGCGGCGAGTTCGTCGGCATGGCGAGCGAGCTGTTCGGCGAAGGCCGCACTGTAGGCCGGGTCGTACTCGGCGGGCACCGCCGGGGCGAACACCTGGTCGGCCAGCAGGGAGTGCGCGCCGGTCCACAGCGTGTGCATGCCGCCGTCCGGATCGCAGACGCTCATCGGCGTGAACGTGTCGCCGTGATAGCCACCGCGCCAGGTCATCAGCCGGCTCTTGCCGGGCCGACCGCTGCTGCGCCAGTACTGCAGCGCCATCTTGACGGCGACCTCCACCGACACCGATCCCGAATCACTGAAGAACACCGTCTCCAGCCCGGCCGGACTCATCTCGACGAGCAGCTGTGCCAGCCGCGCCGCCGGCTCATGGGTCAGGCCGCCGAACATGACGTGGTTCATGGTCGCGAGCTGACGGGTGATCGCGGCGTCCAGTGCCGGGTGGCCGTGCCCGTGCACTGCCGTCCACCACGACGCCATCGCGTCGAGCACCTCGACCGCGCGGCCGTCCCGATCGAGCGTGAGCCATGCGCCCCGCGCCCCCGTCGCGACCACCGGCGCCATCGCGTCAGGTCCGATCGGGCTGTACGGATGCCAGATGTGAGCCGCGTCGACCGCGCTGATCTCGATAGGCGTCATCGCAGACACCTTCGGTAGATTAGCCGTCGATCATGAAGACCCTCGCCTCCGCCCGGCCCGCCGCGACGGCTCCGGTGACCCAGATGGGGACGCGGAGCGCCGGGTTCTACCGCCACGACCTCGACGGGTTGCGCGGTGTCGCGATCGCGCTGGTCGCGGTGTTCCACGTGTGGTTCGGGCGGGTGTCCGGCGGCGTCGACGTCTTCCTCGTGTTGTCGGGATTCTTCTTCGGCGGCAGGCTGCTGCGCGGCGTGCTCACCCCGGGGCCCGCTCCGCGGCCGGTGCCCGAGATCACCCGGCTGATCCGCCGACTGCTGCCCGCGCTGGTCGTCGTGCTCGCGGTGTCCGCGGTGTTGACGATCCTGATCCAGCCCGAGACCCGGTGGGAGACCTTCGCCGACCAGAGCCTGGCGAGCCTCGGCTACTTCCAGAACTGGGAGCTCGCCAACACCGCGTCGAACTACCTGCGCGCCGGCGAGGCGGTCAGCCCGCTGCAGCACATCTGGTCGATGTCGGTGCAGGGCCAGTTCTACATCGCGTTCCTGGCGCTGATCCTGGGCGCGGCCGTGGTGTTCCGACGGATCTTCGGCCGCCACATGCGCGCCGCCTTCGTCGTGCTGCTGAGCGCCTGCGCCATCGCATCATTCGTCTACGCGATCATCGCCCACGACGCCGACCAGGCCACCGCCTACTACAACAGCTTCGCCCGGGCGTGGGAACTGCTGCTCGGCGCGCTCGTCGGGGCGATCGTGCCGTCGCTGCGCTGCCCGATGTGGCTGCGCACGCTGGCCGCCCTCATCGGGCTCGGCGCGATCCTCGCGTGCGGTGCGCTGATCGACGGCGTGAAGGAATTCCCGGGACCATGGGCGCTGGTGCCCGTGGGCGCCACGCTGCTGTTCATCCTCTCGGCCGCCAACCGCTACGCCGACCCGCACACCGACGGCCGCCTGCCCGCGCCGAACCGACTGCTCGCCAGCGCCCCGTTCGTCGCGCTCGGTGCGATGGCCTACTCGCTGTACCTGTGGCACTGGCCGCTGCTGATCTTCTACCTGTCCTACACCGGGCGCCCCGCGGTGAACTTCGTCGAAGGCGCCGGAGTGCTGCTGGTGTCCGGGGTGCTGGCGTGGCTGACCACCCGCTACGTCGAAGAGCCGCTGCGCAGCGGCCGCAGCCAGCCCGCGCGACCCAAGGCGCCGCGGCTGCCGCTGCGCACCCGGTTGCGCCGCCCGACGATCGTCCTGGGTTCGACCGTCGCCCTGCTCGGCGTCGCCCTGACCGCGACGTCGTTCACGTGGCGCGAACACGTGACGGTGCTGCGCGCCAACGGTCAGGAGCTCCTGGAGCTCTCCCCGCGCGACTATCCGGGGGCCCGCGCCCTCCTCGACCACGTCCGCGTCCCCGATCTGCCGTTCCGCCCCACCGCGCTCGAAGCCAAGAACGACATCCCCGAATCGACCACCGACGGCTGCATCAGCGACTTCGACAACGTCGGCGTCATCAACTGCACCTACGGCGACAAGGCCGCCACCCGCACCATCGCACTGGCCGGCGGCTCCCACGCCGAACACTGGATCACCGCGCTGGACCTGCTCGGCAGGCTGCACCACTTCAAGGTCGTCACCTACCTGAAGATGGGCTGCCCACTGACCACCGAAGCTGTCCCGCTGGTGATGGGCAACAACGACCCCTACCCCAAGTGCCACCAGTGGAATCAGCGGGTGATGGCCAAGCTGATCGCCGACAAACCCGACTTCGTGTTCACCACCTCGACCCGGCCCTGGAACATCAAAGCCGGTGACGTCATGCCGTCCAGCTATCTGGGCATCTGGAAAGAATTGTCCGACAACAAGATTCCGATCCTCGCAATGCGTGACACACCCTGGATGGTGCGCGACGGCGAACCGTTCTTCCCGTCGGACTGTCTGGCCGACGGAGGTGACGCCATCTCCTGCGGAATCAAGCGATCCGAAGTACTGTCGGACCATAACCCGACGCTTGACTACCTCGCGCAGTTCCCGTTGCTCAAGCCGCTCGACATGAGCGATGCGGTGTGTCGTCCGGACTACTGCCGAGCCGTGGAGGGGAACGTGTTGATCTATCACGACGCTCACCACATCTCGTCGACCTACATGCGAACCATGACCGGTGAACTCGGCCGGCAGGTGGGTGCCGCCACCGGATGGTGGCCCGCCAGATGACCATCGTTTGGCCCGGCACCCCCTATCCCCTGGGTGCCGCTTACGACGGCGGCGGCACCAACTTCTCGCTGTTCTCCGAAGTGGCCGAGCGGGTCGACCTGTGCCTGATCGCCAAGGACGGCACCGAGCAGCGGATCGAGCTCGACGAGGTCGACAGCTACGTGTGGCATGCCTACCTGCCGGGGGTCAACCCGGGGCAGCGCTACGGATTTCGCGTACACGGGCCCTGGGATCCCGCCTCCGGTCACCGGTGTGATCCCAGCAAGCTGCTCCTCGACCCGTACGGCAAGGCGTTCCACGGGGACTTCGCGTTCTCCCAGGCGCTGTACTCCTACGATCTCGAGGCCGACGACCTGGCAAGCGGAGGTGTCCCGCCGCGCATCGACTCGCTGGGCCACACGATGACCAGCGTGGTCATCAACCCGTTCTTCCAGTGGGGCAACGATCGCGCTCCGGGCACGCCGTACCACGAGACGGTGATCTACGAGGCCCACGTCAAGGGCATGACGCAGCAGCATCCGGGCATTCCCGAGGAACTGCGCGGCACCTACGCCGGCCTGGGACACCCCGCGATCATCGACCACCTCAAGTCGCTCAACGTCACGGCCATCGAGTTGATGCCGGTACACCAGTTCATGCACGACCACCGGCTCCTCGACCTGGGGTTGCGAAATTACTGGGGCTACAACACGTTCGGCTTCTTCGCCCCGCATCACCAGTACGCGGCCGCCAAACACGCCGGCGGTGCCGTCTCCGAATTCAAGACGATGGTGCGCGCGTTCCACGAAGCCGGCATCGAGGTGATCCTCGACGTCGTCTACAACCACACCGCCGAAGGCAACCACCTCGGCCCCACCGTGAATTTCCGCGGCATCGACAACGCCGCCTACTACCGCCTACTCGACGAAGACCGCAGGTATTACAAGGACTTCACCGGCACCGGCAACAGCCTCAACGCCCGCCACCCCCACACACTGCAACTGATCATGGATTCGCTGCGCTACTGGGTGCTGGAGATGCACGTCGACGGCTTCCGCTTCGACCTGGCCGCCACGCTGGCCCGCGAGTTCTACGACGTCGACCGCCTCTCGGCGTTCTTCGACCTGGTCCAACAGGACCCGGTGGTCAGCCAGGTGAAGCTGATCGCCGAGCCGTGGGACATCGGCGAAGGCGGCTACCAGGTCGGCAATTTCCCAGGTTTGTGGACGGAATGGAATGGGAAGTATCGCGACACTGTGCGCGATTACTGGCGGGGCGAGCCCGCAACCCTGGGTGAACTTGCGTCCCGTCTGACCGGGTCGTCCGATCTCTACGAGGCGACCGGCCGCCGGCCGAGCGCCAGCATCAACTTCGTGACCTGCCACGACGGCTTCACGCTGAACGACCTGGTGTCCTACAACGAAAAGCACAACGCCGCCAACGGCGAGGACAACCGCGACGGTGAGAGCCACAACCGGTCGTGGAACTGCGGTGTCGAAGGCCCCACCGATGATCCCGAGATTGTCGCGCTGCGCGGCCAGCAGATGCGCAACATCCTGGGCACGCTGATGCTCTCGCAGGGCACCCCGATGATCGCCCACGGTGACGAGATCGGCCGCACGCAGAAGGGCAACAACAACGTCTACTGCCAGGACTCCGAGCTGTCCTGGATGGACTGGTCGCTGTGCACGACCAACGCCGATCTGCTCGAATTCACCCGCAAGGTGGTCAGATTCCGCAAGGAACACCCCGTGTTCCGCCGCCGCCGGTTCTTCGAGGGCAAGCCGATCCGCACCGGCGACCAGGTGCGCGACATCGCGTGGCTGACCCCGTCGGGCAAGGAGATGGACTACGCCGACTGGGAGACCGGCCTCGGCCAGTGCGTGGCGGTCTTCCTCAACGGCGAGGCGATCCCCGCGCCCGGCGCCCGCGGTGAGCGGATCGTCGACGACTCCTTCCTGCTGTGCTTCAACGCTCACGGCGAGAAGCAGGATTTTGTTGCGCCGCAGGATGATTACGCCAAAGAGTGGGTGGCCGACCTCGACACCGCAGATCCGCGCGGCGCCGCCGAGGTGACAGTCGCGGCGGGCGAGAAGATCACCCTCGCCCCCCGTTCGCTGCTCGTGCTGCGTAAGACCGCCTGATGGCCGTTCTGTCCACCTACCGCCTGCAGATGCGCGGCGCGGCCAGCGGCGAGGCGTTCACGTTCGCCGACGCGGAGAAGCTGGTCGACTACCTCGCCGACCTCGGGGTGTCCCACCTGTACCTGTCGCCGATCCTGACCGCGGCCGAAGGCTCGACGCACGGCTACGACGTCACCGACCCCACCACGATCTCCGCCGAACTCGGTGGACCCGAAGGGTTCTCGCGGCTGGTGTCGAGAGCGCGCGACGCGGGCCTCGGTGTGGTCGTCGACATCGTGCCCAACCACGTCGGCGTCGACGTGCCCCGACAGAACGCCTGGTGGTGGGACCTGCTCACCCACGGGCGCGAGTCGCGCTACGCCTCTTACTTCGACATCGACTGGACGCTGGACCCCGACGGCCGGATCGTGTTGCCGGTGCTGGGTTCCGACGACGACGTCGATAACCTGACCGTGGACGGGGACACGTTGCGGCTCGGCGATCTGGTCTACCCGATCAGTCCCGGCACCGCCGACGACGGGGCCTCCGGCGCGCAGGTGCACGACCGGCAGCACTACAAGCTGATCGGCTGGCGCCACGGCATCTGCGGATACCGCCGCTTCTTCTCCATCACCTCGCTGGCCGGCCTGCGGCAGGAAGACCGCGCGGTGTTCGACGCCACGCACGCCGAGGTGAAGCGCTGGTTCGACGAGGGCCTCGTCGACGGTATCCGGATCGATCATCCGGACGGATTGTCCGATCCCACAGGCTATCTCGGATGGCTACGGGAGCTGGCGGGCCCACAGGCGTGGATCGTGATCGAGAAGATCCTCGCCGTCGACGAGCCGCTGGATCCGAGCCTGCCCGTCGCCGGCACCACCGGGTACGACGCACTGCGCGAGGCGGGCGGCGTGTTCGTCGACCCCACCGGCGAGCAATCGTTGACCGAACTGATCGCTTCGGCCGGCGTCGACTACGCCGGGATGGCCGACGAGGCGCGCCGGCTGAAAACCGACGCCGTGACGGTCACGCTCGCCAGCGAGCTGGCGCGGCTGCGCCGAGCCGTGGTGGCGGGTACGGGGCGCGATCACGACCTGCTGCCCGAGGCGATCGCCGAACTGCTCAGCCACATCGGCGTCTACCGCTCCGACTACCTCTCACTGCCCCTGGTGTTGCCGGCTGCGCTCGCCGAGACCGCGGTGGCTCGGCCCGACCTCGCCGAGCCGCTCACGCTACTGACCGCGGCGTTGGCCCCCGGCACGGAAGCCGGTGTACGGCTGCAGCAGCTGTGCGGCGCAGCGACCGCGAAATCGATGGAGGACTGCCTGTTCTACCGCGACGCCCGCCTCGTCTCGCTCAACGAGGTCGGCGGCGAACCCGAGCACTTCGGGGTCAGCGCCGCAGAGTTCCACACCAGGGCGCAGGCGCGCGCGACCCTGTGGCCGTCGGCGATGACCACCCTGTCCACCCACGACACCAAACGCGGCGAAGACGTACGGGCCCGCATCGGCGTGCTCTCGCAGGTGCCCTCGCTGTGGACCGAGATGGTGCAGGGCTGGGAACGCACCACCCCCTCCCCCGACCCTCTGACCGGGCTCTTCCTGTGGCAGAACGTCTTCGGGGTATGGCCGGTCGACGGGGCCGTCACCGACGAGCTGCGGGAGCGGTTGCACGCCTACACCGAGAAGGCGATCCGCGAAGCGGCCTTGCACACGACATGGAACGATCCGGACACCGACTTCGAATCCGCGGTGCACGGCTGGCTCGACAGCGTGCTGGACGGGCCGGTGGCCACCGAGCTGACCGCGCTGGTGGCACGACTGGACCAGCACGCCCGCGGTGATGCGTTGGGCCAGAAGCTGATCGCGCTCACCGGGCCTGGCGTCCCCGACGTCTACCAGGGCACCGAACTGTGGGAAGACAGCCTCGTCGACCCCGACAACCGGCGCGCGATCGACTACCCGGCCCGGCGCGCGGCGCTGGCCGACGGTGACCACCCGAAGATGCGGGTGGTGACCGAGGCGCTGCGCCTGCGTCGGGAGCGTCCGGAGACGTTCCTGGCCGGTGGCTACCGGCCCGTACCCGCCGACGGCACCAACGCCGCACACGTCGTCGCATTCGGCCGGGGCGAGGACGTTCTCGTCGCCGTCAGCCGATGGACCGCACGGCTCACCGAATGGGGGGACACCGCAGTGACACTCGCCGATGGAACGTGGACCGACCGGCTCAGCGGGCGCACACATTCCGGCACGGTCGGAGCAACCGAGTTGTTCGGTGACCTGCCGGTGGCGCTGCTGGTGCGCACCGATGCCTGAGCACGAGTTCGCGGTATGGGCGCCGCGCCCCGACCGGGTCCAGCTCGACCTCGACGGCACGCTGTACCCGATGGAGCGGTCTGACAACGGTTGGTGGACAACAACTTTGGACGCCGCCCCGGATGCCCGCTACGGGTTCGTGCTGGACGACAACACGAAGGTGCTGCCCGACCCCCGCTCGCCGCGTCAGCCAGACGGTGTACACGAACGCTCACAGCTGTGGCAACCCGCGGCCGATGCGTGGTCCGACGGCGAGTGGGCCGGCCGCTCGATCGAGGGTGCGGTGATCTACGAGCTGCACATCGGCACCTTCACCCCCGCCGGCACGTTGGACGCGGCGATCGACAAGCTCGACTACCTGGTCGACCTCGGCGTGGACTTCGTCGAAGTCATGCCGGTCAACGCATTCGGTGGCACTCACGGCTGGGGCTACGACGGCGTGCTCTGGTACGCCGTGCACGAACCGTACGGCGGCCCGGACGCGCTCATCCGCTTCGTCAACGCGTGCCACCAGCGTGGCCTGGGCGTGCTCATCGACGCGGTGTTCAACCACCTCGGCCCGTCGGGTAACTACCTGCCCGAGTTCGGCCCGTACCTGTCGTCGGGATCGAACCCGTGGGGGGAGTCGATCAACATCGGCGACGCCGGTGCTGATCAGGTACGCCGCTACATCCTCGACTGCGCCCTGCGCTGGATGCGCGACTTCCACGCCGACGGTCTGCGCCTGGATGCCGTACACGCCCTCGTCGACACCACCGCGATCCACATCCTCGAGGAGATGTCGGCCGAAACCGACGCTCTGTCAGCTGATCTGGGCCGTCCGCTGTCGCTGGTCGCCGAGAGCGACCTCAACGATCCCCGGCTGATCACCCCGCGTGACCACGGCGGCCTTGGCATGACCGCGCAGTGGGACGACGACATCCACCACGCGATCCACACCGCGGTCTCCGGTGAGCGGCAGGGATACTACGGCGATTTCGGCACGCTGGAGACACTCGCACAGACGCTGCGGCACGGCTACTTCCACGCCGGGACGTTCTCGTCGTTCCGGCAACGCCGCCACGGCAGGCCACTCGACACGGCCACCATCCCGGCGACCCGGCTGCTGGCCTACACGCTCACCCACGACCAGGTGGGCAACCGGGCCATCGGCGACCGGCCATCGCAGAACCTGACCACCGGCCAACTGGCCGTCAAAGCCGCGCTCGCTCTCGGATCGCCCTACACCGCAATGCTTTTCATGGGTGAGGAGTGGGCGTCGTCGTCCCCGTTCCAATTCTTCAGCAGCCATCCCGAACCCGACCTCGCGCGGGCGACAGCAGAGGGGCGCAAGAAGGAGTTCGCCGATCACGGGTGGGACGCCGACGAGATCCCCGACCCTCAGGACCCGGCGACATTCGAACGCTCGAAGCTGACGTGGGACGAGGTCGACGAGGGCGACCACGGCCGGCTGAGAACGTTCTACAAGAGCCTGATCGCGCTGCGCAAAGCCGAACCCGACCTTGCCGACCCGTGGCTCGACCACCTGAAGATCGACTACGACGAGGACGCGCGCTGGTTCGTGATGCACCGGGGCAACATCGCCATCGTCTGCACCCTCGGAGACGGTGAGGTCGACGTCCCGGTCACCGGTGACGCGGTGTTGAGTTGGGGCACACCAGAGGTCGGTACGGATTCAACTCGGATGGGCGGGCATTCTGTCACGATCCTGAAAGCCCCGCGCTAGTCATCCACAGGCCACCGGCCCTGGGGATGAACGAATCCCCGACAGCCGTCCTCGCATCGATGATGGCGGGATGAGACACACCGAGCTCATTGCGATTCCGGCGATCGAGACCGCGACGGACCCGATCCACTCGGCCGCTGATCTGCGCCAACGATGGCGGGCGCTGATGGGCCCGCTCGGCTTCGCTGAGCGGTTGCTGCGGTTCGTGCTCGTCGGGCCGGATCGCCGGTTCCTGAAGGTGATGAGCGATGTCGAGATCGCGTCCGCGCCGGATCCCGCATTCGTGGCCGAACTGATGGCGGCACTGTCCGACCTGCTGGCTGGATTCGAACCGGGCACCACTGTGGCCTTCTGCCTCACGCGCCCAGGCATTGGCAGCGTGTCGCGGATCGACCGACGCTGGGCATCGGTGATCACCGAGTGCGCCGCCGACTTCGAAGTGCCCGTCGAACCGTTCTTCCGCGCCAACGACGAAGCGTTGATCGAGGTTGCCGCCTGACCGTCAGGTCAAATAGCGGTACGTCGGCGAACCCGGCTCGAGCAACTCGACGTGGCATTCCGATGTCGTCATCCGGTCGATCAGACCGTCCAGGTCCGACGCCGAGCCCATCTCGATGCCGACCAGCGCCTCGCCGGTCTCCCGGTTGTTGCGCTTGACGTACTCGAACAGCGTGATGTCGTCGTTCGGACCCAGCACCTCGTCGAGGAAACGACGCAGCGCGCCCGGCTCCTGCGGGAAGTCGACGAGGAAATAGTGCTTGAGGCCGAGATGCACCAGCGACCGCTCCAGCACCTCCCCGTAGCGGGACACATCGTTGTTGCCGCCCGAGATCAGACACACCACCGTCGAGCCGGGCTCGATGTCGGCCTCCACTAGCGCCGCCACCGACAGCGCGCCGGCGGGCTCGGCGATGATGCCCTCGTTCTGGTACAGGTCCAGCATCGCGGTGCACACCGCGCCCTCGTCGACCGTCGTGATCGACACCATGTCCCCCGCGGCCGAGAGCGCGGCGAACGGCAGCGCGCCGACGCGGGCCACCGCGGCGCCGTCGACGAACTGGTCGACGTCGGTCAGCGTCACCGGCTCCCCGGTGGCCAGGGCAGCGACCAGCGCCGCGGCACCGGCCGGCTCCACGCCTAGCACCGACGTCGTCGCGGTGCGCTCGGCCAGATACGTCGTCACGCCGCTGATGCAGCCGCCGCCACCCACCGGGACGATCACCAGGTCGGGTTCCGCGCCCAACTGATCGAGCATCTCGACGGCGATGGTGCCCTGCCCCGCCATCGTGCGCAGGTCGTCGTATGGGGGCACCAACGTGGCCCCGGTGCGGGCGACGTCGTCGAGGGCGGCCTGGGCGGCCATGTCGTAGGTCTTGCCGCCGACGATGAGCTCGATGAACTCACCACCGTGGTAGCGGATGCGGTTGCGCTTCTGCTTCGGGGTCTTGGCCGGCACGTACACGCGGCCGTGCACACCCATCGAGCGGCAGGCCAGCGCAAAGCCCTGCGCATGGTTGCCCGCCGACGAACACACCACGCCGGCGGCCTTCTCCTCCGGGCTCAGCTGCATCAGCAGGTTGTAGGCGCCACGCAGCTTGTAAGAGCGCACGGCCTGCAGGTCTTCGCGCTTCAGGTAGACCTGCGCGCCGGTCAGGGTCGAGAGCCGGTCGCTGAATTGCAGCGGGGTTTGTGACACCACACCCGAAATTCGCCGAGCGGCCTCGTCGATGTCCGCGGCGCGCAACGGCGAGGCGGGATCGATTCGGGGGCTCTGACTCAGCTCGGTGGACACGCGACCATGGTGCCACCGGACCCTCCCGCAGCGGAAATGCGAAAGTTTCGGCTAGCCGAAACCTCGCGTACGGGTTATCGTGGTCTACATGACCACCGCGCAGGAATTCGGCAACATCGAATTCGGCAACGCCGTGAACCGCCCCGCCGGCACGGTCTCGATCGCCGGCGTGCCGTGGCCCACCTACAAGGTGGTGGCGCTGCTGGTCGGAGTGATCGTCTTCGCCGCCGTGGCCGTGCTGACCACTACCGCCGCAGCCGCCGTGCTCAGCGGCGCCGGCGCCGCCACCGTGGTGTGGCTCGGCGCAGCTCTGCTGCACCCGTCGAAGAACTAGGCGCCGTCCGGCCGGGCCGCACTCACCCCCCGAGACATCCCGGCCCGAGCAGCTCCTTGAGGTCTCCCATCAGTGCCGACGACGGCGTCACCCGCAGGGACTGGTCGAGCTCCAGTGTGGTGATTCGCTCGCCGCTGATCAGCCGCAAATGCACCTGAGCGGTCCCCGGATGACGCGCGAGCACCTGCTTGAGCGCGCTGACCTTGTCGACGGTGCATTGGCGCGTCGGCAAGCTCACCGCAACCGGCCGATTGGCCTGCGCACTGGAGAAGTCCGGCACGATCAGCTCGTTGGCGATCAGTGAGATCCGGTCGTCGCGCTTGGCCACCTTGGCACCGATCAGAACCACCACGTCGTCGGCGATCTCGGCGCCGAACATCGAGTACGTCTGCGGGAAGAACAGCACCTCGATACCGCCGGAGAGGTCTTCGATCTGCGCCGACGCCCAGGGCAGACCGTTCTTGTTGACCCGCCGGTTGACCGAGGCCAGGATGCCGCCGACACGGACCTGGGTGTCGTTGGCGATATCGCCTTCCAGGATCGCCGGGATCTGGGTGTCGACCTGCGCCGCCAGCAGATGCGCGATCCCGTTGAGCGGATGCCCGGACACGTAGAGGCCCAGCATCTCGCGTTCGAGCGCGAGCTTGTGCTTGTCCTCCCACTCCTCCTCGGGCACCTTGATCGTGAACACCGACTCCGTCTCCGAGTCACCACCCCCGAACAGGTCGAACTGACCCATCGCCTCGGCCTTCTTGGTGCCGAGCACCGAGTCGACCGCATCGGTGTGGACGAGGAACAGGCCCTTGCGCGGATGCCCCAGTGAATCGAAGGCGCCGGCCTTGATCAGCGACTCCGTCACCTTCTTGTTGCAGGCCGTGATGTCGATCTTGTTGAGGTAGTCCGAGAAGTCGGCGTACTTGCCCCGCTCGGCACGCGTGTTCACCAGTGAGGCAACGACGTTGGCGCCCACGTTGCGCACCGCGCCGAGCCCGAAGCGGATGTCGTCACCCACCGACGCGAAGTTCTGCACCGACTCGTTGACGTCCGGCGGCAACACCGTGATGCCCAGGCGGCGGCAGTCAGCCAGGTAGACCGCGGCCTTGTCCTTGTCGTCGCCGACCGAGGTGAGCAGGCCGGCCATGTACTCGGCGGGATAGTTCGCCTTGAGGTATGCCGTCCAGTACGACACCAGCCCGTAGCCGGCGGCGTGCGACTTGTTGAACGCGTACCCGGCGAACGGAAGGATGGTGTCCCACAACGCCTTCACCGCGGCGGCGGAGAACCCGTTGGCCGTCATCCCCTCGAGGAAGCCCTTGTACTCGGCTTCGAGCACCTCCAGCTTCTTCTTGCCCATGGCCTTGCGGAGCGCATCGGCCTTGCCCATCGAGTAGCCGGCGACCTTCTGCGCGATGAACATGATCTGCTCTTGGTAGACGATCAGGCCGTAGGTCTCGGCCAGGATCTCCTTGAGCGGCTCCTCGAGCTCAGGGTGGATCGGCTTGATCGCCTGGCGGCCGTTCTTGCGGTCGGCGTAGTCGTTGTGGGCGTTCATGCCCATCGGGCCGGGCCGGTACAGCGCGAGCACGGCCACGATGTCGTTGAACTCGGTGGGCTGCATGCGGCGCAGCAGGTCACGCATCGGCCCGCCGTCGAGCTGGAACACCCCGAGAGTGTCTCCGCGGCCCAGCAATTCGTAGGCCAACGGATCGTCGAGTGCGAGCGATTCGAGGTCGACGTCCTCGCCGCGGTTGGCTTTGATGTTCTCGATGCAGTCGCCGATGATCGTGAGGTTGCGCAGACCCAGGAAGTCCATCTTCAGCAGGCCGATGGCCTCACACGACGGGTAGTCCCAGCCGGTGATCACCGCCCCGTCCTGCGGGCGCTTCCAGAGCGGGATCGCCTCCATCAGAGGCTCGGAGCTCATGATCACCGCGCACGCGTGTACGCCCGCGTTGCGGACCAGGCCCTCCAACCCACGTGCGGTCTCGTAGATCGTCCGCACGTCGGGGTCGGTGTCGATGAGCGCGCGAACCTCGGCGGCCTCTTTGTACCGCTCGTGGGTCGGATCGGTGATGCCCGAGACCGGGATGTCCTTGGCCATGATGGGCGGCGGCAGCGCCTTGGTGATCCGGTCGGCGATCGCGAAACCGGGTTGCCCGTAGTGAACACGCGCCGAATCCTTTAGCGCCGCTTTGGTTTTGATGGTTCCGAAAGTGATGACCTGGGCGACCCGGTCGCTCCCCCACTTGTTCGCCGCGTAGCGGAGCATCTCGCCGCGCCGACGGTCGTCGAAGTCGATGTCGATATCGGGAGCCGACGGGCGTTCGGGGTTGAGGAACCGTTCGAACAGCAGTCCGTGCGGAATGGGGTCGATGTTCGTGATGCCCATCGCGTAGGCCACCAGCGAACCCGCGGCCGAACCACGGCCCGGGCCGACCCGGATGCCCACGGAGCGGGCGTAGTTGATCAGGTCGGCGACGATGAGGAAGTACGCCGGGAAGCCCTTGTCACAGATGACCTTGATCTCGTACTCGGCACGGTCGAGGTACTCCTGCGGGACCGGCGCGCCAGCGAACCGTCGCTCCGCCAGGCCCGTCATCACCTCGTGGGTGAGCCAGGACCCCTGGTCATGACCCTCGGGCACCGGGAACACCGGCATCCGATCCTTGGGCGCCCACACCTCGGTGTAGGGCTGCACCCGCTCGGCGATCAAGAGTGTCGAATCGCAGGCGCCGGGCACCTGGTCGTCCCACAGCGCGCGCATCTCGGCCGCGGATTTCAGGTAGTAGCCATCGCCGTCGAACTTGAACCGCGTCGGATCCGAGAGGGTCTTGCCGGTCTGGATGCAGAGCAGCGCCTCGTGGTTCTGGGAGGCATCGCGGGTGACGTAATGGCAGTCGTTGGTCGCCAGCGGCCGGATGTTGAGCTTCCTGCCGACCTCCAGCAGGCCTTCGCGGACCCGGCGTTCGATGTCGAGACCGTGGTCCATCAGCTCGAGGAAGAAGTTCTCCTTACCGAAGATCTCCTGCCACTTGGCGGCGGCCTCGATCGCCTCCTGGGTGTGGCCCAGGCGAAGTCGCGTCTGCACCTCACCCGACGGGCAGCCCGTCGTGGCGATGATGCCTTCGGCGTGTTCGGCGATGATCTCGGCGTCCATGCGTGACCACTTGCCGAGCTGGCCCTCGAACGAGGCCAGCGACGACAGGGTGAAGAGATTGCGCAGACCCGTCGCGTTCTCCGCGACCATGGTCATGTGCGTGTAGGAGCCGCTGCCGGAGACGTCGTCGCTCTTCTGGCTGGGGTCGCCCCACAGCACGCGCTTGGTGTCGAAGCGGGACGCGGGCGCGATGTAGGCCTCGATGCCGATGATCGGCTTGATGCCGGCATCGGTCGCCGCGTTGTAGAACTCGCTGGCGC
This sequence comes from Mycobacterium kyogaense, assembly GCF_036946525.1. GTDB lineage: Bacteria > Actinomycetota > Actinomycetes > Mycobacteriales > Mycobacteriaceae > Mycobacterium > Mycobacterium kyogaense_A. The sequence goes on along the minus strand of NZ_JAQIIY010000020.1, from coordinate 21,047 downwards.
CGAACATGTTTCCGTGGTCGGTCATGCCGATCGCGGGCATCTCGAGGCGTTGGGCCTCGGCGAGCATCGGCTTGACCTTCGCGGCGCCGTCGAGCATCGAGTACTCGGTGTGATTGTGGAGATGCACGAATGACCCGCTCATAGGCAGGCCAGTCTATGACCGCGCACCGACACCGTTCGGCGTGTCTCTTGGCGTGTCCCCGTGCGTGTCTCGAGATGGTTTCGGCGCGCTGGTCAGGATGCCTTGTTCTGCGACGTCAGCAATTCGTCGTCGAAGACCGTGTGCAGTTGCCTGGCAACGATGGACGCCTCACCGCTACACGCCACGAAACCGGCGTGGAACGCGACTCCCCAGAACACCGAGGCCAGCAACTCCGTCAGCCCGCGACGGTCGTCGACCGGGGCGGCATCGGCCAGCGACGCGTAGAAATCGTGAAGTGCTGCGATGACCGCTCCCGCCGTGGAACTGCTGTGCACACCCCGGCGCTGCTCTACCTGCACGGTCACCAGAAAGCGCAGCGCGCCCGGGTCCTCGTCGCACACGCGCTCGACCGCCTGGGTGAACGCAACGAGCTGACTGCGCGGTCCCACGTGCCGGCGCGCCTCGGCGATGAAGCCGGCGATCTGCGTGTTCACCGCCGCCACCAGCGTCTCGTAGATCTGGTCGCGTGCCTCGAAGTAGTAGTGCAGCGTCGGTCTGCTGATTCCGGCACGCAGCGCGATCTGCTGAAACGTCGCCGCGGGATACCCGGACTCGGCGATCACGTCGCGGGCGGCGCGAAGGATCACCTGTTTGGTCCGCTCGGAGTCCGCACCCACGGGGCGGCCGCGGCCCCTCGTTCCCGTCGCGCAACCCACGAGCAAACGCTAGGGCATTGCTGCCAGGCGGTCAATCAGCAAATCGGCAAAACTATGGTGCCGACGGCTGCGCGGCGCGCCGGTCGGAACGGGAGCGCCGCACCGCGTCGAGCGTGAACACCGCGAGCGCCACCCAGATTAACGCGAAGCCCAACCAGCGGGCCGGCGGCATCGGTTCGTGGCCGACGAGCACGCCCCAGGACAGCTGCATCGCGGGGGTCAGATAGAACAGCAGCCCCAATGTCACCATCGGCAGTCGTTGCGCGGCGGCGGCGAACAACAGCAGCGGAAGGGCGGTCAGCAGCCCCGACAGGATCAACAGCAGCGCGTGTGACGCACCCTGGTTGCCGAAGGTCGCGTGGCCGGCGAGCGTCAGCACCACCACGTAGGCGAGCGCGAACGGCGTCGCCAGGCCGGCTTCCACGCCGACACTGACGCGCGGGTCGGTCGGCACCAGCTTCTTCACCGCGCCGTAGAGGCCGAAGGACAGCGCCAGCCCCAGCCCGATCAGCGGTGGCGACCCCACCTCGACCGTCAGCACCACGACCGCCACCACCGCGATCGCCAGCGCCCCGATCTGCCAGCGGTTCAACCGTTCCCGAAAGATGATCAGGCCCAGGGCGATCGAGACCAACGGGTTGATGAAGTAGCCGAGGGCGGCGTCGACGACGTGCCCGTTGTTGACCGCGTAGACGTAGATCAGCCAGTTCATCGAGATCAGCGCGGCCGCGGCGGTCAGGAGCAGCCACACGCGGCCGGTGATCTGCCGAAGATCACCGAACCGGCGCACGGCGGCGACCACCACCACCATCAGCAGGAAGCTCCAGATGATGCGGTGGGCGAGCACCTCCACCGCGCCGGCGGGCTTGAGCAGCGGGAAGAACGCGGGGAACACGCCCCACATGCCATAGGCGCCGACGCCGAAGAGCAGGCCCGACCTCACCGGCCGGGACCGCGCAGGACATCCAGTGCGGATTGGAGATCGGCCGGATACGGGCTGGTGATCTCGATCTGGCGACCGTCGGCGGGATGGGCGAAGGACAGCGAACGCGCGTGCAGCCACTGCCGGGTCAGCCCCAGCCGGGTGGCCAGTGTCGGGTCGGCTCCATAGGTCAGATCCCCGCAGCAGGGGTGGTGCAGGGCGGCGAAGTGCACCCGGATCTGATGCGTGCGGCCGGTTTCGAGATGGATGTCGAGCAGGCTGGCGGCCTGGTGGGCTTCCAGCGTGTCGTAGTGGGTGACGCTGTTGCGGCCACCCTCGACGACTGCGAACTTCCAGTCGTGACCGCGGTGGCGCCCGATCGGGGCGTCGATCGTGCCGCTGGACGGATCGGGGTGGCCCTGCACCAGCGCGTGGTAGCGCTTGTCCACGGTGCGCTGTTTGAACGCGCGCTTGAGCAGCGTGTACGCCCGCTCGGACAGCGCGACCACCATCACCCCCGACGTGCCGACGTCGAGCCGGTGCACAATGCCCTGGCGTTCGTGGATGCCCGAGGTGCTGATCCGGAACCCGGCAGCCGCCAATCCACCGAGCACCGTGGGCCCATGCCAGCCGACGGTGGCATGCGCGGCCACCCCCGGGGGCTTGTCGACGGCGACGATGTCGTCATCGGAGTAGAGGATCGTCATGCCCTCAATGTCCTGCGGCACGTTCTCGACCGGCGCGGGCGCCTCCGGCAGCCGCACCTCCAGCCACGCGCCGGCGACGAGCTTGTCGGACTTCCCCGCCGGCGCCCCGTCGAGTTCCACCCCGCCCTCTTCGGCCAGCGTGGCGGCCGCCGTCCGGGACAACCCCAGCAGCCGCGCGAGGCCCGCGTCGACGCGCATCCCGGCGAGGCCTTCCGGCACCGGCATCGAGCGTGTGCTCATGAATCCCCGTCAGCGCCGGCGCGGCGCCGACCGGTCGTGTCGAAGTCGAACCCGAACAACGAGAGCACCACCAGGAGGATCGCCCCACCCACCACCGAGGGATCGGCGACGTTGAACACCGGCCACCACCCGACCGACAGGAAGTCGACGACATGGCCGCGCAGCGGCCCGGGCGACCGGAAGAACCGGTCCACCAGGTTACCCATCGCGCCGCCCAGGATCATGCCCAGCCCGAGCGCCCACCAGGGCGAGACGAGACGACGCCCCATCCAGATGATCCCGATCACCACACCCGTGGCCACCAGCGTCAGCACCCACGTGTAGCCGGTGGCCATCGAGAACGCCGCCCCCGAGTTGCGGACCAGCGTCCACGTCACGGTGTCGCCGATGATCGACACGGGCTGGCCGGGGGTCAGCAGCTCGACGGCGAGGATCTTGGTGACGATGTCGGCCACCAGGACGACCGCGGCCACTCCCAGGAGCATGCGCAGCCGCCGGCGCGGGGGTGCGTCCGCCGCCGGCGGCTCCACTGCGTCGCCGGTCGCCGGTTCGGCCGGGCTGGAGGATTCGTCAGTCACGCCGTCCATCATCGCAAAAGGGCGATGGGTAAGAATTCAGCCATGGCCCGCCTCGTCGTGATCGCCACCGGCGGCACCATCTCCACCAGTGCCGATGCCGAGGGTGTCAAACGCCCCACCCGTTCCGGAGCAGAGTTGACGACGGGTCTGCCCGTCGATGTCGTCGAGGCGATGCGCAAGGACAGCTCCCAGTTGGTCCCTGCCGACTGGGACGTCATCGGCGCCGCGGTGCGCGACGCGTCGCGGTCCGCCGAGGGCATCGTCGTCACCCACGGCACCGACTCCCTGGAGGAGACCGCGCTGTGGCTGGCGCTCACCTATGCCGGCGACGCGCCGGTGGTGCTGACCGGCGCCCAGCGCAGCGCCGACGCCCCCGACGCCGACGGCCCCGCCAACCTGCGCCAGGCGCTGGCCGTGGCGGCCGATCCTGCGATGCGAGGCGCCGGCGTGGTGGTGTCGTTCGCTGGTGAGGTGTTCGCCGCACTCGGGCTGACGAAGGTGAGCACCGACAGCGACCAGAGTTTCGCGGGGCGTACGCCGGACGTGCGCCCGTTCCTGGGGGCGTTGCGCGCCGCCGACGCGCCACGGGTGGACATCGTGGCCGCCTACCCCGGCGTGGACAGTGCCGCACTCGACGCGTCTGTGGCGGCCGGGGCGCGCGGTGTGGTGATCGAGGCGCTGGGCGCGGGCAACGTGGGCACCGCGCTGATCGACGGTGTGCGACGGCACTGCGCGGACGGTGTCGAAGTGGCGGTGTCGACGCGGGTGCCCGGCGGCCGGGTCAACGCCGGCTACGGGCCGGGCCGCGACCTGGTGGCCGCGGGCGCGGTGCTGGTGCCGACACTGCGGCCGCCGCAGGCCCGGGTGCTGCTGATGGGGGCGCTGGCCGCCGGGTCACCGGTCGCCGAGATCTTCGCCCGCTGGGGCTGACTCGGCGCCGAGCCGGGCCACGACGTCCGGCCAGTCGAGGCTGTCCACGGGGTTGGCCCGCGACAGCGCCGGGTCGTCGCCGCGGAAGGTGCGGGCGATGCCGGGGCCGTGCGCGCGGGTCTCGAAGCGCACCGTCATCACGCCGTGGCCTGCGCCCTGGACCCAGCCGTGCCCGAACTCGGTGTGGGTCACGTCGTCGCCGATCCGCCACGCCGGGGCGGCGGCCGCCACATCGGAGAGGGTGGCCGGTACGCCTCCGTCGGAGGTCTCCTCCATGGCCAACTCCGGATCGGCGAACAGTGGCTCCTGCCGCACCTCGGTGAGTCCCGAAAAGCCCACGCCGACAAGGCGAACCGGGCCGATCTCCACCGGGTCGAGCAGCAGCTTGCGGGCGGTGCCGATCAGCGTCGCGGCTTCGGTGGTGGCATACGGCAATGTGGCCGACCGCGTGAGCGTGCTCATGTCCGAGCGCTTCAGCTTGACGGTGATGGTGCGCGCGCCGCGGCCGTCCTTCTCCAGCCGACGGTGGGCGTGATCGCCGATCGGCCCGATGGCCTCGCGCAGCTGCGACAGCGTGATCAGGTCCTCGGCGAACGTCGACTCGGCACTGATCTGTTTGGCCGGGGCGTTCTCGGCCACCGGACGATCGTCGACACCGCGCGCCAGCCGGTGCAGCGCAGGCCCGACCGTGGCACCCAGGACGTCGGCCACCTCCGCGTCGGTGAGCGCAGCCAGCGCCCCGATGGTGTCGATGCCCAGTCGGTGCAGCCTGTCCTCGGCCACCGGGCCTATCCCCCACAGCCGGCGCACCGGCAGACCGGCCAGCAGCGACACCTCCTCGTCGCGGTCCACCACCCGCACGCCGTCGGGCTTGGCCAGGCCCGACGCGATCTTGGCGATCTGCTTGCCCGAGCCGGCGCCCACCGAGGCCACCAACCCCGTCACCGCGCGCACGTCGGCCCGCAGCCGCTGGCAGAACGACTCGACGTCGGCTGCGCCGGCGCCCGCGAGCTCGACCGGCTCCCCGAACGCTTCGTCGTACGACAGCTGTTCCAGGACAGGCACTTTCGCACGCACTGTCTCGAACACCCGACGGCTGGCCAACCCGTAGACCACTCCGCGGGGTGGCAGCACCACAGCTCCTGCGCCGACGAGACGGCGCGCCTGGTGCATCGGCATCGCCGACCGCGCCCCGAACCGGCGCGCCTCGTAGCTGGCGCCGGCCACCACCCCGCGCCCGCCGAGACCGCCGACGAGCACAGGTCTGCCGCGCAGCGTGGGTCGCGTCAGCTGCTCAACGGACGCGAAGAACGCGTCCATGTCCAGGTGCAGGACCCATCGCGCGCCCACACCGCTGACTGTAGGCGGCTAGCGTGGGACGTGTGCACGACGTACCGATCCGCGACGAGACGATCCGCCTGGGCCAGTTCCTGAAGCTGGCGAACCTGATCGACACCGGCGCCGACGCCAAGGGCGTGATCGCCGACGGACTGGTCTCGGTCAACGACGAGGTCGAGACGCGCCGCGGCCGACAGCTGCGCGCCGGCGACGTGGTCATTTTCGGGGGGCAGAGCGCGCGGGTCGGCTGACCGTCAGACCTTTTCGAGGCTGACCCGCACGCCGTCACCGATCTCGGCGGCGTCCACCGGCTCACCGAACGAGAACTCCGTCGCCAAGATCTCGCCGGCGATCAGCTCGGCGTGCGCGCGCGCCCACTGCTCGTTGTCGGCGGGCACGGACATCACGACCCTGATGCGGTCGGAGACGTCGAGGCCTGAGGTCTTGCGCAGTTCCTGCAGCTCGCGAATCCGGTCCTTGGCCCAGCCCTCGGCTTCCAGCTCCGGGGTGAGCGTTCCGTCGAGCACCACCAGGCCCGCGCCGTCGGGCAGCGCGGCGGTCCACTCCGGATCGGCCGCCACCAGCCGCGAGGTGAACTCCTCGGGCAGCAGCACCGCCGGCCCAGCGGTCAGCGTGCCGTCGGCATTGAGCACGCCCTCCCCCGCCTTGACCGCCTTGATGGCCGCCTGCACGTCCTTGCCGATGCGGGGGCCCGCTGCCCGGGCATTGACGGCCAGCTCGAAGCGGCCGTGCGCGGCGATATCGTCGGTCAGTTCCACCGCCTTGACGTTCAGCTCGTCGGCGAGCAGTTCCCGATAGGCCGTCAGCCGCTGCGGATCGTCAACGGCGACAGTCAGTTTCGGTAGCGGCAGGCGCACCCGCAGCTTCTTTGCCTTGCGCAGCGAGGACCCGACGGAGGCGACCTCACGCACGAGATCCATGTCGGCGACCAGTTGCGGGTCGGCAGGCAGTGGGTCCGCCTCCGGCCAGTCGGTCAGGTGCACCGAGCGCTCGCCGGTGAGGTCGCGCCAGATCCGCTCGGTGGCCAGCGGCAGCAACGGCGCGGCCAGCCGGCACGTCACCTCCAGCACGGTGTGCAGCGTGTCGATCGCGTCGCGGTCCTCCTCCCAGAATCGCGAACGCGAGCGCCGCACATACCAATTGGTCAACGCCTCGGTGAACTGGCGAAGCTGGTCGCAGGCCACCGAGATATCGCAGACGTCCAGCGATGCCGTCAGCTCGTCGCGCAGCACGGCGAGCTTGGCCAGGATGTAGCGGTCGAGCACGTTCGTGGAGTCGGTGCGCCACGTGCCCTTCTGCGGCGCGTAGAGCGCGAGGAACGAATACGCGTTCCACAGCGGGAGCAGCACCTGCCGCACGCCTTCTCGGATGCCCTGCTCGGTGACCACCAGGTTGCCGCCGCGCAGGATCGGCGACGCCATCAGGAACCAGCGCATCGCATCCGAGCCGTCCCGGTCGAACACCTCGGTGACGTCGGGATAGTTGCGCAGCGACTTGCTCATCTTCTGACCGTCGTTGCCGAGCACGATGCCGTGGCTGACGCACGTGCGGAACGCCGGCCGGTCGAACAGGGCCGTGGCCAGCACGTGCAGCGTGTAGAACCAGCCTCGGGTCTGGCCGATGTACTCGACGATGAAATCGCCGGGGAAATGCGACTCGAACCAGTCCTGGTTCTCGAACGGATAGTGCACCTGCCCGTAGGGCATCGACCCCGAGTCGAACCACACGTCGAAGACGTCCTCGATGCGCCGCATCGTCGAATTGCCGGTCGGGTCATCGGGATTCGGGCGGGACAGCTCGTCGATGTAGGGCCGGTGCAGGTTGTCGGGGCGCACCCCGAAGTCGCGCTCGATCTCGTCGAGGCTGCCGTAGACGTCGACGCGCGGGTAGGTCGGGTCGTCGGACTTCCACACCGGGATGGGGCTGCCCCAGTAGCGGTTTCGGGAGATCGACCAGTCGCGGGCGCCGGACAGCCACTTGCCGAACTGCCCGTCCTTGACGTGCTCGGGATACCAGGTGATCTCCTGGTTCAGCTCGACCATCCGATCCCGGATCTCGGTCACCTTGATGAACCACGAGGACACCGCGCGGTAGATCAGCGGATTCCGGCAGCGCCAGCAGTGGGGGTAGGAGTGCTCGTAGGTGTCGTGGCGCAGCAGCAACGCGCCGTTGGCGGCGGCCGGGCCGGTGCCGTTCTTCAGATCGCGGATGATGTGCGGGTTCGCCTCGAAGACGTGCTGACCCTGGTAGTCGGGCACGGTCGCGTCGAAGCGTCCTCGCGCGTCGACCGGGGTGACGGCCTCGATCCCGCCGGCCGAGGCGGTGGTCATGTCGTCCTCGCCGTAGGCCGGGGCCATGTGCACCAGGCCGGTGCCGTCCTCGGTGCTCACGAAATCGGCGGGCAACACGCGAAATGCGTTGGGCGAGTCCATGAAATACGGGAACGGCGGGGTGTAGGTGACGCCCAGCAGGTCGCGGCCCAGGTAGGTGGCGAGCACCGCGGGCTCCTCACCGAGTTCGCGCGCGTAGGCGCCCAGCCGAGCCTCGGCGATCACGTAGCGCTGCCCGTCGTGCTCGACGACGACGTAGGTCACCTCGGGATTCACCGCGACGGCCTGGTTCGACGGCAATGTCCACGGCGTGGTGGTCCAGATCAACAGGTGAGCGCCTGACAGGTCGTCGATGGGCCCGCCGGTGATACGGAAACCCACGGTCAGCGCAGGGTCCTGCCGGCTCTGGTAGACGTCGTCGTCCATCCGCAGCTCGTGGCTGGACAGCGGCGTCTCGTCGTTCCAGCAGTATGGGAGCACGCGGTAGCCCTCATAGGCCAGCCCCTTGTCCCACAGCTGCTTGAACGCCCACAGCACTGACTCCATGAAGCCCAGATCGAGGGTCTTGTAGTCGTTGTCGAAGTCCACCCAGCGGGCTTGGCGGGTGACGTAGCTGCGCCATTCACCGGTGTACTTGAGCACCGAGGCGCGGCATGCGTCGTTGAACTTCTCGATGCCGAGCTCTTCGATCTGCGCCTTGCTGCTGATCCCGAGCTGGCGCTGCACCTCGAGTTCTGCGGGCAGCCCATGGGTGTCCCAACCGAACCGCCGCTCGACCTTGTATCCGCGCATCGTCCGGTACCGCGGCACGATGTCCTTGACGTAGCCGGTGAGCAGATGGCCGTAGTGCGGCAGTCCGTTGGCGAACGGGGGCCCGTCGTAGAACACGTACTCCGGTGCGCCGTCGCGGCGCTCGATGCTGGCACGAAACGTGTCGTCCCGATCCCAGTAGTCGAGGACGCCGAGTTCCAGGCTCGGGAAGTCCGGCGATCCACTCGCCGGCTTGGGGTACGCGCTCACCGTCTGTCTCCTGTGCCACAACAAGGCACGGGGACGACGTCGCGCGGTGCGCGAGCGCCGCGGTACCACCCCGCTTGCGCACCGGAGGTGCGCCGCTCGTTCGCAGGCTGTGACGGGCCCGCCCGTTCGGGTCTAGTGAGCGCTGTCCGCGCCGTTCTTCCGAAGGCTCCCCGGTGATGGCCGGATCGACACCGATGACCGCAATTCTAGCGGGGGCAGTTACAGAGGCGCGCCGGCGTCGGAGGTGATCTCGATCAACGCGTGACCGAACTGCTCAGCCATCTCGTCGACCGAATAGCCGTCGAGCCGGGCCGTGTCGTAGGTCCACTCGACCTGCAGGGCGCCGTCGAGACGACCGACGCGAACCTGCAGAGCGGCAGCGTCGGCCGCTGCCTCGTCCAGCGTCAGTGAGATCTCGGCGGGCGAATGCGGATGACCGGCGCCGGGTAGTAGCGAGTTGTGCGCCCCCTGGAGCATCTCGCTCGGGCCCATCGGCAGTCCGGCCGCGCACAGCAGCGTGACCGGGTGAACAGGGGCCACCGCCGCGCTGCTGACGGCCACCGCGACGGCGCCGTCGCCGCGGGTGCGGCCGAACGTGCGCCCCAGGGCGGCGAGCAGGATCTCCTCGACCCGCACACCGAGCCACTCCGCTGCTCCCTCGAGCTCGGCAGCGAGTTCGCTCGACGGAGCGACCGCGTGGGTGCAGAGCCGGGTCGGCGCTGAGGGCACCGGGGCGCGGTCGAAGACGTCCAACGCTATCGGCGCCGCAGTGAGCACGGGGTGCTTGACCTCGTCAGGCAGGAAGGGAGCGACCATGCAGCTAACCGTAGCGCGGATGTCCCAGAATTGGGAGACTGCTCCCAAAACTGTGACGGCCGTGTCAATTAAGAAAACTCTGATCTGTTTGCTCACAGGGCTGACCCGGCGGCCACCTTCGGTTTACAGTGTTCAGGTGCCCAGGACAGACGAGAACGGCAGACAGCTGAAGGCCTTGCTCGACTACCTGCTGGACGGGGAGATCGACGCGAAAGACATCTACGACGCTCTCGGTACGTCCAGCAGCACGTACTACCGGCGCATCAAGGAGCCCGATTACCCGAACGCCGAAGAGCTGCGCCGCGTCGCCGATCGCTTCGACCTGAGCTACCCGGATCTCCAGATCCAATTCGGTCTCATGACCCGGCAGGAGATCTTCACCTACGTCGAGTCGGCCCGCGCTGCAGTGGCGACCCGACAGACGGTAACCCAACAGACGGTGGCACCCGCATCCACGCAGCGCAGGACTCGGCTGTCCGAGCTGACGCCGCGCCTCGACGCCCCACCCCTGTAAAGACAGTCCCCGATGGCCATTGCAACTCTCATCGCGATCACCCTGCTGTGTATCGCATGGAGCTTGTGGATCCGGCGTGTCACCTGGTCCTCCCGCTGGGAGGTGGCCGCGACACTCAACATCGCCCTGCAGGGCGTCGCCGTGGTGCTGATGTCGCCGTGGGCCTCCGAGACCGTGGGCCACTGGCTCTACTCACTGACCGGCAAGTGGAACCTCGAGGACTACATCGGCCACGACGCCTACATCGTGGCGGCATCGGCAGTCGTCTACAACACTCTTGGGCGGCTCGAATCCGACCACGCCATGCACCTGCGTTTCAAGCAGTTCGTCGAGCGGCCGGCGACGCTGTGCATACCGCTGCTGCTGGCCGCGTTCTGGATGGGCAACGGCGCGGCGATCTACCGGCCCGACTTCTTCGACGTGCCCACCGACCTGTGGCTGAACCTCTACTGGCTGCTGCTGTGCGGAATGCTGATCTACCTGCTCATCTACGGTTCGCGGGCGCTGCTGATCCTGCGCACCGATCCGCGCTCCCGACACGTCGCCAACATCTACCTGTTCGCGTCCGGGATGGGGATCATCGCCTGCGTGGTGCGGGTCGTGACAGCGCTGATCCCCACCCTGCAGACCGTGCAGGGCACCACGCTGGTGTGGGTGTTCGCGTGTGCGTGTGGCGCCGGCTTCGCGCTGACGTCGGCGCATTCGTGGCGGCTGCGCACGAAATGGTTCACTCGCGCCGGGACCTGACGGCGTCGCGAGCACGCAGCAGGAACTCTGCCGCCGTGTCGTAATCCGGCCGAGGTCCGTCAGCGCGCCACTCGTCGACGATCGCGCGAGCGACCTCGCGCAACTTGAGATTGCTGTTCTGCGACAACGATTTCATCAGCTCGAACGCATCGTCGGCGGTGAGCCCGAACGCCGACATCAGCATGCCCTTGCACTGTTCGATGGCCGGCTGGCTGGCCAACCGGTTGTGCAGATGACTGATCTTCGCCTGCAGATCGGCGATCACCGCGGCATCGGCAGCCGGGGCAGCCGGTGACTCGATGCGCACATGGGACAGGCGCTCATCAAACGCTTCGACCGCCGACGTCCGGACCAGCAGGGTGATCGACCTGCCGTCACGCCGGGCCGCCCGGTCCAGGCGTAGCACGCACTCGGCGGCGAGGTGGTCGGCGCCGCCGGCGTCCACGGTCACCGAATCACGGCTCGCCTGCGGCAACGCCGCGTTCACCGCGTCCACGACTGCGGTGGCATGCTCGGCATCCACCTCACCAGCGACCGCGACGTCGGCGTCCGGTGCCGCGAAAACGCGGTATGCGCCGCCATCGTGACTGACGAACGGATTGACGAACGGGTGCAGGCAGACAAGGTCTGCCGCCCCGTCCAGTTCAGCCAGGTCGTAGGCGCACAGCGCCGAGACGGGGAATCGCGCCATCTGCTGGTCGACGAGAATCTCGAAGCGCGCGAACGCCTCACGCTGGGCGTCGGTGCGCGCGACGGCGGTGGCGTCCACCACCGCACGAAAACCGGTGTAACCGTCGGCGACGGCCCGTTCAGTAGCAGCGACCCGCTCGGCCACCGACGTCTCCGGGTCGACGACGTCGGTGCCGGGAACGTAGCTGTAGAACTGTTCGACCGAGATGACGGTCACCGACGAATCGGCGACATCGGCACTCATCGCCTTCCGAACCGTGGCCAGTTCCGCGGTCAGCGATCGGGGGCTCCTGTCGCCCACGAACACCGCGAACTGCCCCTGACGCAACCCGTCGGTGAGGTACTCGCCGGCGCGGCGGTGGAAGTCGTGTCGGTCGCGGAACCCCCAGCCGAGGTGACCGAACGGGATCAGGCCGGCGGCCGAGGTGACGACACCGTGAGGCCGGCTTGTCATAGCCTCACCTCCATAGCCGCACCGCACTGAAGCTGTCCGCGGGTCGACGATGGCGGCTGGCCGCAGAACCCGCGTCGATTCCCGAGTCTAATGAAAATGTCGCGCCTCCCATCGCGCGCAGACGACGGGTCGAATGTTGGCGCGATGGGATCGGCAAACCCGTGGCAGTTACGTCAAAAATGACATGGGAACCGGCCTGCCGCCTATCCGCTGAGCGAAAACGGCGACACCATGACCCGGGCATCGGACGGGGAATGGTCGCTTCCGCACCGGCGCCCGGCGACGGTGCGGACCGCGATTGCAGTGTTCAGCAAACAGCACTGACCCGCGTCGCCACCCCTGTGGATCGGGTCAGACTGCCGTGGCGGTGACGTCGGAGAACGGCGCCCCGAAGTCAGGAATCGGTCGGTATCCCCTGCTGCGGGCCACCGCGGCACCCCGCCGGATCAGCGCCGCCGTCGTGACGAAGCCGGCCTGGTCGCTGACCACGAACGGAGTCAGCAACCGGTTGTGGACGAAGCCGAAGGCCAGCCCGCGTTCCGGATCCGCCCACCCCAGCGAGCCGCCCAGACCGACGTGCCCGAACCCCGGCAGGATGCCGAACAGCGGGAGGCCGTGATACCCGAGATGGAACGACAGCGGCATGACCAGGCTGTGATCGGGGCGCAGACTGCGCCTGCCCACGAGCGCTGCCGCAGTCTCGCGGGACAGGAACTGCGTGCCGTCGATGCGCCCCTCGTTGGCGATCGCGCCGTACATGCGCGCCAGCGCGCGAGCCGTGGCCACGCCGTTGGCAGCGGGGATCTCCCCGTCCAACAGCGGGGTGTCGCCCTGCACGAATGCCTTGACGCCCGGGAAGTACATCGCGCCGAAGCCCGCCGAGATCGGCAGGGCCGCCACATACGGCGCGACGCGGTTGAACAACGGATTCTGCAGTTTGCTCTGCGGGCCGATGATGCGGGCCGGTTGCGTCGGGGCGTGCACCGGGGGGCGTCCCAGGTGCAGCCCGTCGGTGTTCAGCGGTGCCGCCACCTCGCTGCGAATCAGCTCCCGCATGCCGGTGCCGGTGACCGACCGGGCAAGCCCGGACAGCAGCCAGCCGAAGGTGAACGCGTGGTAGGCCGGTCGGCCCATCAGCCAGCTCGCCGGGGCTGCGGCGAGCCGCTCCTCCATGGCGAAGTGATCCATCAGGTCAGTGCCGGCGGCCCCATTGAGTTGCGACAGACCTGCCCGGTGACGCATGGCATCGCGCACCGTGATCGTCGACTTGCCGTTGGCGCCGAACTCCCGCCAGTACTCCGAAACCGGTGCGTCGTAATCGATGAGGCCGCGATCGGCGAGCCGGTGGATGACCGTGGCGGCCACCCCCTTGGTCGCCGAGAACACCATGGGCGCCGTGTCGGCGGTCCAGTGCCGCCGCCCGCGGCGGTCCGAGTAGCCGGTCCAGACGTCCACGACGGGCTCACCGTTCAGGTAGACCGCCAGAGCGCCGCCGCCGAACCGGCGATGCGGGAACATCTGCTTGAACGCCCTGACCGCCCACGAGAAAGCGGGGTCTGCAGCTCCCTGCACCCCGTGGGGAAGCGCGCCGTCGCGCTCGCCTAAATTGACGCCCGTCACAATGCAACGAACATACTCCTCGGCGTGGCAAAGCGGCGCGGAGTTACCGATTCGTTAATCTAACGGTTTGCCGGTCGCTCGGCGGCGTCCAGGATCCGCTGCGCTGCGAGTGTCGGGGTGAGTTCCCCGTCGCGCACCGCGCGCTCGACCTCTGCGCGGGTGGCGCGGACCTCGGGGTGCGACAACACCCGGTCGAGGACCGCGTCGCGCACCATCGACCACGTCCATTCCACCTGTTGAGTGCGCCGCCGCGCCTCGAACTCCCCTGCCTCGGTCAACACATCTCGGTGCCGCAGCACTGTTGCCCACATCTCCTGGAGACCGGTGCCCTCCAGCGCGCTCATGGTGAGCACGGGCGGGCGCCACAGGGTTTCGCGGGGATAGAGCAACCGGATCGCGCCGGCGAGCTCACGTGCGGCGGCCTTTGCCTCGACCGCGTGCTCGCCGTCCGCCTTGTTCACCACGACGACGTCGGCTAGCTCCAGAACCCCCTTCTTGATGCCCTGCAGCGAATCCCCGGTCCGCGCCAGCGTCAGGAAGACGAACGTGTCCACCATGTTGGCCACGGTCACCTCGGACTGCCCGACTCCGACGGTCTCCACCAGGATCACGTCGTACCCGGCCGCCTCCAGCAGCACGATGGTCTCCCGGGTTGCCTTGGCGACCCCACCGAGCGTCCCCGAGGTCGGCGACGGACGGATGTAGGCATCCGGATGCACCGCCAACCGCGCCATGCGGGTCTTGTCGCCGAGAATCGAACCACCGGTGCGTGTCGACGACGGGTCGACGGCCAGCACCGCGACCCGGTGGCCCTGCTCGATCAGGTACATGCCCAGCGCTTCGATGGTCGTCGACTTGCCAACCCCGGGAACGCCGGTGATGCCGACGTGCAACGCGCTGCCGGCGTCGGGCACGAGCTCCAGCAGCAGCTCCTGCGCGCGTTCCCGATGGTCGGCGCGGGTCGACTCGACCAGCGTGATCGCCCGCGCGAGCGCGGAGCGGTCACCGCCGCGCAGTGCTGCAGCGAGTTCGGCGGGTGAGCTCATCTAGCTCAGCGTGTAGCCCAGGCGCTCGCCGAGCTTGTTCAGCAGACCGATCGCGGCGTCGGCGATCACGGTGCCCGGCGGGAAGATCGCCGTGGCACCGGCGTGGTAGAGCTCGTCGAAGTCGCCCGGCGGGATGACCCCGCCGACCACGATCATGATGTCGGGCCGACCGACCTCGGCCAGTGCGTCGCGCAGCGCGGGCACCAGTGTGAGGTGTCCCGCCGCCAGCGACGACACCCCGACCACGTGCACGTCGTTGTCGGCGGCTTGGCGGGCCACCTCGTCCGGTGTGGAGAACAGCGAACCGACGTCGACGTCGAAGCCGATGTCGGCGAACGCCGTCGCGATCACCTTCTGCCCGCGGTCGTGTCCGTCCTGACCCATCTTGGCGACCAGGATGCGGGGCCTGCGGCCGTCCGCCTCGGCGAACTTGGCCACCAGCTCGGTGGCACTGCTGACATTGCTGGCCATGCCCACCTCGTCCCGGTACACGCCGGCGATCGTCCGGATCTCGGCCTGGTGCCTGCCGTACACCTTCTCCAACGCATCGGAGATCTCACCGACGGTCGCCTTAGCGCGGGCGGCGTCGATGGCCAGGGCCAACAGGTTGTTGCCCAGGCCGTCATCGCCGGCACGACCGGAAGCCGCTGCGGCACGCGACAATTCGTCGAGGGCTGCCTGAGTGGCGGCGTTGTCCCGCTCGGCTCGCAGCGACTCGAGCTTGGCTATCTGCTCGGCGCGCACCCTGCTGTTCTCGACCTTGAGGACCTCGATCTCGTGATCCTCGTCGACCTGGTACCGGTTGACGCCGATCACCGTCTGCTGGCCGGAGTCGATACGCGCCTGGGTGCGCGCGGCGGCCTCCTCGATGCGCAGCTTCGGGATGCCCTCGTCGATCGCCTGCGCCATACCGCCGTGCTCGGCGACCTCACGAATGTGCCCACGCGCCTTCTCGGCGAGCTGGTGGGTCAGCCACTCCACGTAATAGGAGCCGCCCCAGGGGTCGATCGGGCGGGTGGTGCCCGACTCCTGGGCCAGCAGCAGCTGGGTGTTACGCGCGATGCGCGCCGAGAAATCGGTGGGCAGCGCGAGCGCCTCGTCGAGGGCGTTGGTGTGCAGCGACTGGGTGTGTCCCTGCGTGGCCGCCATCGCCTCGACGCACGTGCGGGCGACGTTGTTGAACGGATCCTGGGCGGTCAGCGACCAGCCGGAGGTCTGCGAATGCGTGCGCAGGGAAAGGGATTTCGAGTTCTGGGCATCGAATTGCGCGACCAGCTCGCTCCACAGCAGCCGCCCGGCGCGCAGCTTGGCGACCTCCATGAAGAAGTTCATCCCGATGCCCCAGAAGAAGGACAGCCGCGGCGCGAACTTGTCGATGTCGAGGCCGGCGTCGAGGCCGGCCTTGAGGTACTCCACACCGTCGGCCAGCGTGTAGGCCAGCTCGAGATCGGCTGTGGCCCCGGCTTCCTGGATGTGGTAACCCGAGATCGAAATGCTGTTGAACTTGGGCATTTTCACGCTGGTGTAGCCGAAGATGTCGGAGATGATCCGCATCGAGGGCTTCGGCGGGTAGATGTAGGTGTTGCGGACCATGAACTCTTTGAGGATGTCGTTCTGGATGGTCCCGGCGAGCTTCTCCGGCGGCACCCCCTGCTCCTCGGCGGCCACCACGTAGAGGGCGAGGATCGGAAGTACCGCACCGTTCATCGTCATGGACACCGACACCGACCCCAGGTCGATGCCGTCGAAGAGCTGGCGCATGTCCAGGATGGAATCGATGGCCACGCCGGCCATCCCGACGTCACCGGCCACCCGCGGGTGGTCGGAGTCGTAGCCGCGATGGGTGGCCAGGTCGAAGGCCACCGACAGACCCTTCTGGCCCGCGGCGAGGTTGCGGCGGTAGAACGCGTTTGATTCGGCGGCTGTGGAGAACCCGGCGTACTGCCGGATGGTCCAGGGCTGGTTGACGTACATCGTGGGGTAGGGCCCCCGGACGAACGGCGGCAGGCCCGGCAGGCTGCCCAACGGGTAGCCCGCCGCGGCGACGTCGTCGCGATCGGCGGCGATGTAGACGGGTTTGACGTCGATGCCCTCGGGCGTGGCCCAGTCCAGCTGGTCGGCGGTGTAGCCGTGCGCTTGCGCAGCCGCGACGGTCGCCTCCGTGACCTGCTCGGGGGTGGGTGCCGCGACATCGCCGTCGGCGTGCAGCGGTACGTCGGCGAAACTCCCGATGATTGTGCGCTTTTCAGTAGCGGTCACGTCATGCCCCCAATCGGGTCAGCAGATCCGACAGAACGGACACCGCATCGATCTTCGCGGTCACGAAGCCATCGGGTTTCGGGTCGGCGTCGGCGACCGCCTTCTCCGGCCCCGCCAGCAGGATGTGACGCACCCCGGCCGCGCGGGCTGCTGCCACGACGGCCGCGACCTCCTCGCTGTAGCGGGCGTCGGTACCGCACAGGATCGCGACGTCGGTCGAGCCCACCGTGGTCAGCGCGGCGGCCACCCCGTCGGCGGTGACCGTTCCGGGGTTCACCACGTCGATTCCGCCGGCGGCGAGCAGATTCGCGGCGAACGTGGTGCGGATGTTGTGCTCGGCGAGCGGACCCAGCGGCAGGAGCACGGCGGCGGGCCGGGCCCCGGTGCTGGCCAGGTACGCATCCGAGCGATCACGCAGCGCTTCGAAGTCCGCGGCGTACCGGTGCACGGTGGGCAACGGATTGCCCTGCGGCAACGGCACTTCAGCGAGATTGGGGAACTCGTTGACGCCGGTCACCGCGGTGCGGCGATGGGCGATGTCGACACTGCGGTCACGGGCGACGTCGGCGATGCGGGCGCGCACCAGCTCGCGCGCGGCCTCGAAACCACCGCCGGCTTCGATCTCCTGGAAGTTGCGCCACGCCGTCTCGGCGACGCTGCGGGTCAGGTCCTCGACGAACCACGAGCCGCCAGCCGGGTCCAACACGCGCCCGAGGTGGGATTCCTCGAGCAGCAGCAACTGGGTGTTACGCGCGATGCGCCGCGCGAACGTCCGTGCGGTGCCCGGATATCCGCCGTCGATCGCGACGTCGAACGGATGCACCAGGACGGTGTCCGCTCCCCCGACACCGGCACCGAACGCCGCGACCGTGGTGCGCAACATGTTCACCCAGGGATCGCGCTGAGCCATCATCGGCAGTGACGTGACCGCATGTACCGTCGCGGCACCGGCCTCGGGCGCGCCGGCCACCTCGGCCACGCGGGCCCAGAGTTGGCGCAGGGCACGCAGTTTGGCGATCGTCATGAACTGGTCGTCGTCGGCGGCGACACGGAAAGCGATCTGGCCCAACGCGCTCTCCACCGGCAGGCCGGCGTCGAGCAACGCCCGCAGGTACGCCACGCCCGCGCCGATCGCGGCGCCGAGCTCCCAGGATGCGTTCGCGCCGAGACCGTGGAGCACCGTTGCGTCGACGGTGACCGCGCGCACGTGCCCGTCGAAATCCCGGGCAGCAGCCGCGGCGACGGCGGTCACGTCGGCCATGGTGGGCGCGGCGCGATCGGCCAGTGGTGCGATGAGCGGATCACCGCCGAGATCCACCGACAGGTGCGACCGCTGATCCTTGTCCAAGCCGGCCAGCATGCCGAGCAGAGCCTCGGCGCTCGCCCGGTACGCGTCGCCGGCGCCGTCGGCCAGCTCCACGACGACAGGCACCAGATCCAGGTAGACGCCGGAGAGGACGCCCGCCAGGTCGGCGGGATCGATCGCGTTTCGGCCTGAGTCCGGACCGCCCACGCGTAGCGACAACGCGCTCACGCCTTCGGTCAGCCCGAGCAGGATCGCACCGTTAATCTGCTCGACGCCCGACATCTCGGCGGGGAACGCCTCGGTGACCTTCCAGCCCGCCTTGACGTCACGCAGCGCGTCGCCGCCGCGGACGAAGGGCCAGCGACCCGGGAGCGCCGCTTCGGCCAGCTCATCGGCCTCGGTGTAGAGGGGGCGAATCGCGAAGCCCTCGTAGGTATCAGAGTCGAGCGCCCGCTCCGGCTCAGCACCCAGCTCGGCCGGATCGCGGCGGCTGGCCTTGGCCAGCACACCCGCTACCGCAGAACGCCATCGGTCGACATCGCCCGTTGTCTGCACAGCCATCAGGCTAAATGATGTTCCTCACGTCGGTGCCGAGAGGTGATCATGGCCCTACCCGTAGGGTGGAAACCCGTGAAAACCGTCGTCAGCGCGCTACGCACCGTGCCGGCGACCGTGTTCGCCACCCTGCGCACGATGCCTCGGACCCGCCTGCTGGCCATGATCGGCACCGCTGTGATTCTCGTCGCAGTTGTGGTGCTGGTACCGCTTCCCACCGCGGTGCAGCTGCGCGACTGGGCGACGTCGCTGGGCGCCTGGTTCCCGCTGGCGTTTCTGGCCGCCCACATGGTGGTGACCGTGTTTCCGTTCCCCCGTACGGCGTTTCACGCTCGCAGCGGGCCTGCTGTTTCGGGCCCTACCTCGGCATTCCGCTGGCCCGTCGTGGGCGAGCACGCCTGAGCGCGGTCCCTCGCGGTTGCTGCTGGGTGCGCGCCGCGGGGCTGGCAGCTCAAGCGCGCTCGTCAGCCACCCGAAAGTCGACGCGCTGGACGCCCGGCTGCGGGAGCGCGGCTGGGTCCGCGGTGATGGGCGATGCGGATGATCCCCCGCGGTCCCCGTTCTCGGTGGCTGAAACTACGCGGGCGGGCGCCTCGGCGGTGGCGGGCTGATGCCCCTACACGCTGGCCACGATCGTGGGGCCCTGCTGCCCCGGCCACCGCGGGCGGTGGTCATCCTCGGCGGACGCCCTTGACCGGCAACGTCAGCCCGCTGCTGTTTCGTGGTGTCGCTGTGCACCGCCGCACTCGGGGGTGGGCCGGACCTCATCTACGAAGTGCGGTCCCCATCGGCGCGCTGCGGGGGGCCCCCTGCACCGTCCATCGCCGAGAACAGAGCCAGCAGCGGACGACGCCCGCCACCAGCCCCGGACTCCAGTCCTTCGCCCTGATGTGGGCCGCCGGCGGCCAACGTGAAATAGACCGTCAACATGAAGGTGGGTCAGCCGCGCCAGCGCCGGGAAACCGGTACACCGACAGCAGCCCGACCGCGGAATGCGGCTTTTGACGACGGGCAGCACAGGCCGCACGTTCTCGGGCAGGGCCCCACGGCGTCGAGGGGCCCGCCCGTACCGGTGGGGATAGGGGCCGATGCAGGCCCACCGCGTCACCGGCCTGCATCGCGGGCCAGCGCCGCGTAGGTTCCCGCCGCGAATGCAGCACGGGACGCCACGGTCACTGCTCGCCAGCGCCGTGCCGCGGCGCTGCCGGCTGGGTGTAAGTCCGGTCGCCGGGGGCGGCGCCTGTTTGCGACAGCGGCGGATACTGCGGCCCCGATCCGAGCGAGCCGGCGACCGGTGGTGCGCGCCTCGGCGACCGCCCTGGGGCCCACCGCCTGCGCGATCTCCGGATCGGTCTGGGTGTTGAACCACTCGGCCCACCTCGGCCGAGGTCGTCCCTCCGGCTTGTCCAGGCCATCCTCCACCGGCGGACGGCTGGTAGCGGAAACACGCCGTCGTCGCCGGGGGGCGCCGAGCAGCTTGGTGAAACCCTGCAGCGCCGAAACCGAAGGTCGCTGGGCACGGACCCCACACCTTGTTGGCCTCGCCCCTTGGCCATCAGCGGCAAGCGTCCTGCAGGTACTGGTAGGCCAGCAGCTCGGGGGGTGGGCCGGGCCCCGCCTTGATGGCGGCGAACGTCTTTCTCGATCGCTTTTCGCCTGGCCCTGGGCCTGCAGGTACTGCGCAGCGCGTTTCACCTTGCGCGCGCAGCATGCGGGACTGGACGGTCGGGCCTCGGCGGCCCAGGATCGCGGGCCTGCTTGGCGCCCCTCGGCCCGCGAGGATCTGCGCCCTGCTTCTGGACCTTCGGCCCTGCTTGATCGAGGGCCTCCCGATTGCCTTCGGCCGTCAGGATCATCGCGCGCTTTCTCCCGGTCGGCGCGCATCTGCTTTTCCATCGAGGTCCCTGAATGGGACGGCGGCGGATCGATGCTGCGCAGTTTCCACCCCGGGCGACCGCGCAGCCCCCCACCGGCCGGTGGGCCCTCGTCGAGCACGCCGCGCAGCTGCCCGTTGATCGAGTCGCGGGGGACGTCCAGAGTCTGCTCCAGGGTCCATGCCGCCGACGACGTTTGCGCAGCGTGGTGGTGGTGAGCTG
>NZ_JAQIIY010000019.1:0-168586 GCF_036946525.1 Mycobacterium kyogaense | reverse complement strand
ATACCTGACTGCTGGCAAACACCGGAAGGCACGCCGGACAAAAATATGCTGTTTCTGGTGTGACTCATGTGACTGGTGTTAACAGCGCGAAACAGTTCCTTGACCGTCTCGTGCACCGAGCGTGCCGTGGTGGTTGTGAAATCGATGCGATCACGACCACCCGTGCACGCTCGATGCGCGAGCGAGAATTCGACTACCGCTGCGGCACCGCGGTCGGCTTGATGGGCGCCGGCAGAGCCGTGTGACCCATCAGGTACGTGTCCACCGCGGAGGCCGCCGCGCGGCCCTCGGCGATCGCCCACACGATCAGGGACTGGCCCCGACCCATGTCGCCCGCGACGTACACCCCGGGAACCGACGTGGCGAACCGCGAGTCGCGCCCGACATTGCCACGCTCGTTGATCTCGACCTTGAGGTCGGTCAGCAGGCCTTCGCGCTCCGGGCCGGTGAAGCCCATCGCCAGCAGCACGAGGTCCGCGGCCATCTCGAACTCGGTGCCCTCGACCTTCTCGAACTTGCCGGCCTTCATCTCGACCTCGTAGCCGCGCAGGCCCGTCACGCGGCCGTTCTCACCGAAGAACTCTTCGGTGTTGACCGAATAGACGCGCTCGCCACCCTCCTCGTGTGCGGAGGTGACCCGGTACACCAGCGGATACGTCGGCCACGGTGTCGAATCCGCGCGGGTCTCCGGCGGCCGCGGCATGATCTCGAACTGGTGCACGTGCTCGGCGCCCTGGCGGTGCGCGGTGCCCAGACAGTCGGCGCCGGTGTCACCGCCGCCGATGATGATGACCTTCTTGCCCTTCGCCGTGATCGGCGGCTGGTTGTCGTCGTCGGCGACGGGATCGCCGAGCTGCACGCGGTTGGCCCACGGCAGGTACTCCATCGCCTGGTGGATGCCGTCGAGCTCACGCCCGGGGATCGGCAGGTCCCGCCGCGCCGTCGCACCGCCGGCCAACACCACAGCGTCGAACTGCGAACGCAGCTGCGCGGCAGTGATGTCCACCCCGACGTTGACGCCGGTGCGGAACTGGGTGCCTTCGGCTTCCATCTGCTCGAGGCGCCGGTCGATGTGGCGCTTCTCCATCTTGAACTCGGGGATGCCGTAGCGCAGCAGACCGCCGATGCGATCGTCGCGCTCGAAGACCGTCACATCGTGGCCTGCGCGGGTGAGCTGTTGCGCAGCAGCCAGTCCCGCCGGGCCCGAGCCGACAACCGCGACCTTCTTGCCGGTCCGACGTTCCGGCGGCAACGGAAGCACCCAACCCTCGTCGAAGGCTTTGTCGATGATCTCGACCTCGACCTGCTTGATGGTCCACCGGGGTCCTGGTTGATGCCGAGCACGCACGAGCCCTCGCACGGCGCCGGGCACAGCCGCCCAGTGAACTCCGGGAAGTTGTTGGTCGCGTGCAACCGCTCGATGGCCTCACGCCACCGGTCGGTGCGGACCAGGTCGTTCCATTCCGGGATCAGATTCCCCAGCGGGCAACCGTTGTGGCAGAACGGGATACCGCAGTCCATGCATCGGGCGGCCTGAACCTGCAGATGGTCGGGAGGGAACTCCTCGTAGACCTCTTTCCAGTCCCGCAGGCGCAGGTCGACGGGCCGACGCTGCGGCGTCTCCCGCTGGGTGTGCTTCATGAAACCGCGCGGATCAGCCACTTGCGGCCGCCATGATCGCCTCGTTCACATCGTCTCCGTTGCGTTCCGCTTCGGCGATGGCCTGCAACACACGCTTGAAATCGCGGGGCATCACCTTGGTGAAGGAACCGGACTGGGCGTCCCAGTCGGCCAGAATCCGTTGTCCCACGGCAGAATCGGTGGCGTCCACATGCGCCGCGATGATGTCGCGCAGGTATTCGGTGTCCTCGTCGTCGAGGCTCTCCAAGGCCACCATCTCGCCGTTGAGATTGTCGGCCAGGACGTTGTCGGGGTCATAGACGTAGCTGATGCCGCCGGACATACCGGCCGCGAAGTTGCGGCCGGTGGGGCCGAGGATGACGACCCGTCCACCGGTCATGTACTCGCAGCCGTGATCACCGACGCCCTCGACGACGGCGTGGGCGCCGGAGTTGCGCACGGCGAACCGCTCCCCCACCTGGCCGCGCAGGAACATCTGCCCGCTGGTCGCGCCGAACAGCACGACGTTGCCGGCGATGATGTTGTCCTCGGCGACGTAGTCGGCCGGGGCGTTCTCCGGTGGACGCACCACGATGCGCCCACCCGAGAGGCCCTTGCCGACATAATCGTTGGCGTCACCGTAGACACGCAGCGTGATGCCCTTGGGGACGAACGCGCCGAAGCTGTTTCCCGCCGAACCCTCGAACGTGATGTCGATCGTGCCGTCCGGAAGACCCTGTCCCCCGTAGGCCTTCGTCACCTCGTGGCCCAGCATGGTGCCGACCGTGCGGTTGACGTTGGCGATCGTGGTCGAGAAGCGCACGGGCGCGCTGCCGTCGAGAGCCTCTCGGCACTGCACGATCAGCTGCTGGTCGAGCGCCTTGTCCAGCCCGTGGTCCTGCCGGGAACTGCAGTACAGGTCCTGGTTCATGAACGCCGAGTCGGGTTCGTGCAGAACGGGGGGTCAGATCGAGCTTGTGCGCCTTCCAGTGCTCGGCGGCCTTGGCCGTGTCGAGCGCGCCGACCTGGCCGACCATCTCGTTGACCGTCCGGAAACCAACTGCGCCATCAGTTCCCGAACTTCTTCGGCGATGAACATGAAGAAGTTCTCGACGAATTCGGGCTTGCCGTTGAAGCGCTGCCGCAGCAGCGGATTCTGGGTGGCGACGCCGACGGGGCAGGTGTCGAGGTGGCAGACGCGCATCATGATGCAGCCCGACACCACCAGCGGGGCGGTGGCGAAGCCGAACTCCTCGGCGCCGAGCAGTGCGGCGACCACCACGTCGCGGCCTGTCTTGAGCTGCCCGTCGACCTGGACCACGATGCGATCGCGAAGACCGTTGAGCAGCAACGTCTGCTGCGTCTCGGCCAGTCCCAGCTCCCACGGTGCGCCGGCGTGCTTCATCGATGTCAGCGGGGTGGCGCCGGTGCCGCCGTCGTGGCCGGAGATCAGCACCACGTCGGCGTGCGCCTTGGACACGCCCGCCGCCACCGTGCCGACACCGTTCTCCGACACCAGCTTCACGTGGACGCGGGCCTGCGGGTTGGCGTTCTTCAGATCGTGGATCAGCTGAGCGAGATCCTCGATCGAATAGATGTCGTGGTGCGGCGGCGGCGAGATCAACCCCACACCGGGGGTGGAGTGACGCACCTCTGCCACCCACGGGTACACCTTGTGCCCAGGAAGTTGGCCGCCCTCACCGGGTTTCGCACCCTGGGCCATCTTGATCTGGATGTCGGTGCAGTTGGACAGGTAGTGCGAGGTGACGCCGAATCGGCCCGAGGCGACCTGCTTGATCGCGCTGCGTCGCCAGTCACCGTTCTCGTCGCGGTCGAAGCGCGCGGTGGCCTCGCCGCCCTCGCCCGAGTTCGACCGGCCGCCGAGCCGGTTCATCGCGATGGCCAGCGTCTCGTGCGCTTCGGCCGAGATCGAGCCGTAGCTCATCGCGCCCGTGGAGAACCGCTTGACGATCTCGCTGGCCGGCTCGACCTCCTCGAGGGGGATCGACGGGCGTTCGCCCGCACGGAATTTGAGGAGCCCACGCAGCGAGGCCATCCGCTCGCTCTGGTCGTCGACCAGCTTGGTGTATTCCTTGAACACCTCGTACTGCCCGGTGCGCGTGGAGTGCTGGAGCTTGAACACCGTGTCCGGGTTGAACAGGTGGTACTCGCCCTCGCGGCGCCACTGGTACTCGCCACCCACCTCGAGTTCCCGGTGCGCCCACTCGTCGGGGCGGTCCAGGTACGCCAGCGAATGCCGGACGGAGACGTCGCCTGCGATGTCGTCGAGGTCGATGCCCCCAACCGGGCAGTTCAGTCCGGTGAAGTACTCGTCGAGCAGCTTCTGGCTGATGCCGATGGCCTGGAACAGCTGCGCACCGGTGTAGGAGGCCAGCGTGGAGATGCCCATCTTCGACATCACCTTGAGCACACCCTTGCCGGCGGCCTTGACGTAGTTGGCCTTGGCCTGGTCGCTGCTGATCCCGCTGATGACCCCGCGGTCGACCATGTCTTCGATCGACTCGAACGCCATGTAGGGGTTGATCGCGGCTGCGCCGAAGCCGACCAGGCACGCCATGTGGTGCACCTCGCGGGCATCACCGGCCTCGACGACGAGGCCGACCTTGGTGCGGGTCCGGTCGCGGACCAGGTGGTGGTGCACCGCAGCCACGGACAGCAGCGACGGGATCGGCGCCATCTGCTCGTTGGACTCGCGGTCGGAGAGCACGATGATGCGGGCACCGTCGCGGATCGCGGCGGACACCTTGGCGCGGACGTTGTCGAGTGCCTCTTTGAGCCCGCGGCCACCGCGGTTGACCGGGGTAGAGGCAGCGGATCACCGCGGCGCGCATGCCGTGCTTGTGACCGCGGATCTCGTGGTCGGGGTCCACGCACATCAGCTTGGACAGCTCGGCATTACGCAGGATCGGCTGCGACAGCGCGATCTGGCGGCACGACTCGGCGTCGGGGTTGAGCAGGTCGCCCTCCGGGCCGACGGTGCCGGCGAGGCTGGTCACTACCTCTTCGCGGATGGCGTCCAGCGGCGGGTTGGTGACCTGGGCGAACAGCTGCTGGAAGTAGTCGAACAGCACCCGCGGCCGTGCGGAGAGCACGGCGATCGGGGTGTCGGTGCCCATCGAACCGAGCGCCTCGGCGCCGGTGCGCGCCATGGGCGCGACCAGCAGGTTGAGCTCTTCGTAGGTGTAGCCGAAGATCTGCTGGCGCAACACGACGCGGTGGTGCGGCATCCGCACGTAGTCGCCGGGCGGCAGTTCTTCGAGCTTGAACAGGCCGGCGTCGAGCCAGTCCTGGTACGGCTGCTCGGCGGCCAGCTCGGCCTTGATCTCCTCGTCGTCGACGATGCGCCCCTGTGCGGTTGTCGACGAGGAACATGCGGCCGGGTTGCAGACGCATCTTCTGCACGACGGTGGCGGGGTCGACGTCGAGCACGCCGGCCTCAGAGGCCATCACGACGAGTCCGTCGTTGGTCACCCAGATGCGGGAGGGCCGCAGACCGTTGCGGTCGAGGACCGCACCGATCACGGTGCCGTCGGTGAAGCAGACCGCCGCCGGGCCGTCCCAGGGCTCCATCAGCGAGGAGTGGTACTGGTAGAACGCCCGCCGCGCCGGGTCCATCGACTCGTGGCGCTCCCAGGCCTCGGGGATCATCATCAGCACGGCGTGGGGCAGAGTGCGGCCGCCGAGGTGCAGGAGCTCGAGTACCTCGTCGAAGCGGGCGGTGTCGGACGCCCCGGGGGTACAGACGGGAACGATCTTGTCGATGTCCTGGCCCGAACCGAAGATGTCGGTCTTGATGAGCGCCTCGCGGGCGCGCATCCAGTTCTCGTTACCGGTGACGGTGTTGATCTCGCCGTTGTGGGCGACGCGCCGGAACGGGTGCGCCAGCGGCCACGACGGGAACGTGTTCGTCGAGAACCGGGAGTGCACGATGCCGAGCGCGCTGGTGAGGCGCTCGTCCTGCAGGTCGAGGTAGAAGGCCTTGAGCTGAGGGGTGGTCAGCATGCCTTTGTAGACGAAGGTCTGCCCGGACAGGCTCGGGAAGTAGACGGTCTCGCGGCCGGGGCCGTCTTGGCCTGGCCCCTTGGTGCCGAGCTCGTGCTCGGCACGCTTGCGCACCACGTAGGCGCGGCGTTCGAGGTCCATACCGCTGGCGCCGGCGAGGAACACCTGGCGGAAGGTCGGCATGGCATCGCGTGCCAGCGCTCCCAGCGAGGACTCGTCGGTCGGGACGTCGCGCCAGCCGAGCACCTGCAGGCCCTCGGCCTCGGCGATCTTGCCGACGGATTCGCAGGCCGTCGCGGCATCCTTGGACGACTGCGGCAGGAACGCGATGCCGGTGGCGTAGCTGCCCGGCTCGGGCAGATCGAAGTCGACGACCGCCTGGAAGTACTCGTGGGGGACCTGCAGCAGGATTCCTGCGCCGTCACCGGTGTTCGGTTCGGCACCCTGGGCGCCGCGGTGTTCGAGGTTGAGCAGCGCCGTGATGGCCTTTTCGACGATGTCGCGGCTGCGGCGGCCGTGCATGTCGGCCACCATGGCCACGCCACACGCATCGTGTTCGAATGCGGGGTTGTACAGGCCCTGAGGACTGGGCGCCATTCCCACCTACCTTATTTCTTAGACACCTCGGCGCGAGAACGTTAGCCGGGGCGGCGGCGGAGGGGCCTTTGTGCAGCACTGAACGCCGGCCCTTTTTCCACGCGCCACAAGTGCTCAAAACGATATGACAAAGGGCCCCTGACATGCCAACTTAGTGGAGCCTAACGAGATTCGTCCGTCGAACCTTCGCCCTGCGCGGCCTGCCGCCAGGTCACAGACGAATAACGTTGCCATGGACGGTCTTTCACCCCGGCAAAGAGCTGAGGCCCCAAGTGAGAGCCACGTCACATATTCCGCAAGACCGCACGCGGTGTTTGCCAGAACTGCTCACCATTGCCATGAGGTGCATCTGAGGTCGCCACAGCATTTGCTGAAAGCCTGGCGAGATTCTTAGAGTTGGCGCCCGAACGGCTGAGGGTTCCGCCGAGGGCGCCCGGCGTGCATCCGTTGCCCCAAACACCCTGTGCCGCAGCATGATCAACGACAGTGGCGACCCCACCGCTGCACGGACGAGGCGCGCCGGTCAGGCTGGCTGGGTGCGTTATCCGCTGAACCACCCTCTCGGTCGTTTCGGGATAGAGACCGATGACGACGATCCCGACCTGGCGACGGCGTCCATTCCGATCGCCGGTCTGGTCAATCCGCTCACCGGGCTGCCCACCGTCGCCCCCCTGGCGATGCTCGTCGACCACGTCGCCGGCGCCGCCAATCACGTCCGCCGATCGGCGCAGGAGTGGACGGTGTCCAGCGAGTTGTCCCTCGAGGTCGCTCCCGGGGCGGCCGAGGCCATCGCCGCCGCGCCCGATCACCCCGTGCTGGGCGTCGCACGACCCGTCGGACCGAAGGGAACGACCGCGTTGGCGCTCTGCGACTTGTCTGTCGGCGGCGTACTGATCGCGACGGCGACGGTCCGCTCGTTCTACATTCCCGCACCGCAGACGTTCACGACATGGCCCGACGACGACGCCGACGAACCGGATGTGACGCCAGTGGGCCCGCGACTCGCCGACCGGATGGCCGTCGAGGTCGGTGAGGCGGGCGGTGCCGCGGCGGTGCTCGTCCAACGCGACGATCCCGCGGTCTACAACGGCGTGGGCGCGGTCCACGGCGGGGTGTCGTCGATGGGCCTCGAGCTCGTTGGATCGGCGGCACTGAACAGTGGCGCCGGCCCCGAGTTCGTCACCGGCTCGCTGCGGGTGAACTTCTTCCGGCCGATGCACGGCGGAGCGGGGGCGCATTACAGCGCGGTGCCGACGCGCGTCGGTCGGCGGAGCGCAGCCACCGACGTCGTCGCTGTCGGTTCGGATGGCCGCACCGCCCTGGCCGGACGGTTGACCGCCTACCGCTGACCTCGGTGAACCCTTCGTTTCCAAAGCGCATCGGTTCGGACACGGCGCGGCCAGCGGGCATCCGACCGTGTCACCGTGGAGCCCCCGACGGCGGAAGAAGGTCACTGATGATGCGCGCACCGACGATGCTGCATCGACTTGCAGCGGAGTTCATCGGCACGTTCTGGCTCGTGTTCGGCGGATGCGGCAGTGCCGTCTTCGCCGCAAAGTTCCTCTCCGGTGACGGTGTGTCGCTGGGGATCGGTTTCGTGGGCGTCTCACTCGCGTTCGGCCTGACGGTTCTGACCGGCGTGTACGCCTTTGGCACCATTTCCGGAGGTCACTTCAACCCGGCGGTCACGCTGGGCGCCGCTTTGGCCAAGCGGGTGGAGTGGAAAGTCTTACCGGGCTACTGGCTGACCCAGGTCGTCGCCGGAGTGGTGGCCGGTGCCGCGATCTACGTGATCGCGAAGGGCCGCGACGGGTTCAGCGCCACGGGCAGCATGGCCGCCAACGGATACGGCACCCACTCCCCCGGCGGCTACTCACTCGTGGCGGTGCTCGTCGCCGAGGTGCTGCTCACGTTCATCTTCCTGCTTGTGATCCTCGGATCGACCGACGATCGCGCGCCGAAGGGCTTCGCGGGCTTGTCGATCGGCCTCACGTTGACGCTGATCCACCTGATTTCGATCCCGATCTCCAACACCTCGGTCAACCCGGCCCGGTCGACCGGCGTCGCGTTCTTCAACGGCGACGGGGCACCTGCGCAGCTTTGGGTGTTCTGGATCGCGCCGCTGATCGGTGCCGCGCTCGCTGGCGTCGCCTACCCGTACCTGTTCGGCACCGCCGAGGAGCTCGCCGATCGTCCTGTTCGCGACGACGCGCTCCCCGGCGGCAGCCCAGATCTGGCGGCGAACTGACGGCTCAGGCGCTCTTAGCGGCGTCGGCCGCGCTCTTCTCGGTCGTCTTGCCCTCGTTGGCCAGCTGACCACCGGCGTTCTCCAAGTGCGCCCGCACGAACCACTGGAACTTCTCCAGCTCGGCGGCGTGGCCGATCAGCATGTCCTCGGTGATCGGGTCGAGCTCGCCGGCCCGCTCGATGCTCTTGCGAGTGTCCTCGATGACGCCGACGTATACGAGGTCGAGGGCGGCCAGGTGCGCCTGCACGGTGTCGCGACCGACCGAGTAGTCGTCCCAGGTGCGGTCCTTCTGAATGGCTCCGGGAGTGCCCTGCGGTGAGGCGCCGAGGGCGGCGATACGCTCGGCGACTTCGTCGGCATAACCGCGGACCAGGTCGACCTGGGGGTCGATCATCTCGTGAACCCCGATGAAGTTGGGGCCCACCACATTCCAGTGCACGTGCTTGAGCGTCAGGTGCAGATCGTTGTAGCGGCTCAACGCCTTCTGCAGCAACTCGGCGACCTCGGCGCCCGCCTTGTCGGACAGGCCGGGCACGGTGAACGTAGTCATGTAACAGCTCCTTCGTATGTCCCGCCCCGTGTACCCGGGCCGTCGGCGCGATAATCCCCTGCGCCGAACGTCACATTTCAGCAAGATTCGGGATCGCCGCCCGCGGCCCGAAACGCGGATTCACCGCGAGCCCACTGACTTCCAGTAATCGGACGGCGCGATGGCGGTGCGGCGCCAGGGGCGCCAGCAGCGTGACCATCTCGTCGTCGTCGATCGGATGGCCGAGCAGACTCCAGCCCACCATCGTGGACAGGTGGTAGTCCCCGATCGACAGCGCGTCGGCATCCCCCATGGCCCGCTGGGCAACCTCGGCTGCCGTCCACACGCCGACTCCGGGCAGCGACATCATCGCCGTACGGGCCGCCTCGCACGACCGATGGACCAGCCGTTCGAGTGCGTCGGCGCGTTGCGCGCAGCCGACCACCGTCCGAGCGCGACCGGGATCGACGTTGGCGAGGTGGAAGTCCCAGGACGGCACCCGGCGCCACACGTCGGCGCTCGGCGGCACCCGCATGTGCGCCGGGGCGGGACCCGGGGCTGGGGCGCCGTACTTGGTCACGAGCTGGCGCCATGCGCGCCGGGCGTCCTTGCCGTACACCCGCTGTTCCAGGATGGCGGGCACTAGCGCCTCGAGCACGCGCCCCGTACGGCCCAGTCGCAGGTGCGGTACGCGTCGGTGGGCGCGCGCGATAGTCGGCTCCTGCGGGTCGAACCCGCTCACGTCGTCCTCGGCGCCGAGCAGCGCGGGCAGCGCGTCGGCGAACTCCGCGGCGCCGGGCCCCCACGCCTCGCAGCCGACGGTGTCGACGGCTGCGCGGGCGATCCGTGCGGTGACGGGTCCGCTGGCCAGCAGGCTGGTCCGCCAGATCGCGCCGTCGGGCGCGTCATGGTGGCACGGGTCGGCCCGGCCCCGGCGCATCGGCGACAGGGTCAGCGCCGGACTCGCGGGGCCGGCGAACGTGACGCTGGCGGTCCTGCTCTGGGGCACCGGGCTAGGGCTCCACCACGACGTCGGCCTTGCTCGGGTAGAACGCGACGTGTCCGGCGATCGCAGCGACCGCGGGGTAGGGCTGCTCGTAGGTCCACACCGCGTCGGCGACGGTGTCGCCGGCGGTCCGGACGTCGTAATAGCCCGCGTCGCCCTTGAACGGGCAGTACGTGCCCGTGTCGCTGCGCTGCAACTTCTCGGCATCCACATCCGATATCGGGATGTACTGCACCGCAGGATAATTGGACTCTTGCAGCGTCAACGCGGCGCGGGTGTCGGCGATCACCTCGCCGGCGATCCGGACGACGACACGATGTCCGGTCGGGGTCACGGTGATCGGATGGTCGCTCGACGGTTCGAGCACAGGGCGGTCGGTCATGACTCCATTGAACGCCTCGGCGCCACTCAGTGCGGCCGGCCGGCGATCTTGTCGGCGACGACGGCGATCGGTGAGGTGCCCGCGCGCCCCCCGCGCCTCATGCCAGTCCGCGGCCTTGTAGGCCAGGTACATGCCCCGCACCCCGAGCCAGCGCAGCGGTTCTGGCTCCCACTGCGTGGACCGGTGCCCCACCCAGGGCAGCTCGGTCAGCGGCGTCGAACGGCCGAGCACGAGGTCGACGAGCGTACGGCCGGCGAGGTTGGTCGCGGTGACACCGTGGCCGACGTAGCCGCCCGCCCAGCCCAGCCCGCTGGCCCGGTCGAAGTCGACGGTCGCCTCCCAGTCGCGCGGCACGGCCAGCACACCGCACCAGCCATGCGCGATACCGATGCCGGCCACCTGCGGCAACGCGGTGCGCAATGTG
This sequence comes from Mycobacterium kyogaense, assembly GCF_036946525.1. GTDB lineage: Bacteria > Actinomycetota > Actinomycetes > Mycobacteriales > Mycobacteriaceae > Mycobacterium > Mycobacterium kyogaense_A. The sequence goes on along the minus strand of NZ_JAQIIY010000019.1, from coordinate 157,757 downwards.
GCGGTCAGCGCGGTGATGGTGCGCGCGGGCACCCGGCCGTCGCGGTCGGTGCGGGAGCCGAACCGGTAGGGCACGCTGCGACCCCCGATTGCGATGCGGTCGTCGACAGTGCGCTGCGCGTAGAAGAACCCGTGCGCGGTGTCGCCGAGCGTTTCCCTGCCCTGCCAACCGATCTCGTCCCACACGTGGGCCGGGATGGGTTCGGTGGCGATCATCGAGCTGTTCATCGGCAGCCAGCGACGCTTGAGCCCCGGCAGCCCTGCGGTGAATCCTTCCGTCGCGCGCAGCACGATCGGGGCGGTGACGGTGCCGCGCGGGGTGACCGCCCGCCCGGCCGCGATCTCGACGACGGGTGAGCGCTCGTAGATGTCGACGCCGAGACCGGCGACGGCGTCGGCCAGCCCACGCACCAGCTGCGCCGGTTGAATCCGGGCGCAGTGCGGGTTGTGGTAGGCAGCCACCACGTCGCTGAGCTGAATGCGTTGTCGCGCTTCGTCTCTGGAGAGTTCCTCGATGCCGTCGATCTGCCAGCGGCGCTCGGCCGCTGCCGCGGCGGCCAGACGAGTGGCCTGCGCCCGGTTACGGGCCACCTCCAGCGTCCCGCCCTTGACGATGCCCGCGTCGATGTCCTCTTTCGCGGCGACGTCGATGACCTCGTCGACGGCCTCGTTGAGGGCGCGCTGCCAGGCCACCACGCCGTCGCGGCCGTACTGCTTCGCCATCCGCTCGCGATCACCGGGCACCAGACCCGAGAGCCACCCGCCGTTGCGCCCGGACGCGCCGAAGCCGGCGAACCTGGCCTCCAGCACCACGATGCGCCGACTCGGATCTGCCTTCTTCAGGTAGTACGCCGTCCACAGCCCGGTGTAGCCGGCGCCGACGATGCAGACGTCGGCGTCACGACTGCCCGGCAGAAAAGTCCGCGGTGTGGGGAGCCCGTCGTACCAATGCGAGATGTAACCGTTGAGCACCGCCAAAGTGTGGCAGCACTCAGCGTTTCGCGGAGCGGAGGCTGACCCAGAACTTCGCGGCCTCGCGGATCGACTCCTCGACCGGGCGGGGCGTCCACCCCAGTTCGCGCCGGGCCTTGCTGCAGTCGACCGGGGCTTCGGCGCGCATCAGCCGCACCGAATCCAGCGACAGCCGTTCGTCGGTGCCGGTCAGGCGCGCCTTGAGGCTGCCCAGCGCCGCCATCGCGTAGGTCAGGGGCAGCGGGATGGTCCGGCTCGGCGCCGGCACCCCGACCGCTTCGGCAGCGATGCGGACCACCTCGGCGTTGGAGATCATCGTCTCCGAGATCAGATAGCGCTCGCCGACCCTGCCCTTCTCCGCGGCCAGGAGCATGGCGGCCGCGGCGTCGTCGATGCCGACGGCCTCCAACTCAATGCCGCCCAGCACGAACGGAAGCTTGCCGAAGGCGGCTCCAGCGATGATCGCGCCATGCGGGGTGCGGCCCCAATCCCCGGCGCCGTACGTGGTGGACACGCACATCGCGACGGCGGGCAGTCCGCGGGTGCGGGCGTAATCCAGGACGAGCCGCTCCGCCTGGACGCGCGACTGCACATACGGGGTCAGCGAGCGCTCGTCGGTGATGACGTCGTCCTCGGTCGCGGTGTGGCCGCGCCGGCGGTCGACGGTCGCGTAGCTGCTGGTGAACACGAATTTCCGCAGCCCGGCCGCGATCTCCGGCTCGACAGCGACGTCGAGCACGTGGCGGGTGCCCTCGACGTTGGTGCGGAACAGCGGTGCCGGGTCGCGCAGCCACCCGCGGGTGTCGACGACGCAGTAGTAGACGACGTCGCATCCCGTCATGGCTTCGCGCAGCACGGCGTCGTCGAAGATGTCGCCGACGAAGCGGGTGACGGTCAGATCGTCGATCCCGACCGTGTTGGCCCCCTCGCGCACCATCACGCGGACGTCCTCACCGGAGTCGACGAGCTGCCGGGTCACATGGCTGCCGAGGTAGCCGTTCGCCCCGATCACCAACGCACTCATCTGGTCACCCCGGCCATCCACTGCGCGGCCTCGTCGGGCAGGGTGCCCAGCTCCTGAGCTTTGCGGCACCACTTCAGCGTCGCCTTGACGAACCGCAGCGGGTTGTAGACGTCCTCCTGCCGGCACCACTTGCCGTCGCCTGCGTACGTGACGATCGAGATGTTCGTGGCGCTGATGATCGTGCCGTCACCGGGGTCGCGCATCGGATTGTCGAGCTCGCAGATCACCCGTCCCGTGTCCTCGTCGTACACCTTCCACCGCGACGGGAACGCCGTCATGTAGCTACCGGGGAAGGTCTCCATGGTGTTCCAGATCCACGGCCGCACCTCCTCACGACCGCGCATCGTGCCGGCGGCGTGCTCGATGTAGAGCACGTCGTCGGTGTACTGCGCGACCCAGGGATCCCAGTCGCGGGTGGTCGCCGCGCGATCGACCGTCTGCTCGAACTCGACGAACGCCGCGGCCAGCTCGTCGCGACTGAAAGTGCTACCCGTCACACCCAGAACTAGAACACGTTCTACCTGGTCTTGTCGACCAGTCGTATCGTCCTGGGCGTGAACACGTTGCTCGCGACGGTCGTCGGGGTCGTCGTGGCGCTCGCAACCGCTCCGACCGCCCTCGCACAGGACGTCGCCGGGCTGGTCGGCATCGGCGGCGGCCGCAGCCTGTATTTGGACTGCCAGGGCAGCGCCGCTGCGGGCTCGCCGACCGTCTTCGTCATCCCCGGCATGGGCAGCTACAGCCAGGCGTGGAACGCGTCGATCGCACCGAACGACCCGATTCGATCACAGCCCTACGACCTCGTCGACGAGGCCGCGATCGACTATCCCACCGACCTCGCGACGCAACCGATCGTCGCGCGGACGACGCGCATCTGCTCCTACGACAGGCCCGGCACCCGGCCAGACGGCCCGGATCGGTCGACCCCCGTCGCACAGCCGCACACCGTGCAACAGGACGTCGACGACGTCGTCGCGCTCGTCGCCGCGGCGCAGCTGCCGACCCCGATGATGTTCGTCGCCCACTCCTACGGCGGCCTGGTTCTCGACCTGCTGGCGCGGCAGCATCCGGAACTCGTCAGCGGACTGCTGTTCTCCGAACCGACGTCTGAATTCCTGCCGAGCGTCGGCCGGCCCGACCAGAACGACGCGTTCGACGCCGACGGGCGCACCAAGCCGCCCGGAGAGGAAGCGATCCTGCCGTACGACGCGTTCGCGCGGATCGCGGCCGCACCCCCGCTACCCCACGTCCCGGCGATCGTTCTGAGCGCCGACAAATTCGCCGCGCCGAATAACCTCAAGCCCGACAACTACACCCAAGCCCAGGTCCATCAGGCGAACGACATGTTGGCGGCCGCGCTCGGCACCACCAACGTCATCGTGCCGGGGACCGGGCACAACCAGATGCTGTATCAGCCCCAGGCTGTCGCTGACGAGATCGTGACGCTGGTCGACGAGGTCCGCAACGGGAACTAACCGCAGGCCACTCGCGGTTGTACAAGTGCCAACCCGAGGAGGTTCCGTGACCCAGACCTACAACAGAAATCCCGATGCGCTCGGTGCGCTCTCGCCCGAGCAGTATCACGTCACGCAGGAGAACGGCACAGAGCGGCCCTTCACCGGGGAGTACTGGGACAACCACGAACCGGGCCTCTACGTCGACGTCGTCTCGGGCGAGCCGCTGTTCGCCTCGGTCGACAAGTTCGAGAGCGGTTCGGGGTGGCCCAGCTTCACCCGCCCCGTCGACGCGGAGAACGTGATCAGCAAGCGCGACTTCTCGCACCTGATGATCCGCACCGAGGTCCGCTCCGCCCACGGCGACAGCCACCTGGGACACGTCTTCACCGACGGTCCGCGCGAGCAGGGCGGCCTGCGCTATTGCATCAATTCCGCGGCACTGCGTTTCGTCCACCTCGACGACCTCGAGGCACAGGGCTACGGGCAGTACCGTGAATTGTTCACCGAATCCGACGAATCCACTGAGGAGCGCGCATGAGCGACTACAAGCGGGCCGTGCTGGCCGGCGGCTGCTTCTGGGGCATGCAGGATCTGATCCGGCGCCAGCCGGGCGTGGTGTCCACCCGCGTCGGCTACACCGGCGGGCAGAACGACCACCCGACCTATCGCAACCACCCGGGGCACGCCGAGGCCGTGGAGATCGTCTACGACCCCGAGCAGACCGACTACCGGGCGCTGCTCGAGTTCTTCTTCCAGATCCACGACCCGACGACGAAGAACCGGCAAGGTAACGACGTCGGCACCAGCTACCGATCGGAGATCTTCTACGACGACGACGATCAGCGCGACGTCGCGCTCGACACGATCGCCGACGTCGACGCGTCCGGCCTGTGGCCCGGCAAGGTCGTCACCGAGGTCAGCCCGGCGCCCGAGTTCTGGGAAGCCGAGCCCGAGCATCAGGATTACCTGCTGCACTACCCCAACGGGTACACCTGCCACTTCCCGCGGCCGGGCTGGAAGCTGCCCAAGCGCACGCAGGTGTGATCAGCGGCGGTGCCTAATCTGCCTGGCGGCGGTGCCTAATCTGCCTGGCGGCGGTGCACCACGATGCGCCCGCCCAGCTTGGGCGTGTGGGCGACCCCGCGGAAGTGCTGCTTCTCCGCCGGCTCGGTGGTGGACTCGATGGTGAAGTGGCGCAGCACAGTTCGTAGCACGACATCCATTTCCACATTGGCGAAGGTGGCCCCGACACATCGTCGGGTGCCACCGCCATAGGGGATGTGGGCAACGGTCGACGGGCGCTGCCCCACGAAGCGCTGTGGGTCGAACCTCATGGGGTCCGGAAACTCCTCAGTGCGACGGTGTATCTGGTTGATGGCCACCAGGATCGAGTACCCGTGCGGGATCACCCAGTCCCCGAGTTCGAACGACGCCGCATACACATGTCGACCGGCGAAGTCGATGATCGTGCGGGTGCGCTGGACTTCGAGGATGGCCGCCTGCCGGTAGGTGTTGTCGTCAGTATCGGCTTCCGCCGCGAGCTGCCCCAGAACCTCGGGGTGGCGACTGAACCTCTCGAAGGCCCATCCGAGCGTCGCGGCCGTCGTCTCGTGGCCGGCGGCCAGCAGGGTGAGCAGTTCGTCGGCGACATCCTCACGCGACATCGACGAGCCGTCCTCGTAGGTGCTGCGCAACAGCAGCGAGAGCACATCGTCGCGGGAGTCCAGGTCAGGATCGGCTGCCACAGCGTCGATCAGCCGTCCGATGATCTCGTCGTAGGTCCTGCGGTAGGCCGCCAGCCTGCCCCACGGGGTGAACCGCCCGTACGTGTGCGAGGGCATCGGGAGCACCGCGAGCCTCGACCCCAACGTCACCCACGGCGGGATGCTGCGGCGCAGTTCATCCAGATGCGCACCGTCAGCGCCGAAGACCGCCCGCAGGATGACGTTCAGGGTGATCCGCATCATCGGCTCGAGTGTCTCGAAAGGCCTTCCCTGCGGCCATGTCTGGATCTCGCGCAGCGTCTCCTCTTCGAAGATCCGCTCGTAGTTCTTGATGCTCTTCCCGTGCAGCGGCGGGGTCAACAGTTTGCGCCGCAGGCGATGATCGGTGCCGTCGAGAGCGAACACCGACCCAGGCCCGAGCACCCGCGACAGGTTGGGCGAAATGTTGCCCACCTCATCGGGATTGGCCATGAACACCTGCTTGGCCAGTACGGGATCGGCCACGATCACCGACCGACCGAACACCGGCAGGCTCAGCGTGAACACGTCACCGCACTGGCGGGTGGCCTGACGCACTGTCCACTTCCGGGCGAACGAGAACCCGAGCCCCTGCAGTGCATGCGGGATGCGTGGCTCCGGCGGCAGTAGATCAGTGACCGACGCTTTGGTACTGCTGTGTACCACACTCATGTGGGGTACGGTACCGTTTGGTACCAGTGACCGCAAGAGGTGCAGATGACCGAGACAGCAGTGCTGACACCGGACCGATTGCTCGATGGACTGAGCGCGTCGATCGGTGAGCGCGGCTACCGCGACACCACCGTCGCCGACATCGTCCGGCAGGCACGGACGTCCAAACGCACGTTCTACGAGCACTTCGCCGGCAAGGAGCAGTGCCTGATCGAGTTGCTCCGCCGCAACAACGCCGACCTAATCGCCGGTATCCGCGCTACCGTTGCGCCCGAAGATGATTGGCGATCCCAGATCCGGCAGGCCGTCGAGGCGTACGTGACGCACATCGGTGCGCGCCCGGCGATCACCCTGTGCTGGATCCGCGAGGCACCCGCCCTGGGCGTGGTGGCCCGGCCGCTGAACCGCCAGGTGATGGGTGACCTCACCGAGCTGTTGACGACGTTGACCGCCAGTCCCCGGGTTCCGACGGGCAGGCATGCAGCCGCTGTCACCCGCCATCGCGCTGATTCTGCTGGGAGGCTTGCGGGAGCTGACGGCGTTCGTCGTCGAAGACGGCCGCGACGTCGGCGAGATCACCGAGCCGGCGATCGCCGCAGCGGCCGCACTGGCCGCAGGCTGAGCAGCTCCCAGGAAAGTCACCAGCCGTTCAACTGTCGAGAACTCGCGCGCTGCAATGCGTTCCGGCCGCCCACGCGCGCGCCACGTACATTTCCGTCCGTCCTGACACCCCTTTACGAAGGCGACGGTATGCACTCGTCCATTGGCAAACCCCTCGTGGCATTCGTCTCGGCCGCCTGCCTGGCGGCCCCGGCCATGACCCCGACCACCCTCGATCCCGTGCGCGCCACTGCGACGATCCCCGTCGAATTGTCAGCCGCGGTCAGCACGTTCGATCCGGTACCGCCGTCGCTCCGGACGCTCAACGCCCCCGTGGCACCGACCGATGACGCCAAGCTCGTCGACGCCGTCGACACGATGGCAGAGCTGTCGGGCGTCGACAGGGCGACGCTGCTTCTGCAGCTCTTGACCGCGCCGTACCACAACGTCCTCGGCGTCTCGAAGGCTGTCGGAAGCGCCGTCAACGCCGTCCTGCAGGTTGCGTCATTGCCGCTCTCGGTTGCCACCTACGTGCTGACCAACCGCACCAGCGAGATCCCCGCCTACGTCGACAGCGTGCGCACGAACCTGCAGGGTGCGCTGCCCGGGATCTCCACCGCGGTCAAGGCCGAGATCCAGTACGACCTCGACCTCATCTCGCAGGTGTTCGGGGCACAACCCAACGCCACCACCGCCGCCGTGAAGAGCGTTGCCGCTCAGTCTGATCCGGTCGACCAGGGCACCCTGCTGCTGCAGCTGCTGACCATCCCGTACCACAATTTCCTCGGCGTCTCGAAGGCCGTGGGAACCGCCGCCAACGCCGTCGTTCAGCTGGCCTCACTCCCCCTCTCCGTCGTCACCTACGTGCTGACCAACCGCACCAGCGAGATCCCCGCCTACGTCGACAGCGTGCATGCGAATCTGAAGGGTGCCCTGCCCGGCATCTCCACGGCGGTCAAGAGCGAGCTCGCCTACAACAAGAGCGTCATCGACCAGATCTTCGGTGGTAGCACCGCGTCGCTGGCACTGCAGTCACGGCACGCCCCGAACCTGCTGGCCGGCGATGACTCTGCGACAACGGTTCTCGACAGCCCGCACCCGTTCCTCGCTCGGCTCACCGCCGACCACAGCCTCGCCGACGAGGCCACCGAGGACGACACCACGGAGACTCCGAAGACTCTCGGCGGCAAGCACCGTGCGCCCGAGGTTCAGGAGACGGCGGACTCCGACGCGGACAACGCTTCTGAGACGAAGACCGACACCACGGACGAGTCGAAGACTGAGTCGAAGACCGAAACCAAGACGGAGCCCAAGACGTCTGAGGCGTCTGAGTCCGAGACGAAGACTGCGTCCGAGCCCGAGACGAAGACCGAGAAGACCGACACGAAGAAGGCCACTCTGTCCCTGGGTGGCAAGCACCGCAAGCAGGAAGCAGACGCCGCCTGACCTCCGACGCAATCGGCCCCCACCGTTCTCGGTGGGGGCCGATTCTCGTTGCGGCGCCGCGAAAGTGCGCGCATGGTCGCAGACAGCGAAGAACTACAGCACTGGAAGCACTTTCGCGGCGCCGACTACTGTCATCCTGGTGGCGGCGGTGGCGCTGCTGGATCGGGCAGGAACTGCACCAAACCCGGCGGAATGTTGGTGCCCGGAGGCGGGGCGGTTCCCGGCAGCGGCTCGCCGAGTTGCTGCTGCGGCAACTGGTTGAGCAGAGCCCCGTGCAGGCGCCCGTCCGCAGCCAGGTCGTAGAAGCGGCCCAGCCAGGTGCGGCCGTTGACGTCGGCGTTTTCCTGCCCGGGGGCGACGTCGAACTGCTGACCCTGCCCCGGGGCTGACGGAACCACGTTCTGCGGCAGCCCGTAGGCGTTGTTGAACGCCCGCAGGTTCGGCACCACGCCCGGGCCCGCGCCCGGCGCCGACGGCACCGCGTTCTGCCCGAGGGCCGTGGCGCGGTCGATGCCCGGAATCGCCGGCGCCCCGAGCATTCCGGGAACGGCGGGTTGGCCCGCCTGGGCGAGCATGTTCCAACCCTCGGGCCCCAGCGGTGCGCCGATCACCGGGATGGTGGGTCCCGCAGGCGCAGGAGCCGGGGCGGGCGGTATCGGCTCCGGCGGCGCCGGCGGCTGCGCATGGGCCACAGCCGCGAAGACGACAGCGGCACCGGCGGCAAGAAACGCCGCCGGTGCCTGCCGGATCACACGTGTCATACGGACTTCGTGACGCCGTAGTACGCCACGATGTCGTCGGTGTCGGTCGTGGAGCTCGTCAGTGTCGCGTACGAGCGCAGGAACGACTGTCCCGCACAGCCATCCACCTTGATGTGCACGTCCTTGAGCGTCACGCGGGCGGGGGCGGCCTTGAACGACTTCTTGTCGACCGACACCTGGTTCACCGTGCCGGGCTTCAGGTGGATCTCGAGCGTGCCGGAGATCGGGAAGTTCACACCGGTCGGCACGAGGCCTCCGGTCAGCGTCGAACCCGAGGTGCCAATGCCGACGGATCCGATCAAGCGGACCTGTCCGAGCTCGATGCCGCAACCGATCTGGTAGCCGGCCTCAAGGACACCGCCGTTGAGCTTCGTCTTGCCGTTACCCGTGACCGTGCCGACGAACGTTCCGCCGACGAGGTATTCGCGCGAGGACACGGCGGTGGTCAGCGGGGCGATGGGCAGCTGCGTCTCACCCGTGGCGGCGACGCTGAGCTGCCAACCGTCGGGAGACATGACGGTTCCGGGCGGTGCCGAGGCCACGATGCCGTTGTCCGGGGGCGGTCCGGCGTCCGGTGGCGGCGCACCGTCGATCGGGGGCGGCAGCGGGGCAGGTGGAGCGGGCTGGGCGAGCGCGGTGGGCACCGCGAAGGCGGGGAGGACGAGGCCGGCGACGGCCATCGCGAGCAACTTCTTCTTCATGAATGCAAGTGCCTCTCAGAGTCTTTCGGATCAGCGATGTCTGTGGTGACGAGCGAGGGTCCGGTAGGGCCTACACCGCCTTCGTCACGCCGAGGTAGGTGACGACGTCATCGGTGTTGTCGGTCGAGCTGGTCAGCGTCGCGTAGGAGCGGATGAAGGATTGACCCGCGCACTGATCGGTCTTGACCCGCACGCCGGTCAGCGTGATACGGGTCGAGGTGCCCTTGAAAGACTTCTTGTCGAGCGCCACGGTGGTGACCGTTCCGGGCTTGAGGTAGACCTTGCCCTGCAGGCTGAGCGAGGCGCCGAAGGCCGGGTTGCCCGTGAACGGGATGCCGATGCTGGGCGTGATGCTCGCGCCGGGGTTGATCTCCGTTTCGTCGGAGATGATGCCGCAGCCGATCTGCTCTCCGGCCTCCATCGATCCGCCGGCCAGCGTGGTCTTGCCCTTCCCGGTGATTTTGCCGGTGAAGGTACCGCTCACCAGGTACTCACGCGACGAGATGGCCGTGGTCAGAGGCGCGACCGGAAGCTGAGTTTCATTGCTCCCCATGACTTCCAGGTGCCAGCCGTCAGGCGTGTCGAGGATTCCGGGCGGCCCCGAGGGGACCGCGCCATCGGGCGGAGGCGGAACGGGCGCCGCATCCGCGACGGGCTGTACACCTGGATTGGAGGGTGCCGGTTCCGCTGCGACGATCGGCGCGGCCAGGACCGGCGCCGCCAGGCAGACAGCGGCGAGCGAGACATAGCGGTTGAACATGGGTCTGACGACGCCTCTCGTGGGGTGGGGACGGGTTGTATCGCCTTTGACTCGCAGAGCGTCCATGGGCCGGGTGTCCACAGGGTGAACGCCCGGTTGCCTGTTGAGGCCTGCTCACTATCGAGTGCACTCCTTTGCTGTAAGTCGGCTGTGAGGTTCACTGTGAGGTCGACGGGAACCTCTGAATAGACCGCGTTCAGCAACCTCGACGTTGCTATCCGTTCACCTTCGACGCATTGAGTACGCATCCGAGGCCTCGAAATGCGTTGTAAACAACGAGTTTCGCGCACGACCATCACGCTGTTGAATCGATCGGAGAACGAACGTGTCAACCGGGAGCCACGCCACGCGGGCGTTCCTCGCAGGAACTGTCACAATCACGATGAGTTTTTTGCTGGCGCCCGTTGTCGCCGCGCAACCCGTCGATGCGGTCGCCGATCCGTCGGCGCCACCTGTGCAGGTCGCCGCGCCAGGGAGCGACAACGCGGACCCGGCCGCGGTCGCGGCGTGCAGCCAGTTCGCTCAGGTCCTGGACGCCACGGCGACCTACTACGGCGACTTCGCCGATTCGCTCGAGGCCTTCGCCGCCGTCGACTACTCCGATCCCGCCGTCGAGAGCAGTAACGTCGTCGGCCGCACTGCTTTACGGCAGGGGGCCGGAGTCGCGATGGCTGCCGCCAACACGCCGGGTCTGGCGCCCGCAGTGGCCGACCCCATGCGGCAATGGTCGGTCGATGCCACCAAGCTCCTGATCAAGATGGGGTTGCGCGGCGGGCGCGACACCCTCAACACCACCGCCGACGAGATGAACAACGATGCGGTGGCCGCCCAGCAGGCGTGCGCCGCCGCGGGTACTCACGCATGACCTTCCCCCGACCACGGCGCGTCGCCGCGTTGTGCGCCGGGTCTGTCTCACTGGCACTCGTCGCTGCCGGCTGTAGCGGGACGCCTACCCCGCAACCGACCGCGCAGGAACTGGTACCGGAGTCCGCGCTGAACGGACTCCTGCTGAACGGCAACGACATCGACGCCATCATGGACGGCGCTCCGCTGATCGCCGAACCCGTGACCTCCGCGATGGACGACAACCGGAACATGCTGCCCAACCTGAACTGCCTGGGTGTGTGGCACCCCGGCGAAACCGCCATCTACGGCACCGCGGACACCCCGGGCTCGTGGACGTCGGTGCGCCGGCAGCTCCTGCGCGCTCCCGGGAACGACCAGTGGCGATCGTCGGTCGTCCAGTCCGTGACGTCCTACCCCACCCCCGAGGGGGCACGCGATTTCCTGAGCCAGTCCGCAGACCGTTGGACCAAGTGCAGCAATCACACGGTCAACATCACCCTCAACGATCAACGCTTACCCCGCTGGCGCAGTGGCGATCTCGATGCAGCACCCGATCGACTGAGGATGCCGATCGGCCGCTCGACCGAGACGGCGTCCTCGTCCTGCGAACACGTTCTCTCGGCGCGAGTGAATGTGGTCATCGACGTGCTGGCCTGTACGCCGCGATCTGCCGACATGCGGCAGGCCAGCGTGATCAGCGAGCGCATCGCGTCGCACGTTCCGACGTCCGGCTAGTGCGGCCGACCTCGGACAGCGCGAACGACGCCCAGGCCGACTACTACCTGGCGATGCTGACCGCGCGCTGGCAAGCCCTCGAGACGGAGATCGTCGAACGGTGCAACGAGCTACGTAGGCTCTCTCCTGCGGCGCGGAAAGCCGAGCGCGGCCGCAACATTCGCCGGGTCATCAAGCGCAAGCAGGCCGAGGTGGCCTCGGTGCGCGAGATGTGTGCCGCGCTGGTCGACCGGGCCGAGAAGGGCTAACCCAGCAGCAGGCGCGCCGCATTCTCCAATCTGCGGGCGATCTCCTCGTACGAGGCGTAGCCCATTCCCGACCGCACCAGTGCTCCGGCGTAGAGCAACTCCAGCGTGTCGATGACGCCCGAGTCGGCGTCGGGACCGAGCGCCTCTGCCAACCGATCCCGGATATCGCGGCCGATGCGCAGGCGCAGCACCTCGACATCCGGGTCACGGCCGAGTAGAGCGGTGGTCACCGCACCGGCGAACTCCGGTTCGTCGGCAACCGGCTTCGAGATGTGCCCCAACACTTCGATGACGCGGACCGCCGGGTCGTTGGATTGGTGTGGCACACAGGGCGATCCGGCGAGCCGGCGCCAGAAGACCTCTGCGACCAGATGTTCTTTCGACGAGAAGTACGTGTACGCGGTCGCCGCACCGACACCGGCTTCGGCGGCGACGCGCCGCACCGTCAGACCGGCGAAACCTTCACGGCCGAGCACGTTCACCGCGGCTTGCCCGAGCCGTTCCACGGTCTCGGCCTGCTTGGCCGTCAGGCGCCGACGAGTCGACTCGAGGGCCGGATCGGACACATGTCCGGACGCTACTACAACGCCGTGATGCCAGCAACGGTAAGTTGAGGGTCATGACGATGCCGACGGCCGCCACGACGCTGTTCGAACTCGCGGAACGGGTCACCGGATTCATGCCCGCCGACGAGGGCCGGGCGCTTTACGACACCGCGCTGCGCTACCTCGGCGACGGGGTGGCGGTCGAAATCGGTACGTATTGCGGCAAGTCGACCGTGATGCTCGGCGCGGCTGCCCAGCAGACCGGGGGCCTGCTGTACACCGTCGACCATCACCACGGCTCCGAGGAGCACCAGGCCGGGTGGGAGTACCACGACTCCTCTCTCGTCGACCAGGTCACCGGACTGTTCGACACGCTGCCCACATTGCGGCACACGCTCGACGCTGCCGGTCTGGACGAACACGTCGTCGCGGTGGTCGGCCGCTCCCCCGTCGTCGCCCGAGGGTGGCGAACACCGTTGCGGCTGTTGTTCATCGACGGCGGCCACACCGAGGAGGCGGCCCAACGCGACTTCGACGGCTGGGCGCCCTGGGTGCAGGTCGGTGGCGCCCTCGTGATCCATGACGTGTTCCCCGATCCGGCCGACGGCGGTCAGGCACCGTTTCACATCTATCGACGGGCGCTGGACTGCGGAGATTTCCGCGAGGTGTCGGCGATGGGGTCGATGCGGGTGCTGGAAAGGAGCAGCGGCGACGCCGGCAAGTTGGGCGAGGGCTAGCGCTCGCTGGTCGCGCACTCGCAGTCGTACTGGCCCTCGAGCCCGCGAGGAAGGTCGGTGCCGCGGAAGATGCCGCTGCCCGGGGTCGCCGACGACAGTGCGTCGGCCGCCAGGATCACCGCCGCCCCCGTCCAGGTCGTACGCTCCACCGGCCAACGCTTTCCGTCGTCGAACACCAGCCCTGTCCAGTAGGACCCGTCCTCCTCGCGCAGGTGGTGCATGGCCGTGAACTGCTCGTGGGCCCTGCTGTGATCGCCCATGGCCTCGAGTGCCAGCACCAGCTCACACGTCTCGGCACCGGTCACCCATGGCCGGTCGTCCACGCAGCGGATGCCCAACCCGGGAACCACGAAATCCTGCCAACGCGCGTCGATACGGGCCTGCGCACGCCGGCCTCGGATCGCGCCACCCAGCACCGGGTAGTACCACTCCATCGACCAGCGATCCTTGAGGACGAAGCCCTCCGGATGTTCGGCGATGGCGTGACCGAGACGCCCGACCGCGATCTCCCACTCCGGCTGCGGTTCGCCGACATGGTCTGCCAGCGCCAACGCGCACCGAATACTGTGGTGGATGCTCGAACACCCTGTCAGCAGAGCCTCCGCAGCTGAGCCCGAAGGACCTGCGGCCCAGGCGATCTCGCCGGTGCTCTTCTGCAGGGTCAGCACGAAGTCGATGGCTTTCACCACCACCGGCCACATCGACTCGGCGAAGTCGCGATCACCGGTGACCAGAACGTGGTGCCACACCCCGGTCGCGATGTAGGCGCAGAAGTTGCTGTCGCTGTTGGGATCTTCGACGATCCCGTCACGCAACTGGATCGGCCAGCTGCCGTCGGGCCGCTGCGTCACCCGCGACCACTCGTAGGCCGCACGTGCGCTGTCCAGCAGGCCGGCCGCGGTCAGCGCCATCGCGTTCTCGACGTGATCCCAGGGATCTGTGTGCCCGCCCACCGACCAGGGGATCGCGCCCGAGGACTCCTGCGTCGCGGCAATCGATTCCGCGGTCTGCAGACACTGCTCGGGCGTGAAGACGCCTGCCACGTGGGGGACGTCGGCCATCAGCTGGGCTTGGTGAAGTAGAGGGCGACGCTCTTGCCGATGACCGGATTGAGAACGGACTCCGCGGTCCTGGTGAGCCACGGCCGACTCATCATGTCCCACACCAGCATCTTGTGGTACGCGGTCACGGCGGGGTGGCTGTCACGTTCGGTACCGACCGCACATTTGAGCCACCAGTACGGCGAGTGCAGCGCATGAGCGTGATGCGTGTGGGTCAACGTCAAGCCGTGCGCCAGGACCTTGTCCCGCAGTTCGTCGGCGCGGTAGATGCGGATGTGGCCGCCCTCGTTGGCGTGGTAGGAGTCCGACAGCGCCCAGCAGATGCGCTCAGGCAACCAGCGCGGCACCGTGATCGCCAGGGCACCACCGGGTTTGAGGACGCGGACGAGTTCGGCGATGGCACGCTCGTCCTCGGGGACGTGTTCGAGGATCTCCGAGGCGATGACGCAGTCGAACGTGGCGTCGGGGTACGGCAGGTCGAGCGCGTCACCCTTGACGGCCTCGCCGGTGGCCGACGCCGGTGCCTCACCCTGCTCCTTCATGGCCTGCAGGATCGCGTCGACATCGTTGAGATCGGCTGCGTTCTGGTCGAATCCGACGACGTCGGCGCCGCGGCGGAAGGCCTCGAACGTGTGGCGGCCGGCCCCGCAGCCGACGTCGATCACCTTGGTTCCCGCGCCGACATCGAGGCGGTCGAAGTCCACGGTCAGCATGAAGCGACCCTTTCCCGAGCTTGTTGGTACACCGCAACCGTCTGTGCGGCAACGGATTCCCAGCTGAACACGTCGAGCGCACGGCGCCGTCCGTTGGCTCCCAGCCGGCGAAGTTCGAGCGGCGAGTCGAGCAACTCGCCGAGCACGGCGGTCAGTTCGTCGACGTTGGCCGGGGTGACCAGACGCGCGCAGTCACCGTCGGGCCCGACGACTTCCGGCAGCGCGCCCGCCCGGCTGGCCACGATCGGGGTACCGCTGGCCATCGCCTCGACGGCCGGCAGCGAAAAGCCTTCGTAGAGCGAGGGAATGCACGCGATCTCAGCCGAGGCGAGGAGGTCGGCCAGTTCGGTGTCGGACAACCCGCTGGAGCTGTGCACGATGTCGGAGATGCCCAGTTCGGCGATGAGCTTCTCGGTGGGCCCGTTGGGTTCGAGTTTCGCTACCAGCTGCAGCTCCAGATCCCGCTCCACGCGCAGCCGCGCGATCGCGTGCAGGAGGTGGCTCACGCCTTTGAGCGGTACGTCGGCACTGGCGATCGCGATGATCCGGTTGCGCACCCGATGCTCGGAAGGACCGAAGAGCTGGGTGTCCACGCCGAGCGGCACGACGTGCAGCTGGCGCGGATCGACCGCGAAGTCCTCGGCGATATCCGTGGCCGACGTCGATGAGACGGTCACGAGTTCGGGAATGCGACGTGCAACGGCCTTCTGCATCTCGGCGAAGGCATACCAGCGGCGCACCAGCGGCTTGCGCCACCACGGGGCTGCGGCCACCTCGACGACGCGGTCGCGAGTGATGGGGTGGTGAACGGTGGCGACCACCGGCATTCCCGCAGCGGCGATGTCCAGGAGGCCGGTACCCAGACACTGGTTGTCGTGGACGACGTCGAAATCGTCGAGCCTGGCGGCGAGCAGTCGGGCCGCCCTCTTGCTGAACGTCTTCGGCTCGGGGAACCCGGCCGTCCACGTGGTCAGCAGTTCTTCGAGATCGATGGTGGTCTTGATCTCGCTGGGCCGCGGCACGCGGAAGGGGTCCGGTTCGCGATACAGATCGAGGCTGGGCACCTTGGTGAGGCGCACGCGCGGGTCGAGGCCCTCTGGATAGGGCTGGCCGGAGAAGAGCTCGACGTCGTGCCCGAGTTCGACCAGTCCACGGCTGAGATGGCGCACGTAGACGCCTTGCCCGCCGCAGTGTGTCTTGCTCCGATAGGACAGCAAGGCGATACGCATGTCAGTTCACCTATGCCGCGGCACGGAGGTGGGCGCGAGTCCAGCGCGGGAAGCCGCTGCGAGCTGGCCGAATCGTGTGGTGCAAGAAATCCGAACCCCTCCTGGACATGTGTCCAGACTATAGTTTGACGTGCTAGCTGATGCAACGCGTCTGCTAGCTCTGACTACCACAATCGGCGCCGGCCGTCCTGCTCGGCCCTGGCGATCACGGAGGCGGAAAGCCACCCGTGGCGACTGGCCCCCAACGCTGCGGGGTGACCCTGATCAGGCACTTTCCCTGATCCACCATCGCCTGCCGGTACTCGTCCCAGTCGGGATGTTCGCCGGCCACCGCGCGGAAGTAGTCCACCAGGGGCTCGACGGCATCCGGCAGCGAGATCACCTCGGCCGGGCCGTCGACCTGCACATAGGGGTCGTTGAAATCGTCACTGAGCACCAGGACGCTGGCGCGGGGGTTGCGGCGGATGTTGGCGGCCTTGGCGCGCTGCGGATAGCTGGCCACCACGATGCGACCCTGCTCGTCGAGACCGCCGGTGACCGGCGAGGTCTGCAGCGAGCCGTCTGCGCGAAAGGTGGTCAGCACCATGTGGTGGCGCCCTCGGATGAAGTCGTGGAGATCGCCGGCGGCGACGGTGTCGGCTGTCGCATACTTTCGGGCCATCACCTCAGCGTATTCGACTTGTCGGTGGGCCCTCCTAGTCTGTCGAACATGAGTTCGAATGATGTGATCGCCACCCTCGACGCCCTCGACACCGCCTACCGCGCTCTGGCCGATCTGCCGCTGCACGACCTCCGCCCCACCGATCTGCGCGCGCTGATCGTGCGACTGGAGGAGTTGGACAAGGCGGTCGTCACTCTCCAACGCCGAATCATCCGCCGGCTGGTGAGCGCGCCACCGTCGGCCGAGTTCGCTGGCGCTTCGTGGGCACAAGTGCTGTCCCGTCGCCTGCGCATCTCTGTCGGCGAGGCCCAGCGGCGCATCGTCGAGGCCGGCGGGCCGCCGCAGGCGATGTCGGCATGACCGGTGGTTTTCGTCGCGCCCGTGGGTACCCACGCTCATGACCTTCGACATCACCCCTTCCGTCGCCCAGCACGACTTGGCAAGGCGGACGCACGAATTCGCCGAAGAGGTCGTCCGGCCTGTCGCCGCCGAATACGACCAGCGCCAGGAGTTCCCGTGGCCGGTCCTCGAAGAAGCGGCGCAGAGAGGCTTCTACAGTCCGCTGTTCTACCGCGATCTCATCGGCGACCCGAGCGGTCTGTCGCTGCCGATGTTCATGGAAGAGCTGTTCTGGGGCTGCGCGGGCATCGGGCTGGCGGTGGTCATGCCCGCGCTGGCTCTGTCGGCGATCGGTCAGGCCGCCTCGCCGGAACAGATGCTGCAGTGGGCGCCGGAATGTTTCGGGACGCCCGGCGACCTCAAGCTCGCCGCGCTCGCCATCTCCGAACCCGAAGGCGGCAGCGACGTCCGCAATCTGCGAACCACGGCCCGGCGCGACGGTGACGGCCCGGACGCGGACTGGATCATCGACGGCCACAAGATGTGGATCGGCAACGGTGGCATCGCCAACGTGCACGTCGTCAATGCTGTCGTCGACCAAGAGCTGGGCCACAAGGGCCAGGCGCTGTTCATCGTGCCCGGCGGCACCCCCGGCCTGGAGATGGTCCGCAAGCTCGACAAGCTGGGCTGCCGCGCCTCCCACACCGCCGAACTGAAGTTCAACGGCGTGCGTGTTCCGGCCGAGAACCTGCTGGGCGGGCAGGAGAAGCTCGAGCACAAATTGGCTCGCGCACGCGAAGCCGTCGAAGGCGCCAAGCACTCCGGTTCCGCGACACTGGGCACCTTCGAGCAGACCCGGCCGATGGTCGCCGCCCAGGCACTCGGAATCACCAGGGCCGCACTGGAATACGTCACCGAATACGCCAACCGGCGAGAAGCCTTCGGCGGACCCATCATCGACAACCAGGGCATCGCGTTCCCGCTGGCAGACCTGGCCACCGGCCTGGACGCCGCGCGGTTGTTGACCTGGCGCGCGTCGTGGATGGCTGCGACGGGCGTGCCGTTCGAACGCGGTGAGGGCTCGATGTCCAAGCTGGCGGCCAGTGAACTGGCAGTCAAGACCACCGAGCGGGCGATCCAGACGATGGGCGGCTGGGGGTATATCAAGGACCACCCCGTGGAGAAGTGGTATCGAGACGCCAAGCTCTACACCATCTTCGAGGGAACGAGCGAGATCCAGCGCATCGTGATCTCCAACGCTCTCGGCGCCGGAGACGGCAGGCCACCGCTGCACGTCGACCTGGAGCCCACCGGCGGCCCGCTCAACCGCATGTTCGGCCGCGGCACCCCGGCGCGCACGCAAGCTGCCAACACTGCGCTGGCGATGAAGGACCGCGTGCCGGGGCCGGTGATGAACGCCGCGATGAAGGTGCTCCGCCCCCCGAAGAAGTGAATGCCGCGAGCCCGGCGCAGCCCTGCGCTAGCGATTGCTAGCAACCGCTAGCGGTCACCGACGGCGGCCCCTCGGACATGCGGCGCCACCCGGCGGCCAGCGGCGCTGCGACCCCCCGAACCTGACCCGGCGACGGGGGCAGCACACCGACGGCAGCACGTGAAAGCCGCGATAGGGCCCATGATCGGCCCGGCGACGACTACTGTGCAGGACCTTCTCGACGCCTCGGACACGGAAAGATGTCAGTCTGTGAAAAAACCCGATACCCCTGGTTTCGCCTTGCCTGCTTCTGGCAACATTACCGCCCAGTAATGACTCCATCGGTACGGGTGAAGGAATGACGATGATGCATTCTCGACCGGACATCACGGTGCTCGCACAGGGCAGCGAGGGTGGCGGCGCAGAGCTCAGCCAGGTTTTCGGCCTGTCTGCGGTGGCCTTGGCCGTCACCGCTGTTCTGCTGTGGATCGGGTACCAGCACCGCCAGCACAAGATCTCGTGGCTGGGCAATCTCGCGGAGTGGATGGGACGGAAGTTCCACCGGCCGGCATGGGTGGCGCTCCCTGTGGCGATCTTCGTCAGTGCCATCATCTGCGCGCTGTTCGGCTTCATCTGGGACGTCAGCCTGCACATCGGTAAGGGCCGCGACCCCGGCCCGCTGGCCAACCCGGCGCACTACTTCATCATCATCGGGCTGTTCTTCGTGTTCATCGCCGGATGCACGGCGATCGTGCTGCCGTTCGACAAGCCCGGTCCGGCCGCCGTTCGCATCACCGACAAGTGGTCCGCACCGGTCGGCGGCATCGTGATGGCCGGCTGCGGCATGTACGCCCTGATCGGCTTCCCGCTCGACGACGTGTGGCACCGCATCTTCGGCCAGGACGTCACGCTGTGGGGTCCGACGCACCTGATGATGATCGGCGGCGCCGGCTTTTCCACGATCGCCGCGGCCTACCTCGAAGTCGAAGGCAAACGGGCTGTCGGCGCGGATGCGCCGCGAGACGGCATCGCGCTCAAGTTCATTCAGTACCTGGCGTTCGCCGGCGTGCTGATCGGATTGTCGGTCTACCAGATCGAATTCGACTTCGGTGTGCCTCAGTTCCGGCAGGTGTTCCAGCCGATGCTGATCGCCGCCGCGGCGTCCATCGCGCTCGTGGGCGCACGCATCTTCCTCGGCCGAGGCGCCGCGATCATCGCTGCCGTCGTCGCCATCGGCCTACGCGGCATCATCGCGTTCATGGTCGCGCCGCTGCTGGACGCGCCGGTGAACTGGTTCCCGCTGTACCTGGGTCCCGCCCTGGTCGTGGAGCTGGTGGCGCTCACCCCGCTCATGAAGAAACCTGTGCTCTTCGGCATGGTCAGCGGGCTCGGCATCGCCACGGTCGGGCTGTGGCTGGAATCGCTGTGGATCGACGCGATCTACCCGTACCCCTGGCCCACCAGCATCTGGCCCGAAGCACTGGCGATGGCCGTGCCGGTCGCGATCCTGGCGGGCGGCTGCGGCGGCATGATCGGCATGGTCCTCACCGGCCGCAAGCTGCCCGGCCGCGCCATCTCCATCGGCCTCGTCGTGCTGACGGTGCTGGCGGTCGGTGGGGCGACTGCCAACGGTCTGCGCTACTCGGTGCCGCAGGACGAGACTGCGACGTTCGCGCTCACCGAAGCCCAGGGCCCCGGCCCCGGCCGCTTCGTCACCGCAGACGTCCGCTTCAATCCGCCAGACGCGATCAGCGACGACCCCAACTGGGTGTCGGTCCTGGGGTGGCAGGGCGGCCTGTCCAACGAACGTGGCCAGTTCATCGACCATCTCGAGCAGGTCGGCCCCGGTCACTACGTCTCGACCAAGCCGATGCCGGTGTCCGGCCAGTGGAAGACGCTGTTGCGTGTCCACGACGGCACCACGCTCACCGCGGTTCCGATCTACCTGGCCGGCGATCCGGGTATCGGCGCGAAAGAGGTGCCGGCCGAAGCACAGTTCACCCGGCCGTTCGTCTCGGAGATCACCATCCTGCAGCGTGAGCGCAGCCCCGATATCCCGGCCTCGCTGTGGCTCATCGGCTGCCTCATCGTGCTGGTCTGCACGCTGGCGATGATCGCCGGAATCAGCTGGGGCGGTGGCCGGATCAACAACCACGAACCGACCGGCAGCGAGAACGAACTGCAGCCGTCCGCGCAGGCATGACCTCAGCCGCAGAGGTCGTGATCCTCGCTGATCACTCGATCTGGTTGGCGCTGCCCGCGTTCGCGCCCGCATTCGTGGTGGCCGGCGTGGTGTTCTACATCGCCAGGAAGAACCGCAGGAATCCCGACGAGACAGGAGAACCGTGACCAGACTGCTCGTGCTGACCGCCGCCGCGGTTCTGCTGCTCGCCGGGTGTGGAGGCAACAAGAGCGACGACGCCGGCACGGGGAGTTCCACTTCGGGAGCCCCTGCCACCACGCAGATGACCGACGCGCAGTCAGCGCCGGAGCGGTTGGCGGTCGCTGTGACGATCAAAGACGGCACGGTGACCCCGTCCAACGAACAACTGCAGGCAAAGGTCAAGCAGCCGATCGTGATTCAGGTCGACAGTGACGCCGCCGACGAGTTGCACGTGCACTCCACTCCGGAGCATTCGTTTCCGATCGCCGTCGGCCCCGGCCAATCGTTCCAGTTCTCCGTCGACATGCCCGGCCGGGTCGATGTGGAACTGCACGAGCTGAACAAGACCATCGCCACCATCGCTGTGCAGTGACCACCCACGTGCTCGCCCACGGGCTGGGTGGCTCGACCGATCTGCCGATCCCGTTCACCTATGCGCTGATCGGCGCGGCCTGGGCACTGACGTTCACCTTCGCCGTCGTCGCGCTGGCGTGGAAGCGACCGAAGTTCGATGCCGCGCGCCAGGGCCGGGCACTGCCGGAGGTGGTCACGCGCGTCGTCGACGCGACGGTGACCCGCTGGGTCCTGACGGTGCTGACGCTGGTGCTGACGGCGTGGGTGGGGATGGCAGCCCTCTTCGGGCCGCAGAACTCGGACAATGCGTTGCCCGGCGTCTTCTATGTGCTGCTGTGGGTCGGATTGGTCGCGCTGTCCCTGCTCTTCGGCCCGGTGTGGCGGGTGATGTCACCGGTGCGCGCCCTGCACCGCATCACCGGGCGCCCCTCGCTGGGGCGCAGCTATCCGGACCGGTTGGGGTACTGGCCTGCCGCGGCGGGTTTGTTCGCCTTCGTCTGGCTGGAGCTGGCCAGCCCTGACCCCGGTTCCCTGGCCGCGATCCGCATCTGGCTGCTCGTCTACCTGATGATCACGTTCGCGGGCGCGATGTGGTGCGGCACCCGGTGGTGTGCCCGCGCCGATCCGTTCGAGGTCTACAGCCTCGTGGCGTCCCGGCTCTCCCCGATGCGCCGCAACGCCGACGGCCGCATCGCGATCGGCAACCCCTTCGACCACCTGGGGACCCTGCCGGTGCGCCCCGGCATCGTCGCCGTGCTGTCGGTGCTGCTCGGCTCGACCGCGTTCGACAGCTTCTCGGCCACACCCGCATTCCGGAACTTCTCCGACCGGGTCACGGACTCCGCGGCGACGGCGAGCCTGCTGCGCACCGCGGGGCTGCTGCTGTTCGCCACCGTGGTGGCGGTGTCCTTCACGCTGGCCGCCCGCGCGACAGGAGGCGTCGATGCGCAGCAGCGGCGCGAACTCCCCGGCAAGATGGCCCACTCGCTGATCCCGATCGTCATCGGTTACGTGTTCGCCCACTACCTTTCCTATCTGGTCGAGCGGGGCCAGGAAACGATCATCCGGCTCGCCGATCCGCTCGGACGCGGCTGGAATGTGTTGGGCCTGGCCGACAACGAGGTCAGCTACGTGCTGTCCATGCATCCCGCGATCGGCGCCACGCTGAAGGTCGGCTTCGTGGTGGCCGGCCACATCGCCGGAGTCGTTGCCGCGCATGACCGTTCGCTGGCCCTGCTGCCGCGGGCCCATCAGGTGACCGGACAGCTGGCGATGATGTTGGTGATGGTCGGCTACACGTTCATGGGCTTGTATCTGCTGTTCGGCGGCTGACCCGGCACAGCCGCCGCTATCGTTTTCGATGTGCCCGATGACGTCCCACTCGAGCAGCCGAAAGACGAACCCCAGCGCGTCGGATGGTTCACGTTCCACTTCGACGACGAGCGATGGGCGTGGTCTGACGCGGTGCAGATCATGCACGGCTACGAACCCGGCGCGGTGACACCGACCACCGAACTCGTGCTCTCCCACAAACATCCCGACGATCGTCCGACTGTCGCGGCCACCCTGCACGAGATGCGTCGCGCCCATCGCCCGTTCTCCACCCGGCACCGCATCGTCGACACGCGCGGTGAAGTCCGCGATGTCGTCGTCGTCGGTGACCGCATGACCGACGAGCAGGGTGAGGTGATCGGGACGCACGGCTTCTACGTCGACGTCACCCCGGTCCAGACGATGACCCAGGAGATGGTCACCGCCGCGCTGACGGAGATCACCGAGAACCGCGCAGTCATCGAGCAGGTGAAGGGCATGCTGATGCTCATCTACCGGGTCGACGATGATGCCGCGTTCGAGTTGCTGCGCTGGCGTTCCCAGGAGTCCAACGTCAAGCTGCGGGCGCTCGCCGAGCAGTTGCTCACCGACTACCGGCAGCTCGACTACCAGGACACCCTGCCCAGCCGGGAGACGTTCGACCATCTGCTCCTGACCGCCCACCAGCGGGTGCGAGGCGACGGCGATACCGTGAGTGGGTGAAAGCGCTCATCATCGTCGACGTGCAGAACGACTTCTGCGAAGGCGGATCGCTGGCGGTCGAGGGTGGCGCCGCGGTCGCACGCTCCATCTCCGACATGCTGGCCGGCGAGCACGGCTACGACCACGTGGTGGCCACCAAGGATTTCCACATCGACCCGGGTGAACACTTCTCCGACCAGCCGGACTACGTCAACTCGTGGCCCCGGCACTGCGTCGCCGGCACCGACGGCGCCCAGTTCCACCCCGAACTGGACGTCACACCCGTGGAGGCCGTGTTCCACAAGGGCCATTACTCGGCCGCCTACAGCGGCTTCGAGGGCGTCGACGACGACGGCACCTCGTTGGCGGACTGGCTGCGCGAGCGCGGTGTCGACACCGTCGACGTCGTCGGCATCGCCACGGACTACTGCGTCAAGGCGACCGCGAGCGACGCGGCCGCGAACGGACTGAGCACCCGCGTCCTGCTCGATCTCACCGCCGGTGTCGCCCCCGTGAGCACCGAAAAGGCCGTCACCGCGCTACGCGCCGCCGGCGTCACCATCAATTGACGTCCTTGTGACACAACGAACGGTTGCAGTACCCCCGTTGTGGGCATCCCCTACCGCCACCCGCCGCACGCACACCAGGAGAGCTCCTTGACTCAGACCGCCGCCTCGCCGGACACCTCCTATCCGCTCGAGGTGTGGCCCGGCAAGGCCTACCCCCTCGGCGCCACCTATGACGGCTACGGCACCAACTTCGCCCTGTTCAGCGAGGCCGCCGAGAAGGTCGAGTTGTGCCTGTTCGACGTCAACGGCGAGCAGACCGACTGCATCACGCTGCCCGAGGTCGACGGATACATCTGGCATGGGTTCATCCCGAACATCGAGCCGGGCCAGCGCTACGGCTACCGCGTGTACGGCCCCTACGACCCGGCCAACGGGATGCGTTGCAACCCGAACAAGCTGCTGCTCGACCCCTACGCCAAAGCAATCGACGGGCAGTTCGACTGGAACCAGTCGCTGTTCAGCTACACCTTCGGCGACCCCGACAGCCGCAACGACGACGACTCGGCGCCCAGCATGCCCAAGTCCGTCGTGGTCAACCCGTACTTCGACTGGGGCAACGACCGACCGCCGAACCTCGAGTACGCCGACTCGGTGATCTACGAGGCCCACGTCAAAGGCCTCACCCAGACTCACCCCGACATCCCCGAGCAGATCCGAGGCACCTACGCCGCGGTCGCGCACCCGGTGATCATCGACCACCTCAAATCGCTCGGTATCACCGCGATCGAGCTGATGCCGGTGCACCACTTCGCCAACGACTCGACCCTGATCGACAAAGGGCTGTCCAACTACTGGGGCTACAACACGATCGGGTTCTTCGCCCCCGACTCCAAGTACAGCTCGAACCCGAACCCGGGCGGGCAGGTGCAGGAGTTCAAGGCGATGGTGCGGGCGCTGCACGAAGCCGGCATCGAGGTCATCCTCGACGTCGTCTACAACCACACCGCCGAGGGCAACCACATGGGACCCACGCTGTCGATGCGCGGCATCGACAACGCGGCGTACTACCAGCTCGTCGACGACGACAAGCGCTACTACATGGACTACACCGGCACCGGCAACAGCTTCAACGTGCGGCACCCGCACTCGTTGCAGCTGATCATGGATTCGCTGCGCTACTGGGTCACCGAGATGCACGTCGACGGTTTCCGCTTCGACCTGGCCTCGACCCTGGCCCGCGAGTTCTACGACGTCGACCGGCTCGCGACGTTCTTCGAACTCGTGCAGCAGGACCCGACGGTCAGCCAGGTGAAGTTGATCGCCGAGCCGTGGGACGTCGGCCCCGGCGGTTACCAGGTCGGCAACTTCCCGCCCCAGTGGACCGAGTGGAACGGCAAGTACCGCGACACCGTTCGTGACTTCTGGCGCGGCGAGGACGCCAGCATCGACGAGTTCGCCTATCGGTTGACCGGGTCGTCGGACCTCTACGAGCACACCGCTCGTCGGCCGGTCGCGTCGATCAACTTCGTGATCGCCCACGACGGGTTCACGCTGCGCGACCTGGTGTCCTACAACGAGAAGCACAACGACGCCAACGGCGAGGACAACAACGACGGCGAGAGCCACAACCGATCCTGGAACTGCGGCGTCGAAGGCCCGACGGACGACCCGGAGATCAACGCGCTGCGGGCCCAGCAGGAACGCAACTTCCTGACCACCCTGTTGCTGTCCCAGGGTGTACCGATGATCTGCCACGGCGACGAGCTGGGGCGTACCCAGGGCGGCAACAACAATGGTTACTGCCAGGACAACGAGATCACCTGGATCGACTGGACGAAGGTCGATGAGGGTCTGCTGGACTTCACCCGGGCGGTGTCGGGGCTGCGGGCCAGCCATCCGGTGTTCCGGCGGCGACGGTTCTTCTCGGGCAAGCCCGTCGGCCGCCGCGGTGATGCCGGTCTGCCCGACATCGCCTGGTTCGGTCCCGACGGTGCGGAGATGTCCGGTGAGGACTGGGGCGCCGGTTTCGCGAAGTCGCTGACCGCGTTCCTCAACGGCCACGGCATCCCGGACATGGATGCCCGCGGCCAGCGCGTGGTCGACGACTCGTTCCTGCTGTGCTTCAACGCCCATTACGAGCCGATCGACTTCACGTTGCCGCCCAAGGAGTTCGGGGCGGCGTGGGTGCCGGTGATCAACACCGCGGAGCTCACTCCCGACGGTCATCCGGACGAGGCGCAGCCTGCAGGGGCGACGTTGAAGGTGCCTGGGCGGACGACGGTCGTGCTGCGGGCGCAGACCGACTGAGACGGCGCTGTCAAAAGGCTGCTGTGAAAAGACTGCCGTGAAAGACGTTGCGCGGCATTGCGCTTAGAGGCCAGGTTCAGCGTCTTTACTGCAGCGGTGTGTTAGCTTTGGGGAGCTGTTGCAGCCGTGGTCGCTTGTGGGCGCGCGTCTTGACGCGAGGCCACCGGTCGGGCGGGCCGGAGTAGGAGCCGTAGAGCGGCGGTGACCTACCGGGTGGCCACGGTTGCCAGCTTTCTACGTGCTCTCGTTGCCCACGATGCGCTCGATCGACCGCATCGGGATCGGCAGCCACGACGGGCGGAACCTGGCCTCGTAGGCCGCCTCGTAGACCGCTTTGTCCAGCTCGTAGGCGGCCAGGATCTGCGCCGCGGCAGCTGGATCCGCCCCGCCGCCTGCGGCATAGCCGTCGCAGAAGGCGGCGCTGTTGCGGTCCACCCACTGTCGCGCCCGCTCGGCGAGTTCACCGTTGTCACTCGTGTCGGAGCCGCGCTCGACCACCAACTGGTAGGCCGCGTATTCGAACGACCGCAACACCCCCGCCACGTCGCGCAGAGGGGAGTCCGGCCGGCGCCGCTCGTCGAGCGGCTGCCCGGGCTCGCCCTCGAAGTCGATCAGCACCCAGCCGTCCTCGGTGCGAAGCACCTGCCCGAGGTGCAGGTCGCCGTGCACCCGCTGCGCCAGCATCGCTTCGTCGGCCAGCGCACGGTAGCGCGCCTCGATCCGCGGTGCGTGCTCGACCAGCGCGGGCGCCGCGTCGACGGCAATGCGTAACCGGTGCAGCGCCGTGTCGACGGGGAAGGACACGGTCGACGTACCGAGGGCGTCGGCCAGCGCCGCGTGCACCGAGGCCACTGCCTCGCCGAGTTGACGGGATTCGCGGGTGAAGTCGGAGAAGTCCTCGCGCGTGCTCGCGGTCGCCATGTCCCAGCCCTCGCAGCTGCCGGCCGCGAACGCCGTCACCATCCCGAGAGCCGACGGCTCGGCGGACTCAGTCTCGGACACCGTCTCGAACGACCCGAACAGCGTCGCCACGTGAGTGTTCTTCGCCCGCGCCAGCACGCGGTTCAACTCGATGTCGGGATTGATGCCGGGGGTCACGCGCCGGAACACCTTGAGGATGGCGTCGCTGCCGAAGATGACGCTGGTGTTGCTCTGTTCCGCTCCTGATACGCGCGGCGCCGCCTCGAGCGGCAGCGTGGCTCCGGGTTCCTTGACGAACGTCAGCGAACCCACCGTCGCGGACTCGTCGATCAGCGCGAGCAGGCGGCTGGCCGCGGCCGGATCGAACATCGCGTCGTAGGCGAATCGGCCCTGATCCGATCCGATCGCCGCGAGATCCCCGAAATCAGGTAGCGGGGTGTCGCTCCAGCGGACCAGCACCTGGTAGCGCTCGGTGGTGCCGTCGCCGTAGCCGACGTCGAGCAGAACATGGTCCAGGTCGGCATCAAGATCGGCACCGAGCGGGGTCACGGCGATCGGTTCGACGCGGGTCAGTTGGCGGGTGCGACCGGCGTACCAGCGCTGTCGCACGATCCAGTCAGCGAAGGGCAGTCTCATCACGGTGTCTTTAGTACCCGTTCCGCCGCCGCGACCCCACGCTCAGGCGAGAAAACGCTCCGCTCCGGCGGTGCGGACGAACCGCAGACTGTTGGCCTGCCGGTAGCCGAGCACGCCCCCGCCGAAGGTCAGCAGGATGAGGCCGGCGAGCCCGGGCAGCGCGACGGCGGCGAGCTGGGCGATGGTCGGGCTGACCATGGAGCGCGGCATCGCCTCGGGTCGCGGCCCCGCCGCACCGGTGGTCATGGGTTGTGCGGTGGCACCCGGTGTGGGGGCGATCGAGCCCCGGATCGTCGGCGTGCTCGCTCCGGCCACGCCCGGCGCGGTCACACCCGGCTCCGCGGCGACGGCGTCAGGTGCGCGGGTGCCCGCCCGGGGGTTGGCGGCCGTGATGGCGCGCGGGACGGTCACGACGAGCGGTGCGTGCAGCACCGTCGGATCCTGGCCGACGCCTCCGCCACCGCCACCACCGCCGGCGGTCCCGGTGGCGGCATCGACCACCGGGGCCTCTTCCTGGGTGCGGAACGCGGGGCCAGGTGGCGGCGCAGGCGGCACGATCGACAGCGCCGAGAGGAACTGCGTCAGTGACGGGACGGGGATCTCGACGGTGGTGTAGAAGTTGCGAGGCAGTGGCAGCTGGCCCGACGGGATCTCGCCGGGGGCGGGCAGCCGCAGTACCGGGATCGTCAGCGAACGGCCCGAATCGGCCTTGCCGGATTCGCGGGGCGGCAGCGAGATGTCCGACTCGGAGGGCTCGCGGGAGGGGCTGCCGCCGCGCGACGGTTCGTCGGGTTCGGTGTCGACGGTGACCGACGAGTCCGTGTCCGGGGTGTCGACCGAGGATGACGAACCGCCGGAGGTGTCCGTGGACGTGTCCTTGGGTGCGTCGGTACCGCCGCTGTCGGTGCCACCCCCGGAGTCGGTCTGCGAGGAACCGTCGCCGTCCGACGGCTGAGCGAGGACGGGCCCGGCGCCGACCCCAGCGCCCACCCCGCCGAGGAACAGAACCATGGAGAGCGCACCGGCAGCGGCGAAGGCACGCGATGCGGGCCGCCCCATGATGCCCCCTAATCCGGCCGACGAGACGCCGATGACTATCCCGGCAATTCTCGCACATCAGCACAACCCCACGGCCGAATAAGAGTTTGCTGACGGCCGACTGAAATCGACGTCCGCGTCAGTGCGTTATCGTGCGGTCGTGACGTCCGGAAGCCGACCCCGCGACCACGGCGACCCCGGCGATGCGCCGACCATTCCGCCGCCGCTGCGCGAGCCCGCCAATCCTGCACGCCCGTCGGCGACTGAAGAGGCCCGCACGATCGCGGCATCGACGAACTCCGCGACGCTGGCCACGCTGACCGCCGACGGCGACCCGTGGGCTTCGTTCGTGACCTACGGGTTGCTCGGCGGAGCCCCGGTGCTGTGCGTGTCGAATCTCGCCGAGCACGGCCGCAACCTGGCGGCCGACCCGCGGGCGAGCCTCGCGATCGTCGCCCCCGCGACTGAGTCCGACCCGCTGGCCAACGCGCGGATCACGGTGGCGGGTCGTGTGGAACGTCCGACCGGTGACGAGCAGGCGGCGGCACGCGACGCGCACCTGGCGGCGGTGGCCGCGGCCAAGTACTACATCGACTACACCGACTTCACGCTGTGGGTGCTGCGGGTGGACCGCGTGCGATGGGTCGGCGGCTACGGGCGCATGGAGTCCACGAGTGGCGCCGACTATGCCGCGGCGCAGCCCGACCCGATCAGCCCGCATGCCGCTGGTGCCCTCGCCCATCTGAACGCCGACCACGCCGATGCGCTGGCCGCGATGGCGCGCGAACTGGGCGGCTACCCCGACACCACGACCGCCTCGTGCACCGGCGTGGACCGCTACGGCCTCGATCTGAGGGTCATGACCGAACGCGGAATGGCCTACACGCGAATCGGTTTCGCCTCACCGCTCGATTCTGCCGATGAATTGCGTTCCGCCGCGGTCGAGTTGACGCGTCGGGCCCGCGGGCAGTGAATCGGGCCGGGCATTACCATCGCGCTATGTCCGAGCAGATGCAGCGTCCCGAGACCTGGCAGGCCGCGTTCGAACTGATCCGCACGCGCGGACACGAACGTCGCGAGGAGCCGTTCCGGCTGGCCAGCGGTCAGCTCAGCCACGACTACATCGACGGCAAGTTCGCGGTCGACACCGGGGAGCGCCTGTCGGTGGTCAGCCGCGCGGTCGCCGATCTGGCCGCGGCCCAGGGCATCGAGTTCGACGCCGTCGGCGGACTGACGATGGGGGCCGATCCGCTCGCCCACGGCGTGGCGATGGTGACGGGCAAGGCGTGGTTCTCGGTGCGCAAGGAGCAGAAGAGCCGCGGCCGGGAGCAGTGGATCGAGGGCACGCGGTTGCAGTCCGGGGACCGGGTGCTGCTCGTCGACGACGTGATCAGCACCGGCGGTTCGACGGAGCTGGCCCTCGAGCGCATCGCGCCCCTCGGTGTGGTGGTCACGGGCGTGATCCCGATGGTTGATCGCGGGGACGTCGCGGCGGCCCGATTCGCCAAGCGCGGCATCCCCTTTCACGCGCTGGTGAGCTATCGCGACCTGGGCATCGACCCCGTCAAGGACGTGTGATTTCGGCGTGGTTGACGTCGCTGAGCGACGATCAGCACGCCGGAATCACGCCGGCGTGACGAGCACGGCGTCGCTGTCGACCGCGACCGCCACCCGCTCCCCCGGCTGCAGGTCCCGAGCGGCTGAGCTGGCCATCTGAGCCATCAGCACCGCGCCGTCGGCCGCGCTCAGGTGCACCCGCGAGATCGCCCCGAGGAACGACACCGACGTCACGGTCGCGGTGCCCGACGGATCGGCGGACACGCTCACCGACTCGGGCCGCACCATCGCCACCCCCTCGCCGTCGACGGACCCCGGTGCCGCGGGCAGCGACAGACCGAGCAGGGACGCACGTCCCCCGGACACCGTCGCGGGCACCTTGTTGTTGAGCCCGACGAAATCCGCGACGAACGGTGTCGCCGGATGGGCATAGAGCTCCGCGGGCTCTGCGAGCTGTTCGAGCCTGCCCTTGTTCATCACCCCGACGCGGTCGGCGACGGCCAGCGCCTCCTCCTGGTCGTGGGTGACGAACAGCGTGGTGGTGCCAACGTCGAGTTGCACGCGCCGGATCTCGTCGCGCAGCTGGGTGCGCACCTTGGCGTCCAGCGCCGAGAGCGGCTCGTCGAGCAGCAGCACCCGCGGCTGGGTCGCCAGCGCGCGGGCCAGCGCGACGCGCTGCTGCTGCCCGCCCGAGAGCTCCTTCGCGTAGCGGCCGCCGAGCGCTCCCAGGCCCACCAGGTCGAGCATGTCGGCGGCGCGAGACAGCCTCTCGCCCTTGGATTTTCCGCGCATCTTCAGGCCGAATGCCACGTTGTCGAGCACGGTCAGATGCGGGAACAGGCTGTAGGCCTGGAACACCATCCCCATGTCCCGCTTGCTGGCGGGCACCTTGCTGACGTCGTTTCCGCCGACGGTGACGGTGCCCGACGTCGCCTCGTCGAGACCGGCGAGGATGCGCAGCGCCGTGGTCTTGCCGCAGCCCGACGGGCCGAGCAGCGCCACCATCTCGCCCGGCTCGATGTGCAGGGTCAGCCCGTCGAGCGCCCTGGTCTCACCGTAGAGACGGGTCAGCTCGGTGAGCTCGACGGCAACTCCGGTCACGTGGTCACTCCTGTCTGGTGGCGGCGGCCGCGGGTGACCAGCGAGAGGATCAGCAGCAGCGCGAAGCCGAACAGCAGCGTGGCCAGCGACGCGGCCACCGAGGTGGGGCCATTGCTCTTGCCAATGGTCACGATCTGCACCTGCAGCGTCTCGTATCCCGACAGCGACGCGATCGTGTACTCGCCGAGCACCACGGCGATCGAGATGAAGGCGGCCGAGAGGATGCCCGACCAGATGTTGGGCACCACGACCCGCAGGATCGTCGTCGTCCAGCCCGCCCCCAGCGACCGCGCGGCCTCCGAGAGGGTCTGCAGATCGATGCTCGACAGCGCCGCATCCAGCGCCCGGTAGGAGAACGGCAGCACCACGACGACGTAGACGAACGTCAGCGTCAGCGCGGACTCACCGAGGAAGTACGTGACCCACAGGTACACGTTGCGCAAGCCGACGACGATCACCAGCGCCGGGATCGTCAGCGGCAGCAGGCACAGGAATTCGATCAGCCCCTTGGCCCAGGGCGCGCGCAGTCGCACCCAGATCATGGTGGGCACCAACAGGATCAGCATCGCCACCACGGTCAGCACCGCCAGCGACAGCGAGACGACGATCGCGCGATACAGCGCCTCGTCGGCGATCAGGTTCGCCCAGGCCTGCCCGGTGCGTCCGCCGGAGATCAGGTCGCGCGTCGAGAAGTCGGCCATCGCGTACAGCGGGAAGCAGAAGAACAGACCGAACGCCACCCACAGCAGACCGCGCACCGCCCGCGTCATGACAGCCACCGCGCGCTGCGGCGCACCAGCAGGTTGTAGGCGACCATCACCACGGCCACCACGACGATCATCTCCAGCGCCAGCGCGTAGGCGAAGCCGGCCTGCCCCAGCACCACCTCACTGACCAGAGAAGCCCGGATCAGCAGCGGCAGGATCGGGCTGCCCTGACTCACGAGGGCGGCGGCCGTCGCGTAGGCGGCAAAAGCATTGGCGAACAACAGCAGCATCGAGCCGAGGAACGCCGGGGTCAGCAGCGGCACCGCCACCTCCCGCCAGTAATCCCACGTGGACGCGCCGAGGCTGACTGCCGCCTCGCGCCATTGCTCACGCAGGCCCTCGAGCGCCGGCACGAAGACGATCACCATCAGCGGGATCTGGAAGTACGTGTACACCAGGATCAGACCGCCCAGGCCGTACAGCCAACCCGAGCCGGCGAGGTTCCACCCTGTGGCCTGCTGCACCCACAGCGTCAGCACGCCATTCAGCCCGACTGTGGCCAGGAACGCGAAAGCCAGTGCGACACCGCCGAACTGGGCCAGCACGCTGCACAACGACAGCACGGCCCGGCGCACCATCGACGTCGGTGGGCTGCTGACGATCAGCCAGGCCATCACCGCACCGAGCAGCGCGCCGAGCACGGCCGTGGCGGCGCTGAGCAGCACACTGTTCAGCAGCGCCGAAAGCGCGGTTCCGGTGAACAACGCCGTGACGCGACTGAGCGAGAACACCCCGTCGAGATACACCGCACCGACCACGACGGTGACCGTCGGGATGATCAGGAACACCACGACGACGGCCAGGAACGGCAGCAGCGGCAGACCGTCACGGACGCGTCGCATGTCAGCCAACCGCGGCGGCCCAGTTCTCCGACAGGTACTTCGACGCCGTCTCGGTCTGCTGGGGGGTCGGTACCGTGACCGGCCCGTCGACCACCGGCAGCGACTTGGCGACTTCGGCGTTCAACGTCTTGCTGGCGAGCATGTTGTCGGCGCGCACCGGCCGAACCCCGCCCTGGGCGTACAGGTTCTGGCCCTCGTCGCTGTAGAGGAACTCCTGCCACAGCCGAGCGGCCGCCGGATGCGGCGCCTCTTTGTTGACGGCCTGGTAGTAGTACCCGGCGACCGCGGCGTCCGGCGGCACCAGCACCGTCCACGACGGAAGCTTCTTGGTCTCAGACGAATTCGTGTAGTTCCAGTCGATCACGACCGGCGTCTGCCCGGATTCGATGGTCGCCGGCGTCGGGTCGACGGGCAGGAAGTTACCCGCCTGCTTGAGTTTGCGGAAGAACTCGACGCCCGGGGCGATGTCGTCGGCCGACCCACCCTGCGACAGCGCCACCATCAACACCCCGGAGAACGCCGCGCCGGCCTGGGTGGGATCGCCGTTGAGCGCGACCTTGCCCTGGTACTCGGGCTTGAGCAGATCGTTCACGTTCGTCACCGGCGGCACCTTGGCCGAGTCGAAACCGATCGACATGTAGCCGCCGTAGTCGTTGACCCATGCCCCGTTCGGATCTTTGAAGGCGGCCGGGATGTCGTCGAAGGTGGCCACCTTGTAGGGCGCGAACATCGCGGTGTTGGCCAGGGCGACGGACTGGCCGAGGTCGAACACGTCCGGCGCGCTGCTGCGGCCCTTCTGCTGATTGGCCGCGTTGATCTCGTCCTGGCTCGACGCATCGGGTTGGGCGGAGTTGACCTTGATGCCGTACTTGTCGGAGAAGGCCTTGATGATCGCCCCGTAATTGGCCCAATCCGGCGGCAGCGCAATCACATTGAGCTCGCCCTCGCCTTTGGCCGCCTCGACGAGGCCGTCCATGCCACCGAAGTCCTGCGCCGAGGTGGCCTCCGACGCCTTGGCGCCGGACTGCGTCTGCGACCCGGAATCGTTCTTCTCGGGCGGCGCACATGCCGCGGCACCGACGACCAGCAGGGCGGAGGCGGCGCAGGCGACAAGGCGGGACAGGCGTCCAGTGGTGTTGGCAGAGGGCATGGTTGAGACCTTCCGGTGAGCAGGAGGCTGCGCAGTGGCGCGGCGATTACCTGGCCGTGTCATCGCGGTGAACCATAACCTGACGGTGCTGCCCGCGCCTAGGGTTGAGCTGGTGAGCATGTCCCGGCCTGTCACCGCATTCGCCGGTGCGCCGGTGGCCGTGCTCGCGACCGTGCGCCCCGACGGCGCCCCCCACGTCGTCCCGGTGGTGTTCGCGATGGCCGCCGATCGTGAGGATGTGGTCTACACCGCCGTCGACGCGAAACCCAAGTCGACGCAGCGGCTGCGTCGGTTGGACAACATCGCTCATCAGCCCGCCGTGAGCCTGCTCGTCGAGCACTACGACGACGACTGGTCGCTGCTGTGGTGGGTCCGCGCCGACGGCACGGCGACGATCCACGACGCCGGCGAGACGCTGGCGGCGGGCTACGCGGCCCTGCGCGCCAAGTACCCGCAGTACCACCGGGTCGCGTTGACCGGACCCGTGATCGCCATCCGAATCCATCGCTGGGCGTCCTGGAGTGGGGGTTAGCCGGTAGAGGCTGCGGTGGTTGTCCGCCGTGTGGTCGGAGGTCAGCTGGGCAGACGCGGGAGCAGTCCGGCGGAAGAGTCGGGGACATCATCCACGCGTGCCGAGGAGCCCCGATGACCGATCAACGCCAGCTCGCCGAACGATTCGAACGTGACGCGGTGCCACTGCTGCGTCAGCTGCGCGGGCATGCGGTGCGGCTGACCCGCAACCCGACCAACGCCGAGGATCTGCTGCAGGAGACGGCGGTCAAGGCGTTCGCGTCGTTCGGCGGGTTCACCGAGGGCACGAACCTGGCGGGCTGGCTCTACCGCATCATGGTCAACACCCACATCAGCGAGCACCGCAAAGGGCAGCGGCGGCCGACCCTGGAATTCACCGACGAGTTCTCCGAACGTCAACTGCTGGACCATCATCAACGCGCCGGTGTCGCGCACTCCCCCGAGGAACAGGTGCTGGCGCTCATCGGGGATCCGGCGATCGCGGCAGCAATGCGCTCTCTGCCCGGGCACTACCGCACCGCGGTGTACTACAGCGACATCGAAGGCCTCGCGGTCCGCGAGATCGCCGCCCGGCTCGAGGTGCCGATCGGCACCGTGATGTCCCGCGTCCACCGCGGCCGAATCCGGCTGCGGCTGGCGCTGCGGGACAGGGCCGCCGCGATCGGCTACTCGGTGCCCGAGGCGGCCTGACGCTCCGCGGGTTCGGTGCCGGCCGGCGCGGTCAAGCGCTCCTCGTAGGCGCCTTCGTCGCGGCCCAGCGCGATCGTGCCCGCGGCCATCGCCAGCGTCGCGACCGTCAGTGCCACGGCATCGAGGCGGCTGACGTCGAGTTCTTCGCCGAGCACGACCGCCCCCAGGATGACCGCGATCACCGGCTCCAACGTCAACATCGTCGGCACCGAGGTCTGCAGGGACCCCGCATGGAACGCCGACTGCTGCAGCAGCACGGCGATCACTCCGAGTACGACCAGCAGGTAGGGCACCGGCGTGATCATGACGGTCAGCAGGCCCTCGTGCGTGAGCACGTGCATGAACAGTTTGGTGAGCACCGCGACGACGCCGAACAAGACACCGACCGCGACGGCGAGCAGCACCGCACGCCGCCAGTCGGTGCTGCGCAGCGCAACCACGACACAGGCCATCACCAGCACCGTGCAGACGACGGCGACGATCGCCGACGTGCTCAGCGAGGCCTCGTAGTCGCCGGGGCTGGGTTTGGCCAACACCACGAACACCGCGAGTGCCGCGGTGAGCAACAGCGCCCAGGCCCACTCCGCGCGGGTGACCCGACGGTGGGCCAGCCGGGCCGACAGGGGCAGCGCGAACAACAGCGCCGACACCAGGATCGGCTGCACCAGCAGTAGCGAACCGTTGGCGAGCGCGAGCGCCTGGAACACGTAGCCGGCCACCGCCGCCGCCGTGCCTGCCCACCACAGCGGCCTGCGGATCAGGGTCAGGACCATCTTGGCGCTGACGCCCTGCTCTGCCGGTACGTCGATCGTGGCCCGTTGCCGCACCACGATGCCGATCGCCAGGAACACCGCCGCCAACAACGAGAGCAGGACGGTCACGCCATGGCCGATCACCCGACAAGGACAGCACATCCGGAGGGCTGCTGCCCACCCGGCTCGACGGGCGCCGATGATCGATCTTGTTTCGTCATCACAGAACTGGGCACTCCCTGCGCCATGAATCTGCGGAGAGTGGTCATGCTCGTCGGCGCGGTGGTGTTGCTCGTCGGAGTCATCGCGCTGCTGGTGCCGGTATCGGTGCCGGGGCCCCAGGGTGACATCGGATGCGGCAATGCGGTCGCGTCGGATCTGTCGCAGGCGCGCGACGTCGACAGCAACAATCTCGCGAACCTGCCGGTGCTGAACGAGATCATCCCGCACAAGGACTTCGTGGCCGAGTGCGACTCGGCGCTGTCGTCGCGGCGGTCCTGGTCGATCCCGGTGGCCGTGGTGGGTGTGCTGGTGCTCGCCGGTTCGTTCTTCGTCGGCGGCCGGACCGGCCGGGTGCGGGCCTAGCTGCTAGCTGGCGCGCTCGCCTTTGACCATCCGCAGCCGGGGCCGCTCCTGCGGTTCCGGCGGTGTCGACGGCGGTGTCGACGGTTCCGGTCCGATCTTGTCGGTGACCGTGGCGGCCACCGAGTCGATGCGGTTGACCGCACGGTCGCACAGCCCGCGCACCCGATCCCCGGCGGTGTCGACGGCGGTGTCGACGTCGTCGGCGGCGCTGAGCAGGTAGGCCCGCATGGTCACCCGCCAGCGCTCACCGGCGAGCCGCATTCTGCGCCGGAGCCGATCGTCGACCTCGACGGTCACATACGGCAGCACTCGAAGCTTCATCTCCCGCGCCTCCCTGTGTGGATGCCTGTGCCCAGGGTAGCGGGAATCAGGGTGCCGATCGGAACGCCGTGACAGCCGCCGCAGCGTCCCGGCTGGCCTGCTTGCCGGCCTCGTAGGCGTCCTCGGCAGCGCTCAATGCTGCGTCGGCTGCGTGCAGCACCTCTTCGGCTGTGCACAGCGCCTCCTCGGCGGCGGCGAGCCGGCGCCGCGCATCCTCGGCACGCAATCGGGCCACGGCCAGATCGGACTGCAGATCCGGCAGGGCGGCATCGGCGGAGGTCTGCCGTGCCAGCGCCGCTTTCAGCTCGGGGGACGGACCTCGTCGGGGCGGCTCGGCCGGCGCGGCGGGCCGGGCCGGGGCGCGTGTCGCCGTCACCGGTGTGGCGACGCCGAAATCGCCGAAACCGGACCATTGCTCGGCCTTGGTCAGCCGGCCCAG
Organism: Mycobacterium kyogaense; assembly: GCF_036946525.1. Lineage (GTDB taxonomy): Bacteria > Actinomycetota > Actinomycetes > Mycobacteriales > Mycobacteriaceae > Mycobacterium > Mycobacterium kyogaense_A. The sequence goes on along the minus strand of NZ_JAQIIY010000019.1, from coordinate 120,181 downwards.
TCGGGCGAGCACATCCGGATCCGCGACGGCGGCCTGCAGCGTCGATACCACGTCGTCGTGCAACGCGGCCGACGGATCGGTGATCCCGGCGGCGACGAACCCGGCCCGGCTCAGTTCCTCCACCAGGCGGCGCTGCTGTCCGGTCAGGGTGCGGATCGCCTCACCGTCCATCGCCGCGTGGGCGTTCCGCAGGCGTGCGCGTAGATCGCTGAGTTGCGTTCGCGCGGTGCCTTTGAGCGCCAGCAGGTTCACCACCCACGCCGCGACCGTCGGTTTGCGGCTGCCGCCGATCTGCGTCGCCGCAGCCGTGTCGCCGGACTTCTTGGCCGCGGCGGCCAACTGGGTGCGCCGCGCGGTGAAGTCCTCCGGGCGCGCCGCGTACAGCGCATCGAGTGCGTCGGACGCTTGATCGGCCGCCGCGTCGGGCGCTTGATCGGCCGCAGCATCATCCACAATGTCCACTATCACCGAGAACATTGGTCGTCATCCACTCCGCCCGGCCATTGTGGTCGGGGCGCTCGGGGTGGTGTTCGGCGACATCGGCACCAGCCCGATCTACACGCTGGCCACCGTCTTCGATCCCCACGATCCGCACCCGGTTCCGGTCACGCGGGCGCACGTCTACGGCGTGGTCTCACTGATCTTCTGGTCGGTGATGATGATCGTGACCTTCACCTACGTGACGCTGGTGATGCGCGCCGACAACCACGGCGAGGGCGGCATCATGGCACTGATCACCCTGGTCAAGAAGTTCTCCAAACCCTCGACGCGGCGGGTGTCGACGGTGCTGGCCGCGCTCGGTGTGTTCGGCGCGGCGCTGTTCTTCGGCGACAGCATGATCACGCCGGCGATCTCGGTGCTCTCGGCGGTCGAGGGCGTCAAGGTAATCGACCCCGGGTTCGCCGACTTCGTGGTGCCGGTGACGGCGGTCATCATCGTGATCCTGTTCTCCGTGCAGCGGCGCGGCACCGAGACGGTGGGCAAATTCTTCGGCCCGGTGATGATCCTGTGGTTCGCGGTGATCGGTGCGTGTGGCGTCCGCGGCATCGTCGACAACCCCGACATTCTCTGGGCGCTCTCCCCCACGCATGCCCTCGAGTTCCTGTCCGGACGCTTCCACATCGCGTTCTTCGCGCTCGCGGCGATCGTGCTCGCGGTCACCGGCGCCGAGGCGCTCTACGCCGACATGGGCCACTTCGGTCGCAAGGCCATCACGGTGGGCTGGCTGGGTTTGGTGTTGCCGGCCTGCACGCTCAACTACTTCGGGCAGGGCGCGCTGGTGCTGGCCGACGAAAGGAACGTCAGCGCACCGTTTTTCCTTCTCGTACCCGAGTGGGGTCGCATTCCGATCGTGCTGCTGGCCACCGCGGCGACGGTCATCGCGTCGCAGGCGGTGATCACCGGCGCGTTCTCGGTGGCGTCGCAGGCCGCGAAGCTGGGGTACCTGCCGCGGTTGCGCATCCACTACACGTCGGCGAAGGCGATGGGGCAGGTCTATGTGCCCTGGATCAACGGGATGCTGATGGTGGCGGTGCTGATCCTGGTGTTCGCCTTCCGCAGCTCGTCCGCGCTGGCCTACGCGTTCGGCATGGCGGTCACCGGCACGATCACGATCACCACGCTTCTGTTCCTCTACATCGCCCGCACCCGCGCAGGCGCCCCGCTGTGGCTAGTTATCGGTGGCGGCGCGGTGCTGTTGACCGTCGACCTGATGTTCTTCGCCGCCAACATGACCAAGCTGGTGCACGGTGCGTGGCTGCCGCTGCTGATCGCCGTCGTCGCGTTCGTGGTGATGACGACGTGGCAGCGGGGCCGGACGATCGTCACCGAGGAACGCCGCGAGGTCGAGGGTCCGATGCAGGAGTTCATCGACGGGCTGCGATCGATGGACCCGCCCTTGGTGCGGCTACCGGGCACGGCGGTGTTCCTCAACCGGGGCGACGACACGGCGCCGCTGTCGATGCGCACCAACGTCGAACACAACCACGTGCTGGCCGAGCACGTGGTGATCATGAGCCTCACCACCGAGCCGGTGCCCCGCATCCCGGACGCCGACCGGCTGAGCGTCGACGAGCTCGGCCCGGCCGACGACGGTATCGTGCACGTCGTCGCGCGGTTCGGTTACATGGAACACATCGACGTGCCGAGGGTGCTGAGCATGCTGGAACCCGAGCAGACCGAAGGCCCGCTCGACCTCGCGAACGCGACCTATTTCCTGTCCAAACTCGAACTGTGCGAAGGAGATCGGTCGTCGATGGCGAAGTGGCGCAAGCGCCTGTTCATCGCCACGTCTTACATCACGTCGGACGCGGCCGCCTACTTCGGGTTGCCGCTGGAACGGACCGTCGTCATCGGGTCACGTCTCGAGGTCTGATTTCTGCAGGTGCCGGCGCATCGGCTCGCGGCCGGGCGGCTGGGTCGGCGGCGGCAACAGCGGCGTGATCGGGCGAACCTGCACCGTGGTCGGCGAGTCGGTGTTGATCTCCAGCGGTTCACCGGCGTGCTGGATGGTCAGGCGATGGTGCGGGCCGTCGCGCAGGGTGTAGGTCACCGATGAGTGATCGGCCTCGACGGTCACTCGAAAGTTGCGCCAGCGCAATCGGAAACAGAGCCGCTTGATCCCCGAGGGCAGGTGCGGGTCGAGGCTCAGCTTGCCCTCGTCGTCCCGCAGTCCACCGAAGCCGCCGACGAGCGCGGTCCAGCTGCCCGCCAGCGACGCCAGGTGCAATCCGTCGCCGGTGTTGTGGTGCAGGTTGCGCAGATCGATCAGGGCGGCCTCGTAGGCGTAGTCGTGGGCGAGCTCCAGATGGCCGACCTCGGCGCACATCACCGCCTGCGTGCACGCCGACAGCGACGAGTCGCGGGTGGTCCGCTTCTCGTAGTAGTCGACGTTGCGGGCCTTCTGCTCGGGCGTGAACGCGTGGCTCTGCCACTGCATGGCCAGCACCAGGTCGGCCTGTTTGACCACCTGGGACGGATACAGCCGGACGTACGGCTCATGAAGCAGCAGAGGGTATTCCGTGTTCTCCCGGAAGTCCCACTCCCGCAGCGTGGTGAAGCCGTCGCACTGCGGATGCACGCGCAGGTCCTCGTCGTACGGAATGTGCACCGCGTCCGCGGCATCGCGCCACGCGGCCGTCTCCTCGTTGTCCACACCGAGTTCGGCCGCGGCGTCGGGATTGCGGTGGCACGCGTCCGCGGCGATGCGCAGGTTGTTGGCCGCCATCAGATTGGTGAACACGTTGTCGCGTACCACCGCGGTGTACTCGTCGGGGCCGGTGACGCCGTCGATGCGCCACAGGCCGTCACGATCGTGGTGCCCCAGCGATATCCACAGCCGCGCCGTCTCGACGAGAACCGCCAAGCCACAGTCTTTTTCGAGGGAATCATCCCCGGTGACCACACGGTAGCGGTCGAACGCCATCGCGATGTCGGCATTCACGTGGAATGCGGCGGTGCCCGCCGGCCAGTACGCCGAGCACTCCTCTCCGGCGATGGTGCGCCACGGGAAGCTCGCACCCTCGAGGTCGAGTTCCTTGGCGCGCTCGCGGGCCAGGTCCAGCGTCGACGACCGCCACCGCAACGCATCGGCGGCGGCGTGCGGTGCGGTGTAGGTGAGCACGGGCAGCACGTAACCCTCGGTGTCCCAGAAGGCGTGGCCGTCGTAGCCGGTACCGGTGAGGCCCTTCCCGGCGATCGCGCGGCGTTCGGCGCGGGCACTGGCCTGGATCACGTGGAAGAGGCCGAACCGCACCGCCTGCTGGCAGTCGGCATCGCCGTCGACCTCGACGTCGGCGCTGTCCCAGAAGTCGTCGAGAAACTCCCGCTGCGAGTCGAGCAGTCCGTCCCAGCCGGTGTAGCGGGCACCGGCGATGGCGGCGGCGACCTGATCGCGCAACGCGGGCCGGGACCGGATGCTCGACCAGCCGTAGGCGAGATACTTGACCAGGCGCAGCTTTTCGCCCGGCTCCAGTGCGCACACCACGGTGGTACGCGCCCAGTCACCGCCGGCGTCGCCGCTGATGTCCACGCGTCCGGGCGCGTCGACGACGTGATCCATGGCCGCAGCCATCATCAGCTTGCTGTTGCGGGTGCGGTGAATCAGGACCGCGCCGTTGTCGCTGACCTCGTGCTGGATCGCCTCGAGCGGGTTCTTCAGGACCGACGCCACGCGCGGGTCGTCGGATTGCTCAGGCTGGTCCTCGTTGGCCACCAGTTCTGACTGCAGGGTGACGCGCACGGGAGCGTCGACCGCCTCGACGACGTACTCGATGGCGGCCAGACCTCGCTGCGCCAGTGACACCAACCGCACCGAGGTCACCCGAACATGCTTGCCGGCAGGCGATTTCCACTCCGCGGTCCGCGTCAGGGTGCCTGCCCGCATGTCGAGCACCCGTTCGTGGGAGAGCAGCTCGCCGTAGCGGACATCGAACGGCTCGTCCTCGACGAGCAGGCGGATCAGCTTGCCGTTGGTCACGTCGACGATCGATTGGCCATCCTCCGGATAACCGAACCCGGCCTCGGCGTAGGGCAGGGGCCGTGTCTCGTAGAACCCGTTGAGATAGGTGCCGGGCAGCCCGAAGGGTTCTCCTTCATCGAGGTTGCCCCGTAAACCGATGTGCCCGTTGGACAGTGCGAAGATCGACTCCGTCTGCGGCAGCAGGTCGAACACCAGCTGCGTTTCCCGGATCTGCCACGGTTCGACCGGGAAGGCCTCATCGGTGATCATCATCGGTCGAGCAGCTCCTCGAGGTCGGTGACGACGATGGACGCGCCGTGCTCTCGCAGGGCGTCGGCCTGTCCGACGCGGTCGACGCCGACGACGGCTCCGAAATGTCCGGCCTTACCGGCGGCCACCCCCGACTGCGCGTCCTCGAACACCGCGGCCTCGCCCGGCGCCACGTCGAGAAGTTCCGCGGCCCGCAGGAAGCTGTCCGGTGCGGGCTTTCCGTGCAGGTGTTCCTCCTGCAGCGTCACGCCGTCGACGCGTACTTCGATGTACTGGGCCAGGCCGGTGATCTCCAGAACCTGCTTGGTGTTGGCGCTCGACGACACCACGGCGCGGCGGAGCCCGGCGTCGGCGACCGCCTGCAGGTAGCGGTGCGACCCGTCGAACACCTCGACCCCGTCTTTCTCCAGAGTGTGCTGGAAGGCCGTGTTCTTCTTGTCGCCGAGCTCGCGCACGGTGGCGTCGTCGACGTCGATGTGACGGCTTTCGAGAAAGGACCGCACCCCGTCCTCGCGCGGTTTGCCGTCGACGTAGTCGTCGTAGTCGGAGGCGATGTCGAACGGCGTGAAGTCGTCGCCGTCACGCTGCCGGAGGAACTCGTCGAACATCGCCTTCCACGCCCGCTTGTGCACACTGGCGGTGTCGGTGAGCACGCCGTCGAGGTCGAACAGGCACGCGCGGATGCCCTCCGGTAAACCGAACACCCACCCTTTCTACCCAGCGAGCTGACTTTTCACGCGGTCGCGGCGATCACCCGTCGGCACCGTCGCTGCCGTTGCTGCCGCCGCCGCTACCTGTCCCGCCGGTGCCGCCGGGGCCGCCCGGGGTTCCGGAGCCGCCGTGTCCGCCGTCGCCGCCGTTGCCGACGGCGTTGTCGGTGACCGCCGTGGAGCCGCCGTCACCGCCCGCCCCGCCGGGTGCACCCGTTCCGGTGCCGCCGGTTCCGCCGGTGCCGCCGGCCGCGATCGCCTGACCGTGCCCGGTGGCTGCGCCGCCGTCTCCACCGTCGCCGCCTGCTCCCGCGGTGGTGCCACCGTTGCCGCCGGCTCCGCCGTTGCCTGCCGTGGGCTTGGCGTGGATGCCGGACTCAGCGGTGCCACCACGAGCACCGTTGCCGCCGTTGCCATTTCGTCCTGCATCGCCACCGGCACCGCCTGTTCCGCCCAGCGCGATGCTGATGCCACCGGCGCCGTTCCCGCCCTGTCCGCCGTCACCTCCGTCGCCGGTCAGCTGGCCGCCGTCACCGCCGCGGCCGCCGGAGCCGCCGATCGCGGGATCCAAACCGGCCTTGCCGAGGCCGCCCGTCCCGCCGTCACCGCCGGCGCCGTTCACGCCGCCACTCCCGCCGTCGCCACCTGCGCCGCCGGTGGCGGCACCCCGACTGGGGGCCGCGAAGCCACCGTCACCACCTGCGCCACCGTTGCCGTCTCCGCGTGCGTCACCGCCGTCCCCACCGGCACCGCCGACCATGTCGCCGTCCTCGTCGGTGGAGTCGCTGCCGGAGCTGCCCCCGTCCCCGCCGTGGCCACCGTCGCCGCTGACCGAGCCGCCGAGACCACCGTTGCCGCCGTCACCGCTGGTGCCGCCCTTGACGCCGTTGCCGTCACCACCTGCACCGCCGCTGCCTCCGTTGCCGACGGACAGCGCATCCCCGCCGTCACCGCCGTGTCCTGCGACGGAATCCCCGAAGATGCCGCCGTTGGAACTCCCGCCGGCCCCGCCGTCACCGGCGTCACCGAACATGCCCGCCCCGCCGCCGGCACCGCCGTCGCCGCCGTGGCCCAGACCACCGTTGGTCGCTCCGAAGCCGCCCGCGCCGCCGTCGCCGCCGTCACCGATCTGCAGCCCGCCGGTACCGCCCGCGCCGCCCGCCCCACCGGTGCCGTCACCGTTGCGCGCGACGCCCCGGCCGCCGGTACCGCCCGCGCCACCGTTGCCGATGGTCGCGGAGGCACCGCCCATCCCGCCGGCGCCACCGTGGGCGTCGGCGTTGTCGGTTGCGTTCGCCTCGCCGCCGTCGCCGCCGGCACCGGCATCGCCGCTGGTGGCGTTTCCGCCCGCACCGCCCGCCCCCGCGTTGCCTGTCGCCGAACCGCGGCTGGTGGCTGCCCCGCCGTCGCCACCCGCACCGCCGGCACCGGCTGTGGTCCCGCCGTCGCCACCGGCGCCGCCGGCGCCCGCGGTCACGATCGCGTTGAAGCCGGAGTCCGCGGCTCCGCCCGCACCGCCGTCACCACCGGCACCGTTCGCCCCGGCATCACCTCCGGTTCCGCCCGCACCGGCGGTCGCTGTGCTCGCGCCACCCATGCCGTCGCCGCCCGCACCACCGTCCCCGCCGTCGCCGGACTCGGTGCCGCCCGCGCCGCCGTTGCCACCGGCCCCGCCGATCACCGGGTCGAGCCCTGATTTCCCGAGCCCACCGCGTCCGCCGGCTCCACCGGTACCGCGCACGCCGGCATCGCCACCGTCACCACCGGCACCGCCGGTAGCGGCGCCCCGACTGGGGGTCGCGAAGCCACCGTCACCACCGGCGCCACCATTGCCGTCGCCGCGTGCGTCGCCCCCGTCTCCGCCGGCGCCGCCCGTCATGTCGCCGTCCTCGTCGGTGGAGTCGCGGCCGGAGTTGCCGCCGTCACCACCCGCCCCGCCGTCACCGCTGACCAGGCCGCCGAGCCCGCCGGCGCCGCCCGCTCCGCTCGTGCCGCCACGAACCCCGTTTCCGTTCCCGCCTCGACCCCCGTCGCCACCCCGGCCGACGCCGCCGGCGTCTCCGCCGCGGCCGCCGTCGCCAGCGACGACGATGTCGGACAGCCCGCCCTCCCCGTTGCCGCCCTCACCGCCGGAGCCGCCATCGCCTCGAGTGGAACCCCCGGAACCACCGGCGCCACCGCTACCGGCTTGCCCCGTGATCGCGATGCCGCCCGAACCTCCGGCACCACCGCCGCCAATCGCCCCACCGTTACCGCCGTCGCCGCCGTCACCGGCCGGATCGTCGCGTGTAGCAAGGGAACTCGAGTTCCAACCGTTTCCGCCGGCACCGCCGTACCCCGCGAGCCCGACAACGGGTGCGCCGGCAGAACCGCCGCTCCCCGAGGTGCCGCCGCTTCCTCCCGTTCCGCGTGCCCCGCCGAGGCCGGCGGCGCCGATCAGGCCGGGATCGCCGCCGTCCCCTCCGCGCCCGCCGTCGGGCGTGTCGATGTCGCCGTCGGCGCCGCGGCCTCCGTCGCCGGGTGTTCCCGCGGCCGCGCCGTCACCGCCGTCGCCGCCGTCACCGTTGGCGCCGGCCTGGCCGAAGAGCGCACCGCGTCCCGCCGCGCCCCCGACGCCACCCGCTCCGCCGGCACCGCCGTTCCCGCCGTCACCTCCCGCACCCCCGTCGTCGCCGGCGGCCGTGGCCGTCACGCCGGCAGCACCATCACCGCCGGCCGCCCCGTCACCGCCGGACCCGCCGCGGCCACCGGCACCGCCGTCACCGAACAACGTGATCAGCCCGACCCTGCCGCCGGCGCCTCCCGCACCTCCAGCGCCACCCGCTCCCCCGGCGTCGCCCGAGTCCCCGGGATCGACGCCGTCTGCTGCCACAGCGCCCAGCGCGCCTGCACCGCCGGCACCCCCGTCGCCGCCGCTCCCCGCGAGGGAGAAGAACCCGGTGTTCCCGCCTGCACCTCCAGCGCCTCCCACGCCGTCGCGGACGCCCGTAACCCCGGCTGCTCCGGCGCCACCACTGCCGCCGTGCCCGGCGAGGGCGCCACCCCGGCCGCCGCGGCCCCCGGCACCGTCGTTGACGGCGGCCACCCCGGCGCCACCCTCGCCGCCGTCCCCGACCAGACCGGCGCGACCCCCGTCGCCGCCGTTGAAGCCGTCGCCGCCGTCGCCTGCCAGCAGCCCGCCCCTACCGCCATCGCATGTCGTCGCGCACGAGGCCGCGTCGAAGTCGAACCCGTTGCCCAGCAGCAGCCCGGCGTTGGGATGTTCTGCGGTGCCGTTGCCGACGAGCACAGCGCCGGGCCCGAACAGGGCTCGACGCTCCCTCGCCGCTCCCAGCTCGACCAGCGTCGCCGGCTCGGGGGCCGACTTCCGAGGCCCCGTCGTGTTCCTGGTCAGCCGTTCGTCCGGCGCCTCGGAGAGCCGCGCCTGGCGACGGGACTCACGCCGTGCGGCGACGCTGGAATTCCGCTCTGCACGAACGGCTTTCGGTCCCCGGTCCGTCCCCGAGTCCGCGCGGGTGACACCCGGGGTCGAGTCTGATGTGCTGTCGGCAGAGGCCACGGGTTGGGTCGCCGCGATCGCGGCACCGACGCCGAGCGCAAACGCCAGCGCACCGACCCGTCCCACGTATCGCGCGAACGTCGTCGACGGGACCGGCACGGCGGCGTGGCGTCCGGTGACGCCACGGGGCATGCGGTGACGCGCGGGCAGAGGTGATGAGGTCATGGACTCGTCCTCGTGGTGTGCAGACCATAGCGGGCAGCGAACGCCGCACGGGCGCTCACCGGGTGGGCTCGACCATCCCCTTCTGGTCCCACCGTCGCACTAACTACATCAGGAGAGCCGATGTGCTCGCCTCATCCAAATGGATGAGGTTTGAGTTGAAAACCGCAGGCTAGAGCCCGAACATCGCGCGAAGGTCCGCGGTCCGCCACACCACGATGGCGACGATCAGCACGAGGATCGCCGCACTGGCGCCGAGCTGGACCGCGGTGCGCTGGGCCCGCGGCGCGTACGCGTAGGCGGCAGCCACCGCGGCGCCCGTGATCAGCCCGCCGATGTGGCCCTGCCAGCTGATGTTCTGCGAGCTGATCAGCGGGAAGATGAACGTGAACGCCAGGTTCAGGACGATCACCCCGATGACGCCGCGAACGTCCATGTTGAGCCTCTTGCCCACCACGAACGTCGCGCCGAACAGTCCGAACACCGCCCCCGAGGCGCCCGCGGTCAGCGCATTCAGCGTCAGCAGGTAGGCCAGCGCCGAGCCGCCCAGCGCGCTGAGCAGGTACAGCGAGGCGAACCGCAGTCTGCCCAGCGCCGCCTCCAGCGGAGGACCCACGAAGTACAGGGCGAGCATGTTGAAGGCGATGTGGGCGAAGCCGAAGTGCAGGAACGCCGACGTCAGCAGCCGGTACCACTGACCGTCTGCGACCGCGACCGGCCACAGCGCCAGCGCGCGCTCCAAGCCGGGCAGCGCCATTTGCAGCGCGAACATCGCGACGTTGAGCCCGATCAGCGCGTAGGTGATCACCGGCGTCGTCGACTGGCGCGCGACCGCGCCGAACGGGGTGGTGGCCTGGCGGACCGACCGGGCGCCTGCGCCGACACACTCCGCACACTGATGACCGACCGCCGCGCTGTGCATGCACTCCCCGCAGATGAAGCGGTTACATCGGGTGCAGCGGACGTAGGTCGGCCGGTCGGGGTGCCGGTAGCAGGCCGCGGGCGGCGGGGGTGGGTACCCGGGCTGGCTCACAGGGTGCCGAACAGTTCGATGTGGTTGCCGTCCGGGTCGGCGACGAACATGAAGCCCATGCCGGGCACCGGCGCGAACTCGGTCGGTCCCTCGACGATCTCGTACGGCGATGCCTCGAAGGCCGCCGCGACGTCACGCAGCCCGGTCACGCCGATCGTGAAATACCGCAGGCCGGCTTGGGTGCGGCCGCCGCCGGGCACCGCGGGAGCGGGAGGGGCGTCGTAGGTGACGAGCTTCAGCACGCAGGTGCCGAGCGTGTAGCGACGCTGCGACCCTCCACCCCCGGCACCTGAGAAAGCGATCTCCCCCTGGGGCTCGAGTTCGAGGAACCCTTCGTAGAACGCGGTCATCGCGTCGAGGTTCGTGGTGACGAGCCCCACCTCGATGCCGGGCATCAGCAGATCCAGCTTCACGGGAACCAAATTAGCCAACCAAATTAGCCTTATCTACATAACGATTCGGACACAACGCACATCACGATCATTTAAGGAAGCGTCGCCGATCGTGAGAAATCTCAACGGTGACCCAACGTCAGAGGGGGTTTCGCGGTCGTTTTGAGGCCGAACTCACGCCTCGATCCTGTAACACCGCGCCGCGCTTCGCGAGCGCGTCATCCGGTCTGGCGGGAGCCCTTCGGAACGCGGTTACCGTGGATTTCGGGCGGGGAAAGATTCACCAACGAGATCTGACAAGGACCACAATCACCATGAATTCCAGTGCTATCAGCGTGCGCAAGAACGTGGCTCGCGTCGGGGCGGCGTGTGTCTTCGGCGGACTTGCTGTCGCAGGTGTTGCCGCGCCTGTCGCATCGGCTCAGCCCGGCGACGGCTGCAGCGCCAGCCAGGTCGCGGGCACGGTCGGTTCGGCGACCACGGCGGCCCGCCAGTACCTCGACAGCCATCCCGGTGCCAACCAGGTCGTGACGGCCGCGATGCGGCAGCCGCGCCCCGAGGCCGAGGCCAACGTGCGGGCCTACTTCACCGCGAACCCGGCTGAGTACTACGAGCTGCGGGGCATCTTGGCACCGATCGGCGACACCCAGCGCACCTGCAACGTCACCGTGCTGCCCGCCGACCTCCAGTCGGCGTACGACACGTTCATGGCCGGCTGACAACGGACAGAACACTGAGGCTGCGGCGGTGGGTTCCCGCCCGCCGCCGCAGCACTTAGACTGTCTTGCTATGAGGCTGGTTTTCTCATGAGATCGATGCGTTTGGCCACCGTCGCCGTGGCGCTGACGTGCTCCTGCGTGCTGGCGCCACTGGCCCACGCTCAGCCGGCGCCTCCTGCACCGGCACCTCCGGCTCCCGCCGGCGACGGCCCGAAGACCACCATCGACGCCGACGGCTCCTATGCGGTCGGCAAGGACATCCTGCCCGGCGTGTACTCCTCCGCTGGCCCGGTCGACAACGGCGCCTGCTACTGGAAGCGCTCGGCCGGAGACAAGCTGGTCGACAACGCCCTGACCAAGAAGCCGGCGTTCGTCCAGATCGATGCGACCGACACGTCGTTCACCACCACTGACTGCCAGGCCTGGCAGCTCACGAACGCCCCGCTGCCGCCCCAGCCTGGCCCCGGCGACCTGCTGGGCGCGCTGACCCAGGCCATCGGCAGCGGCATGTTCAACGGAGGGCCTCGCTGAGTTCGGCCGGTCCAGATCGGGGTGACGGCCGCATCGCGGTGCCTGCGGACCTCGCGGCGGTCACCTCCGTCGGAGCCGAGGACCACACCGGCGTCGACCCCGCCGCGGTGGAGCGCATCTGGCAGGCTGCCCAGCACTGGTACTCCGCGGGCATGCACCCGGCCATCCAGGTCTGTATCCGTCGTGACGGCCGCGTCGTCCTGGACCGCGCCATCGGCCACGCCTGGGGTAACGGCCCTGCCGATCCTCCCGACGCGGAGAAAGTCGTCGCCGGCACCGACACCCCGTTCTGCGTGTACTCCACCGCCAAGGCGATCACCACGACCATCGCGCACATGCTCATCGAGCGCGGTGTCTTCGCCCTCGACGACCGGGTGTGTGACTACCTGCCCACCTACACCAGCCATGGCAAGGACCGCACCACGATCCGGCACGTGATGACCCACAGTGCCGGTGTGCCGTTCGCGACCGGCCCCCGTCCTGACCTCAAGCGGATGGACGACAGCGATTACGCGCGCGACATGCTCGGCAAGATGAAGCCGGTGTACCCACCGGGTCTGGTGCACATCTATCACGGTGTCACGTGGGGTCCGCTGATGCGCGAGATCATCAACGCCGCGACGGGTCGCAACATCCGTGACATCCTGCGCGACGAGATCCTGGCGCCGCTGAACTTCCGATGGACGAACTACGGTGTTGCGCCGCAGGATGTTCCGCTGGTGGCGCCCAGCCACGTCACCGGTAAACCGCTGCCCGCGCCGATCGCCAAGGCGTTCAAGACCGCCGTCGGCGGCACGCCACAGCAGATCATCCCGTTCTCCAACACCCCGGCTTTCCTGACCAGCGTGATCCCGTCGTCCAGCACGGTGTCGAACGCCAACGAGTTGTCCCGTTTCGCCGAGATACTGTGCCGCGGAGGCGAACTCGACGGTGTCCGGGTGATGTCGCCGGAGACGCTACGGGCGGCCACTCGGGAGGCCCGCCGGCTCCGGCCGGACCTGGCGACCGGACTGAAGCCGATGCGCTGGGGTACCGGATACATGTTGGGCTCCAAGCGTTTCGGCCCGTTCGGCCGGGATGCCGCGGGCGCGTTCGGCCACACCGGACTCACCGACATCGCGATGTGGGCCGACCCTGAGAGGGCTCTCTCGGTCGCGGTGGTCAGCAGCGGCAAGCCCAGTGGGCACCCCGAAGCCAAACGGTATCCGCAGCTACTGGACCGCATCAACGCCGAGATGCCCAGCCTCTAGCGCGCCCGGATACCCCGGTAGATTCCCCGGGCCACGATCCAGGGCATCAGCACCCGGTCGAACGACCACGCCGGGAAGCGGAACGCACGGCCGTTGGGCGCGAACACTTCCAGCCCGTCGGGTTGGATGCCCAACACCGATCCCCACCGCCGCGTCGGCGCGCGGTAGGTCTTGAGCTCGCCACCGTCGAAGAACGCACGCACGTTGCGGGCCAGCAGACCGTCGGCACGGTTGCGCGCCGAGCTGCGCAGCGGATCGGTGGCGGCGACGTCGCCGATCGCGAACACCTCGGGGTGCCCCGGCACCTGCAGTGTGGGGCCGACGCGCACGAAGCCCTGCTCGTCGAGTAGGTCAGCGGGCAGCCAACCGGTGTTGGGCTCGACTCGCCCGATCGCCCAGAGCACCACGTCGGCCGTCGCCGGTGGCTGACCGGTGCGCCACTGCACCGGGCCGGCAGTCAGATCGGTCGGCAGCTCTGTCACGTCGGCCCGGTGACCGGGATGTAACCCCACCCCGGCGTCGGTGAGCCTGCGCTGCACCGTCTTCCACGTTCTCGGATGATGCCCGGCGAGCGCGCGCTCCCCCGGGAAGTACAGGTCCACCCGCGTTCCGGGCCACGTGGTGGCGATCTGCGCGGCGCTGCTGACCGCGGCCGCTCCCCCTCCGACCACCATCACCGACCGGGCGGCGGCCAGCTTCTCGTGCGGTCCGCGCAGGTCCGCGTCGACCTCGTCGACACCCTGCAGGACGGGGGTGCGCCAGAACCCGCTGCGGACCCCGGTCGCGATGACGAGCGCGTCATAGGGCACCAGCTGCGCTGTGCCATCAGCGAGTTCGACAGCGACGCTGCGTGATTCGAGGTCCACACCGGTCAGCGTGCCGTGCACCGTGGTGACCCGGTCCAACCCGCGGAACCGGCCGTAGGGAATCCAGTTGTGCCGTGCCCACTCGTCGGGCCGAGCGAGCCGCCAGCCCAACTCCTGACCGCTGACCAGGCCGGGCTTGCTGCAGATCCCGGTGACCTGCGTGTGGCGTGCCAACTTGATCGCGGTGAGCACGCCGGTATCGCCGAGGCCGGCGATCACGACCCGCGTCACGCGCGTACCTTCGCCGGCGGCCGCGGCACGAACCGCGGCACGCGGTCGACAACCGACTGATAGTCGGGCCTGCGGGCCAGGCTGCGCTCCTCCATCATCGGGATGCTCGCGCCCAGGAACATCGCCAGCATCGCGGCGGCACCCGCGAACAACCAGCACGCCGTCGGCCAGGCCGCGACGCCGAAAAGGGCCACCGCGAACCAGAACCCGAACTCCCCGAAGTAGTTCGGATGCCGCGACCACGCCCACAGCCCGCGATCCATCACCTGCCCGGGCCGCCGGTCGCGGACGAAGCGGTGCATCTGCGCGTCCGCCGTGAATTCGAGTGCCACCGCGGCCATTCCGAGCACGAAAGCGACCACGCTGAGCCAGGCCAGGCCGCGCTGCGGCGCCGTCACCGCCACGTAGGCGGGCACCATCGCGAGGAACACCTGCAGCGTCGGGATCAGGTGGATCGCCACCAGATCCACCACGAGCTCCCACCGGCCCGCCCGTTCACGGAACATCGGGTAGCGCCAATCCTCGTGGTGCAGGCCGGGAAACGCGTAGAGCCAGTTGCCGGTCAGGCGCACCGCCCACACCATCACCAGCACGACCAGCAACGCCGACCGCAACGGATCGCCGTCACCCTGGCTCCACCAGTAGAGGAGCAGCAGCGGCGGGATCACGCTCCAATAGGCGTCGTAGAAGCTGGAGTTGCCGTAGGCCCGGCTGAACGCGAACACCACCAGTGTGGCCAGCACGTCGGCGATCAGGGTGTCCAGCCACAACCACCCGGTATCCGGTCCCCACAGCAGCCATGCCGCGGCCACGGCGACGGCGATCAGGTAGGCCACGGCCACGATCCACAGCGAGCGCGCCTTGCTCACCCGGGTCACCCTAGCCGGACCCGGAACGTCGTCGGCCAGTACTTGCCCGTCAGCAGGAACTCTTCGCCCGCGACGTGCGCGATGCCGTTGAGCACCTGCGCCGTCGGCGGAATGCCGCGCGCCCGGAGCCCGCTGGCATCGACCACGAGATCCACCGCACCGGTGGACGGATCGATCCGCACGATCGTGTCGGTGGGCCACACGTTGGCCCACACCCTGTCGCCGACGCACTCGAGTTCGTTCAACCCGGTGACCGGCAACCCGGACTTGGTGACATCGACGCCGCCGGTCTCGGTCAGGTCGTCCGGGTTCTGGAAACGCAGCCGCGCTGTGCCGTCGCTGCGGATCAGCCGGTCGCCATCCCGGCACAGGCCCCACCCCTGCGGCGTGATCGGGACTTCGCGGATCGGGGTCAGCGTCGCCCGATCCCATTCGACGGCCACCCCGTCGGTGTAGGTGAGCTGCCAGATCCGGTCCCCCACCACGGTGACGCCCTCGCCGAAGTAGCGGCCGGGCATGTCGACGACCTTGCGGACGGCGCCGGTGTCGGGGTCGAGCTCACGCAGTTGGGAGGTGCCGACCTCGCCCGTGCCCTCGTACAGCACGCCGTCGTCGATCTCGAAGCCCTCGGTGAACGCCATCGGATCGTGCGGCATCTCCCCCAGCACGACGGGCTCGACGACCGGCACCGCGGCGACCCCCGGTGGCGGTTCGGGCTCGGCGTGCGCGCCCGGCACGACCGTGACGACGGCCAGCACCGCCAGCGCGATCCCCGTCCACTTCTGCCGTCTGGTCATAGGCCTGTTCTACCGTGCGACGATGGGCCGATGAAAGCGGTCCGCTGTGTGAACGGCTCTCTCGACGTCATCGACCTTCCCGATCCCGCCCCCGCCGAGGGCCAGCTGGTCCTCGAAGTGCTGCGCTGCGGCATCTGCGGATCGGACCTGCACGCCAAGGACCACGCCGACGAACTGCGCGAGGTGATGGTCGAGGGCGGCTACACCGACTTCATGCGCGGCGACACCCCGGTGGTGATGGGCCACGAGTTCAGCGGCGTGGTCGCCGAACGCGGCCGCAAGGTGGGCAAGGAGTTCAGCCCCGGCACCACGGTGGTGTCGTTCCCGCTGCTACGTGCGCGCGGCGGCGTGCACCTGACGGGTCTCTCCCCCTTGGCGCCGGGCGCCTACGCCGAGCAGGTGCTGGCCGAGGCCGCGATGACGTTCGTCGTGCCCAACGGCCTGGACGCCGCGACGGCGGCGCTCACCGAGCCGATGGCGGTGGCCTATCACGCGGTGCGGCGCAGTGAGATCGCCACAAAGGACGTCGCGATCGTGCTCGGCTGTGGCCCAGTCGGGCTCGCGGTGATCTGTCACCTGAAGACGCTCGGTGTCGGCACGATCGTCGCCAGCGACTTCTCCCCCGGCCGGCGGGCGCTGGCCGCCCGGTGCGGCGCCGACGTCGTCGTCGATCCCGCAGCAGATTCGCCGTACGAGGCGGTGCCCAGAAAGCAACAGGGCATGACCGAACTGCCGGCGCTCTACGAGTTCGGCATGGGCTCGATGGAGAAGCTGCGCAAGGTGCCCGGCTGGTCGCACGTCTATCGGCTGGCCGACCGGCTCGGCGGGACGGCGCCGAAGCGGCCGGTGATCTTCGAATGCGTCGGGGTGCCCGGGATGATCGACGGGGTCATCGGCGCAGCGCCCCTGGCCTCGCGGATCGTCGTCGTCGGCGTGTGCATGGGCGAGGACAAGATCCGGCCCGCGATGGCGATCGGCAAGGAGGTCGACATCCGGTTCGCGTTCGGCTACACGCCGCTGGAGTTCCGCGACACCTTGCACATGCTGGCCGACGGCAAGCTCGACGCGTCGGCTCTGGTGACCGGCACGGTCGGCCTCGGCGGCGTCGCTGCGGCCTTCGACGCACTCGGAGATCCCGAGACGCACGCCAAGATCCTCATCGACCCGAAGAGCGCCGCGGTCAGCCCCTAGACGTCGAAACTGTATTCCGCGCGGGGTTTTCGGTCTCTGAAGCGCACGGACTACAGTCTCGGCAGATTCAGCCCGTGATCGCGTCGAGCGCGCGATGGATCCGCTGCTCGCTGATCGGGCGCGGGGTGCCCAATTGCTGCGCCCACAGGCTGACGCGCAGTTCCTCGATCATCCAGGCGATGTCGCGAACGTCCGCGGCGGCAGCCCGCGTCGGCGACAGCGCCGCGACCACCTCGTCATAGGCGTCCTGCACGGCGTCTATCCGATCCATCCGCTCGCGGTCGGCAGCGGGAGCCTGCGGCAGCCGCTCGAGCCGTCGGCTGACGGCGGTCAGGTAGCGGGTCAGGTCGGCCAACCGCGATGCCCCGGCGGCAGCCACGAAGCCGGCGGGTACCAGCCGCGCCACTTGGGCGCGGATGTCGGCGACCGCATCGGCCTGTGTCGGCGACGGAATGTCGGGGAGCGCGAGCGACACGTCGTGCAGCGCGCCGACCACCTTGTCCGCGCGCCGCACCACCTCAAGGGTCGTGGCGACCAGGGACTGCGACACACGTGCCCGAGCCTGCTCGAAGTCCGTTCTGGTCCAGATCGGTTCGGGCGCCAGCAGCTGCATCGCGGCATCGGCGCAGTCCTCGATCAACGCCGCCAGGGAACCGTCCGGGTTGGTGCCCAGCGACAACCGGGTCCGCATGTCGAGCGCCTTCTCGACCTGTTTGACCACCGATGGTCCGGTCAGCCGCAGCAGACGCCGGGTGCCCGCCGGCGCAGCGATGGCCTGCTCGGCCGCGCTGGCGAACACGCGCACCGCCACCGACGTCCCCTCGTCGACCAGAGCGGGGTAGCCGCGCACCGTGTTACCTGAGCGGCCCTGCCGTTCGACCACCCGCGGCACCTCATCGATGTCCGGCCACGCCCGCAACCCGGACCGTTCGAGGTCCCCGGCCGCGGCGGCCACCGCATCGCGGGCCGGCGCAGCCAGCGTGCGCTGCAGTTCGGTGAGGTCCTTGCCGCGCGCGACGACCTTGCCGTCGGTCGCCTCGACCGCGAACGTCACCTTCAGGTGGGGCGGGATCTTGTCCAGGTCGAAGGCGTCTGTGGGAACGAGAATGCCGGTGCGCCTGCGCAATTCCCGCTGCAGCGCATCGAGCAGTGGACCATCCTGCGGGGTGATCGCCGACAGCACCGCGCGAGCGGTGTCCGGTGCGGGCACGAAATTGCGCCGCAGATCCTTGGGCAACGAACGGATCAGCGCGGTCACCAGTTCCTCGCGCAGAGCGGGCACCTGCCAGGCGAAGTCGTCACCGCCGAGCCGGGCCAGCACGTCGACGGGTACGTGAACGGTGACACCGTCGTCGGTGGCGCCCGGTTCGTACCGGTAGGACAGAGGCAGTGCGACGTCCTCGGCCTGCCACGCGTCAGGCTGCGCGTCGCCGGAGTCGTTGCGCAGCAGATCATCTCGAGTCATCGTCAGTAGGTCGGGCGTGCGGTGCCGCTGCTTGCGCCACCACCCGTCGAAGTGCCGCGCCGACACCACGTCGGCGGGAATCCGGGCGTCGTAGAACGCGAAGACCTCGTCGTCGTCGACCACCAGGTCGCGGCGGCGCACGCGCTCCTCCAGGTCCGCGAGTTCTGTTCTCAGACGGGCATTGTCGGCGAAGAAGTGGTGTTTGGTGCGCCAATCCTGATCGACCAGAGCGTGCCGGATGAACAGGTCGCGCGCCACCGGCGGATCGATCTGTGCGTACCCCACCCGCCGCCGCGCCACCAGCGGCAGCCCGTACAGCGTGACCTTCTCGTACGCCATCACCGCGCCGCGCTCGGCGTCCCAATGCGGCTCACTGTGCGTGCGCACCACCACGTGACCCGCCACCCGTTCGACGGCCTCGGGATCGATGCGGGCCGCGATCCGCCCGTAGAGCCGGCTGGTCTCCACCAAATCGGCCACCACCACCCAGCGCGGCGGTCGGCGGGTCAGTACGGAGCCGGGCGCCAGCACGAACCTGGCGTTGCGCGCGCCGAGGAACTCTCGAGACTCCCGGCCTTTCGCGTCGTCCCGCATCCCGATGTGCGACAGCAGGCCCGCGATCAGTGCCGTGTGCACCCGAGCCACGTCGGCCGGCTCGTCGGATTCGGTGATGCCCAGATCACGGCAGATGCCGCGCAGCTGACCGACCAGGTCCTGCCACTCCCGGATGCGCAGGTAGTGCAGGAACTCCTCACGGCACATCCGGCGGAAAGAACTGCCGGACCGCTCCTTTCGCTGCTCACCCAGGTATCGCCACAGGTTCAGGAACGACACGAAGTCGGAGTGCTCGTCGGCGAACCGCGCGTGCTTCTGCCGGGCCGCCTCCTCTTTGTCCGTGGGGCGCTCGCGAGGATCCGGGATGGACAGCGCCGCGGCGAGCACCAGCATCTCCCGCACACAGCCCTCGGTGTCGGCCTGCAGGATCATGCGTCCCAGCCGGGGATCGACCGGGATCTGTGCGAGCCGGCGGCCCAGCGGCGTCAGTTCACCATCGGTGAACGCACCCAGTTCGGTGAGCAGGGCGATGCCGTCGCGGATGCTGCGGGCATCGGGTGGGTCCAGGAACCCGAAGCCCTCGATGTCTCCGAAACCCAGGGCAGCCATCTGCAGGATGACCGCGGCGAGGTTGGTGCGCAGGATCTCGGGATCGGTGTAGCGGGGCCGTGATTCGAAGTCCTGCTCGGAGTAGAGGCGGATGCACACACCCGGTGCGGTGCGACCCGACCGGCCGGCTCGCTGCGCAGCGGACGCCTGGGAGATCGGCTCGATCGGCAGCCGCTGCACCTTGGTGCGCCGGCTGTACCGCGAGATCCGCGCGGTCCCGGGGTCGACGACGTAGCGGATACCGGGCACCGTCAGCGATGTCTCGGCGACGTTGGTGGCCAGCACCACCCGCCGGCGGGCG
This sequence comes from Mycobacterium kyogaense, assembly GCF_036946525.1. GTDB lineage: Bacteria > Actinomycetota > Actinomycetes > Mycobacteriales > Mycobacteriaceae > Mycobacterium > Mycobacterium kyogaense_A. Next base: position 100,212 of record NZ_JAQIIY010000019.1, on the reverse strand, counting down.
CGGCTCGGGCTGAACACCTTCTGCTGCTCCGCGGTGGGCAGGCGGGCATACAGCGGCAGGATCTCGGCCCGGTCGCCGAGGTCGGCACGCAATGCCTCTGCGGTGTCGCGGATTTCGCGTTCACCGGACAGGAACACCAGCACGTCGCCCGGCGGCTCGCTCGCGAGCTCGGCGACGGCGTCGACGATCGCCTCGGTGGGATCGCGAACCTCGGTGCGGACCACCTCGTGGTCGGGGTCGTCCGGATCGTCTCCGTCGGCGACGACCGGCACTTCCAGTGGGCGATAACGGATCTCGACGGGATAGGTGCGCCCGCTGACTTCCACGATGGGGGCGCCCCCGAAGTGCCGGGCGAAGCGTTCGGGCTCGATGGTCGCCGACGTGACGATCACCTTGAGGTCGGGGCGGCGCGGCAGCAGCTGACGCAGGTAGCCGAGCAGGAAGTCGATGTTGAGGCTGCGTTCGTGCGCTTCGTCGATGATCAGGGTGTCGTAGCGCAGCAGGCGGCGGTCCCGCTGGATGTCGGCCAGCAGGATGCCGTCGGTCATCAACTTCACCAGCGTCCGGTCACTGGCCTGATCGGTGAAGCGCACGGTGTAACCGACCGCCTCGCCCAGCGGGGTGCCCAGTTCGTCGGCGATGCGCTGTCCGACGGTGCGCGCGGCGAGCCGACGCGGCTGCGTGTGGCCGATGGTGCCGCGGATGCCCCGGCCCAGCTCCAGGCAGATCTTGGGCAGCTGCGTGGTCTTGCCCGAGCCGGTCTCTCCGGCGACGATCACGACCTGGTTCGCGGCGATGGCCGCAGCGATGTCGTCGCGGCGCTCGCTGACCGGCAGATCCGGGTAGCTGATCGCGGGAACCGCGGCGAGGCGCGTGGCGACCAGCGCCTCGGCGGTTGTGATCTGCGCGGTCAGGCGGTCGAGCTGGGCTGGCTCGGGGGATCTGAGCTGGCGCAGCTTCCGGCCCAGCCGCGACGCGTCCCGCAGCGTCAGACCGTCCAGCCGTGCGCGCAGCGCACGCACCTGCTCCGTGCTCGGTTCGGGCATTTCAGCCGGCGGTCACCGTGGTCAGGCAGAACGGATGTCCGACCGGATCCAGCATCACCCGCCACAGCGTCGGCTGCGGCTGCACGTCGGCCTGGCGTGCGCCGAGCCGCTCGGCGGCCGCCACCGCCGTGTCGACATCGGTGACCGAAACATCCAGATGGACCTGGGTCGGGACGTCGGGATTCGGCCACGTCGGAGCTCGGTAGTCATCGACACGCATCAGCGCGAGGATCGCGGCACCGTCGGTGATCGCGACGACGCCGCCGTCGGGGGTCTCCACCAGTCGCCGCATGCCGAGCAGCGCGGCATAGAAGTCGGCCAGCTCGCCCGGGTTCGGGCAATCGATCGACGTCGCGCCCAGGGTGCCGACCGGAGGATCTGAGGTCTGCCCGGAAGTCATGGCGTCCACTCTGACACGCCGGCCGCGGACGGCGCTGAGCGCGCACACCCCGTGCCGGTCTGCTTAGCTACACGCGTGCTGTGGGGTGCGGGGAGGGTCTTTGCTGCTGTGACGGCGTTGGTGGCGGCGAGCGGCGGATTGGCCGGCGCAGAACCGGTGGCCATGCGCCCGCAGAGCTACGACAAGGTGTCCCGTGACGGCTGGCATCTCACCATCCGGATCGACAACGAAGTGGTCAACTCGGTGCCCAACCTGGCCAATGCCAACGACTCCCGGGAGGGCTTCGTCACCGCATCGGCGACCGCGACCGCAGTCGGCGGGTCCAGCCCGATCACTGACAGCATCTTCATCCTGGGCTACCAGCTGGGCTGCCAATCCGACGTGTCCGCCGGTCTGCAGTACGGCGGCACAGCCGGGGTGGCGCCCCAGGGCACGGTCGGCGTCGGCGGTGGCTCCGGTGTGTCGGTGGGCGGCACCGGTGGAGTCGCGGGCTTCGTGCAGACCGTCCTGCAGCCCGGCGTGATCGTCGACCTTCCACTGTCGAACATGACGCTCAGCCAGGACGGCCGGGCGATGATCGACATCGACAACATCCACATCAAGGCCGATGCGTGCGGCGGCGACGTGACCGTGCGGTCGTATGCGTACCTGCGCGTCTCCACCGACGTGGCCCACACGCAGTTCGCGGTCTACGGCGATCCGATCAAGATCTAGGAGTCTTCAGATGCGGCGGGTGGCTTCCGTGGTCCTCATGGGCCTGGCGATCAGCGCCGCCGCTGTCGCCACCTGCATGCCGGCGGCCGCTCAACCCGACCTGCCGGATCCGCCGCCGTGGGTGCCGCTGGCCCCCGACGTCGAGCCGGGCAGCTTCGACTACCCCTACAACGTCATCGCGGTCGAGCCGCCCCCTTTGACCGATTCACGCGGCGTGCGCATCACCGCGACCGTCGACGGCCCGTCACAGGCCGAGGGGCTGCCCGGCAGCAGCCGCGGCAACGCACCCCAGGACGACGGCCCCCTTGTCACGTCGAACAGCCGCTACGGGATCTCCGCCGGTCTCGAGCCACCGGGGACCCCGACACCCGGGGTGGCGGCCGGAGCCGGAATCGCAGCACTACCTGCCGCCGAGAGCCCGTCCGGCACCCCACCGTCGACCTCGCCGCAACCCGAATCGACACTGCCGGACGATCTTCCGCTGTACCCGGTGCCGGTCATCGAAGAGCCCGGTAATCCGCACGAACCGATCTACGGCCAGCCGCTGGGCTAATCGGTGTCGGGAGCCCAGAAAGCCAACATCTCCGCGAACGTCTCGAACGCCGGGGTGTTGACGCCGTAGGTGGCCTCGAAGTGCACGCTGAGCGGAAAGCCCAGCTCGCCGACCCCGTCGATCACGCGCTTGTACAGGTCGACCATCAGCTTGCGCCGCTCCACCGGCTCGGCGCCGGCCAGCTGCTTGACGAAGTCCTGCTCGGCGGCGACCGCGGCGTTGCCCGGGTCCTGGATCAGCCAGTTGATCAAGCCGACCTTGTTCTCCACCGCAGGCACGAACCCGAAGGACAGCAGGATCTCCGGCCGGTACTCGTTGGTGGCGGCGAACTCGGTGAGGAAGTCGACGATCGTGTCGGAGTACAGCAGCTGCGTCATGCCGTAGGTGGCGCCGCGACCGCACTTGAAGCTGAACCGGCCCTGCTCGCCCTCACGGGTCGGGATGAGGATGACGCCGCGGTTGTCGACGACCTCGTCGAACATCGTCAACGCATCCGTGGGCGCCACGCCCGAACCTTCGCCGTCGCTCAACGTGCGCGGCACCCCGACGAACGCGATGCCGTCGAACCCGCTGTCACTCAGCTCGGTCAACCGGCCGCGCAGCGTCGGCTCGTCCATGAACGCGGTGACCTGGGTGCACAACCCGCGCACCTCGGGCAGTTCGGGCTTGATCATCGACCAGAACTCGAGCACGTCGAGCTTGGGCTTCATCTCCAGGGGACGGTCGTCGTCCTCCTCGATCATGCCCGGGATCATCACGTGCCGAACCCGACCGCCGATGCCCGCTTCGGCCGAACAGCGCAGCACCTTCTCGGCGTCGGAGAGAGCCTGCTCGCGCCCCCGATCGACGTTCGGCGGCACCAGCTCCAAAGCGATGGTGTTCAGGCTCACAGCGTTGCTCCACATCTGAGGTTCTGACAGTCCGGCTGCCCGGCCGACGATGCTCGTCAGCCCACGATTCCCCCGTCGCCGGCGAGCAATCACCATACCGAGCGCGACGGTCCGGGGCGCGTCGCGGACCCGTCCCGCGGGCACCCGCTCCGTCCGGCCGCCCGATCTTCGGCCACCATGGAGAGCGATCCCCTATGAGAAATTCGTTCCGTTTCACCCTGACCACCGCACTGTTCGCCCTGCTGGCCGTCCTGGTCGCGGCGTGCAGCGGCCTGCAGTCGCCGCCCGGTTCTTCGTCCGGTTCTGCGTCATCGAGTAGCGCGGGATCGTCGGCGCCGAGAGTCACCTCCCCCTTCGATCCGACGACGACTCCGGCCGCGCCGACGGGCCCGCTGCTGGCCTACCGCGCCGCCGACGAGCTCGGCGTCGTCGACGGCACCACCAAGATCGCGACGGTGGCGGGGGCCTTCACCCCCAGCAACGACCTGATCACCACCGAAGACGGCAGGTTCGTCTTCGCCCGCACCGTGGACAACCACCTGGCCACGATCGACGTGCAGAACAGGCGCGGCAGTGTCCGGCAGATCCCGGTGGGGCCGACGCTCGGCACCGCGGGGGGCGCCACGATCGTGTGGTGGGAGCAGCCGAACCGGCTGATGAGCCTCGACCTGTCCGCCCCCGACGCGGCACCGCGACTGTTGCAGACTGTCGACCTCCCGCCTGCGCCCGGCGCGGGCGAGGCGCGACTGATCGTGGCGCGCGGCGGGACCGCGGTGGTGGCCCGCGTCGAAGCGACGCCGTCCCCGTTCGGTGGCCCGGACACCCTGTACGCGGTCCGCGGCCCCGGCCCCCCGACCTCGCTGGGGCAGGTCGACGCCAACAGCCCGGTCTCGATCGCCCGTCTGTCGCCCGACGGGGGTTCATTGGCCTACGCGCTCTACCGCGCGACCGACACCGCATGCGGCACCGCGGCCGTCGTGCAGTCCGACGCGGACGGCAACCAGCAGACATTCGACGTGACCGCGGCCGACCCGGCCGCCGGCTTCCGCATCACCAAGCTGTGGTGGCCGCGGGAAGGCCCGCCGAAGCTGAGCCTGACGACGTGGCGCTGCGGTCAAGCGGACGCGGCACCGCCCGTGGTCTGGCAGCTGACCGGAGACCACATCGCCCAGGTCACCCCGCCGACGTCGGCGTTGCAGACCACCGAGTTGGCGCCGGGGCAGCGGGCATTGATCCTGCCGCACAGCGACGGCTACGACGACCCCGACGGCGCGCTCGTGGTCGAGGAGAGCAACCGCCGGATCCCCGTCAAGGACGACGTCGACGCCATCGCGCTCATCGAGGCGTCTCCGTAGGCTGGGAACCATGAGCATCGCGCTGCACGACACGTTCGTCCGCGAGCTTCCCGAGCTCGCGCTGCGATGGCAGGCCGAGGATGCACCGGACCCGACGCTGCTCGTTCTGAACGAGGCCTTGGCCGCCGAGCTCGGCCTGGACCCGGCGTGGCTGCGCAGCCCCGACGGAGTGCGTCTGCTCGCCGGGGTCGCAGTTCCGGCCGAGGCCACCCCGGTGGCCCAGGCCTACGCCGGCCACCAGTTCGGCGGCTTCGTCCCCCGGCTCGGTGACGGGCGCGCCCTGCTGCTCGGGGAACTTCTCGACACCGCCGGACGGGTCCGCGACCTACACCTGAAGGGGTCCGGACGCACCCCGTTCGCCCGCGGCGGCGACGGCCTGGCAGCGGTCGGGCCGATGATGCGCGAGTACGTGATCAGCGAGGCGATGCACGCGCTCGGCATCCCCACCACCCGCTCGCTGTCGGTGGTCGCCACCGGCCGGTCGGTGTACCGGGAGACCGAGCTGCCCGGTGCCGTCCTGGCCCGGGTCGCCGCCAGCCACCTGCGCGTCGGCAGCTTCCAGTACGCATCACTGGTCGCCCAGCAGACCAAGGACGTCGGTGTGCTGCGCCGGCTCGCCGACTACGCGATCGCGCGGCACCATCCCAGCTGTGCGCAGGCCGCCCAGCCGCACCACGCGCTGCTCGAGGCGGTCATGGACGTCCAGGCCGACCTGGTGGCGCAGTGGATGCTGGTCGGCTTCATCCACGGTGTGATGAACACCGACAACATGACGATCTCGGGCGAGACCATCGACTACGGCCCGTGCGCGTTCATGGAGGCCTTCGATCCGGAAACGGTGTTCAGCTCGATCGACCACGGGGGCCGCTACGCCTACGGCAATCAGCCGGGCATCGCGCTGTGGAACCTGGCGCGCTTCGCCGAGGCGCTGCTGCCGCTGCTCGACGAGGACACCGACCGCGCCATCAGCATGGCCGAGGGGTCACTGGGTCGGTTCCGCGATCGCTACCAGAGCCGTTGGGACGAGGGCATGCGCGCGAAACTGGGGCTCGCCGGCGCCCCGCCCGAACAGGCTGATGCGCTGGGCCGGGACCTGCTGGTCGTGCTGCAGGCCAACGGCGTGGACCACACGTCGTTCTACCGGCGGCTGGCCGAGGCGGCCCGCGGTGACGCCGAGCCGGTGCGCGGCGAGTTCGTCGACCTCGCCGGCTTCGACGCGTGGCTGGGCCGATGGCGAGCTCTCGAACCCGATCCGGTGGCCATGGATGCGGTGAATCCGGTCTACATCCCGCGCAACCATCTGGTGGAAGAGGCGCTCGCCGCGGCCACCGACGGGGACCTCGGTCCGGTGGACACGTTGCTCTCCGCGGTGCGCTCCCCCTTCCAGGTGCGACCGGGTCTCGAACGCTATGCGGAGCCGGGCCGGCAGGAGTTCTCCGCCACGTTCCGAACATTCTGTGGGACCTGATCACACCGCGTACCGTGACGGGGTGAGCGCGACTAGCAAGAGGCTCGGCCTGCAGGACCTGCTGTTCATCTACGGGGAAACCCCCAGCTCGAAGATGCATGTGGCCGGCCTGCTGCCGTTCACACCGCCGCCGAACGCGACGGTCGAGTACCTGCGCGAGATGATCGCCGAGGCCCGCCGCCAGGAGGTGATGCGGCCGTGGAACCTCAAGCTCGCCCACCCGAGGCTGCAGTACAGCCCGCTGCACAGCTGGGTCGAGGACAAGGACTTCGACTTCGACTACCACGTGCGTCGGTCGGCTCTGGCCAGCCCCGGCGATGAACGCGAGCTCGGTGTCCTGGTCTCGCGGCTGCACAGCAATCACCTCGACCTGACTCGGCCGCCGTGGGAGCTGCACGTCATCGAGGGCCTCGAAGGCGGCCGTTTCGCGCTCTACATGAAGATCCACCATGCGCTGGTCGACGGCTACAGCGCGATGCGCATGCTCGCGCGCAGCCTGTCCACCGACCCGGAGTCGCGGGACACCCGGATGTTCTTCAACGTGCCGATGCCGGGGCGCACGCCGGGACCGGAGGCCACCGAATCGAGCGCAGCATCGGCCAACCCGCTCACCGCGGCGCTGCGGACGATCGGCGGGATCGGCGCCACCGTCACCGGCGGTGTCAGCGCCGCGGTCGATCTGACGACGGCGGTGGTGAACACGCAGATCCGCCGCGACGGCGAGTACGCCCAGATCGCCGGGTCGGCGTCGGCGCCGCACAGCATCTTGAACGCACGGATCAGCCGTAATCGGCGCTTCGCGACCCAGCAGTACGACTTCGACCGCCTCAAGAAGCTGAGCTCCCAGCACGGCGCGACGATCAACGACGTCGCGCTCGCGATCCTCGGCGGCGGTCTGCGCCAGTTCCTCTCGGAGATCGACGAGTTGCCCGACCGCTCGCTGATCGCGTTCCTGCCCGTCAACGTCCGGCCCAAGGGCGACGAGGGCGGCGGCAACGCCGTCGGCGCGATCCTCGCCCCGATGGGCACCGACATCGCCGACCCGGTCGAGCGGCTCAACGTCATCAGCGCCGCAACGGGGGCGGCCAAGGCGCAGCTTCAGAACATGTCGCCCGCGGTGATCATCGCCTACAGCGCGGCACTGCTCGCGCCGGCGGGCACGCAGATCGCGGGCGCACTCACCGGCGTGAAGGCGCCGTGGCCCTACACCTTCAACCTCTGCGTCTCCAATGTCCCGGGTCCGCGGGAACCGTTGTGGTTCAACGGGTCCCGACTGGAAGCCACCTACCCGGTGTCCATCCCGATCCACGGCATGGCGCTGAATATCACGCTGCAGAGCTACGCCGACACCCTCAACATCGGGTTCGTGGGCTGCCGCGACCGGTTGCCCCACCTGCAGCGCCTGGCCGTCTACAGCGGTGACGCGCTGGCCGCGCTCGAGAAGGCCTCGGAGACCTAGTCGCCGAGCGTGGGCCTCATGCACGAGAATTCCTTGATGAGCGTGCACACGCCCCACGTTCGACGCTCGTCTCCATCGACGAAGGAACTGCGATGACCCTGACCGACGACACCGCGACCCTGCCCAACGGCCTGACCGCCGACGAGGCCCGCGCCGAAGCCGCCCGCGCTTACGAACTCGACCGTGCCCACGTGTTCCATTCGTGGTCGGCGCAGGCCGAGATCTCGCCGATGACGATCACCGCGTCGGAGGGCTGCCACGTCTGGGACGGCGACGGCAAGCGCCTGCTGGACTTCTCCTCGATGCTGGTCAACACCAACATCGGCCATCAGCACCCGAAAGTCGTCGCCGCGATCGCCGAGCAGGCCGCCAAGCTGTGCACGGTCGCGCCCCAGCACGCCAACGCCGCCCGCTCCGAGGCCGCCCGTCTGGTCGCCGAGCGCACGCCGGGTGAGCTGAACAAGATCTTCTTCACCAACGGCGGCGCCGACGCCGTCGAGCACGCCGTGCGCATGGCCCGCCTGCACACCGGCCGCTACAAGGTGCTCTCCCGCTACCGCTCGTACCACGGCGGCACCGAGACCGCGATCAACCTGACCGGCGACCCCCGCCGCTGGCCCAACGACCACGGCAACGCCGGCATCGTGCACTTCTTCGGGCCCTTCCTGTACCGCTCGCAGTTCCACGCCACCACCGAGGAGGAGGAATCCGAGCGGGCACTCGCTCATCTGCGCGACATCATCCGGATGGAAGGCCCGTCGACGATCGCCGCGATCATCCTCGAGTCCATCCCGGGCACCGCAGGCATCATGGTGCCCCCGCCCGGCTACCTCGCCGGCGTCCGCGCACTGTGCGACGAATACGGCATCATCTACATCGCCGACGAGGTGATGTCGGGCTTCGGCCGCAGCGGGAAGTGGTTCGCCATCGACCATGCCGACGTCGTGCCCGACCTGCTGACGTTCGCCAAGGGCGTCAACTCCGGCTACGTGCCGCTGGGCGGAGTCGCGATCAGCCCCCACATCGCCGAGACGTTCGCCCACCGCGCCTACCCCGGCGGGCTCACGTACTCCGGGCATCCGCTCGCGACCGCCGCCGCGGTGGCGACCATCACCGCGATGGCGGAGGAGGGCATCGTCGAGAACGCCGCCCGTATCGGCACCGAGGTGCTGGGACCGGCGCTGCGCGACGTCGCGGCGCGGCATCGCAGTGTCGGTGAGGTGCGCGGCACCGGCGTGTTCTGGGCCGTCGAACTGGTCTCCGACCAGAACACCCGCGAACCGTTGGCTCCGTACGGAAGTTCCAGCGCAGCAATGAATTCCGTGATCGCCGAATGCAAGAAGCTCGGCATGCTGCCGTTCGCCAACTACAACCGCATCCACGTCGTGCCGCCGTGCATCGTCACCGAGGACCTGGCCCGCGAAGGCGTCGCCATCCTGGACCGGGCGCTCGACGTCGCTGACGCCGCAATCGGTTAATCCCCGAGTTCGCCGCTGATTCCGCGCTCCAGCTCATGACGCGCACGCTCGGGCAGGACCAGTAGTCCGTCGAGTTCGCGCTGCGCCAACCGGTAGGCCCGCTCACGCTCCTGCGGGGTGGCGGCGGTGTCGGCGGCGACCCGCAGCAGCCGTTGCGCGCGCGCCAGACGCTCCTGTTCCTCGGCGGTGAACGCGGCCCGCTTGCGCCGCCGCGCTTCGGCTTCGGCCACGTCGAAGGCCGTCGCGTACTCACCGACCGCCTCGACGTAGGTCCGCAGGGCGTCGCGATCCTCGAGCAGGTCGGCGATGTCGGCGGGCCGCAGGAAATCGGCGCGCAACTTCGCGCGGTGGAAGCGTTCGGTCAGAGGATCGCGCAGATCGGTCATCAGCGGGAAGTCCAACACCTTCGCGGCGTCCAATTCGTACTCCAGCCACCGGGTGTCGGTGCGATCGTGCTGCTCGATGGTCCGCACCACGGTGCGACGCTGAGCCGTGGTGGCGGGCCGCACCGCCGGGGGCGCCACGGGGAGTTCGGGATCACGCTGACGCCGGGCCGCGGCTATCCCGCGATAGGTGGCGTAGGCCACCCCGACCAGCGGCACGAGCACCACCAGCAGCTCGACCAACCGGAAGATCAGACCCATCCCGCCAGGATGCCATCAACTCGTGGTTTCGATTCTGCGGCGATCGGGCAACTAGTTAGACATGCGACACAAGACACTGAATCTAGGTTCCTTGATCTTCGCGGGCGCGGCGGCGACTGCAATCGCAACTGCGCCCCTGACTTTCGCCCAGCCGGCTCCCCCGCCGTGCTTCAACCCGGACGGCACGCCCTGCGCGTCGATCGGGACCGCGGGCCCGGGCGGCGCGAGCGGCGCCATCCCCGGCGGTCCGGGCGGCACAGCAGGTGCCGGTGGCGTCAGCGGTGCGACCAACCCCGGCGGCGTAGCCGGTGCCGCAGGCCCTGAAGGGGCCAGCGGCGCGATCCCCGGTGGCCCGTCCGGCGTGGCCGGCCCCGGCGGCGCCAGCGGCTCGACCAACCCGGGCGGCGTCGGCGGCACGGCCGGACCCGGCGGCGTGTCGGGCTGCATCCCCGGCGTCGGCTGCGCCTCCATCCCCGTGTCCTGACCCCTACCAACCTCCGACCACCGATCGCAGCCGGACCCGCAACGCGGGTCCGGCTTTTCGGTGTCCTTCAGCGGCTAGCGTGAGCGCTATGCCGCTGCTGATCAAGAACGTACGAGTCTTCGACGGACTGTCCGACCGGGTGACGGACGGGCACGTGCTGATCGAGGGCCGCACCATTTCCGCAGTCGAGACATCGCCCATCGCCGAGACCGACGGCACCACCGTGATCGACGGCACCGGACGCACCCTGATGCCCGGCATGATCGATGCCCACGTCCACCTGGTCGGCATGGCGAACTCGCTGCTGAACCTCGCGATGGGCTCGCAGACGCTGCTCGCCGCGACGGCGCTGACCGGTGCGACGGACACCCTGCTGCGCGGCTTCACCACCGTGCGCGACATGGCCGGCGACACCGCCGGCCTCAAGACGGTGATCGATGCGCGACCCGCGTTGGGTCCGCGGATCTATCCCAGCCAGGCCGCGCTGTCGCAGACCGGCGGTCACGGCGACTTCGGTTTCGTCTACGAACGGCCGACCGCGCTGGGCGGCAACGAGTCCCGCGCCGAGCAGATCGGTTTCATGCGTGTCGCCGACGGTCCCGACCGCGTGCTGGCCGCGGTGCGCGAGCAATTGAAGCTCGGCGCCAGCCAGATCAAGCTCATGGTCGGCGGCGGTGCGGCATCGCTGTACGACCCGCTCTACACCGTCCAGTTCACTCCGGCCGAGTTGCGGGCCGCCGTGCAGGCCGCCGAGGACTACGGCACCTACGTCGCCACGCACGTCTACAACGTCACCGGGATCCGTCGCGCCGTCGACGCCGGCGTGAAGTCCATCGAGCACGGCCACCTCGCCGACGAACCGACCATCGCGATGCTCGCGGAACGCGAGGTGTGGCTGTCCACCCAACCGTTCGCCGAACACGACCACACGTTCGCCAACCCGGCAAGCGCGCAGAAGAACCGGGAGATCTGCGCGGGCACCGACCGGCTCTTCGGCTGGGCCGCCACCCATGGGGTGCGTCTCGCCTGGGGCACCGACCTGCTGTTCGAGCCGGAGCACGCCGATCTCCAGAGCGCGATGATGGTGCGGCTCGGCGAATACATGAGCGCGGTCGCCGCCCTCAAGCTCGTCACCTCCGGCAACGCCGCACTGCTGCGGATGGCCGGCGACCGCGACCCCTACCGGTCGGCCCGCCTCGGCGAGATCACCGCCGGCGCCTGGGCCGATGTGCTGCTGGTCGACGGCGACCCGACCACCGACCTGTCCGTGCTGGCCGACCCGGCCAAGAATCTCCACGTGATCGTCAAGGACGGCGTGATCGTCAAGGGGGCGCCGACATGACGGATCTGGCCGGGCGCTCGGTCATCGTGACCGGCGCGGCCCGCGGCGTGGGCAAGGGCATCGCGACCGCGCTCACCGCGCGCGGCGCTTCGGTGCTCCTGGTCGACCGCGACGAGGAGGTGCTGCGCGACGGCTTCAGAGCTGTCCGACCGTTCCGTCGACTCACTGGTGATGGACCTGCGCGAGAAGGACGCCGCCGCACGCATCGTCGCGGCGGCGGTCGGCGCCTTCGGCACCGTGCACGGTCTGGTCAACAACGCGATTGCGACCAACGAGCCCAAGGCTTTTCACGAGATCACCGAGCAGGATTACGACCTCGTGTTCGACGTCGGGCCGCGCGCCACGTTCCTGCTGATGCAGGCCGTGTACCCGATCTTCGTCGGCAACGGTGGAGGCAGCATCGTCAACCTCGGCTCCGGATCGGGAACACAGGGTCTGTCCCGGTTCGGCGCCTACGGCGCGGCGAAGGAAGCGATCCGGGGCATGTCGAAGGTCGCGGCACTGGAGTGGGGCCGCCACCGCATCCGCGTCAACGTCGTGTGCCCGTACGCCGAAACCGAGAGCATCAGGGCGTGGCGCGAGATGGACCCGACGACCTACGAACGCACCGTCCGTGCAGTCCCGCTGGGCCGGCTCGGCGACGTGGCGACCGACATCGGGCCCGTCGTGCGCTTTCTACTCAGCGACGACGCCGCGTTCGTCACCGGTCAGACGGTCATGGCCGACGGCGGGTCGGCCGGGTTCCGCTGACCGACCCGGGTCACGCAGTACGCCGCGAGAATCCTTGCCAGCGGGGCGATGTCGGCGAGTTCTGCGTGACCGTCATGGGAGTAGATCTCCATCAAATAGCCCTTCTCGCCGGCGGGCACACCGATGCCGAGCACCGCCTGGTAGCCGAGAACCTGCAGGAGCGCGACCTCGTCGGGGTCGGCGGACTCCATTCCCACCGCGGCCAGGAAGGTCGTGCCGTCGGCGATCGCACGCGCCGAGGTGGGGTAGTCCTCGAGCGGATAGTTCGGCGGTCCGAAGTCGATGAGGACGGTGAGCCCCGCCTCTTGCTTGCGCACGCTGGCGACGTTGCTCACCAGCCTCAGCGCCGTGCCTCCCTCGGTGGTCTCGGAGATTGCCCAGGCCGCCGCGTCGAGTGCCTGCGAGAGGGCGACGGCCAGCGCCTCCAGGGCCTGCGCAAGCGTCATCTCGGGCTGCTCGTCGAGCATGCGCACCAGATCGGAGGCCAACCGGTCGACGGCGCGGCGCGGCCCCGTTCGACGGTCCCACCCGGCGAGGTCGCGGGCATCCACCGACGCCGGTGCCCCGGTGCTGTAGCGCGCCGGCCCCTGCCGTTTGGCGTGCAGCAGTGCGGCATCGGCGGCGGCCAGCAACTCCGCCGCGCTGCGGACGTCCGGTCCCGTCGTCGCGGCGCCCCAACACAGACTGACCTCGCGATCGACGGCGTCGTGCAGGGCACGGGTGGCATCGGTGGCGAACACCTGCGCCGAGGCCAGCGATGCGTCGGGGAGCACGATGCAGAATTCGTCGCCACCCAGACGCGCGGCTATCGCGCCATCGACGGTGTCGGCCAGACCGCCGAGCACTGCGGCGACATCGCGCAGCAGCTGATCCCCCGCCGGGTGACCGTCACGGTCGTTGATGCGTTTGAAGCCGTCCAGGTCGCACAGGATGACTACGGGAGTGGATGTCTCCCAATCCAATTCAGTGAAACGCTGATCGATGGCGCGGCGGTTGGCGATGCCGGTGAGCGGGTCCTGCAGGGCATATCCCCAGACGGTGTTCAACGTCTCGGATCGGTTGATCGCCACCGTGATGTACGCCGCGATGGCCGCGAGCAGCTGCGCGTCGCCGAGGTCGAATCGTCGACCGCCGTCGCCGGAGGCCCAGATCTCGCCCCACATCGAGTCACCGCTCATGATCGGCACGGCGATCTCGCTCTCCTTGCCGATCTTCTGCAGCCACGCCGTGCAATACGGCGGGCAGTCGGGCTGGTCAAGGGCGTTGATGTAGGAGCGGCCGTGCAGCAGCAAATCAGAGATGTGGGGGTCGGCGTTCACCGGGTAGTACTCGTCGGCCGGCCACCGCGTCTCGTCGGGGCCGAGGTCGCCGACGTTGATCATGGTGCGCAGCGACGAGAGATCGGCCTCCCAGCGGCTGATCGACAGCGACGACGCCCGAAGCGCGCCGAGCGCCTGCTCAGCGATCACCTCGAGGGCCTCGTCGAACGCGTCGGCCCGGGCGACGGCCTCGGCGACGCGCAGCAGGCACCGGAGAACCTGCAGGTCAGAGGCAGCGTCGGAGAGCGTCAGCTCCTCGGCCGCGCCCTCGTCCGCGCCCTCGTCCAAGTCGCCCTGCACCCGTCGCACCCCCACCATCCGCGCTCCCGGCGCGGAGGCTGATGCTACCGGCGAATCCTGGCAGCCGTGATTCCTTCCGCGCGCCGGTAACCTGCCCTGCTGTGCACCCGATACCCGTCATCGCCCTGACCGGTTATCTCGGCGCCGGGAAGACGACGCTGCTCAACCACGTGCTGCGCAGCCCTGATGCACGAATCGGCGTGGTGATCAACGACTTCGGTGAGCTCAACGTCGACGCCGGGCTGGTCACCGGCCAGGTCGACGAACCCGCCTCGATCGCCGGCGGATGTATCTGCTGCCTGCCCGACGACGGCGGTCTCGACGTGGCGCTGGCCCGGCTCGCCGACCCCCGTCTGCGGCTGGACGCCATCATCGTCGAGGCCAGCGGCTTGGCCGACCCGGTCGCGATCTCCCGCATCATCCGGTTCAGCGGCGTGGACGCGATCCGCTCGGGCGGCGTGGTCGACGTGCTGGATGCGGTGACGCACTTCGACACCGTCGACCGGGACGCCGCCCCGCCGGCACGCTACGGCGCCGCGACGTTGGTGGTGGTCAACAAGCTGGATCAGGTCGGGCCGCGGGAACGCGACGCGGTGCTGCGCCGGGTCACCGACCGCGTGCGCGAGACCAACCCGCACGCGCAGGTCGTCGGCGCCACGGCCGGGCGGATCGACCCGGCGCTGCTGTTCGACGTGGCCGCCGAGGAGCAGGTGGGGCAGCTGACGTTCCAGGAATTGCTGAAGGCGGCCGATGACGACCGTGCTCACGAGCACACACACGCGGATTCGGTGACCGTGCTCAGTGAGGGATGCGTCGATCCCGGCGCGGTGCTCGACCTGCTCGAGGAACCCCCGGCCGGGGTGTACCGGATGAAGGGCACGGTGGCGGTCCGGTTCCGTGGCGCGGTCCGCCGCTACGTGGTCAACGTCGTCGGCGCCTCGGTGCACGTGGCGCCCGCCCCGGCGAACTCGCCCGCCAACTCCCTGGTCGCGATCGGCATGCACCTCGACACCGACAGCGTGCGGGCGGCGGTGACGGCGGCACTGGCGCCGAGCGACGGAACCGCGGCGGCCCCGGCCATCCGCCGGCTGCAGCGCTACCGCCGGCTCAGCATCTGACACCTAGGCTGAGCCCGTGCAAGAACTGAATGTGCTCGGCGAGCAGCTGGACCCGTGCGGCACCGAACCTCTGACCGGGTTCTATCGCGACGGCTGCTGCAGCACCGGCGACGAGGACCTCGGGCTGCACACCATCTGCGCAGTGGTGACCACGGAGTTCCTCGCGCATCAGCGGTCGATCGGCAACGACCTGAGCACGCCGATGCCCGCGTACCGATTTCCCGGCCTCGTGCCCGGTGACCGGTGGTGCGTGACGGCCCGCAACTGGCTGCTCGCACACCAGGACGGGCAGGCGTGCCCTGTGGTGCTGGCCTCGACGCACGAACGCACCCTCGAGGTCGTCCCGTTGGAGGTGCTGGCGTCCTACGCCGTCGACGTGCCTGACGACCCGGCAGGGCTGTGAGCGTCCAGACGGGTTAGCGTCGGTCATGGCTTCGGTGTTGACGGTGAACACGGCGTCCGCGCCGATCGATCTGGGCGAGCTGCGTACCGGGATCGACAAGCGGCCCAGCGCCGAACCGATGGAGGTGCGAGCCCCCGGGCCTCGCAAGGACGGCCTGGGCAGCGGCGTCATCGGCGACTCCATCTGCAATCGCCGCTATCACGGCGGCGACGATCAGGCGGTGTACGCCTATGCGCGTGAGGATCTCGACCACTGGGCCACTGAGCTCGACCGCGAACTGACCAACGGGATGTTCGGCGAGAACCTCACCACCGCCGGTGTCGACGTGACCGGCACGCTGGTGGGCGAGCGGTGGGCGGTCGGCTCGGACGGTCTGGTCCTCGAGGTGACCAGCCCGCGCACCCCGTGCCGGACGTTCACCACCTGGTTGGGGATCCGCGGCTGGATGAAGACGTTCACCGCGGCCGCACTTCCCGGCGCCTACTTCCGCGTCGTCTCCCCCGGAACAGTGCGCGCCGGCGACGCGATCGAGATCGTCTCGCGGCCCGACCATGCGGTCAGCGTCGGTGTGGTGTTCCGCGCGTTGATGTCCGAGCCGGAGCTGCTGCCCGAGCTCACGGTGGCCGACGCGCTGCCGGAGAAGATCAAGCGACAGGTGGCCAAGCGTGTGAGGTGAGTCGCAATCGGGCGGCAGATCCGGTGATGCGGTTTTGCACCGGGACGCAGTAGGGAACGCCTCAGGTGCGCCGGCATCATGCGACGACGACGTCCCCCTCTGGCGCCACACCCCCGATCCCGAGGAGCTGTCTTCCCTGTGGACGATGCCATAGCCCCCGCAACTCATCTGGCCACCGCTGCAGCGTGGGTGGCCGGCTCCATCGCGCTCGCGTACGCGGTGGGTCTCGCCCTGTCCTGGCTGCTCCAGCGACTGGGCCGGCGCAGCCGCGTCCTGCACGACGTGGGCGATCTGACCCGCCGTCCCCTGCGAGCGACGCTCGTGGTGATCGCGGCCTCAGCCGCCGTGCGGAATGCCTCGGACGGGCAGGCCGCCTGGCGTGGCTGGCTGGATCACACGCTGCTGATCGCGGTGATCGGCACGCTGACCTGGCTGGTCGCCAGCCTGCTGCTGGTCGCCGAGCGCCAGGTCATCACCCGGTTCGCCGGCGGTGACACCGGGCTGACTGACGCCGACAGGCACCGGCGCAAAATTCGCACGCAGGTCACGACGCTGCGCCGGCTCGCGGTTGCGGTCGTCGTCGTGCTGGGTGTGGCAGCGGCGCTCATGACGTTCCCGTCGTTCTCCGACGTCGGCAAGACGGTGTTCGCCTCGGCGGGCGTATTGACCGTGGTCGCCGGTCTGGCCGCTCAGACTTCCCTCGGTTCGGTGTTCGCCGGCATCCAGATCGCGTTCTCCGATGCGATCCGGGTGGGCGACGTCGTCGTCCTCGAGGAGGAGTGGGGCCGTATCGAGGAGATCACGCTCACCTACGTCGTCGTGCATCTGTGGGACGAGCGCCGGCTGGTGCTGCCGTGCACGTACTTCACCACGACCCCGTTCCAGAACTGGACCCGCAACGCGACCCAATTGCTCGGAACCGCGGAACTGGACGTCGATTTCACTGTCCCGTTCGACGCGATGCGGGCCGAACTGGACAGATTGTTGCGTGCCAACGACAAGTGGGACGGCCGCGTGGGCGTCCTGCAGGTCACTGACGCCGTCGAGGGCGTGGTGCGGGTTCGGATGCTGGTCAGCGCGCCAGACGCCGGGCAGCTGTTCGACCTGCGCTGCGATGTCCGCGAGGGCATGGTGGCGTGGCTGCAGCGCACCAACCCCGGCGCACTGCCTGTTCGGCGAATCGAGCACCAGACCGAGGCGGTGCGCGACGATACCCGCGACGACGTGTATCGCAATGCGCCACAGGCGGATTCGGGGCTGTTCAGCGGTAGCGCGGACGCCGAGCGCCGCAATCGGGCGTTCGAGAAGACCGGTTAGCGGATCGTGTAGCCGCCGTCGATCAGCAGGTCCGCACCGGTGATCATTGCGGCGGCATCGCTGGCGAGAAATACTGCGGCGGCGGCGATTTCGTCGGGATAGGCGAAGCGCCCGGTGGGGATCTGCTTCTTCAGCTCGTCGCCGCGCGGGCCGTCCCAGGCCTTGCGTCCGAGCTCGGTGAGCACCACGGTCGGCGAGATCGTGTTCACCCGCACCCCTCGCGGCCCCCACTCCGAGGCGAGCACCTTGGACACGCCGACGACACCGAACTTCGACGCGCAGTACGCGACATGCTGGTCGAGGGCCACGGTCGCAGCCTGCGACGCCATGTTGACGATCGCGCCTCCGCCGGCGGTGAGCATGTGCTGCCCGACCGCCTGGCTGACCAGGAACGTGCCAGTGAGGTTGACCGCGATGGTCTTGGTCCACGCGTCCAGCGGCAGGTCCTCGGCGGGTGCGAGCATGACGATGCCCGCGCTGTTGACGAGGATGTCGATCCGTCCGAACGCGGCGACGACGGCGTCGACGGCCGCGGCGACCGACGCCGGGTCGGCGACGTCTGCGGCGAATCCCCGGCTCTCAGAACTCAATTCGTCGGCCCGCTGCTGGGCGGCGTCACCGTCGAGGTCGACGACAGCGACCCGGGCGCCCTTGGTCGCGAACGCGGCGGCGATGGCGGCGCCGATACCGGACGCGCCTCCGGTCACCATCGCGGTCTTACCGGTCAGCGGGAAGTTCAGGTCGACTACCGGCTCGGTCATGGTGGAGTCCTTTCGCTGGGTGGCGCAGCATCAGTCGAGGACTGCGGCCGCGATCTCGGTGTCGGTCACCAGTGCCGAAATCAGCCCGGACCGCAGGACGGCGCGCGTGGCGACGATCTTCTCGGCTCCGGCGCAGATCGCGATGACGGTGGGGATGGCACGCAGGCCCTGTTCGGTGATGCCCATGCGCCGCTCGTCGAGACCGGCGATGCGCTGACCGTTGGCGTCGAGCAACAGGCCGCAGGTCTCGGCCCGCACTCCCGCCGCGTACAGCGCGGCGGCCTCCTCCTCGGGTACCGACGTGTACACCTGCGAGGCTTCGGCGGTCCAGCCGCCGACGGACACGAGCGCGCAGGTGACCCGGGCGTGGTTGGCGAACGCGTCCTTGATCGGCGGGGTGCTCGCGAGGCTGCGGGCCGTGCGGGCGTCGCCGACGACGTAGGGGGCGTAGAGCGGCCAGGATTTGCCGCCGGTGACCTCGGTGATGCGCCGGGTCAGGTCGGCCCCGTTGGAGGTGAGTCCGCCGGCCAGCCCGGTCAGCTGGACGACGTCGCAGCGCGGGAGGTCGTGCAGGTAGGGCGCGATCCGGGTCATCGTGCGGCCACAGTCGATGCCGATCACGTCGCCCTTGTGCAGGACGGACTGCAGCAGGTCGGCCATCGCCTTGGCGACGGCTTCGACGCGGTCTGCGGTGTTCTTGGATTGCGCAACAACGGCATACGCGTGCCGCAGTGAGTACCGCTTCTGCAGCGCACTGGACAGCCCGACGTCGATGGAGCCCGGGTCGTGGATCGTGATCTCGACCATGCCGGATTCGAGTGCCTCTTCGAGCATGCGGGCGACTTTGAAGCGGGACAGGCCGAATTCTTCGGCGATCTCGACGCGGGTGCGGCCTTCGAGGTAGTAGCGGCGGGCGATGACGGCGCGTTGGAACAGCTCGTCCGGCCCCATCTCGCCTCCCCTCTCGCCCGATCACCAACGCTGCTCATATGAGCATGGGTGCTTGACATGTGAGCATAGCCCAGAGAATGATCCACATCACAAGGATCAAATGAGCGGCTCTTGTAACAGATGAGCGCGAGGAGTGCCGAGGAGTGCAGTGTGACCGTGGCCGTTTCTGATACCGCCGCATCGACCCCGGCCACCATGCGGGCCAGTGTCATGACCGGCGTCGGCGCCCTGCGGATCGAGGACAGACCGGTCCCCACCCCAGGCGATCACCAGGTTCTCGTCGAGGTCGCCGCCGTCGGCGTGTGCGGCTCTGACGTGCACTATTACCGGCACGGCCGCATCGGCGACTTCGTCGTCGAGGAGCCGATGATCCTCGGCCACGAGCTCTCGGGTCGCATCGCCGCGGTCGGCGCCGGGGTCGACCCGCAGCGGGTCGGCGAGCGCGTCGCGGTCGAACCGCAGCATCCGTGCCGGCGGTGCGCCCAGTGCCGGGCGGGCCGCTACAACCTGTGCCGTCACATCGAGTTCTATGCGACTCCGCCGATCGACGGCGCCTTCTGCCGCTACGTCCTCACCGACGACGACATGGCCCACCCGGTGCCCGATTCGATGTCCGACGACGCGGCCGCACTGCTCGAGCCGCTGTCGGTCGCCATCGCCACCATGCGTAAGGCGCACGTCGCCCCGGGCACGTCGATCCTGATCGCCGGTGCCGGACCGATCGGCGTCATCTGCGCACAGACCGCCCGCGCGTTCGGGGCCGCGCGCATCGTCGTCACCGACCTGGTGGCCTCCCGGCGGGAGAAGGCGCTGCAGTTCGGCGCGACCGAGGTGCTCGATCCCACCGCGGTCGACGTCGCCGCCATCGATCCCGTGGACGCGTTCGTCGACGCCACCGGCGTGCCCACGGCGGTGATGAGCGGGATCAAAGCCGTCGGCCCGGCGGGGCACGTCGTGCTGGTGGGCATGGGCGCCGACGAGTACCCCCTGCCCGTCGCCCACATCGCCAACAACGAGATCAACCTCACCGGGATCTTCCGCTACACCGACACCTGGCCCGCCGCGATCCACCTGGTGTCCAGCGGCGCAATCGATCTCGACGCGATGGTGACCGGCCGCTACGACCTCGAGCACGTCGGCGAAGCGCTGGAGAGCGACTCGGACCCGGCCAGCCTCAAGTCGATCGTGGAGCCCCGATGACCTCACCTGTGTTGCAGTGCAACGACATTCGCAAGAGCTTCGGCGGCGTGCCGGTGCTCGAAGGCATCACGCTGGATCTGCAGCCGGGCACGGTCACCGCACTGGCCGGCGAGAACGGCGCGGGCAAGTCCACGTTGATGAAGATCATCAGCGGCCAGTACAGCGCCGACCATGGCACCGTCACGGTCGGCGACGCGACGCTGACGCCGGGCAACACCAAGGACGCGGTGCGCCACGGCGTGGCGATCGTGCCGCAGGAGCTGGCCTCGATCGAGAACATGTCGGTCTACGAAAACCTGTTCGTGGGGCGGGAACTCACCGTCGGCCCGTTCCTGAACCGGCGCGCGATGATCGACCAGGCGCGCGACGCGCTTGCCGTTTTCGGCGTCGCGATCGACCCGTCCGCGCGGATGGGCAGCCTGCCGGTCGGGCTGCGCCAGATCGTCGAGATCGTCAAGGCGGCGAGCACCGGCGCGCAGGTGGTGATGCTCGACGAGCCCACCTCCGCGATCTCCGAACGCGAGGTGGAAGGTCTCTACAAGGTGGTGCGCCGGCTGCGTGAGCACGGCGTGGCCATGGTGTACACCACCCACAAGATGGCCGAGATCCGTGCGATCGCCGACCGTGTCGTCGTGCTGCGCGACGGCGGGCTCATCCTCGACAAGCCGATCGGCGACGTCAGCGACGACGACATCGTGACCGCGATGATCGGCCGCGAACTGGACGCTCTTTTTCCCGACCGCCCGACACCGGGCACCGATCCCGTCCTCGAGGTGCGCGACCTACAGGTCGACGGCGCTTCCGGGCCGGTGTCGTTCACAGTGCACGCCGGCGAGATCGTGGGTTTGGCCGGTCTCGTCGGCGCAGGCCGCACCGAACTGCTGGAGGCCGTCTTCGGCGCACGGTCCAGCAGCGCGGGCCAGATCACGGTGCGCGGCAAGGCCGTCAAGCGCAATCAGCCCGCGGCGGCGATCACCGCGGGCATGGCGATGGTGCCCGAGGACCGAAAGCTGTCCGGGGTGGTGCTGTCGATGAGCGTGCTCGACAACGGCACCCTGCCCCGCCTCTCGTCGTTCTCGCTGGGCGGCTGGTTGCGCGCCCGGGCCCGCAACAAGGCGGTATCCGAGGTGATGTCGTCGGTGCGCCTCAAGACGCGCGGGCTGAGCCAGGAGGTCGGCACGCTCTCCGGTGGCAACCAGCAGAAGGTGGTGCTGGCGCGCTGGCTCACCGGGGACGTCAACGTGCTGCTGCTCGACGAGCCGACCCGTGGCGTCGACGTCGGGGCGCGCAGCGAGATCTACCGCATTGTCACTGAATTCGCGGCCAATGGGATGGCGGTGCTGATGGCGTCGTCGGACATGCCCGAGATCGTGGGGCTCTCCCACCGCGCATTCGTCATGCGCGAAGGCACGTTCGTCGGCGAGCTCGACCGCGACGCCCTCGACCACCCCGAGGTCCAGGAATCGGTCTTCCGCCTGGCCACCGCACTCGACAGCAGATCAACGACCCCGCAGCAGGAGGCTTCATGAGTACCGACGTCGACAGCAGCGCGCAGCCGCCCGGCCCGTCGGCTGCCCCGACCGTCGCCTCGCCGATCACCGGCGAGCCGGTGAAACTGTTCTCCCGGCAGTGGATTTCGGGTGTACTGCTGCGCTACTCCATGGTGATCGTGGTGCTGCTGGTCATCGCCTACTTCAGCTACCGCAGTGCGCGCTTCTCCACCCCCGAGAACCTGGTCACCATCCTGGTGGCCGCGGCACCATTCGCGCTGATCGCGCTCGGGCAGACGTTGGTGATCCTGACCGGCGGCATCGACCTGTCCGTGGGCAGCGTGATCGCGGTGTCGGCGATGTCGGCCGCCGCGACGGCCAAGGCCAACCCCGGCCAGGTGTGGATGACCGTGCTGGTGGCCGTCCTGGTCGGCCTGGCGGTGGGCTGTGTGAACGGATTCCTGGTGTCGCGCATCAACGTTCCACCGTTCATCGCGACGTTGGGCACACTGACAGCGGGCTCCGGTCTGGCATACGTGATCGGTGGCGGGGCGCCGATCAACGGGCTGCCGGCGGAGTTCGGCTCCATCGCCAACACCAAGATCCTCGGCCTGCAGATCCCGGTGCTTCTGATGATCATCGGCATCATCGCGCTGGCGATCATCATGAAGCGCACCACCTACGGCATGCGGGTGTACGCGGTCGGCGGCAACCGCAACGCGGCCGAGATCGCCGGTATCAACGCCAAGAACGTCCTGTTCAGCGTCTACGCGATTTCCGGTCTGCTGGCCGGGCTTTCGGGCGTCATGCTCGCGTCCCGTGTCATCTCCGGCCCGCCGAATCTGGGCCAGGGCTACGAACTCGACGCCATCGCAGCGGTCGTGATCGGCGGAGCCAGCCTGATGGGCGGACGCGGCAGCATCTGGGGTACCGCGCTCGGCCTGTTCATGATCATGACGCTGAACAACGGCCTCGACATCCTCGTCGTCCCGGCGTACTGGCAAGACGTCATCAAGGGTGTGCTGATCGTCGCCGCGGTCGCGGTGGACGTCTGGTCCTCCAGGAGGCGTACCTGACGACAGCCGAACCTGGACCGAGTTGTAAACGCTGGCAACCTGACAACGAAAGATAGAGAGAACCCATGAGATTGCTCACCAAGATCGCGGCGATGGCCTCGGTGGGTGTCGTCGGCACAGCGCTGACCGCCTGCGGAGCCGGAGACACCACCTCCAACGCGGACACCAAGCGCATCGGCGTCACGGTGTACGACATGAGCTCGTTCATCACCGCGGGCAAAGAGGGCATGGAGGCCTACGCGAAGGACAACAACATCGAATTGGTCTGGAACTCCGCCAATCTCGACGTGTCCACGCAGGCCAGCCAGATCGACTCGATGGTCAACCAGGGCGTCGACGCGATCATCGTCGTTCCCATCCAGGCGGATTCGCTCGGACCGCAGGTCGCCAGCGCCAAGGCCAAGGGCATCCCGCTGGTGGCCGTCAACGCAGCGCTGAACAACCCGGACGTCGCCGGCAGCGTGCAGCCCGACGACGTCAAGGCCGGTGAGCAGGAGATGCAGATGATGGCCGACCACCTCGGTGGCAAGGGCAACATCGTGATCCTGCAGGGCCCGCTGGGTCAGTCCGGCGAGCTGGACCGCACCAAGGGCATCAACAACGTGCTCGCCAAGTACCCGGACATCAAGGTGCTGGCCAAGGACACGGCCAACTGGAAGCGCGACGAGGCCGTCAACAAGATGAAGAACTGGATCTCCGGCTTCGGTCCCCAGATCAACGCCGTGGTCTCCGAGAACGACGACATGGGTCTCGGCGCCCTGCAGGCTCTCAAGGAGTCCGGCCGCAACGACGTCCCGATCGTCGGTATCGACGGCATCGAGGACGGCCTGAACGCGGTCAAGAGCGGTGAATTCATCGGCACCTCTTTGCAGAACGGCACCGTGGAGCTCTCCGCCGGATTGGCCGTGGCCAACGCCCTGGCCAAGAAGGAAGAGGTCAACACCAAGCCGGTCTACCTCATGCCTGCCATCACCAAGGACAACGTCGACGTCGCGATCCAGCACGTGGTGACCGACCGGCAGAAGTTCCTCGACGGGCTCTCCGAGCTGACCACACAGAACCTCAAGACCGGCGACATCGCCTATGAGGGAATCCCGGGCCAGAAGCAGCCCTGACGCATCACACGAAGCTGGGGCCGGTCGCACACTGCGACCGGCCCCTGTTTCGTCAGTCCTTCCCGGACGCCTGCTGCCCGTAGCCGGCCAGCAGCCGGCCCACCTCGGCGATCTCGGCGTCGTCGAGGACCCGCACGGGCGCGCCGGTGGCCATGGCCCGCAGCTGCACGTCGCACACGTACTCGAGGTAGGGCACCAGGTTCAGCACCTTGGGTAGCGCCGCACCCGCCAGCACCGCGCCGTGGTTGCCCATCAGCGCCGCGGTGCGGTCGCGCAGTGCGGCGGTGACGTTGTCCGCCAGCTGCTGCGTGCCGAAGGTGGCGTACGGGGCGACGCGGACCGGGCCGCCGAACAGCGCCGAATAGTAGTGCGACGCAGACACTTCGTCGACGACCGTGGACAGCGCGGTCGATGCAGGCGCATGGGTGTGCACGACGGCCGTATGGGCCGAGGACCGATAGACCGCCAGGTGCAGGGCCAACTCGCTCGACGGCGCGAGCACCGCGTCGACGGCGGCGCCGTCCAGGTCGTGGATGCCGACGTCTCGCGCCGACATCGCCTCGTAGTCGACACCGCTGGGTGAGATGACGACGAGATCGTCGACCCGGATCGACACGTTGCCCGCGGTGCCGACCACCAGGCCCGAGCGGCTGAGGTACTGGCAGGCGTCGACGACCTGCTGCCGCTGCTCGTGCAGTCTCATGGCTCGAGGATGTATTTCGATCCGCGGCCGGCGGCCATGTCCTCGAGGCTGGGCACCAGCTCCGACAGCGGCCGGCGTTCGGTCACCAGCATCGAGCCGTCCACCTTGCGGGTGGACAGCAGTTCGACGGCGGTGCGCACGTAGTTCGGGGTGTGGTGGAACACGCCCTTGAGGGTGTACTCCTCGTAGTGCATCGCGCTGGAGTCGACGGAAAACGCTGCGCCAGCGGGTGTTCCACCGAAGAGCACGGCCGTCGCGCCGGGCCGCAGCGTGCGGACGGTCTGCTCCCACACCTGCGGCAGCCCGACCGCTTCAATCCCGACGTCGGCGCCGCGACCGTGGGGCGTGTGGCGTTTGATCAGCGCCACCCGGTCCCCGAAGTCGGATACCTCGGACAGGTCGATGGTGTCGACGGCGCCGGCCCGAAGAGCCTGCTGCAGCCGCCATGGCGACTGGTCGACCGAGATCACGTTGGCGCCCCGCAGGGTGGCCAGCCGCACGAACATCAGCCCGATCGGCCCCGCCCCGTGCACCACGACGGTGTCGCCGAGTTCGATTCCCGTCTCGGCCATTCCGTGTACCACCGTGGCCAGCGGCTCCAGCGGCGCGGCGTCGGCGAAGTCGAGGTCGTCGGGCAGCGTGTAGGTGTTGCGGGCCACGATCGCTGCAGGGATCACCACCTCCTCGGCGAAGGCGCCGTTGAGGAATTCGAGGTTCTCGCAGAGGCTTTCGCGGTGGCGGATACACGCCCAGCAGTACCCGCACGGCACGGTGTTGGCGGCGGTGACGCGGTCGCCCACGGAGAAGCGCTCGACACCGTCGCCGACGGCGGTGACCACACCGGCGAACTCGTGACCGAAACGCGACGGCAGAGTCGGGAACAGCTTGGGGTGGCCGCGCCGGTAGGACTTCAGGTCGGTTCCGCACGTCGCGGCGGCGCGGACCTCGACGAGGATCTCGCCCGGCGCAGGCTCGGTGGAGCCGATGTCCTCCAGCCGTAGTTCGCCGGGCCCGTAGAACATGGCGGCTCTCACGGTGAATTCTCCTTCGACAGGGGTGTTTCGGTCAGGGGTGTGTCGTGCAGGGTGTGCAGCAGGCCGCGGGTCTGCGCGTAGACCTGCTCGTAGAGTGCGCGCAGGCGCCGATAGGCGGCGGCCGCGTCCGGGCGGGGTGCGACGACGGCGTCGGTGGTGCTGATCGCCGCAGCGGCCGCGGGCAGCGAGTCGTACGCGCCCACCGCGGTCAGCGCGATCGCCGCCGCGCCGAGCGCGCTCACCTCACCGGACGCGCAGACCTGCAGCGGTCGGTCGAAGACGTCGGCCAGAATCTGGGTCCACAGCGCGCTGCGTGCTCCTCCGCCGGTCGCGCGGATCACCTCGACCCGCTCGCCGCGCGCGGCCTCGAGACCGTCGAGTTGCAGCCGCAGTTCGAGTGCGATGCCCTCCAGCAGGGATCGATAGAAGTGTGCGCGGGTGTGACATCCCTGCCACCCCAACGTCACTCCCGAGGCCTGCCCGTCCCAGTGCGGCGTCTGGGCGCCGTTCCAGTAGGGCAGCGTCATCAGCCGTTCACTGCCGATCGGCAGCGCCGCGGCCGCACTCTCCAGCGCAGGGTCGGGCGCGCCGGCCAGGCCCGGGTCGCCGAACTCGCGGCGGAACCAGGTCGACAGGTAGGTACCCGACGAACTGAACGTCTCCACCGTGGACTGCCCGGGCATGGCCGAGATCATCGACCGGTACGCCCGTGCCGGAACGTAGGATTTGGTCTCGCTGCCGATCACCACGGCCGTCCCGAGAACCAGGTAGGCCGCGCCCGGATCCGTCACGCCCAGTCCGATACCGCCGGCCTGGCCGTCGCCCGTGCCGGCGACGACCGCGACGTCGTGGCCCACGCCCCACGCGTCAGCGATCTCGGGCCGCAGTGCCGCGACGGTTGATCCGCTCGTGACGAGCTCGGGCAGCTGGTCTCGGCGCAGCCCGGCGAGGTCGAGCAACTCGTCGCTGTAATCGCCTGTGCTCTGGTCGATCACAGCCAGGGGATCGACCGATGCGGTGCTCGACACCCAGCGACCAGTCATGGTGTGCACCAGGTAGGTGTGCACGTCGGCGACGCGGTGGCAGCGCGCCATGGTGTCGGGTTCGTGATCACGCAGCCACAGCAGCTTGTAGAGCCCGGGGGTGATGTCGGCGGGCTTGCCCGACAACAGTTCCACGCGTTCGGTGCCGTAGGTGCGGACCTCGGCCTCGGCCCGCCCGTCGAGCCACAGGATCGCCGGCCGAATCGGCGATGCGTCCTCGTCGAGACAGACGAAGCTTTCGCGTTGATGGGTCACGCACACCGCGGCGACGGCGCTGCGGTCCGAAATATCATGCAGCGCAGCCTGGATGGCCGCATCGGTGGCGGTCCACCACTGGGTGGCGTCCTGCTCGAACCAGTGCGGGACCGGGCTTCGGGTGTCCAGGGCCTGACTCCCCTCGCCCACGACCCGGCCGGCGGCGTCGACGACGATCGCCTTCGCGGCGGTGGTCGAGCAGTCGACCGCGATCACCAGCGGTGCCGTCGACGCGGCGGTCACGACTCGGCCACCAGGACGTTCA
The DNA here is from genome assembly GCF_036946525.1 of Mycobacterium kyogaense. GTDB lineage: Bacteria > Actinomycetota > Actinomycetes > Mycobacteriales > Mycobacteriaceae > Mycobacterium > Mycobacterium kyogaense_A. The sequence goes on along the minus strand of NZ_JAQIIY010000019.1, from coordinate 72,603 downwards.
CGCCGGCGTCGTCGAGGCGGCGACGCTCGTCGGGATCGATGCCGGCGTCGACGACGACGACGTCGAAGTCCGCCAGATCGCAGATCCGGTGGATCGCCCGGCGCGCGAACTTGGAGTGATCGATCAGCAGCACGCGCAGCTCGGCACTGTCCATGAAGGCGCGCTTGAGTTGCGCTGCGGCACTGGAGGGATGGAAGCATTTTCCGCGGGAGAGCGCCGGCACCGACATGAACAGGACGTCGCAGTGCACGTCGTTCAGCGCGCCGGTGGCTTGCGGGCCGAGGAACGAGGAGAACTCGGGGACGAAGTCGCCGCCGATCGCGGTCAGGCGTACCCGTGGCTCCGCCGAGAGATCGTTGATCGCGGGCAGGAAGTTGGTGATCACGGTCAGTGGCAGGCGCGACGTGAGCAGCGGCACCACGTGCAAAGCGGTGGTGCTGTCGTCGAGGGCCACGGCGGTCATGTCGATGCGGTCGGCGGCCCACGCGACGCCGGCTCGGGCGACGGCCTGCTTCTCCGCGAGATTGAGCATGCGGCGCAGCTCGATGTTGCGTTCGAACGCCTCGCTGGGAGGCGCCTCGGCTCCGGAGCGCACCTTGCGCACCATGCCCGCCTGGTGAAGATGGTCGAGATCGCGGTGGATGGTCATAGTGCTGACGCCGAATTGGTGCGCCAGGTCATCGATTCGGACAGCACCCTTGGCTCGGACGAACTGCGCGATTTCGGCGCGCCGAGACGTGTTGCCGATGGCGCGCACAGGCGGACTCGACATCGCCGCGCCTCCTTGCACGCCCAAACCTCACACTGAACGTCACAAAGCTAACAACAGGGGTGTGAACTTCGCAAGGTCGTCAGTGCGGCAACCCATAGTCCATCGGTTGGCCGGCCCCTTCCGTGGCACCTCTGTCGACGATCGCGGTGGCCACCGGCACGCCGTCGCGGACGACGGCGACCACGGCGACGTGCTCGGACGGGGCAAAAGCCGTCGCGCCCGGCCGATGGACCTTCGTGGTGTCGGGGGTGATGGCGAACGTCATGGTCCGCCCTGCGGCATCGGCGGTGGTCAGCGATGTCTCTGACACCGCGGTGACCCAACCGGTGCGCTGAATGTCCTGGGCAGCGATCGCAACAGGCTGTGGCACCGAGGGTGCAGACATCGTCATCGTCCGCGGACCATCGGGTCCGGCCACGGCGAGCAACCAACCCGCCATACCCGCGGCCACCATCAGCGACGCCAAGCCCCACCGCGGACCGGCGTGGGCCGGCGAGAGGCGGTGCCTGCCGGGTAGGTGTGTCGTGGCCATCGAGATCCGGCTACCCGGCCCGCTGCAGGCAGAAACACCGGAATGCAGTCACCGCCAGGCGAACACCGGCTGCTCGAGCTGGTCGACCGGGTCGTCTCGCCCCTCCAGCCCCAGCCACCGCAACTGCAGCAGCACCGCCCCGGTCGGCGCATGGATCAGGTCGTTGCCCAACGGGATCTGCACCACCGGCCGCGCGCTCTCCGGGATCGTGATGAACCGGGGTGAGTCGTCCCGCAACAGCTGGTGCAGTCCGACGCGATAGACCGCGACCACCTCGTCGGGCGCCGGCTGCAGATCAAGCCTGCCCCCGCCCCAGACCACCACCGGGGTGATGACATACCCCGAGCGGGTCGGATAGTCGTCGAGCAGTCCGAGCACGGCCGCCTCGGGCAGCGCCACGCCGACCTCCTCGTCGAGTTCACGCAACGCCGCGTCGACGGCGCCTTCTCCCGGATCCAGCCGGCCGCCGGGCAGCGCCCACTGGGCGGCATGCGTCGAGAGTCGAGATGTTCTGCGACACAACAGGAATGACGCGCCACCGGACACGTCCACCATGCGGCCGTCCAGGTTCTCGGGCATCGGTCTGCCGGCGATCCAGTCGTCGACGGGAGCGGGATCGACACGGTCCTCCCCGACCTCGGAGTCGACCAGAACCACGGCAACCGCCGCGCGGCGCTTCTCGGGATCGGAGACGGTGCGACGGTGGTGCGCGGCCAGGTTGTCCCTGATGCGGTCTCGCAGCGTGTCGTCGTAGACCAGGGTCACCGCTCGAGGTTAGCGCCGGGGCTACCGCCCGAAGACCAGTGCCACGTTGTGCCCGCCGAACCCGAGCGTGTTCGAGATCGCGTGGCGGTAGTCGCCTGAGCGGCGTTCGCCGACCACCAGATCCACGTCGATGTCGGGGTCAGGGGTGTCGTAGTTGAGCGTCGGCGCCAGCACGCCGTCACGCAGCGACTGAACGGTCAGCGCGGCGGCCACGGCGCCCGAGGCGCCCATGGAGTGCCCGAGAGCGGCCTTCGGTGCGGTCACGGCGGGCCGGTGAGTCCCCAGCACGGTCTGCAGCGCGCGGGCCTCGGCGAGATCACCGACTCGCGTACCCGCTGCATGGGCGATCACCGCGTCGACGTCGCTGGGCTCCACTGCGGCGAGCTGCAGCGCCCGGCTCAATGCCGCGGCGGCCAGCTGCCCGTCGGGGTCGGGCTCGATCAGGTCGACGGTGTCCGACGTGGTGCCCGCGCCGAGCAGCCGGCCGAGGATGGTCGCGCCGCGCGCCCTGGCGTGCTCCTCGGTTTCGAGCAGCAGCAGTGCGCCGCCCTCGCCGAACACCATGCCGTCGCGATTCTTGTCGAACGGGCGGCATGCGCCGACCGGGTCGTCGTTGTGATGGGACAGCAATCCCAGGTTGTCGAACGCGGCGATCGGCACCGGCTCGATCTGCGACTCGACGCCGCCACAGATCGCGACGTCGGCCTCGCCGAGCGTGATCAGGCGCCACGCCTCGGCGATCGCCGCCGAGCCTGAGGCGTCGCCGCTGGTCGGCGCGATGACACCGGCCTTGGCCTGCCTGTCCAACCCGACGGCGGCCGCTGGGGCGTTTGGCATGTGCATCTGCACTGCCAGCGGCGAGACCGCGCGCATACCGCGCTCCTTGAACGCCTCCCACGCGGTCCATAGATCCTGCGTGGAGCCGAAGGCGTGGCTCACCGACACCAACAGGCGGCGGGTATCGACGTCAGGTGTGCCCGCGGCCGCCCACAACCGCCGGTTCAGCACAAGCGCCATCTTCTGCATGTAGGACAGGCGGCGGACTTCCACCCGGCTGAGCTGCGAATCGAAGTCCTCCCGGACCAGTCCGCCGATGGTCACGGGCACCGGAAGATCACCGGGAAGGCGGTCGTCGATGGGCCCGATGCCGCTCTTGCCGTTGAGAAGCGCGGCCCACGATTCCTCGACGTCAGCGGCCAGAGCCGTCGTCGCTGCCAGCGCTGTCACCACGACCGCCGGCCGGTCAGCTGTGGCTGTCATCTCGTCCGATTCCCCTCGACCCGTCGGAAACTCACAAATAATTCTCTAACGAGACGTGCAGGCTCCGTCAAGGCAGCCTCTGTCAGAAACCCTTCCGCCGCCGGTCAGACGCCACCGGCGCGGAACCCCGAAGGGCCCGCGCCGGTGGTTCGAGCCGTGCAGCGTCAGCTGATGCCGACCACGTCCTGGGCAATGGCGGCCAACCGGGTCTGCGCCGCGGAGACCACGCGCTGGCGGTTCTTGTGCGCCTCCTCGTAAGCCACGATCACGCGAATGTCGGAGGCCTCGGAGAGCTCCTTCACCGCGGCGATCGCGTCGGCCTGGTTCAGATCGTCGTACTCGGCGATCGGCAGCTCGTCGGCCTCCAGCACGCCGGCGGCCCCGCGTGCCGCGTGGATGACGTCGGCGACGTCGTCGGCACCCTGCTCACGGGTGATACGCTCGGCGGCTTCCAGAGCCGAGTTGCGCGCACCGGCGAGCGCCTTCGCCGCGATCTCAGTGCTGCGGGCGCCGCGGTCGACGAGGTCGCCGACAGCCGGCCGCACCGAACGCACCGCTTCGACGGCCCGCTCCGCGCGCTCCACCGACCACGTGAACGGGAGGTTCAACAGCTTCACGGTCAGACCCGCGGCAGCCTGCAGCGGAGTGCGGCGCAGGGCCGCCGGGCCGCCGAGCGCGTCCTCGGCGAGCACGGTGGTCAGCCAATCGACGGTCGCCGAGTGCGCCGTGATGAGACGGTCGGCGAGGTCCTGTACGTCCTTGTGCTTGGCGGCGACAGCGAGGGCCTTGACGTAGCGCGAACGATCCAGCAGCTGGTCTTCCAGGGCGAGGTCACCCAAGAGCGCCTCGTCGAACGGTTCGGCCTGCTCGGTGAGTGCCTTCACCGCGGCCGCGGCCCGTCCCAGGAACGGCCCGATGACGTCGGGGAACCCGCCGAGGTCGCGGATCGCCGCCTCGATCTGCTCGGCGCGCGCACGCCCGTTCTCGGCGTTCTGCGTCAGCTCCGTGCGGACGGCGTCCGTGCGCGCCTGGGCAATTCGGGTCTCGGCGACCTGGATCTCGGTGTGGGTCAGGTCGAGAATGGTGCGCAGCTGAGCGATCAGCGTGGCTGTGGTGGCTTCGATGGTGACGGACTCGGTGGTAGCCGTGGTGGCCATGTGTCGTACTCACCCCTTCGGGAGTTTGCTTCCTGCTTCGGTCAGTGGCACTGATGTGCGCCTGCCGACCGGCTACCCACCTACCGGGGGGCCTGACAGCACAGAACGGGAAAATGTGAAAAAGGCAGCATCCATGTGTGATCAAGCCCCCTGAGTGGGTACCGGCGCCGCCCGTTTGGCGCGATCTCGGCGGGGTATGTCGCAGCCGTGATGCCGACGATGGTTCAACCCCTGCTTCCCGAACCCCGCGGGCCGATCTCGCTGTCCGTGGTCGAGCTGCTGGCCGAGCGGGCACCGCTGCGCTACCTCACCAAAGTCGAAACCTCGCTCGCCGACGCCGATCCCGCGGGCATCGATCTGCACCTGGCGCTGTATCTCTGCTACGAACTCCACTACCGCGGCTTCGCGGGAGTGGACGCCGGCTGGGAATGGAACCCCGGACTGCTCTACCTGCGCGGCCGCCTGGAAGATCTCTTTCTCGATGACGTCAGGCGCGGAGTCGGCGAGATCGACCCCGACACCAGTGCGCTCGACGAGCTGGACGCACTCTGTCTGGAGCCCGTCGGTGGCACCGGCCCGTCGTACTATCTGCGCGACAGCGGCACGTGGGACCAGATGCGCGAATACTTCGCCCACCGCTCGCTGTACCACCTCAAAGAAGGCGATCCGCACGCGTGGGCCATACCGCGTCTGACGGGACAGGCCAAAGCGTCGTTCGTCGCCGTCGAGTTCGACGAGTTTGGCGCAGGCAAGGGCGCGAGGCTGCACCAGCAGCTGTTCGCTGACCTGATGGCGGCGGCCGGACTGGACACCACCTATCTCGGCTACCTTGCCGACGTTCCCGCGCATTCGCTGGCCGTGGTGAACCTGATGTCGCTGTTCGGTTTGCACCGTCGGTGGCGCGGCGCAGCAGTCGGCCATTTCGCGGCGACCGAGGTGACCTCTCCCCCCGGGTCGAAGCGCATGGTGGCGGCGCTGGAGCGGATGGGCGCGCCCGACGAATGCGCGGCCTTCTACCGCGAGCACGTCGAAGCCGACGCGGTGCACGAGCAGGTCGTCCGTACCGACGTGGTGGGCGACTTGGTGGCTCGTGAGCCCGAGCTGGACACCGACGTGGTGTTCGGTATCCGGGCGTTCGACCTCGTGGAGGGCCGACTGGCCGATCACCTCATGCAGAGCTGGGACGCGGGACGCAGCTCACTCCGCCGCGCTCTGGACTGACTCGGCATCCGCCGCCGGGCGTTGCCGGCGGCGGTGGCTGGTGTCGCACAGCGGATAGGTCTTCGAGCGCCGGCACGCGCAGATGGCCACCATGAATCTGTCCGATTCCGCCACTGAGCCGTCCGGAAGTTCCACGCGCACAGGTCCTTCCACCATCACCGGACCGCCGGGCACGACCCGGACGGTACGTGGGGCGTGCTCGTTCATGGCGCGTCCGCGCGGATGACCAGGATGCGTTCCATCTCACACCCCTGCGGCAGCAGACCCGCGCTCTTCAACCAGTCGGCCCGTGCCGTCATCACCGGTCCGAACGGAATCATCTGTTGGGCAACGATATCCGCTGTCATACCGTGGCTTCGTAGCGCGTGGACAGTGCGCTCGGCATTCGAGCATTCCGAGTGCACGATGAGCATCGTGCCGCCCTCGGCGAGCAGCAGCGGCGCCGCGGCGCACATCGGGTCCAGCACGAGGCGACCGTCGGCACCGGCGTTCCATGCCTGGGCCGGACCGGCAGCCATCGGAATGTCATTCGAGTCGTCGACGGGCGCCTGCGGCACGTAGGGCGGATTGGCGAGCACCACGTCGAAGGGCCCGAATTCGGTTGCGCGTGCCCAGGACCCGCGGTGCACGACCATGTTCGCGCCGGCAGCGCGCGCAGTGCGGCGGGCATGGGCGACGGCGGCGGGAGAGATGTCGAATGCCGCGACCTCGGCGGCGCCGGCCTGCGCGGCGGCCAATGCCACCACTCCGCTACCGGTACACAGATCGGCCACCCGCGCACCGGGGGCGAGCCCGGCTGCCGTCATCGCATCGATCAGAAGCTGCGAATCTTCCTGCGGCGGATAGACTCCGGCTGGAGTGATGCCGAAATCGGTGTATGCGGTGGTCATGCGGCCTCCTCGCCGACGATGGCGATGACGATGTTGATGCCGGGCGGCATCGCCCCCGACTGATGCCCCCTCTCAGACCGGCCAAACCCCTGTTTGTGCCGCCACGCTGCGGGAAACCGTTGCGTTGCTGCGATTACCAGCAACCACCCGACTGAGAGGGCCCCTCATGACCATCTGCGCGACGTGCGGCAACGACTACGACAAGGCATTCACGGTGACCTGGCCGGACGGCCGGTCCGCGACGTTCGACAGCGTCGAGTGCGCCACGATGCAACTGGCACCGGAATGCGGACACTGCGGGTGCCGGATCCTGGGCCACGGCATCGAGACCGACGAGGGCATCTTCTGCTGCGCGCACTGCGCCCGCAAGGACACCAACGCCGACGTCAACGACCGCTATCCCGTGCCTGCCGGGGCGTGAGCCCCTATAACCGGCCGACGGCGTATGTCGCACCCTCGTTGACCATCCCGTTGACCGGGTACAGGGCGTGCGCCACGGTCGGGCCGCCGTCGGGGGCGCCGTCGCAGATCGTGTCGCCCTGCGCGCACAGCTGCAGGGTCTTGTCCGCGTAGCGCGGCCCGATCGTGATGGCCGGAGCGCCGTAGCGCTGCAGGAAGGGCGCCGACGGTGTGCCGAACAGCACGACGGCCGCGACGTGATCGGCCACCTCCGGCGGCATCGGACGCGGCGCGATCGCCGCAGGCACCATGGCAGGAACGACATCGGAGGTCGTGAAGCCCGACACCAGAGCGCCCTGCGAGTAGCCACCGAGCACCATCCTGGTGTTCGGGCAGTTGGCGGCCATCGCCTGTACGTGGTCGGACTCGTCGCGAATGCCGTCGATGACGGTCTGGGCGATCTCGGTGCGAGCGTCGAAGTTGTTGGACGCGGCGTAGTTCACCGCGTACACACCGACCGTCCGGGGTGCCGCTTGCGCGCGCACCGCATCCACGAAGGCCTGTCCGACTCCGCCGACTCCCGGCTGCTCACCGGTGCCGCGGGCGAACACCACCTCGACGTCCGGACATCCTTGGGCAGCTGCCGTCGGGGCGGCGGCACCGCCGGCCGCCACCGCGGCGGCTCCGGCGATCAACGTTGCGGCGACACGGGCCCAGGGATGACGTGACATAGGGGCTTCCTCTCTCAGGCTGACGCGCGGAGAGCAGCGCCAGTCCTGCAGTACCCGCACGTTTGCTGGTCAAACGATCGAGAGCTGACCACCCGCTGACGTCGGCTACGGTCGACGCATGTCTGACGCCGATTCTTCGTCATCCCCGGCCGACCCCACCTCTGACGATCCCATCGACGACGTCGCGCCCGGCGACATCATCACGGCTGATCGCGGTGACGGAGCACGGTCCTACAAGGTGGTCCACATCGCCACCACCGACGGTGGCTACCTGGTGACGCTCGAAGACGACGGCGACGGCGAGACGTTCCAGCAGCAGTTCGCTGCCGGCACGCGCGTGACGCGGTCGCTGGAATCCAAGTGGGAGTCGGAGCAGAGCCCGACCCCGCACACCGACGGCACCGACTCGGCTTGAGCCAGGCCGGAGTCGCCCCATGGGTGGCGGGCTACCTACACCCAGCGAAGGCGCCGCGATACCGTGCGGCCGGGTGCCGCTCGTTGATCCGGTCTGCTCCGAACAGCTTGGCGCGCAGCGTGCCGGCACGGTACTCACGCTGGGCCAGTCCGCGCTGCTGCAGCACCGGCATGACGTGCTCGACGAAATCTTCGTAGCTGCCGGGAATGGTGGCGTTGACGACGTTGATGCCGTCCACCCCGGCATCGCGCCACCGTTGCAACTGGTCGGCGATCGACTCCGGGGTGCCCACCACTCGCGAGTTGCGCCCCTGCAACAGGCCCAAATCGCGCACGGTGGCCTCACGGCTGTGTGATTCCCCGGGTCGTCCCCTGCGCTGCGCGCGTGGGCCCACCGCTCCTGCCCGCCGAGACACCGATTCCTGCACCCACGCCACGATGCTGCGGGTGCCGTCGGTATCGGCGATGTCACCCAACGGGGTGTCGAGGTCGTGGCCGCCGAAATCGATGCCGACAGCACCGGACAGGTGGGCAACCATCCCGTCCAGGTCGATCGCCTCGTCGAGTTCGACTTCCTTGCGCCGCGCCTCCTCCTCCGTGCTGCCGATGACGAAATGCAGACCCTGAAAGAACTTCAGGTCATCAGGTTTGCGTCCCGCGGCGACCACCCGCCGGCGGGTGTCCTCGATCAGATCGCGAGCATTCTCGGGGCTCGGGCTGATGATGAACTGTGCTTCGGCGTTACGGGCCGCGAAATCGCGCCCGGCCGTTGACGACCCTGCTTGGAACAGAATCGGTGTGCGCTGCGGTGACGGCGCCACCAGGTGTGGTCCCTCGACCGAGTAGCGCTCTCCGACGTGGTGGATCTTGTGGATCTTCGAGTAGTCCCCATGCAGCCCACGAACACGATCCTGGAGCAGCGCCCCGTCGTCCCACGAGCCCTCCCACAGCTTGTAGGTGACGTCGACGTACTCCTCGGCCCATCGGTAGCGCTCGTCGTGCTCCTCCAGCCCGTCGTACCCGAAGTTGCGGGCCGCGTTGGCCAGACCACTGGTGACGATGTTCCACGCGATCCGGCCGTTCGAGGCGTGATCAAGGGTCGATATCTTGCGCGCGAAATTGAACGGGTGCTCCTGGATGACCGAACTGGTGATGGCGATCCCGATATCCGAGGTGTTGTATGCGATTGCCGACGCAATCACGCTCGGGTCATTGCTCGGAATCTGCAGGCCGGCCTGCACGTACTTCTCGTAGGACCCGCCGTAATCGCCGTACAGGCCAACGACATCGGCGAAGAAGATGGCGTCGAATCGGCCCCTCTCGAGAACTTTCGCCAGATGCACCCAATGATCGAGTGAGTTGAAATCCGTCTGGCGGGCTTCGGGCCGGCGCCACACACCCTGCAGGATATGTGAGGTCGTGTTCATGACAAAGGCAGAGAAACGGAGGTAAGGAACGGACACCTCACCCAATGTCGTGACCAAAGACCGTTCGGCGCAATACTTCTGATCACCATGCGTTCCAATCACGGTAAGTCTTATCCTGATCCAGACGCTGGGAATTGATCCGGCCGCGCACTACCGTCTGCCCGATGAATTCCGAAGAACGCCGTGCGATCGATCCGGTCCTCGAACGCCTGGACACCTACGGTCTGGGCCGGCGGCAGTTCGTGAAACTGCTGGCCGGCAGCGCCGCCGCGCTGACCGCCGCGGGTGCGTTGACCGCGGTGGGCCGGCGCAGCGAGGCCCGCGGTGACGCCGTCGCCTACACGGACGGTCAGTTCGCTCTGCTGAACTGGTCGGCCACCGGTGACTATCAGGTGCAGTGGGCCAAGGCGTACCAAGAGGCTGCCGCCCAATTGGGTTACAAGAGCGTCGTTCTGGACGGTAAGAGCGATGCCGCGGTGCAGTCCAATCAGTTCAATCAGCTGCTCACCCAGAAGACCACCGCGATCTTCGTCGGGCTCAACGACCCCGGCGCGCTGCCCACCATGGCCCACGATTCGAACGGGGGCGGGGTGTTGTTCCAGGCGGCCTGGAACTCACCAGCCTGGTACACGCCGTGGCACAGCGACGCCGACGGCAACAAGTACAACACCTTCCTGATGCCCGACGAGTACGTCGCCGTCGGCAAGGCCGTCGACGTATTGGCGCGCACCATCGGCGAGGAAGGCACCATCGTGCGAGTCGGCGGGTACTACCCGTCCATCGACGGTTGCGAGGTCCAGCGTCGGCTCGCCGTGCACGACACCCTCAAGAAATACCCGAAGATCACCTTTGCCGGCGAACTCCACGCCAAGTACGACGCCGACCTGTCACAGCGCGCCGCGGCCGCCCTGCTGGCCCGCTACCCCGACACCCGGGGCATCGTCGCAGTCAACGACGACGCCGCCACCGGAGTGGTCGCCGGGATCGAAGCAGCGGGCAAGGTGCCCGGCAAGGACGTCTTCGTCGTTGGAGCCAACGGCTCGACTGCCGGCATCGACCGGATCGTCAAGGGCACGCAGCTGGTGACCACCGGCAACGTCCCGGCTTACCCCTCCTTCTTCACGGTGGCGCAGTTCCACGACCGGCTCAACGGGTGGAAACCCGATGCCGCCGAACGGTTCTACGGATGGCACGCCGAGATCATCACCGCCGACAACGTGCAGGCGTTCAAGTCCCGGTACGTCGACGGGCCCATCGGCGAGTCGTTCGACGTCAAACTGCTCTCCCGCGTCGAGCACCCCCACGACTTCGATCTGCAGTTCGCCGGGTACCCGGTCGAAGATCTCGAGACCATCTGGCCGGGCGTGCCGAAACCCGAAGGCTTCCAGTTCCCCGAGGCCTATCTGACCGCACAACGCAACGGCGACTTCGACCGCGTCCGCGCGCTGTACGAGGACCACTACCGCACCCCCGTTCTCGGGCCGTCCCCCTATCAGAAGGTGTGACATGACCTCACGTCCAGGACCCCGGTTGCAGGCAGCTGGCATCGTCAAATCGTTCGGCGCCAACCGCGCACTCAAGGGTGTCGACCTGACCGTCGGTGACGGCGAGGTGGTCGGTTTGATCGGCGAGAACGGGGCAGGCAAGAGCACCATCCTCAACATCGTGTCCGGCGTTCTGCCCCCCGACTCAGGGTCGCTGGTGCTCGACGGTCGTGAAATCGCCCCGAAGACCTACCAGGAAGCCAACAAGCTCGGCATCTTCCGCGTGTTCCAGGACGCCGCGCTGATCGACTCCCTGGCCGTCTACGAGAACGTCTTCTTCGGCTGGGAACACCTGTTCCGCAGGAGGACTGGAGGATTGGACCGGCGCGCGCTGCGCCGCGCCGCGACCGAGGCGCTCGCGAAGGCCGGTGTGGACGGTGTCGACGTGGGCGCGCCTACGGGCCGGCTGACACCGGGACAGAAACAGAGCCTTGACATCGCGCGGGTGACGGCACTGTCAGACCTGCTCGAGGTGCAGCGCCCCGTGGTGCTCTTCGATGAGCCGACGACCGCCCTGGACTCCGAACACGAGGACAACTTTTTGCGTTTGCTGCAACGGTTGCGCGGCGTCGCCGCGGTGGTCTTCGTCTCGCATCGGTTGCCCGAGATCATCGAATCCACCGACCGAGTCACCGTTTTCAAGGACGGCGAATCTGTGGCTGATCGCCCGACGGCCGGAGTCGACGAGAACGAGTTGCACCGGCTCATGGTGGGACGGATACGCACCGAGAACTATTACCGCGAACACGACCAGCGCGTCATCGACACCGGCGCAGCACCCCGGTTGGTGGTCGAATCCGTGGGCGGTGCCGGGGTGTTGCGGGATGCCTCGCTCGAGGTCGCGGCGGGAGAAATCGTCGGCTTGGCCGGGACCGAGGGCTCGGGCAAGCGGGTGCTGGGCGAGATCATCGCGGGCGCCGTGCGACCGACCCACGGGCGGATCCTGATCGACGGCGAACCAGTCGGCGGCACCATCGGCGAGCACGTTCGCGCCGGCATCGCCTATGTGCCACCGGACCGCAACGACAAGGGGCTGATCACCAGCTCGTCGATCGTCGACAACATCCAGTTGGCCTCGCTACATGACCGCTTCGCCACCCGCCTGGTCGGGTTGTGGGCGGTTGGCCGTGCCCGCGCGGTCACCCAGCGGTACGTCGACGAGCTGGGCATCGTCGCCGTCGGTATCGATGCGCCGGTGGCTTCGCTGTCGGGCGGCAACGCGCAGAAGGTACTCATCGCCAAATGGCTTCTGCGGCAACCTGATGTGCTGGTCCTCGACGAACCGACACAGGGCGTTGACACCGGCGCTCGAGAAGGTATCTACGAGTTGCTGCGCCAGGTCGCTGCTTCCGGCGCTGCCGTCATCCTGGTCAGCGACGACCTCCCAGAACTGATCGGGTTGTCCAACCGGGTCGCGGTGATCACCGACGGCCGGTTGGTGGCCACGGTGGACGCGCCACCGGGGGCCAAGCCGGACGAGCACGACCTCGTGGCCCTGATGATCCCCGGCACCACCGCTGTCCCTACCACCATCGGATGAGAAGATGACTGCTGAACTGACCTCCCCTGCAACGGGAATCGCAACACCCGAGGCACCCTCCGGTACGCGTCCGTCGCCCTCGGTTTCACCGACTCGCATCAACCTGACGCGTGACGTGCTGCCGCTGGCCGCGCTCCTGGCCCTGGTGGTGTTCTTCTCGGTCCGCGCCGAAGCCTTTCTCACGGCGGCCAACCTCACCCTGATCAGCGGGCAGGCCGGCATCCTGCTGCTCGCCTCGCTCGGCGCGACGCTGGTGGTGGTCGCCGGCAGCGTTGACCTGTCCGTGGGCTCCATTGCGTTGCTCACGGGTGCGGTGGTCGCCTCCCTGATCAACGAAGGCTTCGGCAATCCGATTCTGGTGCTGCTCATCGCCGTCGCGGTGGGTGCAGCCATCGGCCTGCTCAACGGTCTGGTGTTCGCCTACGGGCGGGTGCCGTCGTTCATCGCCACCTTGGGCACGCTGTCGCTGTTCGCCGGGATCGGCTTGACCATCCTGCAGGGCAGCACCATCAACTTCACCAACCAGGGCATTCGTGACCTGGCCATCGGCCAGTTCGTGCCGAACATCCAGAACGCGGCACTGATCGCGTTGCTGGCGCTGGCCGTGGTGTGGTTTTTCGCCCGCCGCACACGGTTCGGGTTGTACGTCTACGCCATCGGAGGCAATGAAAAGGTGGTCGAGTTGGCCGGGGTGAAGACGCGCCGCATCAAGGTGCTCATCCTGGTGGTGTCGGGCATCACCGCCGGAGTGGCCGGTCTGCTGTTGACCGCCCAATTGGGCGCGGCGGGGCCGACTCTGGGATCGCAGATCCTGCTCGACTCGGTGGCGGCCATCGTGATCGGTGGCACCGCGCTGTCCGGCGGAGTCGGCGGGGTCAATCGGACCGTCCTCGGTGTCCTGATCCTCACGGTGCTGTCCAACGGCCTGAACCAGATCGGCGCCGCCGACTACACCCAAACGATCATCAAGGGCTTGGTGATCATCGTGGCGGCCGTGTTCACGATGGCCTCACAGCGCAAGCTGATCGTCAAATAGCCGCTGACGGCGCGATTCGCCGGGCACGTGATCCCGCGGGTGCGGAGATCTGTCGACGGGTGACCTCCCGCGGGATTCGTTCGTCGGCGAGCGGGTAACCGGCGGCCGACGGACGATTCACGCCGACGAAAGGATGCCGCCATGGCGAACGAACTCCACGGCCGCAAGATCGCGTTCCTGGCCACCGACGGGGTGGAGAGAGTCGAACTCGAGCGGCCGCGCGACGCGGTCACCGACGCGGGCGGGCAGGTCGACCTGCTCTCGATCAGCGACGGTCAGATCGAGGCACGTGACCACGATCTGGAACTGGCGGGCACCTTTTCGGTCGACCGCACAGTGGATGACGCACGGGTCGACGAGTACGACGCCCTCGTCATCCCCGGCGGCACCGTCAACGGGGACAAGCTGCGCCTCGAGGACTCGGCCGTCTCGTTCGTCGCGGAATTCGTTCGCTCGGGGAAGCCGGTGGCCGCGATCTGCCATGCCCCGTGGGTTCTTCTCGAGGCCGGCGTCATCGACGGCCGCACGCTCACCTCGTACCCCAGCCTGCGCACCGATCTGCGCAACGCCGGCGCGACGGTCGTCGACCAGGAGGTGTGCATCGACGGCAACCTGATCACCAGTCGCTCCCCCGACGATCTGCCCGCCTTCTGTCAGGCCATCACCGATCGATTCGCCGAGACGCCCGCGCACACCTGATCTGTCGAAACAGTGACCCGTCGGCGGTCCGGCGTGTGGGCGTGGTGACGGCGGGTAGGCGAAGCACATGCATGAGCTGACACGACGTTTCACCGACGCACTGGGCCGCCTGCACGAAAGCCGTGACGTGGAGCCATTGGTCGAGCTGTTCTCCGACGACGCCACCCTCACCAAGGCCGGGTTGCCTCATGAACAGCACGGGCAGGATGGTGCGCGCACCTTCTGGACGCAGTACCGCGATGTCTTCGACGACCTGACATCCGACTTCTCGCACACCGTCACCGATGACGGCATCGCCTATCTCGAGTGGACCTCGACGGGGACGCTGCGCGACGGCACCGAATTCCGTTACGACGGGATGAGCGTGCTCGAGGGTGACGACGAGACGATCACCGCGTTCCGCACCTACTACGACACGGCGGCGTTCCTGCACGCGGAAAAGCAACGCGGCTGAGTTCTACAGTGTCGCCATGAGCCTGGTCACCTACGAGCTCGACGGTCACGTCGCGACGATCACACTGAACCGGCCCGAAGCCGGCAATGCGATCAACGGTGCGCTGCGGCAGGAACTCAACGCCGCGTGGGACCGATTCCGCGACGAGGAGGACGCCTGGGTCGGCATCCTCACTGCCAACGGTCGGGTGTTCTGCGCCGGCGCTGACCTCAAAGACGGCGACGGCGCCGTCGGGACGTTCGGCGGCACGTTCTGGGAGAAGCCGACCATCAACTCCTTCGAAAGCGGCATGGAGTTGTTCAAGCCGACGATCGCCGCGGTGCAGGGACCGTGCATGGGCTACGGCCTGACCGGAGTTCTGTTCTGCGACTTCGTGATTGCGAGCACCGAGGCCACCTTCGCCTTCCCCGAGGTCACCATCGGCGTGCCGACGATCGTCGGGGCGATCCGGCTGCCGAGACGGCTGCGGTGGGCCGACGCGATGGAGCTGCTGCTCACCGGCACACCGATGACCGCCGAGCGGGCGAAGGAGGTCGGGTTGGTGTGGAAGCTCGTGGAACCGGACGACCTTCTCCCCGCGGCTCAGCAATGGGCGCGCACTCTGGCCGAGGCTGCGCCGCTCGCACAGCGGGCCACCAAGGAGGTCGCCTGGCGCACTGCCGACATGGGGTGGATCGAGTCGGTCCGGTTCGGCGAGGTGATGCGCAAGGTGGCCGGCGCGACAGCCGATGTGGCAGAGGGTATTTCGGCGTGGCGGGAGAAACGTCGCCCGCAGTGGCGA
The DNA here is from genome assembly GCF_036946525.1 of Mycobacterium kyogaense. Taxonomy (GTDB): domain Bacteria; phylum Actinomycetota; class Actinomycetes; order Mycobacteriales; family Mycobacteriaceae; genus Mycobacterium; species Mycobacterium kyogaense_A. The sequence continues at coordinate 56,981 of NZ_JAQIIY010000019.1, read as the reverse complement.
GGGCGCTGACCAGTCAGGGCGGGCATCAGGACGGGCGGGGTCGCCCGGTCAGACCCCGGATGGCCGCGATCTCTGTCGGCCGGTAGGGCTGCCCGTCGCGGGTGAGCAGGTCGTGAAACCACGGCTGCGGTTCGGCGGTATAGGGCCGGTCCCACGAATCCCATGGATAGTAGGTCTGCGTTTTACCGGCCACGAAACCCCATGCATACGCTCCGACGTTGCGGCGCTTGGTGATCGGCAGGATGTTCTCGACCGTGCAGTCCAGCGACCGCGCCATGTACTCGGTGCACAGCAGCGGGCGCCGGGTGAAGTCGAGCTCGCTGATGCGGGCGTCGAACCCGGCCGGATTGTCGTAGCTGTGGAACGAGATGACATCGGAGTTCTCGAGCTGGATGCTCGCGATCTCACTGCGCCGCCGCGCATCGGCCCACGGGCCGTCCCACACACCGCTGGTCAGTGGATGGATCGTCCCGACGGAACGCGCCCAGCGGAACACCTGCGGTAGCAGATCGGCGACGAGGGCGAGCTTGTCGGCGCGCTCGGTGTCCCGGTACTGCTTGGCGGGATTGTCGGGTTCGTTCCACAGGTCCCATCCGAGGATGCGCCGATCGCCGCGGAACCGGGTGAGTACGCCGACGACATAGTCGTGCAGGACGCGCCGGTAGCGCCGGTCGTCGAGGTTCTCCGCCCCGGGACTCTGCACCCACCGCGAGTTGTGGACCCCGGGCCGCGGCGCGGCCTGCCTCCCGAGGGCGGGCAGCGGATCCCAACAGCTGTCGAACAGGACGAACAGCGGTCGTATGCCGTGGCGGGACGCGATGTCCACGACGTGACCGACGCGGTTCAGAAAGCCCGTCGGGTCCTGGATCCACAGCAGGTCGTGCAGGAACACCCGCACCGTGTTCAGGCCGGCCAGCCTCGCCAACCGCAACTCGGCGTCGATGCGCAGCGGGTCGAACGTCCCGGGCTGGAACATCTCCAACTGGTTGACCGCGTTGCTGGCGATGTAGTTCGCGCCCACCAACCAGTCCTGATCCTGATACCAGCGCGCGGCACGGTCGGGCGACCAGCGTCCGTCGTCGGCTGACGCCCGCGGCACCGGTGTCAACGTCATCGCCGCCGCCGCGAGGACGGACGCCTTGAGCGCGGTGCGGCGGCCCAGGGCACCTCCGACAGTGGCGGAGCTGACCTGTGCGGTCGGGCGAGTCAACGCATCATCCTTCGATGAGAGCCTGGACAGGAGAAACGATCAGAACGGAGCCGGGCACGAGCCAGCCGCCCAGTGTATCGATCCACGCGCGTCCGCCGTTACGCCGAAATTCAAGCAGCACTGGCGATTTCGCTCAGCGGACAGGATAGTCGGTCGAGGCGGGTGGCGCCTCTGTGCTATGCAGATCGGGTGACCGCAGCGCGCGACGACGCCCTCGGCCTCCGCGCCCGCGGCGCGGTGGGGCTGATGTTCGACCGGGTCTTCGGCGCCCTGTTCTGGGGCAAGATCTTCTCGGTCGTCGCCGTCTGGACGCACGGCATCGTCGCGGCGATCGTCATCTACGACGCCACCCGCTCGGCTCTGATGGTCGGCATGGTGGGCGTCGCCCAGTTCGGACCTCAGCTGCTGCTCACCCCGACCAGCGGCAAATGGGCCGACACCGGGAATCCGGTACGGCAGATCCTGCTCGGCCGAGTGTTCTGCGCGATGGGCTCCGGCCTGGTGGCGGTGTGGTTGTTCGCCACGCCGTCGGCGCACGGAACGGCGGCAGCAGCGGCGGTGCTGCTCGGCTCGCTGCTCGTCGGCTTCGGGTTCGCCGTCGGGGGTCCGGCGATGCAGTCCATCGTGCCCAGCCTGATCAGGGACGGCGAGCTGTCCACGGCCATGGCGCTCAACAGCATGCCCATGACGATCGGCCGCATCCTCGGTCCCGCCGCCGGCGCGTACCTGGCCGCCCACCTGGGACCGGCGTACGCGTTCGCTGCGAGCGCCGGTCTGCACCTGGTCTTCGCGGCACTCCTGATCGTGGTGCGCTTTCCGGCACCCGCGCCTCGGCGCGCGGGCGCCGACTACCGGGTGCGTGTCGCGGTCCGCTACGTGCTGGGCGACCGCAGGCTACTGCTGGCACTCATCGCGGTGACGGTGGTCGGCGTCGCGTCGGACTCGTCGATCACCCTCACTCCGTCGGTGGCCGACGCGCTCGGCGGTGGCCCCCGGATGGTCGGCATGCTCTCGGCGGTCTTCGGGATCGGCGCCGCGGTCGGGATGGCACTGCTGGCGGCGCTGCGCGGCCGCATCGCGGCCGACCTCGTGTCGTGGCTCGGGCTCTGGGGGCTGGCGGCGGGCTGCGCGGTGCTGGCGGTCGGCGGCGTCGCCGCCGTGGCCGTCGCCGGGTTCGCGCTGGCCGGGCTCGGTTTCGGGTGGGCGATGACCGGACTCGGCACCGTCGTGCAGGAGCAGGCGCCCGAGGAGCTTCGCGGCCGCATCATGGCGCTATGGCTGGTGGGTTTCCTCGGCTCACGACCGCTGGCGGCGGCACTGCTCGGCGGGACCGCCGACGCAGTCAGCGTGTACGCAGCGTTCGGCGTCGCCGCCGTGCTGTGCGGGGTCGTCGTGATGCTGTGCCGACCACGTCAGATGACACCGTCGACCGGAACACCTCCGGCCACGTCACCACACGGCAGCTAACCGCAGCGGGCCCGGAAGTCGACCGAGGGCTGCCGGATCGCGCGCAGCGAGTCCCCCACATCCGGGCGTGCGGTGACGTACGCCTCGACCGCGGCCTTCATGTCGTCGCGGCTCTTGTCCCGCAGGCTGGTGAAGAAGTCGTTCACGTCCGGGTGGGTGAACAGATAGGCCGAGGTGGCGGCGGTGACGCCGGCCATGACGCCGGCCAGGTCGGCGGCCGTGCAGTTCGGCGGCGGGGCCGGCGCCGGTTGGGCGGACGCCGGGCCCGCGACGGCCAGCAGCGCCGCTGCCGGTGCGAGTGCCGTCATCACGGCACGGGCGAGGAGAGTGCTCATGGTGCTCCTGTTCGCGTTCAGTTGCGTCCGGGCGAGAAGATGATCGAGAGCCCGCCGTCGTCGCAGTACCAGTCGTAGTCGCAGGGATAGGGCCACGCAGGTCCGGTGTCGAGCGTTCCGGGACCCTGCCCGTTGTTGGTGCCACGCACGGAGCCCTGCGAGCAGACCGTGGTGCCGTTGGAGCTGACGCACTCCGCACCGGCCGCCGGCGCGACGGCCAGCGCGGCGGCGAACAATGCCGACGACCCGTACAGTGCCGCCGCGGCCCGCAGCCTAGACACAGCCACTCACGCTGATGCACACGTCAGCCGACGCCGTGGGCGCAGACACCGCACCGCTCAGCAGCGTCGCACCCAGACCGGCCAACACGCCGATGCGCCGATGACTCAGCAGGCACGTCACACGTGAGATTCTGACGCTGCCGTCACGCCTCGTCCAGATTTCGCGCGTATCGGTGACGGAAGTCCTTTCCGCTACCGTGCGAATGGAGACATGCGCATCGGGAGGGTCGATGACCGAGACCACCGCCGCGGGAGCCGCACCGCGCCAGGGTGCGCTCGACCTCTACCGGTCCGCCGCAGTGCTGCTCGTCGTGATCGGGCACTGGCTGCTGTCGGTGATGACCTACCGCGACGGCTCCTTCGGTCGGGACAATCCGCTGGTCCTGATGCCGTTGACGCAGTGGATCACGTGGTTCTTCCAGGTCGTACCGGTCTTCTTCGCCGTCGCCGGATACGCCAGCGCGACATCATGGGAGCGGCTGCCCGCCGATGCGGGTACCGCGGGCAGGCAGGACTGGATCCGGCGCCGAGTGGCCGGCACGCTGGGTCCCACCGGCGTCTATGCGGGATTCATCGTGGTGGTGATGGCGGTGCTGCTGGCGCTGGGCGTCAGCGGATCGGTGCTGGAACTGGGCGGTTGGGCCGTCGCGATGCATCTGTGGTTTCTCGCCGTGTACCTGATGGTCGTCGCGCTGACACCGTTGGCCGTCGCGGCGAACCGGCGGTGGGGGCTGCGGGTGCCCCTGACCCTAGGAATCTGCCTGGTGCTCGTCGACGTGGTCGGCATCGCGGCGGATCACGCCGAGATTCGCATGGCGAACTACTTCTTCTGCTGGGCCGCCGTCTACCAGCTCGGCATCGCGTTCCATGACGGCCTGCTGAGCCGGCGTGTGCTGCTCTCCACAGCGGCGGCCGCTGCGCTGACGCTTCCCGCGCTGGTGACGTGGGGGCCCTATCCCATCGCGATGATCGGTGTCCCCGGCGACCGCGTGGAGAACAGCGCACCCCCGTCGGCGGCGCTGCTGGCGCTGGCCCTGCTGCAGTTCGGGGTGCTGTTCGCCCTGGTTCCGGCGCTGAACCGGGTACTGGCGCGTGGTGTCTGGCCGCGGGTGATCGGCCTGGCCAACCAGAACGTGATGGCGCTGTACCTGTGGCACATGCTGCCGGTGATCGTCGTGACCCTCGTCGGCTATCCCACCGGGCTCCTGCCGCAACCACCGCTGGGCTCGGGCGCGTGGTGGCTGGCCCGCCTGGAGTGGGAACTGGTGCTCGCGGTGGTCGCGGCGGCACTGCTGGCGGTGCTGCACTGGCAACGCCGATTCGTCGCGGCCGCGATGCCGACGCTTGCCGTCCCGCTGCCGGGGGTGGTCGCCGAGGCAACGCTGTACGCGGGTACCGCGGCATGCGCTTTGGCTCTGGCAGTCCTGTCGGCACAGGGATTCGCGCCCGGCGGCCGCCTCCCGGTGCTCGCGGCGGCACTGTTCGTGGGTGGTGCACTGCTCGTCGCGATGCGCCCTCGCGCCGCGGCTCAGTCGCGGTCGGCGTCGGGCATTCCCTCGGGCGGCGGCGTCGCGTAGGCCGGGTTGGCCGGCGGCACGCCCTCTCCGGAATCGGTGACGGACTGGTCCGGATCGTCGCGAGTTGGGTCGGTTGTCATGGCAGCGGCGTTACCCGTTTCCGTCCCGAACACTCCTGCGTGACGGCGCTCACTGTCCGCAAACTCACACGTCAGCAAGTTGATTTACGTGGAATTAACACGGAAGCATGTCCGGTTGTGCCTGCTGGGCGGGCGATCCTCGCCCCGCAGGCCACACCGAAGCACCCCGGCACCCCGGGAACCGAACAAGGAGTACACGCACCATGTCTGTCGCGCAGTTCCGCGCCAACCTCAAGCTCGCCAGGGATCGGCGTCGTCTGTACGCGCGGATCCGTTCGCTGCCCGATTCGTCGATCCGCGACGAACTCGTGGCCGTCGCCGAGCGGTACGAATCCGCTCAGGGCTGACGAACGCACAGCGACGCGCTGGGGAACGCCCAGTGAAGCCGTAGAAGCCGGTGACCTCGCGGTCACCGGCTTTTTTGGTACTCGTCCATGGTCACGTCCCTGGCCGCCCACAGTGCGGAGACCGCTTGCGGAACGAGGACCAGAGCGAGCACGGTCATCGCGACGGTCCACGATCCCGTCACGTCGTGCAGCGCGCCGATCGCGACCGGCCCTATCGCCGCCACGACGTATCCGACGCTCTGCGACATGCCCGACACCTGGCTGGTCTGGTCCGTCGAGGTGCTGCGCAGGACCATGAACAGCAGCGCCAGGCTGATCGATGCACCCGGGCCCGCCATCACCAGCATCGTCCACAGCGTCGGGGCCGACGTCGTCGTCACCAGACCGACGAACCCGACGGCGGTCAGCGCCAGCGCCGCCAGCGTGACGGCGCGCTGGTCGGTGAACCGACCCGCCACGATCGGCGCCAGCAGCGACATCACGAGCCCGGCCACCTGACCGAGAGCCAGTACCGCGCCGGCACTGCTGGCCGACATGCCGCGATCCACCAGGACCTCGGGCAGCCAGGCCGTGAATGTGTAGAAGATGAACGACTGCGACGCCATGAAGGCGGTGACGGCCCAGGCGATCGGATTGCGCCACAGCGACGCCGCGGGGCGCCCGGCGCTGACCCGGTGCACGCGGGCCAGTTGCGGCACCCAGATCAGCAGCGCCGCCGCCGCGCAGACACCCCAACTCGCCAGCGCGAGCCGCCAATTGCCGCCCAGCGCATCGTCGATGGGGATGGTCAGCGCCGCGGCCGCGGCGGCGCCACCCGACAGCGTCATCGAGTACAGGCCGGTCATCAGGCCGGAATGATGAACGAAGTCGCGCTTGATCAGCGACGGCAGGACCACGTTGCAGATCCCGATGCCGACGCCGGCGAGCGCGGAACCGGCGAACAGCGCCCACGGGCTGGGAACCAGCCGCACGGCGCTGGCGACGACGAGAACCACCAGCGCTCCGAACACCGTGCGTTCGATGCCGAAGCGCGCCGCGCACCGGGGCGCCAGCGGAGAGACGAGGCCGAACACCAGCACCGGCAGGGTGGTGAGCAGGCCGGTGACCCCGCTGCCCCACCCGGTTGCCGACTTGATGTCCCCGACCAGGGGCGCCACCGCCACCACGGCCGGCCGCAGATTCGCCGCGACGAGCATGATCGCGACAGCCGACAGAATCGTCACAACTCCCATCCGCGGCCGATGATGCGTTACCGTCGAAGGAACAGCTGCAGTGCTGGGGGCCTTGCTCACTTCTTCCAGGGTGGTCCGACCACTGCAGTCAAGGCAAATCGCTTCAGCGCTGTTCCGGCGTAGAGTGATCAACAACATCGAATGGGGGTTGACGTGCGTAAGAACGCTACCCCCGAACTGGCCGTCGGCGCTGTCACCGAAACCATCGCCGCAGAGCCCACCTGGGACCCCACCTGGGCCAAGGTCCCTCACCCCGTGATCGTCGTGGACGCCGATGGCGTCGTGAGCGCCGCGAGCGCCGCCGCGCTGGCGCTGCTGCCCGCGGCCCGGCCCGGCGCGGCGCTGCTCGACTGTGCCCCCGACTGGCTGATCGCCGCCCACATGGGGCTGCCCGCCACCGCCGTCGGTGAGGTCGCCGGCCGCGAGATCGAAGCGCGACCGACCCGGTTGCCCGACGGTGCGATCGCCCTGGTGGCTCTTCACCGACATCGACCAGGCCCTGCTGCTCGCCCAGGAGGCCGTGGGTCGCGAACGCGACCGCGCCGCGTTCCTCGACGAGGCCTCCACAGAACTGATGGCCTCGCTCAACGTCGAGCGCTGCATGGAAGCCACTGTCCGGATGGCGGCGCGGCACCTCGCCGACGCCGCGGTCGTGGTGGCGCCCGCGACGCGCCGACAGATCTCGCTGGTGTGCGCGGGTCCCGACGGCACGGTTGTGCAGCGCACCGTGGAGGGCGGACCTGAGCTGGTCGCCGGCCTCGCGGAGGCCCTGCGGGGATTCCCGCCGGTGCCGTCGCGGTGGATCGATGCGGCCACGGTCCCCGAATGGCTCATTCCGGAGGGTTTCTCCGGCCCCGTCGGCTCCGTCGTCATCACGCCACTGCCAGGCCACGGTGTCCCCGCGGGCGCGTTGGTGCTACTGCGCCAGACCTCGCAGATGGCGTTCAGCGACGGCGAGGAAGTCTTCGCCCGTCTCTTCGCCGCCCGCGCCGGCACGGCGCTGTCCGCCGCCCGCCTCTACGGCGAGCAGGCGGCGATCACCCGCACGCTGATGCGGGACCTGCTGCCCCCGCAGCTGCATCGCTTCCACGGCATCGAATTGGCAGGCGGCTACCGCGCCTCCGAGGACGACCACCTGGTCAGCGGTGACTTCTACGACGTGCATCCCGCGGCGAGCCCGGAGGACGAGACGTTGGTCGTGCTCGGCGACGTCTGCGACAAGGGTCTCGAGGCCGCGCTCGTCACCGGGAAGATCCGCAACACCCTGCAGGCGCTGGCGCCGCTGGCCGACGACCACGCCGGCGTGCTGCGTCTACTCAACAGTGCGCTGCTGTCAGCCGAGCACACGAAGTTCGCCACGCTCGTGCTGGCGTCGGTGTGCCGCCGCGACGGCCAGGTCTGCCTGCGCCTGACCAGTGCCGGACATCTCGCGCCGCTGATCGTGCGTGCCGACGGTCGGGTGGAAGAGGCCGATACGCGCGGCACTCTGGTCGGGGCGCTGCCCGAGATCAGGTCGTCCACCTTCGAGACCACGCTGGCTCCTGGCGAGACCTGCCTGCTGTTCACCGACGGGGTGACCGAGGCACACGGCGGGCCGACGGGCTCGGAGATGTTCGGGGAACCACGGTTGACCGCTGCTCTGCGAGAGTGCGTCGGTATGCCCGCCGAGGCTGTCGTCGAGCGCATCATGATGCTCACCTCGCAATGGGTGAAGGGCCGCCCTCACGACGACATCGCCGTCGTGGCGATCACATCGCCCCGCCGCACTCACCTCAGCGCGGTCGACGGGCACACGGCCGGGAGGTTCACGGCGTCCGCATGAGCACCACCATCGACAGGCTGTGGGCCGCGCTCCTCGACGGTGACGAATACGCCGCCGCAGCAGCGGTTCTCGAGGCCGCCGACGCCGGGGTTCCCTGCGAGGAGCTGCTTCTCGACGTCATCGCGCCCGTGCAGCGTCGAGTGGGCACGGAGTGGGCGGCCAACCGGATCACGGTCGTGCAGGAGCATGTGGCCACCGCCATCAACGACCGGGTCATCGCGGCCCTGGCGCACCACGGTGCGTGCCGGTCGGCGCAGGCATCAGCGGGCCGCGTGACGGTCGCGTGCGTCGACGGTGAGTGGCACGCGCTGCCCGCGCGGCTGCTGGCCGAAGTACTGCGGCTGCGCGGGTGGCAGGTCGACTTCCTCGGCGCCCAGGTACCCACGCCCCATCTGATCGCGCACCTGCATCATCACGGCCCCGACGCGGTTGCGCTGTCGTGCATGATCCCGACCCGTCTGCCCACCGCGCACGCCGCGATCACGGCGTGCCAGGCCGCCGGAGTCCCGGTTCTCGCCGGTGGCGCCGGCTTCGGAATCGACGGCCGCTACGCCACACTTCTGGGCGCCGAGGCGTGGGCGCCCGACGCGAGGACCGCAGCCACGTTGCTCGCGGACGGGGTGCCGCGCCGTACGCCGTGCGCGCCGCACCAACCCATCGACGACCTGCCGCACCTGGCCGACCAGGAGTACACGATGGTCAGCACGGCGGCAGGCAACCTGGTCGCGACGACGATGACCGAGCTGGAAACCCGCTTTCCCGCGATGCGCGACTACACCGAGCAGCAGCGCCAGCACACCGTCGAGGACCTCGCGCACATCGTCGACTTCCTGGCCACCGCGTTGTACACCGACGACGATGCGCTGTTCACCGACTTCGTCACCTGGACCGCCGAGATCCTCTCCGCCCGTGGGGTGCCTGCGGCGTCGCTGCATCCCGCGCTCGACTCGCTGGCCGCCCACCTGTCCGAATTCCCCCGTACCCAGCGCCTCCTCGCCGCGGCACACCGTGCACTCGGCAGGGCCCCGATCGACCAGGCAGCATCTGCATGAATCTCACGCTGAGCACCGACTTCGACGGCACGTCGACCAGGCTGACCGTGGCCGGAGACCTCGACTACGAGAGCACGCCGAGGCTCGTCTCGGCCGTGACGGACCTGCTGGCCGGTTCGCCGTCGGTCACCGACCTGCGCCTCGACTTCGCCGGCCTGACGTTCTGTGACTCGGCCGGTCTGTCCGGCCTCCTGCTCGTTCATCGCAAGACCTCTGTCTCAGGGGTGCAGTTGCACCTCGACCGCCGGCCTGCGCAGTTGCAGCGGCTGCTCGACATCACCGGCGTGCTGGACCACCTGACCACCAGGCCCATCCGCGAAGCGGCGAGCGAATCCCGCAGCGTCTGAGACCGCGTGCCCGAGGGTGACACCGTCTACGCGCTGGCCCGGCGCCTCGATGACGCCCTGAGGGGCCGCACCCTCGTCCGTGGCGACCTGCGCGTGCCCGCGCACGCGACCGACGATCTCTCGGGCCACACCGTGACGGCGCACCTGACTCACGGCAAGCATCTGCTGACGCGGCTCTCCGGCGATGTCACGCTGCACACCCATCTGCGCATGTCGGGATCGTGGACGGTGTCGCCGACCGGGCGCTGGCTGCCGCGGTCGGTGATGCCCGACGTCCGGGTGGTGCTGCGCACCGACGGGCCGGCCGCCTACGGGGTGAGGCTGCCGGTGGTCGAGCTGGTGCGCACGGCCGACGAGGATCGCTGCGTCGGCCACCTCGGACCCGATCCGCTGCGCGACGACTGGGATCTCGACGAGGCAGCCCGGCGCGTCGGCGCCGACCCGCAGCGACCGCTGGTCGCCGTCCTGCTCGACCAGCGGTGCGTCGCCGGGTTCGGCAATCTGTGGGCCAACGAGCTGTGCTTCCTGCGTGGGCACGATCCGTGGACACCGGTCGGACAGGTCGACGTCGCCGCGCTGCTGGAGTTGGGTGCGCGGGCGTTGCGCCACTCCGCGACGGTGCCGGGCGCGATGCAGGTGACGACCGGGGTGCGACGCAAAGGCGAGCAGCACTGGGTGGCCGGGCGCGCGGGACGTCCGTGCCTGCGCTGCGGGACGACGGTGCGGGTGGTCGCTGAGGTGGCGGGAGATCCGGAGCGCAGGCGCACCTGGTGGTGCCCGACCTGTCAGAGATGAATCGAATGGGCCGCGGTGGGCACCCGAGCGTCATGGACACCATCGAGTACGCACCGGGCCGCCACGCGGACATCTACGGTGAGCCGGCCGATGCGCCACTGCTGCTGTGGCACGGGACCCAGACCGACGCCCGTGCCACCGTCGCTCGGCTGGCCACCGCGCTCGTCGAGTGGGGCTTCGGAGTGGTGGCGCCGGATTGGAATTCGCATGCACCCGATCACGGCCGGTCGGACCTGCTGGCGTCGGTCGACTGCGTGCGTGACTGGGCGGCCGCCCCGGATCGGCTCACGCTCGTCGGATGGTCGCTCGGGGGTGCTGCGGCTGCGGGCCTGACACTGCACGCCGACGAGTTGGACGTGTCACTGGCGCACACGGTGTGCCTGGCCGGCGCGTTCATGGTGGCCGATCCGATCAGCGGGGTACCGCCGGCTGATGCGCTCCCGCGAGCCGTTGCCGGCGCGCCGTTCACGCTGCTGCACGGCCGTGCCGACGACGTCGTCGGCGTGGAGGTGAGCCGTCGGTTCGCCCAGCGGCTGGAATCCGCCGGGTGGCCTGTGCGCGTGGTCGAACTCGACACCGATCACGGCGGGATCGCCGGGGCTTGCTACGACGCCGCCGCCGACCGCTACGCGCCGTCGGACGACCCGTCCGCACTGCTCGCTGCGCAGCAGGTGGCCGAGCTCATTGCGGCTGTGCGGCAATAGTTTCCAGCGCAGCACGCATCGCCTCGGGAATCGGCACCGCCGTGCGCTGCTCGCGGTCGACGAACACGTGCACGAAGCGGCCGTGGGCCAGCGCCGCCGTGTCGTCGGCGCCGAAGATCGCCACACCCCAGGTGACCGAGCGTCGGGACATCGCATCGACGCGCAGGCCCGCCCGGAGTTGGTCCGGGTAGGCGGCCGGGGCACTGTAGGTGCACGACGACTCCACGACGAGCGCGATGACCGGTGAGGTGTGGATGTCGAGGCCGCCCTCGGTGATCAGGAAGTGGTTGGCGACGGTGTCGAAGTAGCTGTAGTACGTGACGTTGTTGACGTGGCCGTACACGTCGTTGTCCATCCACCGGGTGGTGATGGGCAGGACGTAGCCGTAGCTGTCGATCCCGGTGTCAGGCCCGCGATCAGGCATAGCTCAGGGCCTCCCGAAAGATGGTGGCCAACAACGCTTCGTCCACATCGATCGGTGCGTTGCCCAGCAGCCGCTGCTGCGGGAACGCCCCGGCGGCCAGCGCCTCGACATCGGCGTCGGTGTAGCCCACGTCGGCGAGCCCGGCCGGCATCCCGACCGCGGCCATGATGCCGGTCAGATGCCCGGCGAGCACGTCCCCCGCATCGGCGTCGATCGCGTCCGTGACGTCGGCGCCGAGGTGCCCGGCTGCCGCGAGGTGGCGGGCCGGGTCCGCCGGCGCAGTGATCCGAAAAGCCGCAGGCGCGTTGAGTATCACTGACATGCCGTGTGGCACAAGGGGTTTGTCATCGGGATATCCGGACGGCCGGAATTCGCGGACCTGACCGGCCACCGCGTAGGCCATCGCATGGGGAATGTGCACGCCCGCATTGCCGAACGCGATACCGGCCAGCGTTGCCGCCCACATCGTCTGCTCCCTGGCTTCGCGGTCCGTCGCATCGGTCACCGCGCGCACCAGGTAGCGGCCGAGCAGTGCCAGGGCTTCGCGGCTGCCCAGGTCACTCCACGGGTTTGCACCCTGGCTCATGGGTCGGGCGCTGGCCCGCGCCGGTGCGTCCCGCCGGGTGAACGGGCGGGCGGTGTAGGACTCCAGCGCATGGGAGAGCACGTCGAGACCGCTACACGCGACGACCTCGCCGGGCAGGGTGTCGGTGCTGTCGGGGTCGACGAGCGCTTCGGTGGGCCGCAGTGCCGGGCTGGCGATGCCCGTCTTCGCGTGCAGCGAGAGCAGATCGAAGATCGCGATGCCGGTGACTTCGCTGCCAGTGCCCGAGGTCGTCGGGCAGGCGATGTGCGGCGCCAGCGGTCCGGGCACCGCTCGCCCCTGCCCGATGGGGGCGTTGACGTAGGTCTCGAAGTCGGCCGGATGGGTGGCGTAGAGGTTGGCGGCCTTGGCGGTGTCGATGACTGATCCGCCGCCGACCGACACGTATCCGTCAGGTCGGGAGTCCGTGGCGAAAGCTGCTGCAGCGCGGAAGGATTCGTCGGTGGGCTCGACGGCCACGTCGGCATAGGTGACGACGTCGAGGCCCGCGTCGCGCAGCGCGCGCTCTGCGTGGGCGAACAATTCGAGCCGGGCGATCGACGGATCGGTGAACAGGGCGACGCGACGCATCCCCTGCGCCGCCGCCCGATCGCCCACCTCTCGGATACAGCCGCGGCCGAATGTGATGCGGGAGGCGTCGACGGTGAAAGCGGTGTCGAATCCGGTGTCGAATCCGGCGTCGAGGCCTGCCTCGTGCTGACAGCTCATGGCTCGATTGTGCCGCCGTCGTCACCGGGGCTGCGGGCGGCCCGCGCGCTGACCGCCAGGGCGGCCATCACCGCGGCGATACCGGCCGCCTCGGAGACGGTGGGCCGCTGCGCGAGAGCGACGGCGCCGACGACCGCCGCGGTGGCGGGCAGCAACGCCAACAACAGCGCGAACCGGGCTCTGCCGATGGTGGCGAGCACCGGCTGATCCAGTGCGTACGGGATGGCGCTGGAAAGCAGCCCGATGCCCGCGCCCCAGAGCCAGGTTCGCGCTTCGGTCAGGACAGACGCGTCGACGGCGGCCTGCGTCGAGAGCAGGATCGGTGCACTGACCACCGCGGCGACACCCATGCCCACGGCCAGCGAGTCCAGTCCGGCTCCCGCATCGGCGACCTTCTTGCCGAGCACGATGTACCCCGCCCACAGTGCGGCGGCCAGCAGCGCGAATGCCACACCGACGGCGTCGACGTCGGATTGCACCCCCGCAAGCAGGTAGACCCCCGCCCCGACGAGCGCCACCGACAGGTAGTCGAGGCGGCGCCGTGAACCGAGGACTGCGACCGCGACCGGGCCGGTGAACTCGATGGCGACGGCGGTGCCCAGCGGTATCCGGGCGATCGCCTCGTAGAACGCCACGTTCATCGCGAGCGTGACGGCGCCGAACGCCGCGGCGACACCGACACCACGCCGGGTCCAGCGCCTCCGCAGCGCCGTATTCCAAGGCCGTCGCCACGCGAGCAGGACCACCGCGGCGCCCAGCGCTCGCAGCCACGCCACGGTTGCGGGCTCGGTGGTCTCGAACAGCCACACGCCGATCGCCGCGCCGACGTACTGGGAGATCGCGCCGACGACGAAGAACAGCGGCACCGACCACGTCGGAATCGCGCGTGCGGACACGCCTGCGAGTACAGCAGAGTCAGTTCTCGACGAGATCCTTGAGGCGTCGCAGCGTCTCGTCCATCGTGCGGGTCACCTGGCTGGCGGCCACGCGGTCGGCGATCAGGCCGAGCAGCCCGCCGGGCGCTTCGTAGGCGAGCCGGAACGTCACCTTGGTGCGGCCGTCGCCGGCGTCACGCAACCGGAAGCGGCCACGAAGGGTGATTCCGGTGATGCCGATCCACGCCAGGTCGCGCGGCTCGTCGAACTCGGCCACCTCGATCACGCCGCCGATGGGCACCGAGCCCACCTTCCAGTGCACGGTGTAGCGCGCGCCCGCACCCATGGGAGTGTCGGTGACGATCTCCCAGCGTTCGAGGTTCGCCATGAATTCGGGGTAGCAGCCGGGATCACTGACGTGTTTCCACACGAGGTGCGGTTCGACGCCGACGACGATGCTGCGTGACAGTCGCATCTCTCCCCCTATCCGATCACCGGGAAGCGACGCTCGGTGGCCAGCCGGTCCACCGCACCCTGCAGGCTGGCCAGCACGCGGTCGTTGACATCGTCGTCGTCGGAGTCGGCGATGTCGGCGGCCTCGATCGGTTCCTGGACCTCGATGACGACCTTGGTGGGCAGCGGCAGCCGCGGCACCATGTCGCTGACCGTCAATCCCCACGGCGGGGCGAACAGGATGGGCACGCTCTTGAGCCGGGCGAGCTTGTCGACCATCAGCAGTTTGGCCAGCCACTGTCCGCGATCGAGGAACAGCGCGGCCTCCTGGCCGCCGACACTGGCGATCGGGACGATCGGCACGCCCGCCTCGCGCGCCAGCTTCACGTAGCCCTTGCGTCCGCCGAAGTCGACCTCGTGGCGCTCCCACGTCGGCCGGAACACCTCGTAGTCACCGCCCGGGTAGACCAGGAGCGCGGCACCCGACTTCAGCGCGAGCGTCGCGTTGTCGTGGTTGGCCGCGATCGTGCCGAACTTGCGCAGCGAACCCAGCCCGGGCATGGAGACCACGAGGTTGTGCGCCAATTGGTAGAAGGGCCGCTCGACGCCGAAGTAGGTGCAGAACGCGAGCGTGAACACGAAGGTGTCCGGGGGCAGGTTGCCGCCGCTGTGGTTGCCGACCATCAGCACCGGGCCGTTGGCGGGGATGCGGTCCAGCCCGCGCACGTCGGCCCGGAAGTAGAGCGATGCCAGCAACCACAGCCCGGGCAGCTGCTCGAGGATGTAGTCGGCGTCGCGCTGATCCATGTCCGCTTTCGGCACGCGTGCCGAAATCTCGTGCTTGAGCCATTCCAGCGCATCACCGATCCCGGGCATGGCTGTGAGATTGACCACCATCGGCTCAGGGTAAACCTGCACCCGATCCTGGGAGCTGGCGAACGTCGTGCAAGATCGCCGGCATGGGCTCTTCCCCGAACTCCTCGCTGGTCGACGTCCTCGCCTCGTTGGACCTGACGCGCATCGACGCGCGCTCGTTCAGCGGCGAGCAGCTGCCCGCCCCCGCCAACCACATCCTCGGCGGGCACATCTCCGCCCAGGCACTGCTGGCCGCGAGCCTCACCGCGCCCGACCGCACCCCGCACAGCGTGCACGTCTACTTCCTCCGTCCTGGCGACGCGCGCCGGCCTGTCCGGTTCGACGTCGTCGACCTGCAGGAAGGTCGCACGTTCTCGGCGCGCCGCGTGACGGCCCGCCAGGAGGACCAGATCCTGCTCGAAGCGATGTCGTCTTTCACCGCGCTGACGCCGGGACCGACCTCCGACGGGTATCAGCCTGAGTGCCCGGAGGTGCCGGCGCCGGAATCGCTGCCGGTGGTCGCGCCACACCTCGCGGAATCGTCGGAGGCGACGGCCGGGCAGTGGGCCAGCCTGCGCTGGTTCGAGCGGCGGATCGTCGATGCCGCGTCGACGCCGCCGGCGCGCAGCCGGATCTGGTGGCGCCCCGACGGTCCGCTGCCCGATCAGGGTCCGGTGCGGACGGCGGCGCTGGTCGCCTATCTGTCGGCGGTGACGCTGACCGAGCCCGTGTACCGGGCGCGGGGCAGGGCCGGCGTCTCGTTGCAGCGCGACCACTCGCTGTGGTTCCACGCCCCGGCCGACCTGTCCGACTGGCTCCTCTACGACCAGTGCTCCCCCAGCAGCACCGGCGCGCTGGCGCTGGGCAGCGGATCGATGTTCAACCGCGACGGGCGGTTGGTGTGCACCGTGCGCCAGGAGCTGTATTTCGCGCCGCCGCGGGGGTGACCGGGGCGCGAGTGGGTACTCGCGCGCGATGGACACCGACCAGCGCGAACTCGGCGATTCCGACAGCCCTATCGAGGACGCTCTCGAGCAGGCCTTCAACCGGATGGTCGACGAGGGAACCCAGCGTCTGCACCGCACTGCGCGCGAAGTCCTGGTCACCGGTTTCTTCGGCGGCACCGAGGTGGCGATGGGTGTGCTCGCCTACCTGTCGGTGCTGCTGGCCACCGGTAATCCGCTGCTGGCCGGGCTGGCCTTCTCCGTCGGCTTCCTGGCTCTGCTGCTGGGACGCAGCGAGCTGTTCACCGAAGGGTTCCTGGTTCCGGTCACCACCGTGGTGGCCAAGCGCGCGAGCGTCAGCCAGCTGCTCAAGCTCTGGGCCGGCACACTCGCCGCGAATCTCGTCGGCGGCTGGCTGATCATGTGGCTGGTCATGACGGCGTTCCCGAAGCTGCATGCCCAGACGATCGAGTCGGCGCAGCATTTCGTGGATGCACCGCTGAACGCCGAATCCGTCGCGCTCGCGCTGCTGGGCGGCATGGTCATCACGTTGATGACGCGCATGCAGCACGGCACCGATTCGATGCCGGCCAAGATCGCGGCGGCCGTCGCCGGCGCGTTCCTGCTGGCCGGCCTGCAGCTGTTCCACTCGATCCTGGATTCGCTGCTGATCTTCGGTGCGCTGATCGCGGGTGGCACCTCGTTCGGCTATCTGGAGTGGCTGTCGTGGTTCGGCTACACCCTCGTCGGCAACATCGTCGGCGGTCTGGCGTTGGTCACGCTGCTGCGGCTCATCCGCAGCAAGGACCGGCTGAAGGAGGAACGCCGCGAGGCCGAGTCGCCGGCAGGCGAGGAGCGTTAGAGCGCAGGAACGCGGTCGAACCAGGGGACGGCCCGCTCCAGTTGCGCTGCGAGGCGGAGCAGCAGCGACTCACCGGCCAGCGGCGCGACGAACTGCACCCCGAGCGGTAGTCCGTCGGCGGTCCAGTGCAGCGGAACCGACATGGCCGGGCGGCCGGTGAGGTTGGCGAGCTGGGTGTAGGGCACCCAGCCGAGGTTGTCGTCGACCATGTCGTCGACGATCTTGGTGAACCGCAGCAGCTTGGCTGTCCGGGTCTTGAGCAGCACGTCGGCGCCGCGCGCCAGCGCAGCGGGCAGGTCGAACGCCCCGATCACGGGCGGGGGACTGGCCAGCGTCGGCGTCAGCAGCAGGTCGTAGGTGGAGAAGTAATCGGTGAGCCGGCGCGTGTGTTCGTGGCGGCGGGCCACGGCGTCGACGTAGTCCACCGCACCGGTGGCCCGGCCGAGCGCGGCCATGATCAGCGTGTCCCGTTCGAAGGACTCGTCGCCGGCGCCGGTCAGCCTCTTCGCTTCATCGACCTCGTGAGCGAGCGTGACGAACCATGTGAGCAGGAAGTCGCGGGCCAGGGCGGCATCGTCGAACGGCGGCGCGGAGAGCTCCTCGACGTGGTGGCCGAGGTCGGTCAGCACCCGGGCGGCGTGGTCGACGGCCGCGTAGGCCTCCGGATGCGGGGACGGGGTGATCGACGAGGGGACGCGGTAGCCGATGCGCAGTGGGGCGGGGTCGGCGTTCAGGGTGGCTGCGAACGGCTCGTCCGGCATCGCCGGCACGTACGGAGCGCCGGGCTCGCCGCCACGCAGGAGATCGAGCATGACCGCGGTGTCGCGGACCGAACGGGACACGACACCGTTGACGGCGGCGCCGTGCATGGGTTCCCCGGCGCTGGGGCCCGACGGGATGAGGCCGCGGCCGGGTTTGAGGCCGAACAGCCCGCAGCAGCCGGCCGGGATGCGGATCGAACCGCCGCCGTCGCTGGCACCCGCGCACGGGACGATGCCGGCGGCGACTGCGGCGGCCGATCCGCCCGAGGAGCCGCCGGGGCTGTGGGCGAGGGCCCACGGGTTGCGCGCTGCGCCGTTCGCGATCGGTTCGGTGATGCCCTTCGCGCCGAACTCGGGTGTGTTGGTCTTGCCGAAGACCACCAAGCCGGCATCGAGCCAGCGTTGGACGACGGTCGAGTTCTCGGTGGCCGGCCGCGACGCCAACGCGCGCGATCCCGAACCCGTGGGCAAGCCGGCGATGTCCTGGCCCAGATCCTTGATCAGGAACGGCACTCCCCGCAGCGGTCCGTCGGGAGGCTCGGGCGCGGGCACGTCGCGCACGATCGCGTTGATGCGCGGGTTGACGGCTGTGGCGCGTTCCCGGGCGACGGTCAGCAACTCGTCGGCCGACACCTGCCGCGTGGCCACCAGCTCGGCCAGCCCGACGGTGTCGTACGTCCGGTAGTCGGCGAAGTCCATCACGCGACCGTATCGCGGGACGGGAATGTTTCAATCGTTATCAAGGTTTGTCTCATTTGTCACATGGGTAACTCCAGTAACGACGCGTCAGACGCGTCACCCACCACCGAGAAAGTGACGAATGGATCATCGCCATGAACACCATCCTGTACTTCAGCACCCAGGGCCTGGTTTATGAAACACGCGCCTACACCCGCGCCGATATCGACCGTCTCGTGCACGACCGCGGACTGCAGTCGCTGACCAGCGCCGACCGTCAGTTCGATTTCTGGTTCAGCTCCTCGGCGGGGCTTGGCAGTCGAATTGGCTGCCAGCGCCGCATCAACCGCCATGCCACCGAATTGCTCATGGCGACAACCAAATTCACCGCCAAGAACGTGCCTCTGCTGCGCGGTGCCGTCGTCGTGGCGACCCACGACGCCGACGGCGACCTCGACGGCCTGAGCTGGCAGCAGCTCGACGTCCTGTCGGAGCGCATCCGGTCCGTCAGCGATCGCGACGAGCGCCAACTCACCCGTCGGATCGTGCGCGATCAACGCCGCCGACGCCGCGTGGCCGCACCCGCCGCCACACCGTCGCAGCCCGTCGGCGCACCTCCGCGCATCGCCGCCGCGAGCTGAGTCAGCCGAACTGCGCGACCCGCTCGGCCAGCAGGTCGAGGATGCGCAGCGAGTCATCGCGCGACTTCGTCGGCAGCAGCAGACCCGCCTCTTCGAACCCGAGATCGGCTGCCCCCAGCCAGTATTCGGGGTCGTTCGGCGCCGAGAACAACCGCAGGGGCACCTCGTAGTCCGCCCGATCCCGAATCTGGCCGACGCGATCCCGCAACTCCGGCAACGGAATCGGGTTGGCCAGCCACCCGGCCCGATGCCGGACGATGCGAGTCACCGTGGCGTTCGAGTTGCCGCCGATGAACACCGGCGGATGGGGTGTGCGCACCGGTTTGGGCCGGATGAAGGACGACTCGATGTCCACATGACGACCGTGGTACTCGGCAGGCTCGGTGGTCCACAACGCGATGATCGCCTCCAGGCGCTCGTCGAGCAGTGCGCCCCGGGTCGCGGGATCGGTGCCGTGCTGGCGCATCTCCTCGAGGTTCCACCCCGCGCCGACCCCGAAGACGAAGCGTCCCCCGGAGATCAGGTCGATGCTGGCGGCTTCCTTGGCGGTGATGATGGGATCGCGTTGGATCAGAAGCGCGATCCCGGTGATCAGCTCGATCGACGACGTCACGGCGGCCGCGGCGGCCAGTGTGACGAACGGGTCCAGCGTGCGGTAGTACACCGACGGCAGGTCACCCCCGCCGGGATACGGCGTGGCGCGGCTCGCCGGGATGTGGGTGTGCTCCGCGATGCCGAGCGAGGTGAAACCGCGCTCCTCCACCGCCCGGGCAAGTGACACCGTGTCGATGGCGTCGTCGTTGACGAAAGTCGCGATGCCGAACCTCATTTCTAGAAGGGTAGACCCCTCGTTGGGGCGGCCACCCCTCGTTTGGGCAGGCTAGGTTTGCTGGTGACCTGCGCGGTTTCTCGCTACGGTGGCGCGGTGAGCACCGAAACCCACCCCGACGAGCCGCATCTCGGTTCCGTTGCCGCCAAGCTGAATTGGTTGCGGGCCGGTGTCCTGGGGGCCAACGACGGGATCGTGTCGACCGCCGGTCTGGTGGTGGGGGTCGCCGCGGCGACCGCCGAGCGGGCGCCGATCCTGACCGCCGGCATCGCCGGCCTGGCCGCCGGTGCGGTGTCGATGGCGCTGGGCGAATACGTCTCGGTGAGCACGCAGCGCGACACGGAGAAGGCGCTGCTGAACAAAGAGGAGCGGGAACTGCGTGACGACCCCGCAGCAGAACTGGACGAGCTCGCAGCGCTCTACGAGGCCAAGGGCCTGAATCCGGCCACGGCGCGTACGGTCGCCGAAGAACTCTCCTCGCATGACGCGTTCACCGCGCACGCCGAGGCCGAATTGGGCATCACGCCCGGGGAATACACGAATCCTTGGCAGGCGGCGCTGTCCTCGGCGCTGTCGTTCACCATCGGTGCGCTGCTGCCGATCATCGCGATCGTTCTCCCGCCGACGGCGTGGCGAGTGCCGGTCACTGTGGTGGCGGTGCTGGCCGCGCTGCTGCTCACCGGAGCGGTGTCGGCAGGGCTCGGCGGCGCACCGAAGCAACGTGCCATGGCCCGCAACGTGATCGGTGGCAGCCTGGCGTTGCTGATCACCTACGGGATCGGGCACGTGGTCGGCGCCGCCGTCTGAGGCGCGGTGTAACGCTCGCCCATCGGGGTACAGAACCGCGGTGACCACCGATCCCGCGCCCGTGCCCGACGACCTGCGCCGGCTGGCCGATGCCCACGGCGTCGCGACGTTCTACCGCAACGAACGTCGCGAGCCGGTGAATGTCGATGCCGACGTCGTGATCCGGGTACTCGGTCTGCTGGACGTGGAGGCCGGCACCGAGGCTGCGCGCCGCGCCGAACTCGCCCGCCTCGAGGAGCGCGAGCGCGCAGGCGTGCTGCCGCCCACGCTCGCTGTGCGGTTGACGGGCCAGGCGCGGCCGGTTCCTCAGGCCAGCCTGCTGGTCGCCGAGGACGGCTCCCACATCGAGGTGCACGACGAGATCCCGGCGGACCTGGCGCCGGGATGGTACCGGTTGCACACCCGCGACGGCCAGGAGGTCACGGTCGTCGCCGCTCCCCCGACTGTGCCGACCGCCCCGGACACCTGGGGGTGGATGCTGCAGCTCTACGCACTGCGGTCCGAGCGCTCATGGGGAATCGGCGATCTCGGCGACCTGACGGAGTTCGTCCAGTGGACGGCAGCCGAACACGGCTGCGGCGCAGTCCTTCTCAATCCACTGCACGCGCCGGGTCCCACCCACCCGGTCCAACCCTCGCCGTACACGCCGTCGAGCCGGCGGTTCGCCAACCCGCTGGCGCTGAGGATCGAAGACCTGCCGACCTACGCCGACGCTGATCCCGCGACTCGCGCCGATGTCGACGCGCTGCGGGTGTCGGCGACCACGGAACGCATCGACCACGACCTGGTCTGGGCGGCCAAGCGCTCGGCACTGGAGCTGCTGTGGCACTCGGCGGGACGGCCGGATCCGTTGGCCGACGGTGCATCCGACGGCTTGCGCGATTGGGCCACCTACTGCGCGCTCGCCGAACGGCACGGCGGGCGGTGGAGCCGATGGCCGACAGAACTGCGTCAGGTGGGCGGCGATGCGGTGGCGTCGGCTCGTCGTGAGTTGGCTCCGCGGTTGGCTTTTCACGCATGGGTTCAGCAGCAGTGCGAGGCGCAGCTCGGCGCGGTTCGGGAGACGGCCAAGGCGTCCGGTATGGCACTGGGGGTGCTACACGACCTCGCGGTGGGCGTCGACGCGGACGGCGCTGACGCGTGGGCGCTGGCCGATGTGCTGGCGAGCGGGGTGAGCATCGGCGCGCCGCCGGACAACTTCACCCCGCGCGGCCAGGACTGGGGCCTGCCGCCGTGGCGCCCGGATCGCCTGGCCGCCAGCGGTTATGCACCGTTGCGCGACATGCTGCGCGCCGTGCTGTCCCACGCCGACGGCCTGCGTATCGACCATGTCGCCGGGCTGTGGCGGCTGTGGTGGATACCGCCGGGTGACGGGCCCGATCGCGGCACCTACGTCCACTACGACGCGGAGGCGATGCTGGCGGTGTTGGCCCTGGAGGCCCATCGCGCCGGCGCCACCGTCGTCGGGGAGGACCTGGGCACCGTCGAGCCGGAGGTGACCCAAGCGCTGGCGGACAACGAGATGCTGGGCTGTGCGGTCGCGTGGTTCACCCGCGACCTCGACCAACCCGACGAACCGCTGCTCCCCCCGGCGCGGTGGCCCGAGCGCGCAGCCGCGAGCATCTCGACCCACGACCTTCCGACCGCCGCGGGCTTCCTCCGGGGCGAGCATGTGCGGGCGCGGTCCGATCTCGGCTTGCTCAAAGACGTGCCCATCGAGCAGGCGAACGCGGATGCCGAACGCGCAGAGTGGTTGGCGCTGTTGCGATCTGAGGGTTTGCTCGACGCCGATGAGTCCGATGAGGCTGTCGTGCTCGCAATGCACCGGCTGCTGGCCCGCACGCCGAGCCGGTTGAAGCTGATCTCGCCCTATGACGTCATCGGCGAGATACGTCAGCCGAACCTGCCGGGCACCGTCGACGAGTACCCGAACTGGCGGCTGCCGCTCCCCGAAACGCTGGAGGAGCTGCGCGCCGATCCGCGGGTCGCCGCGATCACGGCCGCGATGCGCCACCCCTGACCGAACCACGCCCCCATCAACTACGGAGAACTAGCCCTGAAACTGGGGCAGCACGTCTTGCTGCCAACTCGTGAAGAACCCGTCGAGATCTGGGCCGATCTGTTGCACGTAGATCTCGTCGACCCCGGCCTCGACGTACTGACGCACCTGGGCTGCATGCGCATCCGCGTCAGGGCCACACGCCACGGACTCGGCCACCATGTCCCGCGGAACCAGAGTCGACGCCGCCATGAAGTCACGCGGCCGCGGCAGTGTCTGCGCCAGCTGCCCGGGCAACGCCTCGTTCGCCCACAACCGGTGTGCCGCATCGAGTCCGGCATCGGCATCGCGATCCCAGCTCACCTTCGTGCCCGCCTGCACCGGCTTGTCACCGCCGCCGGAGTCGCGGAACGTCTTCACCAGTTCGGCGTCGGGCATCGTCGTACAGAACCCGTCGCCGATCCGTCCCGCGAATTCCGCTGCCTGCGGCCCGAATCCGGACACATAGATGGGTACCGGCTGCTCGGTGCGGGTGTAGATGCGGGCTTCCTGCACCTCGTAGTGTTCGCCATGGTGGCTGACCTCGTCACCGCGATGCAGCAGGCGGATGACCTCGATCGCCTCCTCGAGCATCTCCAGCCGCACCCCCACCGATGGCCACGGATCACCGAAGATGTGCTCGTTGAGCAGTTCTCCGCTGCCCACGCCGAGCACGAATCTACCGTCGAGCTGCACGGCCGCCGTCGCTGCGGCCTGCGCGATGATCGCCGGGTGAATCCGCATCGTCGGGCACGTCACCGCGGTGCTGACCGGCAGCGAGGTGACCTGCGACAGTGCACCGATCACTCCCCACACGAACGGGCTCTGCCCTTGCTCGTCGTTCCACGGGTGGAAGTGATCCGATATCCACAACGCCTCGAATCCGGCGTCCTCCGCGCGTTTCGCCTGTTCGATCAGACCCGCAGGGGTGTACTGCTCACAGGACAGGAAGTAACCGATCGTCGCCATGCGGGCGCGGTTACCCGGTGACAGTGCCACTATGCATCCGCGTTTGGCCATCTCCGGCCGGGGAACGGCGACGGGGTGAGTGCACCCGAGCTCGATCCGGTCACCTCCGCGCTGGAGGACACCGCCAACCGGACCGACGGCTACGTGGCGCTGCGCGACTACGCCCCGATCGGCGACGGGCGCACCGTGGCCCTCGTCGCCCTCGACGGGGCGATCGACTGGCTGCCGTTGCCGCGCCTCGATGCCCTGCCGGTGTTCGGCGCGTTGCTCGATCCCGCCAACGGGGGCCGCCTGGAGCTGTGTCCGGACGTACCGTTCACCGCGACCCGCCGCTACCTGGGTGCCACGAACGTCCTGCAGACGACGTTCGTCACCGAGACGGGCACCGTGCGGGTCACCGATTCGATGAATGTCGGTGTCGCCGGCCGATTGCCGTGGACCGAACTCGGTCGGCGGATCGACGGCGTCCAGGGCAGCGTGCCGATGCGGTGGCGCGTCGCGCCGGGGACGTGCTTCGACACCGCCTCCCCCTGGACGCGCGAGACGCCGCACGGCACCGTGTTGCGCTCTGCGACACTGAGCATGAGCGTCTGCACGTCGCCCGGCCTCGACGTGACGCTGACCGACCAGGCTGCACTGGGCACCTTCACGGCGCACGCGGGTCAGCGGTACGTCGTGGGCCTCCTCAGTGCTGACGACGAACCACTGATGCTCTCCTCCGCCGACGAGGTGGACCGCGGCATCGACCGCGCGATCGAGGCCTGGTCGACGTGGGCCGCGCAGATACCCCGGTACGAGCACTTCGATGCCGACCTTCGCCGCAGTGCACTGTTGCTGAAGTTGTTGATCGACAGCGGCACCGGATCGATCGCCGCAGCCGCCACCGCGTCACTCCCCGAACGCCCTGCCGGCGGCAAGAATTGGGACTATCGCTTCGCCTGGGTGAGGGACACCGCGTACACCGTCGACGCGCTGCAGCGCCTCGGGCTGCGGGAGGAGACGCACGCCTCGGTCAGCTGGCTGCTACGCACCATTCGCCGGCACGGTTGCGAGGCCGGCGTGTTCTTCACCCTCGACGGGTCGCAGCCGGCGCCGCCGGTCACCCATGACGTGCCGGGGTGGCGCGGCGTCGGGCCCGTCGTCACCGGGAATCCTGCGGCCGGTCAGCTGCAGTTGAGCATTTTCGCCGACCTGTTCAACACCGTCCGGCTCTACGTCGACGGCGGGCACGCGCTCGACACCCATACCGGCCATCTGCTGGCGACCTTCGCCGACGCCGCGTGCGATGCCTGGCGGCGCACCGATTCCGGGATGTGGGAGCTCGAGGAGGTGCGGCATTACACGAGCTCCAAACTCGGCTGCTGGCAAGCACTTCGGTGCGCGGTGCATCTCGCCGAGCTCGGCCAGATCCCCGGCGATCAGCAACGGTGGGCCGCCGAGGCCGACCGTATCGCCGACTGGATCCGCCACCGCTGCTGGTCCCCGGAGGTGGGTGCTTACGTGTGGTTTCCGGGAACCGACAAGCTGGACGCCTCGGTGCTGTTGCACGCAGGCAGTGGATTCGACCGCAGTGAGCGGATGTCGGCGACCATCGACGCCATCCGCGACCGACTCGGCGCCGGCCCGCTGATCTACCGCTACAGCGGTGCCCGGGAGGAGGGTGAGGGTGCCTTCGTGGCGTGCTCGTTCTGGGTGGTGTCGGCGCTGCGGGCGGTCGGCCGCGACGGCGAGGCGCGGGGGCTGCTGGCCGAGTTGCTCGAGTACGGCAACGACGTGGGGATGTTCGCCGAGATGATCGATCCGGCGGATCGGGGCTTCTTGGGAAACCTTCCGCAGGGGTTGAGCCATCTCGCGTTGATCGGCGCTGCACTCGACGTACGACACCCCTGACTGCGCCCAAACCGACGTATGGGCTTGAGGACAACCCGTTTTCGCGCCCAGATGTCGGTTTGGGCGGGGGTCAGCCACGCTTCAGAGGTCCAGGGCCACCGGTTCGACGGGTGACGCGCAGCAGATCAACACGTTGCCTTCCGCGGGCGGTTCGAGCGGCTCGGGGTCGTAGCGCACCGACCCGGACAACAGCGCCGTCTCGCAGTTGTGACACACCCCGGTGCGGCAGGACCACCGCGTCGGGACATCGCACGCCTCGGCGAGTTCGAGCAGGCTCATGCGGTTCGGCCCCCACGGCACCGCGAGCCCGCTGCGGACGAACTGCACCTCGGGACCCGGACCGGGGTCGCCGTCGGGGTGATGCGCAGTGAGCGTGGTGGCGGCGATGCCCGGAGTCAGCGCCGGCCCCGCACCGAAGATCTCGGTGTGCACCCGCGACGGGTCCAGGCCGTGCGCCAGCAGCGCCGCCTCCATTCCGGTCATGAAGGGCTGTGGCCCGCACACGTAGGCGGTGGCCTCGCGAGGAATGGCCAGCGCCTCCAGCGTCGCCGCGGAGAGCCGGCCGGGCTCGCTGTAGTCGATCCCGGCCCGGTCGGCAGAGCCCGGCTGGCTGTAGACGACGTGAGACATGCTGTGCGCCAGCGTCTTCAGTGCGTCACGGGCTTCGACACCGAACGCGTGCTCGGCCCCGTTGCGCGCACCGTGCAACCACCACACCGGTCGCGCCGACGCCCTGGAGACCAATGCGTTGAGCATCGACAGCACCGGCGTGACGCCCACGCCCGCGGAGACGAGGACCACCGGCGACTCGTCGTCGGCCAGCCAGAACGTGCCGCGCGGCGCGGCGACGTCGAGCGAGTCGCCGGGGCGCAGCGTCGTGTGCAGGTAACCGCTTGCCGCACCGTGGGGTTCGCGTTTGACCCCGATGCGGTATACGGCGCTGCCGGGCGCGTTGCACAACGAGTACGTCCGCACGACCGCAGCGGCGCCGTCGACACGTGGCAGCCGGACCGTAACCGATTGTCCGGCAAGCCATTCTGGAAGCGGAGAATCCGACGGGTCGGCGAGCATCACCGAGCGCACCGACTGGCTCTCCTCGACCACGTCGCGCACGACCAGGGTGCAGAAACCCACCCACGCTGGCGGGGGGCCGGCGGCCGCCAAGCCGGGATTGCCGGTCCCCGCAGCGTCCTGGTCGGCCAGTGCGCGCAGGGAACCCTGCCAACCCGGGCTGAGGGCCGGGATGCGCAGCGCCCGGGCCAGCCCGTCGCGGGGATGGCCCGGGAGATAGAGCAGCGCATCGCTCTCGGCGACGGTCATCTGTTCCGGGCCGTCGGAGATCTTGACGATCTCCTGGCCCGCCTCCACGTCACCCTCGGTGATCACCCGGCAGTAGAACCCCGGTCGACGGTGAGCGACCAGCAGCGCGGCCATCCTCGGCTCCCCGATTCGCATTCCAGCGCGGTAGCAGGTGACCCTGGGCTGGGTGACCTCGAGGACTGCATCGCCCACGGACAAGCGGTCGCCGATACAGACTTCGTCGTCGGGCAGCCCTTCCACGGTGAGGTTCTCCCCCAGCCATCCGGGTTCGAGGTCGTCGCGGCCGAGCTCTCGGGCCCAGTGCCGGTAGGAATCCATCTGATACACGAGCACGGCACGGTTCTCACCGCCGTGCCCACCCAGATCGCCCTGCCCGTCACCGTCGATGTTGAGACGACGCACCCGCCGGGGTCCGGCGACCGGATCTTTCCAGGCGCCGGTGTACACCGTGCGGCCGTGCCACGACACATCACGGGGCATCCCCACGTTGACGGACACCACGGTGGCCATCCGGTCATCCTCCTCGGATCGGTGCGGCAGCGCAGCCAAATACACCCGCAGGCGGGGCAGCTGCGCTATGACAGAGCAATGCCCGAGACGGTTCGTCCACCGACGGCGCCCACGGCCTTCCGCTACCCCGGCGTGAGCGCCCGCCGCACGCGGCTGCGCAACGGCGTTCGGCGGCTGACGCGGGTCGACCCGTTTCCGAGTGACGCCGTGTCCCGGGCCTTCATGAATGGCCTCACCGAGGGTGATCCGGTGGCCGAGCGCTTCGTCGCCGAGACCTACCACGGCGAGCTGGGAGCACGCCGCGCACGCGATCTCGTGGAGCAGGCCCAGCGCGACGGCATCGATAGCGTCCCGGAGGCTCCGGAATCGATGCGGGCGCTGTTCGCCGAGTTCGAGCAGATGCCCGACTGGCTGGACCCCGAGCTGGTGGAGCAGGGCGCCGCGGTGTGGCGGCGGTGGGCGTATGCCCTTGGTGCGCTCGGCAACGCCGGCACCACCGACACCTACACCGAGGGCTGGCTCGCGGTCCCTCTGTCCCTGTCGGGCGGCTATGCCGGTCAGCGCGCGCTGCACCGTTACCTCGAGACGTCACGGTGGTGGATCGAGGTGTGCCGCCCCGGTGCGCTGCTGACGCCGGGCTCGCTCGGCCGGCAGATCTCGCTGCACGTGCGCATCATGCACGTCAGCGTCCGTGAGCGGGTGCGGCAGCACCCGGAGTGGGACGCTGCGCGATGGGGTCTGCCGATCAGCCAGTCAGCGATGCTGCTCACGCTGCTCGGCGGCAGCGTCGCGCCGGCGCTGGGGCTGTTCCTGCTCGGCCACCTCACGTCCCCCGCCGAGATGCGCGCGGTGCTGCACTTCAACCGGTACTGCGGTCACCTCGTCGGGGTGCGCTGCGACGGCTTCTTTCCCGAGACGGTGGCCGACGCGTGGCGCATCCTGCTGATGGCCGATTCGGCCCGCAGCCACGACAGTGGTTCCAGCGGAACCGAACTCGTCGAGTCATTCGTGCCGGCGTTCGCCCCGACCGCCGCGCACCGCGGGCTCGCCCGACTGCGCGCCGAGTACCACTACCGGGTGCAGGCAGGCTATCTCGGCCTGTACATGCTGCCGTGGAATCGCCGCCGCTACCGGTTGCCGTCGGCCATGCCCGGTGTCGCGCTCCTGCTCGCCCGGGCTCCGGCGATCGTCGCGCTGGAGATCGGCCGACGGACCTGTCCTCCGCTGGACCGGTGGTGGCAGCGGACGAACATGCACCGCTGGGAGCGGTGGTTGTCGTGGCAGTCGGCGGGCAAGGCGGCTCAGTTCGAGGCGGCGGTTCCGCTGCGCCGTTGAACGACATGCCGCCCGCGTGCGTATTTCCTGACGACACTCCTCGTCGCGAAAGGCAGCACGCATGTCCGTCCTCTCCACACGCCCCCTCTCCCTCGATCACGTGACCGCCACCCGAGCGTCGGGGGCTGTGGTCCTGATCCGCCTCTATGTCGGCCTGATCTTCGCCGGCGAAGGTGTGCTGAAATTCCTGCGCCCGGACGCGTTGGGCCCGGGCCGGTTCGACAAGGCGGGCATACCTCTGCCGGCAGCACTCGCCTACGCCGATGGCGTGGTCGAAATCGTCTGCGGTGCCGGCATTCTCGCGGGGCTAATGGTTCGGTTGGCGGTCATCCCGATGATCGTCGACATGATCGGCGCGCTGACGATCACCAAGGTGCCGCTGCTGTGGCGCGATGCCCCGCTCTATCCGTCCGAAGGCGGTGTCTGGGATTTCTTCCACGAAGGCCGCCTCGAGATCGCCATGCTCTGCGGCAGCATCTTCCTGTTGATCGTCGGCGCCGGCAGCGTGTCCCTGGACGCCCGCAAGGGACGCCGGACAGCTGACGCGCGCGGCCTACGATGAAGAGATGGCCGAGCAGTTCGCGATTCCCGATGTTCCGTTCACCCACGATCCCTGGGTGGCCTCGGCCCAGCGGTACAGCGAGATGCCCTACCGGAGGGTGGGGTCCTCGGGACTGCTGCTCCCGGCGATCTCGCTGGGTCTCTGGTACAACTTCGGCGACAACCGGCCGTTCGACACGCAGCGAGAAGTGTTGCGGCACGCCTTCGATCGCGGCATCACCCATTTCGACCTCGCCAACAATTACGGCCCGCCCTACGGTTCGGCGGAGGAGAACTTCGGCCGCATGCTGCGCCGGGACTTCAAGCCGTACCGCAACGAACTGCTGATCTCGACCAAGGCCGGCTGGGACATGTGGCCCGGCCCGTACGGTCAGCTCGGTGGTCGCACCTATGTGCTGAACAGTCTCGACGAGTCCCTCGATCGGCTCGGCCTGGACTACGTCGACATCTTCTACTCGCACCGCATCGATCCCCACACCCCGCTCGAGGAGACGATCGGCGCGCTGGACACCGCGGTGCGCACCGGCAAGACCCGCTACGTGGGCATCTCGTCGTACTCGCAGGCCAAAACGGCCGAAGCTGCCGCTATCGCACAGAGTCTGGGCACCCCGCTGGTGATCCATCAGCCCTCGTATTCACTTCTGAACCGGTGGATCGAGGACGGCCTCACCGCGGAGCTGAACACGGCGGGCATGGGCGCGATCGCGTTCACCGCCCTGGCGCAGGGCCTGTTGACCGATCGCTACCTGACGCAGCCCGCCGACGGGGTGGAGCGTGCTACCGCCCGGCCGACCTTCGACGACGAGCAGGTCACCGACGACGTGCTGGATCGGCTGCGAGGCCTCGCGGCCATCGCCGAACGTCGCGGCCAGTCGCTGGCCCAGCTGGCGCTGGCATGGGTTCTGCGCGAGCCGACGGTTGCCTCGACGCTGATCGGCGCGTCGAGCGTGGCTCAGCTGGACGAGAACCTGGGCGCCCTGACGAATCTGGACTTCACCGACGAGGAGCTCGCCGAGATCGACCGCTTCGCGATCGAGTCCGGCATCGACCTGTGGCGGGAGAGCTCCGACGTCTGAGCGGGTCTCGCTCGAGCGGCTGGGCGCCTGGGTGATCAAGGTCAACCCGCGCCTCACACCGGTCGAGCCCATGGTCTCGGCGGGGCACGCCGCGCCACAGTGGTGCGTGGCCGACAACTATCGGACGCGGTTGATGCAGCCGGGCCAGCGGGTGGCGCTGTGGGTGACGACGCGGCCGGACCGCGGCATCTGGGGGCTGGGCCGGATCACCGGGGACGTGGTGGTCGCCGACGGCCGGCACCGGGTGCCGGTGCACATCCCGCTGTTGTCGGCGCCGCTGACCGCCGCACGACTGCGGACAGTCCCGGAGTCGGCCGACCTGGAGGTGTTCCGCGTTCCGATGCAGTCGAATCCGTCGTGGGCAACGGCAGCCGAGATCGCGGCCATCGATGCACTGGTGCGGGATTCAGTCCAGTGACTGCTCGTCACCACCGATGCCGGCCATCCCCGACACAGCTCTGAACGCCCGGCCGAATGGGCCCGCGGCGATGCGACCGACGGTGTGCACGGCACCGACTCCGAAGCGCGATCGCGGATTGGCCAGCCGCAGCGTCCCCTCCCGCACGGTGGGTGCCGTCGCGACGAACGGCGCCATGACGTCCTGGTAGCGGCGCAGTGCGACGCGCGGGTCGTCACCGGTGGCGAGTTCGCGGGCCAGCAGGTAGCCCCCGATCAGGGCGAGGCTGGTACCTGCGCCACCGAACGTCGCGTTGCAGAAGGCGCTGTCGCCGAGCAGTCCGATGCGCCCCTTGCTCCAGACCGGCGGGTGCACCTGACCGACGGCGGAGAAGTACATCGGCGCACCGGCATCGAGCGCGTCGAGGATGCGCGGTGCGGCGCCGTCGACATCGGCGAACGTGCGGCGCAGCAGCGTGAGCAGGTCGCCCCTGCCGAGGTCCTCCAGCCCTCGCACGTCGGACATGAACGTCAGCATCCCGCGTGTGGTGCCGAGGTTGTCGGGCCGTAGGTGCACGCTGCGGGACTTGGTGGCGTGCTGCCATGTCCACCACCGCTCGTCGGAGTCGTCCCGGGGCAGCGTGGCGTAGGCGCAGTACATTCCCAGCGTGTGGACGTCGACGGGGGTGACGAAGCGGCGCGACCGCGAGTACAGACCCTCGGCGATGACCAGGACGTCGGCGTCCAGCGTCGAGCCGTCGCTCAACGCCACCGTCACCGCGTCACCGTGGTCGGTGACGTCGACGAGCTGGGTGTCGAACCGGTAGTCGGTCTGTCCTTCGGTGTGCTCGATGAGAATGCGCGAGAGTTCCCCGCGCAGGATCTCCAGTTCCGCAGTGGGGCCGTCGGAGTGGCCCCCGCTGCCGACGGGGAACGACGCCACGACCCGGCCGTCTCCGGTGACGAATCGGGTTCCGATCTCGGTGGTGTTGGCCGCGCGCACGTCGGCGTCGACACCCATCCGGCGGATGACGTCGCGGGCGGCGCCGCGGATGTCGACGTTCTGTCCCTCGTCGCGGCGCTGGGGGTAGCGCTCGAGAACGGTGGTGCGCCATCCGCGGGCGTTGAGCTGATGGGCCAGGGCGGGACCGGCGATGCCGGAGCCCGAGATGATCGCGTGTGAGGGCACGATCCATTGTGCCTGCGCCCACGAGACGACGGATTCCGTAGGTGCTCAGCCGCTGTTTGCCTCCTGCGTCAATATCCCGCGGGTGCGCGCTCCGCAGATGCGCTGCTGGCGAGGCATGCACGAAGAATGGAGACAGACCTTTCGCTCAAACGAAATCCGTACTATCTTGACTTTGGTTGAGCTTCCAGCCCGCGGCCTGTCCACGAGTTCAACCGATCCGAGGTTTCCCGCCATGACCGCCGTTGAGAAGCACCGTAGCTTTTCACTCCACCACAGCTCGGAGTACGAGCAACAGCGTTGTGGCTCAGCTGTTTTCGAGGCTCGACACTGCTCCTCCACCCGAGTTGCCATCGCGGTGATCGGCGCCATCGACGCGATGAACGGCCGCGAGTTCGGCCGTTATGTGCAGCGGCACACGCGAATATCCAAACAACTCGTGCTCGACTTGCGCGCAGTCGACTTCTTCGGCACGGCCGGTTTCACTGCGCTGTATTACATCAGCGTGCACTGCACCCGCAGCGATGTCGACTGGACCATCGTGGGTGGCGACCCGGTCCGCCGGATGCTGTCGATCTGCGATCCCGACGGCGAACTGCCGCAGGCCGTCGATCTGTCGTCCGCGCTGGCCCGCCTGGATCGGCTGGGGCACGGCCTCGCCCACGTCATCTGGACGGCGCAGTCGGGGTGGCACCGGCCACCGGGCCGTTCGGCGTCCCCGCAGCGGGTCCGCGGCTAAGCGCGGGCACCAGCCCACGTCGTCGTCTCGGCCAGAGGACGTCTGAGGGTGTCGGGAACGTCCGGCGCCTCAGCCGGTGGTGCACCGATGCGGATGAGCATCTGCGGGCGCCTGGTCCCGTCGAACACGTCGCACGCCAGCGCGACTCTGTCCCGCGCCGAGCGCAGCGGCTCGGTCACCAGGCACGAGGCCAGGCCCAGCGCCGTCGCCGACAGGAGGACGCGGCTGGCCGCCTCGCCCGCACGCAGCCGGGCCGCATCGCTGTCGTCCTCGGTGCCCAGCGCGAGCAGCACACCGTCGCCGACAGCAGCAGACGGCCCGCCGTCGCCGAAGTGCAGATGTACCTGACCGGTGTCGTCGCGGTGCCAGCGAGCGGTGGGGACCACCGCGAGATCCACACCGTGACGCGCGGCGCGCACCAACAGCGTTTCGATCGTCGTGTCAGGCAGCCTGGCAGAGCCGTAGTGGCGACGATCCGATCGGCGACGGTGGATGACGTCGGCGAGTTCGGCCGCGGCCGGCACCGGAGCCGATGCGATCATCTCGAAGGTCGCCAGCCGCCCGGGTTCGAGCGCGACGTCAGGGAACCGACGGATCCGGGTGGCCCAGCCGGCAGCGCGCAGCGCGATCGCGCAGTAATCGAGGACTGCGCCGCAAGCGAGCAGGACATCGCAGCGATCGAAGGGCGAGTCACCGAGCCCACGGGCCCAGTCGGCATCCAGATGCAGGCCGTCGGGGTCGACGTGCCAGTGCCACGGTTGCGTGTTCTGCCGGGACGGCGCCCATCCGGCCGCTTCCAGCACCCGTTCCAGCGTCGCGGTATCGGGTCCGCTCGCCACCGCCTGTCCTTCCGCCTGGGGTCGTGCGGAAGAAATCCTACGCGGCGGGCACTCTCACCAGCCGGCGTTGCGGGCCAGGTCGATGGCGTACTGATTGACGAATGTGCCGGCTCCCGGCTCTCCGTGACCGCACGAACCGTCGGACTCGCCGGGCCTCTTGACCCACAGGAAGGCGTCTACCTGGGGGTTGCCGGTGTTCGCGGTCGGCGCCACACCGAGGGCCCGCCCTTCGGGGTTGCACCAGTACAGCGGATCGCCCTCGACGGGTCCGGCACCGTTGCGGGAGGTGTCGATGACGAAGGGCTTGCCGCCGGTCATGCCGGAGATCGCCGAGCCGTAGCCGACCTCTTCATCGGTGGTGAAGAAGTTCGCGGTGTTGAGGCTGAAGCCGCGGGCCTTGGCGACGCCCACCTGGTTGAGCCGGTTGGCCATCTCCTCGGCGCTGACCCAGCGCGAGTGCCCGGCATCGACGTACACGGCAGTGCCGGGATTGCGGGTCAGTGTGTCGACGGCATAGGAGATCAGATCGAACCGCTCCTGGCGCTGATCACCCGAGAGACAGTCGGCCATCGCGAGGGCGTCGGGTTCGAGGATCACGGCGGCCGGGCCGCCGCCGATGGCGCCCGCGACTCCGTCGATCCAGTTGCGGTAGGCGCCCGCCGACCCGAAGCCGCCCGCGGCGAAGCTGCCGCAGTCGCGGTGCGGAATGCCGTAGAGGGCGAGGATCGGCATGGTCCCTGCCGCCTGCGCGGTCGCGATGTACTTCGCGTCCACCGCCGGGGTCGAGAGCTGGTCCATCCAGTACGCGGTCGGCGTGTTGACCACGCGGTCGAGCGTCGGATTGCCGGCACCGCGCGCCGCCCGGACGCCCTTGGAATCGGGGTTGACGTAGAACGGCAGGCCGGCCAGCGGGTTGCCGTCGGCGGCGAGCCGGATCGACGGCTGTGGGGCAGACGGGTGGGACACGAGGCCTGCGACGGTCAGAACCGCCAGGAGAGGAACGGTCCAGCGCGCGATGACGCGCGCAGCGCGGGAGATCACCCCGAGAAACATAGTGCCGGTCGCCGACGCTTGACCAATCCGAGATGCCAATCAGAGGGGCCGATCCGAAGCGATCTCACGCTGCGACGGCGGTTCCGCAGATTCCGCAGACCTCGAACTCCTGCCGCTTCCACCGCGCGACCGGGATGAAGAACAGGCTGAACTGGCGGAACTGCCGCATCCGCATCCACTGCGTGGTGTTGTGGCACCGAGGACAGGTCCGCACGCCTCCCACGCCCATGGGCTTGCGCTTGGTCCCGAATCCGAACAGCAAGAACAACACGTCACCACCGTAGCGACCATACCGGAATAGGTGACATGTCACGCATGTTGTACGGCGCGTTCACCGCGACGAAGGGAAACATCATGGGACAGCTGGATGGCAAGACCGCATTGGTCACCGGCGGGACATCGGGGATCGGGCTGGCCGCCGCACAGCGGCTGGCCGCCGAGGGCGCGCACGTCGTGATCACCGGCCGGCGGCAGGACGCCCTCGACGCGGCGGTCGCGTCGATCGGTGCCGACGCCACGGGGGTGCGCAGCGATGTGTCGAAGCCCGAGGAACTCGACGCGGTCGTGGACGCGATCACGCAACACGGCACGGGGCTCGACATCGTGTTCGCCAACGCCGGCGGCGGCGAGTTCGCTGCACTGGGTGACATCACCGTCGAGCACTTCACCACCACGTTCACCACCAACGTCGGCGGCACGCTGTTCACCGTGCAGAAGGTGCTGCCGCTGCTCAATCGCGGAGCCTCGATCATCCTGGCGGGCTCCACCGCGGCGTCCAACGGCACGCCGTCCTTCAGTGTGTATGCGGCGACGAAGGCCGCGATCCGCTCGTTCGGCCGCACCTGGGCCGCGGAGTTGGCGACCAGTGGCATCCGGGTCAACACGATCGTCCCGGGGCCGGTGGAGACGCCCGGACTCGTCGGACTCGCTCCCGGCAACGAGCAAGGGCTGCTCGACGAGATGGCGGCGGACGTGCCGTTGGGTCGCGTCGGCCGACCGGACGAGATCGCCGCAGCGGTGTTGTTCCTGGCCTCGGATCAGAGCAGCTTCATGACGGGCTCGGAGGTGTTCGTCGACGGCGGTGCAGAACAGGTCTGAGCTATCCGGCCGGTGGGCCGAACTCAGGCGGGGGCAGCGACCCCTTCCGCAGCAGCGAGTCGTAGACCGTGGTCAGGACGTCGGCCAGTGCCGTCTCCTGGCCGCGGTCCGTGTCGGAGAAGACGGTCTCGCGCACCCAGGCCGCGTGCAGCGGGGCTGCCGCCCGGAACCTGCGGGCGCCGTCGTCGGTGAGCGTGATGTCGGCGGCTCGGCCGTCAGCAGCCGATTGCAGCCGGTCGATCAGCCCGCGCGTGGCCATCCGCTTCAGGTGGTGTGAGAGCCGGCTGCGCTCCCACCCGATGACGGTGGCCAAGCTGGACAGTTGGGCACGGCGCCCCGGTGCGTTGTCCAGCGCGTTGAGGACCGTGTAGTCCGCGAGCGACAGGCCGCAGTCACGCTGCAGATGCCGATTCATCTCGTACTCCAGTCGGTGGTACACCCGCATGTAGCTGATCCACGCCCGCTGCTGGGAGGCGGTGAGCCCGTCGCGCGCCGCCCTCGCCGACCGTTCTGCCATGCCGATTAGTGTGCAATCCATGACTGCCGCAGCAGGAACGTCGCCCTTGGAAGCCCGTGTCGGGCACTACTACCAGATGGACGGCACGTACCTGGTCGGCCGCGAGAAGCTCCGCGAGTACGCCCGCGCCGTGCAGGACTATCACCCCGCGCACTGGGACGTCGACGCCGCCGCCGCGCTGGGCTACTCGGATCTGATCGCCCCGCTGACCTTCACCTCGGCACCGGGTATGCAGTGCAATCGCCGGATGTTCGAGGAGGTCGTGGTCGGCTACGACACCTACATGCAGACCGAGGAGGTCTTCGAGCAACACCGCCCGATCGTGGCCGGTGACGAGCTGAAGATCGACGTCGAGCTGACCTCGGTTCGCCGCATCGCCGGACGCGACCTGATCACGGTCACCAACACGTTCACCGATGCTGCGGGCGAGCGCGTGCACACGCTGCACACCACGGTGGTCGGCGTGACGGCCGAGGACATCGGCGCGGACGTCAAGACCGCGGTGCAGAAGGCGATGATGCACGACATGAACATCCTCGACATCGGGGGATCGCCGGAGAGCTACGAGAAGACCGTGCGGCCCGATGGCGACGTCCGCCTCTCCGATGGTGGCTCGACCCGGACGCCAGGCTCGCGGGCGTTCGAGGACGTGTCCGCGGGCGAGGAGATCGCGCTGCACCACACCCGGCTGTCGCGGGGTGACCTGGTCAACTACGCCGGCGTGGCCGGCGACGCCAATCCGATCCACTGGGACGAGGACATCGCCAAGCTCGCCGGGCTGCCCGATGTGATCGCCCACGGCATGTTGACGATGGGGCTGGGCGCCGGGTTCGCATCGACGTGGACGGGAGATCCCGGTGCGGCACTGCGGTTCGCGGTGCGGTTGTCTTCACCCGCGATCGTCTCGGCGAAGGAAGGCGCCGACGTCGAGTTCAGCGGCAAGGTCAAGTCCGTGGATCCCGAGACGCGGTCAGGTGTCCTGATCGTCGGCGCGAAGTCGGCGGGCAAGAAGATCTTCGGCCTGGCCACCCTCGCCGTCCGCTTCGCCTGACTCACCAGGGCTGCGGCCCAACGACACTCGGCTCGGATCTTCGCCGGATGCCGGCAGCCTGACGATCCCGACCCACCCGTGGGAATGCTTCGACAGTGAAGCGAGTTACTCCTCCTAGTTGCTTCGAATTCGAAGCACTTTATCGAGGAGGACATCATGAAGGCAGTGCGATTCCACCAGTACGGCGGCAGTGAGGTGCTGCGTTACGAAGACGCGCCACGCCCGGTGCCGGGCCCACAGCAGGTGGTGGTCGAGGTTGCGGCGACGTCGTTCAACCCGGTCGACGCCGGTATCCGCGGCGGCTACCTGGCCGAGGTCTACCAGGTCCGGTTCCCCCACATCCCGGGTGTCGACGTGGCCGGCACGATCGCAGAGATCGGTGACGGCGTGACCGGATGGAACGTGGGCGACCCTGTGGTCGCGTTCCTGCCCCTGGACGCCGATGGCGCGGCCGCCGAGTACGCCCTGGTGCCTGCCGACGCGTTGGCCGCGGCGCCCACGTCGGTGCCCCTCGCCGACGCCGCAGCCCTGCCCGAGCCCGCGCTGACGGCCTGGCAGGCCCTGTTCGAGATCGCCGGACTCACGGCCGGGCAGCGTGTGCTGATCAATGGAGCGTCCGGGGCCGTCGGCGGCTATGCCGTTCAGCTCGCTGCGCGGGCCGGCGCCCACGTCACCGCGACGGCCAGAGAGCGCGATGCGCAGCGGCTGAGCGATCTCGGCGCCGATCGCACCGTGGCCTACATCGACTACGACCGGTCGCCGATCAGCGTCGAGGGCGCACCGTTCGACGTGGTGCTCAACCTGGTGTCCACCACGGACGAGCAGACCGAGGAACTCCTCACGCTGCTGACCGACGGCGGTTTCCACGTCGGCACCATGGTGTTCGGACCGCAGAACCCGCCGCGGGGCATCCGCACGCAGCGTGTGTTCGTTCGCAGCGATGCCGGTCAGCTGGCCGCGCTCGTGGACCGCGTCGACGACGGCCAGCTGCGCATCGAGATCGCCGACCGCCGTCGTCTCGATCAGGCCGCGGCCGTGCACGACGATTCCGACAGCGGCCGTCTGCACGGCAAGACTCTCCTGATCCCCGTCCGGTCCTGACGCCCGTCGGCCGCCCCCCAGTCAGTCGGCGCGGCGCTTACGGGGGGCGGCCGAGCGCGGTGGGCGGGCGCGCATGTGGTCGCGGGCCCTGCTCATCATGTCCCCGAGTGCGCGCACGTCGCGGGGGGACAGCGCGTCGAAGAGCAGTTCCTGCACCACGCGGATGTGTCCCGGCAACACGGTCGCGACTCGCTCGCGGCCTTGCTCGGTGATGTCGACGACGGTGGCGCGCTGATCGTCGGGGGACGCAGTGCGAGTGATCAGGCCCTGCTTCTCCAGCAAGCCGGCCTGATGGGTCAATCCCGATCGGCTGTAGACTACGCCGTCGGCGAGATCGGTCATCGTGAGCGGCCGATCGCTGTCCGAGAGCTTGGCGAGGATCTCGAATTGCACGTAACTCAGGCCACCGTCGTCCTGCAGCTGTTGTCGCACCGAGTACTGGAGCAGGCTGACGGCCTCCATCAGGGCGAAGTACGCCCGCAGCTGAGTCGGGTTCAAGGAATCGGCCACGGCCCGACCTTAGTGCTTCGATGTCGAAGTGCTGCGAACTGAATCCCCGCCGGCAAGCATCGACCGTTGGCCCACCGTAAGCGACTCTGTCGGCGGATGGTGAGACTGGCTACCTTGTCGCCGACACTGTCGCTCGGGCTGGGCCGCTGGGCAGGAACCCCGCGATCATGTCGCGGGACTGGCAGCCGGATCCGAAAGCTCCGACGCAACGGCGACGATGAGAGACGCCTTCTCGAACGAGCGGATCTGGTCCTCGGTGACGTCACCTCAAGATCGCGGCCGCGGCGCACCTCAAGGCTGCGAGCGACGCGCCCGGCGGGTCATGACGAATCGCGCCAGCCACAGCACCACGGCGCCGATCACGAGGTACTGCAGCACGGCGGTGTAGGGGTCGATGGCGTGCCAGTTCGCCCCCAGCAGGTAGCCGGCGCCGATCAGCGCGCTGTTCCACACCAGGCTGCCCAGCAGCGTCAGCACCGTGAACAGCGCGACGTTCATGCGTTCTGCACCTGCGGGGATCGAGATGAAGCTGCGGAACAGCGGAATCATGCGGCCGAACAGCACCGCCTTGGCTCCGTGCCTGGCGAACCACGCCGTCGTCTTGTCGACGTCCTCGGCGTCCACCAGGGGCATCCGCAGGATCAGTGCACGCATCCGGTCGTGTCCGAGCCACGCGCCCAGGGCGTAGAGCAGCCATGCGCCGACGAGGGAACCCGCGGTGGCGCCGGCGATCGCCTCGGCCAGGGAGAGGTCACCGAGACGGGCGGCGAAGCCCGCCATCGGCAGGATCACCTCACTCGGCACGGGCGGGAAGAGGTTCTCGGCCGCGATGGCGATGCCCGCGCCGAGTCCTCCCCACCGCTCCATCAGCTCGACCGTCCAGCCGGCAAAACCATCCACAGCGGTCGCGGATTGTGTCGACAACGGGGGCGCCTTTCGTGAGGGGATCACCCGCGAGGGTACCGACGCGCGCCGCGACCACCCTTCCTGTGTCGTTGCTGTGAGCGTGCGTCACAAACAGTTAGCCCGGGTAACCTTCTCGGTGGAACGTGAGGAGTGACACCGTGGGACTCGGCCTGTGGGGTGATCTGGCGGCATTGGCCGCAGTCGCCGAAATCGTGTTTGCTACATGCGTTTTCGTGTACATCGGCCGCCTGGAACGGCGGACGTCGCATCCGTTGGGCGACACCGTCGGCGCGCACAAGGACGTCCTGGCGAAGCTTCGCAAACGGCAGCCGCTGACGCGTGACGAAGCCCACTATGCAGCTGAGTTGATCGACGACGCCCGCTCCCCGCTCGCGTACGCCATTCCTGCGGCACTGTTCACCCTCGGCTTCTTCTATGTCGTGGGGTGCCTCTTCGTCTTGCACCTCGACGGAGGCCACCCGTCGTTCCGCACGTTCATCGGCGGTATCCCGATGCTGACGTCGATGAACATGGCCAATCAGCTGCGGCGCGTCGCGGCGCTGAAGGGCAACCTGCGCGACGCCGAGGTGCTCGACACCGAGCCGATCGAACAGCGCGAACCCGCGCACGTCTAGGCCCCGGCTGGCGCGCTCACGGCGAGCCGTCCCGTCCGCAGGCATCACCCACTACGGCCCAGCGTCAGCGACTCCGTCGGCGCCAACTGAGCCTGACTAACTACCCGTCGACAAAGTCGCTCACTGTGGGCACCTCATCAATCGCCCTCCGCTCACTTCGCGTGCTTGACCGCCGGGTCGTCGTCCTCCCACAGGAGTAACTGCCGCACGGCCGCGCGCGACCCGTAGGGCTGCAGCATGGCGCTCGCCGGACGCGGCCGCACCCGCAGCGGCCACCAGAACCAGCGACCCAGCAGAGCGGCCACCGCCGGGGTCATGAACGACCGCACGATCAGGGTGTCGAACAGCAGCCCGAGCGCGATCGTCGTGCCGATCTGACCGAGGATGCGCAGATCGGCGAACAGGAATGACGCCATCGTCGCCGCGAACACGAGCCCGGCCGCCGTCACGACCGACCCGGATCCCGCCATCGCCCGGATGATCCCCGTGTTCAGTCCTGCCCCGATCTCTTCTTTGAAGCGCGAGATGAGCAACAGGTTGTAGTCGGAGCCGACGGCCAGCAGCAGAATGATGGCCAGCGCCAACACGATCCAGTACAGCTGGATGCCCAACAAGTCCTGCCAGATCAGCACCGACAGTCCGAACGACGCGCCCAAGGACAGCGCGACTGTGCCGACGATGACGAACGCCGCGACGATGCTGCGCGTGATGAACACCATCACCAGCAGGATCAGGCACATCGCCGCGATGCCCGCGATCATCAGGTCGTATTTCGCGCCGTCGGCGATGTCCTTGTAGGTGGCCGCGGTGCCGGCGATGAAGATCCGCGAGCCGGCCAGCGGTGTGCCCTTCACGGCTTCGACCGCCGCGTGCCGGATCGAGTCGATGCGCGAAATCCCCTCAGTGGTCGCGGGATCCCCTTCGTGGGTGATGATCATCCGCGCGGCCTTGCCGTCGGGTGAGAGGAAGAGCTTGAGCCCCCGCTGGAATTCAGGGTTGGTGAACGCTTCGGGCGGCAGATAGAACGAGTCGTCGGTCTTCGACGCGTCATACGCCGCGCCGAGCTGCGTCGAATTCTCCAACGCCCGCGAGTTCTGGTCGTTGAGACCCGATTGCGTCGCATAGTTCGTCATCGTCAGATCGCGGTTGGTCTCCTGGTTGCTGATCTGCGGAGGGATCAGGGCCAGCAACTTCGGTTGCAGCGCATCGAGTTTCGCGATGCTCCCGGCGACGTTGGCGAGCTGGTCGGTCAGGTCGTTGATGCCGTCGAGCGCATCGAACAGCGACCGCAGCGCCCAGCAGATCGGGATGTCGTAGCAGTGCGGCTCGAAGTAGAAGTAGTTGCGGATCGGCCGGAAGAAGTCGTCGAAGTTGGCAATTTTGTCCCGCAGATCCTGTGCGGTCGCGACGGTCTGCGCGAATGCCTGGGTCTGCTCATCGGTCACCGCGGCCGACTGTTGTTGCAGCGCATACTGCTGGCGCAACGTGTTGATTCCGTCGTTGATCACGCTGACCTGTTTGAGCAGATCAGCGGTGCGGGCCTGTTGGAACGGCAGCGAGTTGATCTGCGCGGCACTGCTGGCGCTGAGCTGGAACGGGATCGACGTGTGGTCCAGCGGGGTGCCGAGCGGGCGGGTGATCGACTGCACCTGCGCGATGCCGTCGGTGTGGAAGACAGCCTTGGCCACCCGCTCGAGCAGGATCATGTCGGTCGGGTTGCGCAGGTCGTGGTCCGCTTCGACCATCAGCAGTTCTGGCTCCAACCGCGCCTGGGAGAAGTGCCGCTCGGCGGCGGCGTAGCCGACGTTGGCCGGGGAGTCGGCGGGCATGTAGGTGCGGTTGTCGTAGTTGGTCTTGTAGTTCGGCAGCGCCAGCAGACCGATCAGGGCGATCGCCACCGTCGCCACCAGGATCGGGCCGGGCCACCGGACGATCGCGGTTCCGATCCGCCGCCATCCCTGGGTGCTCATCGGCCGGGCCGGCTCGAAGAGCCCGAAATGCCGGCCGATCGATAGCAGGGCAGGCGCCAGCGTCAGCGCGGCCACGACGGCGACCAGCACGCCGATGCCGGCAGGCACCCCGAGGCTCTGGAAGTAGGGCAATCGGGTGAAGGTCAGGCACAGCACCGCACCGGCGATCGTCAACCCCGATCCCAGGATGATGTGCGACGTGCCGTGGTACATCGTGGTGAACGCCGCGATGCGGTCCTGCCCCGCATAGCGGGCCTCGTGGAACCGGCCGAGGATGAAGATCGCATAGTCCGTGCCTGCCGCGATGACGAGCAGGGTCAGCAGGTTCGTCGAGTAGGTGGAGAGCTCGATGATGCCGGCGTTGGCCAGCACCGCGACCACACCGCGGGAGGCGGTCAATTCGATCATCACCGTGAAGATCACGAAGAACACCGTGGTCAGGCGCCGGAAGTAGACCATCAGCATGATCGCGATCACGCCGATCGTGATCAGTGTCGTCTTCAACGTGCCTTGCCGGCCGACTTCGAACTGGTCGGTGATCAGCGGCGCCGGGCCCGTCACGTATGCCTTGACCCCTGGTGGCGCGGGGGTGTTGTTCACGATGTCACGCACGGAATCGACCGACTCGTTGGCCAGGGACTCGCCCTGGTTGCCGGCGAGGAACACCTGCACCAGCGCGGCCTTGCCGTCGGAGCTCTGCGAACCGGCCGCGGTCAGCGGGTCCCCCCAGAAGTTCTGGATGTGCTGGACGTGGGTGGTGTCTTGTTCCAGCTTCGCGACCAAGCCGTCGTAGTAGCGATGCGCGTCGGCGCCCAGCGGTTGGTCGCCTTCCAGCACGATCATCGCCGAGCTGTCGGAGTCGTACTCGCCGAAATCCTTGCCGATGCGCTTGCTGGCCTGCAGCGACGGCGCATCCTTGGGGCTCAGCGACACGTTGTGTGACTCGGCCACGGTTTCCAGCTGGGGCACGAACACGTTGGTGATGACCGCGGTCGCGAGCCAGAACAGCGCGATCAGCACCGAGAATCGCCGGATCAGATCCGGGATCGAGCGCCACGACATCTGGGCGCTCATCCGGACTTGTCCAGGCAGAAGGTGTAGGCGTTCAGCGTGTTCACCTGCTTCTCGTCTTTGACCTCGCCGTCGATCGTGATCCGGCAGCCGATGGCGTCACCGTTGGCCTGGGCGGCGACATTGACGAACACGGCGGGGTCGGTGGTGATGGCGTCGTAGGACCAGGGCAGCGCGACCCCGAGTGCCTTCTGCGGCTGTGCGTGCACGTCGAGGTAGGTGACCGTGGCGGTGGTGCCG
Source organism: Mycobacterium kyogaense (assembly GCF_036946525.1). Lineage (GTDB taxonomy): Bacteria > Actinomycetota > Actinomycetes > Mycobacteriales > Mycobacteriaceae > Mycobacterium > Mycobacterium kyogaense_A. The sequence goes on along the minus strand of NZ_JAQIIY010000019.1, from coordinate 13,280 downwards.
GGCGGACCGAAGACGTCGAGAACGACGTGCTTGGGGTTGAAGGGCACGATCTGGCTGTCGGATCCGCTGGGTGTCGCGGTCACGTCCTCCGAGGCGAAGATCCCGTGCAGCCGGTACACCGCGAATCCGGCCACCGCGATCACGACGATCGCGGTGAGCAGCGGCCACCGTCGCCCGAGCCGCCGAGCGAACGAGTTCCGCTGCATGCGTTGGCCTTTCAGGAGCGGCGACGAGGCGCGGACCCTCGGAGAATCGCTAGGGTCACTAATCAACTTCGTTGACGGTACGACACGGGACCGTACTGCACAACATCAGGCCTCGACATCGCCGGCAGCGGCCCGAATCCCAACTGCCCCAGGCTTTCAGGAAGTTGACAGGTTTCTCGTCGACGAACCGGGTACGCGTACCCCACCGTCCAGCCCACCGCCGCGATTCGAGAGGAACAGCCTGTGTCAGGTTGGCCGATGTGGGCCCTGCTGATCGCGTTCGCCGCGGCCGCCGCAGCGATCTGGGTCGCCGGCATCTCGCTGTCGAACCAGACCGATGTGCTGTCCACCCGGCTTCATCTCGGGTCAGCGCTCGGTGGGCTGATCCTGCTGGCGATCGCCACCAACCTCCCCGAGATCGCGATCGTCGCGAGCGCCTCACTCTCCGGCAATCTGGGCGTCGCAGTCGGCAACATCCTCGGCGGTATCGCCATTCAGACCGTGGTCCTCGTGGCACTCGACGCGTTCGGAGTCCGCGGAGCACGGCCGCTGACCTACCGCGCCGCCTCGCTGGTTCTGGTGCTGGAAGCCGCGCTCGTGGTCGCAGTGCTGGCGCTGGTGATCGCCGGGACGCAGCTGCCGGCCACATTGATCGCCTGGCGCGTCACCCCCGCCGCCCTCCTGATCCTCGTGGTCTGGGTGGGTGGACTGCTGTTGCTGCGCCGAGCAGGTGAGTCACTGCCGTGGCACGAATCCGGTCAACCGCCCGACGGTCAGGCCAAACCCCGCGGTCACAGCACCGCAAGTAATGAGAGCGAGGCGACCACACGCGGCGTCAGCACCGCGAAGGCGGCACTCATCTTCGGCCTGGCCGCCGTGGTGACTCTTGTCGCTGGCGTCGTCCTCGAGCGCAGCGGTGATGCGATCGCCGACGGCATAGGTCTGTCGGGCGTCCTGTTCGGCGCGACCGTCCTGGCCGCCGCGACATCACTGCCCGAGCTGTCGACCGGTCTGGCGTCGGTGCGTAACGGGGACTATCAGCTCGCGGTGTCGGACATCTTCGGCGGGAACGCCTTTCTCCCGGTCCTCTTCCTGATGGCCACCCTGCTGTCGGGTGACGCCGTGCTGCCACACGCGGAACGCACCGACATCTACCTCACCGCGCTCGCGATCGTCCTGACGTTGGGCTATGCGGCCGGACTGCTGTTCCGGCCGCAGCGGCGCATCGCCCGGATGGGCATCGACTCGCTGGCAGTGCTGGTCGTCTATGTCGTCGGCGTCGTCGGGTTGTTCGCGATCGCGCACGCCCGCTGATGGCGCTCCTCGACCCGTAGGCTGTCGTAGACCATGACAACGGTTCCCAGCGGCCGGGTGGCCGCGCTGCGCCGCTACCCGGTGAAGTCGATGCTCGGCGAGGAGTGCGCCCGCCTCGAGCTCGGTCCACTCGGTGTCGCCGGCGACCGCCGGTTCGCCTACGTCGACGACGAGACGGGCCGCGTGGCCACGGCGAAGAACCCTCGCCTGTGGCGGCGACTACTGCACTGCGCAGCGAACAGCGGGGACAGCGGTGTCGTGGTCACCCTGCCCGACGGCCGCGCGATACCGGTCGGACAGTCGGCTGATGCGGTGTCGGACGTGGTGGGACGGCGCGTGCACCTGGCCGACGAACGCAGCGCGGGGGCCACCGTCGAACGCTCCGATCCGGTCGACATTCTGACCCACGGCATCGATACCGACATCGAGGCGGAGATCCTCGAGATCGCTCAGGGCACTCCGGGCGGCGCCTTCGTCGACCACTCACCCGTGCACCTCATCACCACCGCCACGCTGGATGCCATCGGGCTCGACCTCGCCGAGGCCGTGCGCTACCGGCCGAACGTCGTGATCGAGACGCCCTCGGGCTTCCGACCGTTCGGGGAGAACGACTGGGTTGGTGCCACCGTCCACATCGGCGGCGTGGAGCTGCGCGCGACACTGCCCACCCCGCGGTGCTCGGTACCCACACTCGAGCACGGATCGCTGCCGCGCTCCGCGCACGCCGTGCGCTACACCCTCGAGCACAACCGCGTCCAGGCGGGCGAATTCGGGGTTCTCCCCTGCGCCGGTCTCTACGCCGAGGTCGTCACCGGCGGAACACTCGGTATCGGTGACGAGGTCCGGATCAGAGGCGATGCAGTTCCTGCGGATCGGTGACCGCCGCCTGGCCTACGAGGTGCGCGGGCCGTCCCGCAGTGCCGAACCGCCGCTGATCGCTCCCGCCTGGTGGGTGAGCCACCTGGAGCTCGACTGGCAGCAGCCGGGAGTGCAGCGATTCTGGACCGGTATCGCCGGCGACCGGACACTGATCCGCTACGACCGCCTCGGCGTCGGTATGTCCGATCGCGATGTGCGCGAGGCCGACCTGACCCTCGAGGCCGAGGTGGCGACGCTGCGGATGCTGTGCGACGAACTGCGGCTGGACCGGGTCTCGCTGCTGGGCGGGTCCTCAGGCAGCGCGACCGCAATCGCTTTCGCCGCAACGTATCCCGAACGCGTGGATCGACTGGTGCTCTACGGCGCGTATGCGAGCGGCGACATGCTCGCCCCACCGGAGGTCGGCCGGGCGATCCTCTCCGCGATCGAGGCCCACTGGGGTCTGGGCGCCCGCGTGCTCAGCGACGTGTTCCTCGGTGGCGCTGACACCGCCGAGCACGATCGATTCGCTCGATCGCAACGCGCCTCGGCCACGGCGAAGACGGCTGCGGCACTGCTCGACATGGTCTATCGGCTCGATGTCCGCGCGCATCTGGCCGGTGTGCGTGCGCCGACGACGGTCGTGCATCGCCGCGACGACCGCGCGGTCCCGTTCCGGCTCGGACGGGAAGTCGCCGCCGCGGTTCCCGGGGCCAGTTTCGTTCCCCTGCAGGGTGATTCACACTTCCCCTGGCACGGTGACATCGACGCGGTGATCCGGGCCTGCCGAACCGGTCTCGCCGATGTCCCTGACGTGACGACTGCGGATGCGTCGCCGTTGTCGGTGCGCGAACGCGATGTCCTGGGATGTGTGGCGCGCGGGCTCAGTGATCGCGAGATCGCCGAACAGCTGGCCATCAGCCCCCACACCGTGCACCGTCACGTCGCCAACATCCGCCACAAACTCGGCTGCCCGTCTCGCAGCGCGGCCGTCGCCGAAGCAACGCGCCGCGGGCTGCTCTGACTCACCGGGACCGGCCATCGGACGACGGTGGCCGATTCGGGCGATGCGGCGCGCGCCTGCTGGCTCCTACATTCGATCCGTGAACCAGGCGTGGTTGCGCGTGATGGCGCTGCTCTACGACCCGTTCCTATGGCTGGGCGAGGTCGCGGGGATGCGTCGACGTCGACGGGCGCTGCTCGCCCAGGCATCCGGGCGGGTGCTCGAGATCGGTGCGGGCACCGGTCTCAACCTGCCCTGCTATCCGGAGACGATCGGCGAGCTGATCCTGGCCGAACCGGAGCCCGGTATGCGGGCCATGCTGGACCGTCGGCTACGCAGTCTCGGCCGAGTGGCCCGGATCGTCGACGCGCCGGCCGAACGTCTCGATCTGCCCGACGCGTCGGTGGACACGGTGGTCTCGACGTTGGTGCTGTGCACCGTCGCCGAGCCCGAGCGTGCGCTGCGCGAGATCGCGCGGCTGCTGGCTCCCGAGGGGCGGTTGCTGTTCATCGAGCACGTGCGGGCGCGATCACGGTGGTTGGCAGCGTGCCAGGATCTGCTGCTGCGGCCATGGCGTGCCTTCGCGGGCGGATGTGTCTGCAACAGAGACACTCTCGAGACGATGGCGGCCTGCGGTCTCGTCCCGGAGGTCGAGCACGCGAGCTGGCGCGGTATGCCGGCGATCGTCGGCCCACTCGTGATCGGGCAGGCCGTGGCGCAGCCAGTTTCCCTACGCTGACTTTTCCGGTCTTGCGTTGTAGCTCTGATGCACCGGCGATTCCCACGTGTAGGGCTCTTCGGGATGGCCGGAACCGCCCAGGATGAAGGTGCGGTCGCTGCGGTTGGCCCGGGCGATCGTCGCCATCCACGTCCCGACGGTGCTGAACCTGTTGCGCACGCCGGTCAGGAACGCGATGTGGATGAAACCCCAGCCCAGCCAGCCCGCGGTGCCCGCCAGTTTCACCGGTCCCGCTTGCAGCAGTGCGTTGCCTCGGCTGATGTAGGCGGCGGAGCCGAGGTCGCGGTAGCGGTAGTTCTTGCGCCGTTTCCCGCTGACATCGCGACGGATGCACGCCGCGGCGTGCAACCCGCCCTGCATGGCGTTCTCCGCCACGCCGGGCAGACCGTCGCGACCCGCGAGGTCACCGATGACGAAGACCTCCCGATGGCCGGGCACCGACAGGTCGGGATCGACGGTGACGCGGCCGGAACGGTCGGTCTGTGCACCGAGAACGTCGGCGGCGTGCCGCACGAACGGCACCGCTTCCACGCCGGCCGTCCACAGCACCGTGCGGGTGGCGTAGTTCTCCTCCGGACCGCCACCTTTCGGGCTCACGGTCACACCGTCGCGCCGGACGTCGGTGACGTGGACGCCGAAGTGCAACTCCACCCCGAGCTTCACCAACGTCTCCTGCGCCCGCCCGGCCAGCGCGGGGGCGAAGCTCTTCAGCACGCGATCGCCGCCGTCGAACAGCAGCACCCGCGCCTCACGCGGCTGGATGCTGTGGAATTCGTTGGCCAACGCGCGGGTCGCCAATTCCCGGATCTGTCCGGCCAATTCGACGCCAGTGGGACCGCCGCCGGCCACGGCGAACGTCAACCACTCGTCCCGTTCCGGCCCCGGCGGCAGCGTCTCGGCGATCTCGAAGGCGGCGAACACCCGCCGCCGGATACTCAGGGCATCGTCGAGCGTTTTCATCCCGGGCGCCCACGCGGCGAACTCCTCGTGACCGAAGTACGACTGACGCATGCCGGCCGCGATCACCAGGTAGTCGTAATCGAGCTCGTAGGTGGTGTCGTCGGGCCGGCGCGCGGTCACCCGTCGCGCGGCGGGGTCCAGGTCGACGGCCTCTCCGAGCAACGTCTGGACATTGGGATGGTGCTGCAGTTCCTCGCGCAGAGATCGGCTGATCTGACCGATGCTGAGAGTGCCCGTGGCGCATTGGTAGAGCAGGGGCTGGAAGACGTGACATGCGGCTCGGTCGAGCAAGGTCACGTCGACGTCGATGCCTTGGAAGCGGCGGGCGCAGAACAAGCCGCCGAAGCCGCCGCCGATGATCACGACCTTGGGACGCGCGTTAGCCATGGCACCGTCGATACCCGTTTCTCATCGGTTGCACCCGCCGACACGCTAGCCTCGATTAGAAGGATCGGGCCGGCGGGGGCGGGTATGTCAGCAGACGATACCGACGCCATCACGGCGCCGGTGGGCAGCGCAGAAGGCGTCGAGCAGCGTTTCCGCGCGCTGTTCGACCTGGCCACCGACGGTATCTGTGTCCACCAGGACGGCGCGATCGTGTTCGCGAACACCACCGCGGTGCGGTGGATGGGGCTGCGGGGACGCAGCGATCTGATCGGCAGGAAGGTGTCGGACTTCCTGTCCGCCGATGTCATGCCGTCCGTGCAGCGTCGGCTCGACGGCCTGCACAACGCGGGTGACAACGCTCCGCCGGCCGAGGTCGCGATGAGCCGGTCGCGTGGCGCGATGCGTGACGTCGAAGCGACGTCGACCCGGATCGACTGGAACGGCCGGCCCGCGATCGTGACCTACTTCCGAGACCTGACCAAGAGCCGGGCGGCGGAGCTGCTGCGCTATCAGGCGGCTCTTCTGGATCACGTCAGCGACGGGGTCATCGGGTTGTCGCCGGCGGGCATGGTCAGCAGCTGGAACGCCGCCGCCGAGAAGATCTACGGCCGTGCCGCTCACGAGGTGCGTGACCGTCCCGTGCGGGACGCGGTGGGCGCCGACGTGGATGCCGAGCGGCTGATCGACACGCTCGGGGTTCTGCACACGACGCATGTCGCCGCCGACGGTTCGCCCCGCTCCATCCGGCTCACCGCGGCGAGAACCGCCTCGGGCTATGTGCTGATCTGCGCCGACATGACCGCTCTGCGCCGGGCCGAGCGACACTTCGAAGCCGTCCTCACCGCGCTCGACGCCGGGGTGGTGGTGTTCGACCCCGACGGTTCAGTCATGTCGACGAACCCGGCGGCGCAGCGCATCCTCGCCGGGATACGACCCGTCGACGCGCCGTTCGCCTCCGATGTCTCCCTGGTCGACGCTCAGGGACGCGCGCTGCCTGTCCTGCAGCAGCCGGTATGGCAGGTCGCGCATTCGGGTGTCCCCCAGGTCGATCGTGTGGTGGGCGTCGATTGCGAGGACGGCAGCAGGGTGTGGCTCTCGATGAGCACCCGGTTGCTCAGTCCCGACGATCGGTTGCGTTCCCCGGTCGTGTCGACGTTCATCGACATCACCGCCCAGAAGGTGGCTCACGAACGCGCCGAGCACGAAGCCGTGCACGACGTGCTCACCGGACTGCTGAACCGCTCGGGGGCCTTCTCACTCATCGCGGCATCCCTGCGCCCGGATGCGGTACGGCGGCTCAGCGCTGTGCTGTTCATCGACCTCGACGACCTCAAGTCCGTCAACGACTCCTTCGGTCACGACGCCGGCGACGCGGTGCTCACCACCGCGTCGGCGCGGATGAAGCACGCGATACGGGACTCCGACGTCATCGCTCGATTGGCCGGCGACGAGTTCGTGGTGTTGCTGCTGCAGCGCATCGAACAGCAGGAACTGGATCAACTCATCGATCGATTGCATTGCGCAGCAACCGATCCCATCTGGTATCACGACGTCGAGATCACGGTCACCGCCAGCATCGGGGTGACGCTCGTCGGACTGAACGACGTGCGGGACGCGCTCGAACTGCTGCGTGCCGCCGACGAGGCGATGTACCACGCGAAAGCCTCCGGCCGCGGCCGCACCCGCTACGCGGTGTGAACCCGCCCGACGATGTTTCATGATGGTCGCCATGGAGGCGACGCGCGTGGACCGTTGGCTGTGGGCGGTCCGGCTGACCAAGACGCGTCCGGACGCCGCGGAAGCCTGCCGCGGGGGTCATGTGCGGGTCAACGACAGGCCCGCCAAGCCCTCCACGATGGTCGGCCCCGGCGACACGGTGCGCGCCCTTGTCGGCGATCGCACCAGGACCGTGGAGGTCGTCAGGGTGATCCAGAAGCGGGTCGGAGCCGCTGACGCGGTGACCTGCTATCTCGACCGCACCCCGCCACCACCTCCGGCCGTCGCGTTACCGGTGGCGATGCGCGACCGCGGCGCCGGACGGCCGACCAAGCGGGACCGCAGGCTGCTGGACAAGTGGCGCGCACAGCAGGGGTGAGAGCGCATCCCTCACGCTCGACTGCTCTCCCACAACGCGAGAAGGGCGCCCGCTGTGGCGGGCGCCCTTTCGTGGTGGTCGTCGATCAGGGGTGGACGGTGGTGTCCACGTGCGGCACGTGTACGTGGGGGAACAGCTGGTCATACCACGGGTAGTAGTCGTTGCTGTATCCATATCCGTGGTGGCCGTAGCCGTATCCGCCGAATCCGAAACCGCTCTGGTCGGCCTGCGCCGGACCGGCGAAACCGATCACTGCGGCGGTCATCGCACCGGCGACCATGCTCATCAACCCGAACTTCTTCATCGCTCTCGCCTCTTCTTGTCTCTGCTGGGCGGTGGTGCCGCCTATGCAGGGTCAAACAGCACTGTGGGCGATTTGATTCCACCGACGTCCGCCTGAGCGCGTCCAAACAGGAAGCCCTGTCCCTGCGGGCAGCCCCACTCGAGAAGGCGATCGCGTTGTTCAGGTCGTTCGATGCCCTCGGCGATGACGGTCATACCGACGCGGGGACCGAGGTCGACGATCGCCCGGGTGAACGTCGCGCACCGGTCTTCGTCGAGCACCCCCTCGATGAACTGCCTGCTGATCTTGATGATGTCGACGGGAAGATCGACGAGCTTCTGCAGGCCGTTGAAGCCCGTGCCGACGTCATCGATCGCGATCTGAACCCCGAGTTCGCGAAGCGACTCCAAGTCGCCGGGAAGGGAACCGGCGATCCGGCCGGCGTGTGTCTCGGTCAGCTCGAGCACGAGCCTGCGCGGGTCGAGGCCGCTCGCTTCGAGTGCGGTGAGGACGTCGCTGCGCAGGTCCCCTCGCTCGATTTGACGGCCTGAGACGTTGACGTGGACGCCCGCCCCGGACCAGGAGCCGGTCCACAACGCGGCCTGGCGAAACGCCTCGTCGAGCACCCGACGGCCTATCGCCGGCATGTACTCCGACGCTTCTGCGACGGTCAGGAACTCACTGGGCAGCAGCAAGCCGCGTCGCGGATGCTGCCACCGCAGCAGCGCCTCTGCCGCAACGCTTTTCCCGTTCTCCAAGGTCACGATGGGCTGAAAGTGCACGGCGAACTCGTCGCGGTCGAGGGCGCGGGACAGTTCGGAGAGAAGCTGCAATTCCTGACGCGGGACAACCTCCTCTGCCGCGTCCACGCCCATGGTGACGCAATCCTTGCCGCTGCGTTTTGCGGAGTACATGAGGTTGTCGGCGCGCTGGAGCAGGGTCTCCCCGCTGCACCCGGCGTCGGAGAGCACCACGCCGACACTGACAGACAGCTGATCATAGGTGCGCCCGACGGCCAGTCGCACCGGTCGACGCAGTTCTGCTCTGATGCGTTCGGCGGCCCGGTGCAACGCTTCCGCGTCGCGCACCTGCGGGCAGAGTACGGCGAACTCGTCGCCACCCAGCCTCGCAGCGGTGGCCGTCGCGTCGATGACCGAGTTCAGCCTCGCGGCAACAGCTTTGAGCACGAGATCGCCCTGAGCGTGACCCCAGGTGTCGTTGACGGTCTTGAATCCGTCGAGATCGAAAAAGATCAGGCCGACCGCGTCCGCCGCGGTCCGCACGGCGGAGGTGAGCGCCAGGTCCACACGTTCCATGAACAGAGCGCGGTTGGCGAGCCCGGTCAACGGGTCATGTGAGGCCAGATGCTTCAGCTTCGCTTCGGAGGCCTTGCGTTCGGTGATGTCGGTGGCCACGCCGATGTATCCGACACACGCGCCGTCGCAGTCGGTCATCTGCGAGATGGCCACACTGACGGGTACGTGGGTGCCGTCACGGCGGAGGTAGGTCCATTCCCGCACGTCGGCGGTCTGCGGGGTGAGGCGCTGGAGGAAGACGTCGTGGGCCGTGGTGATGCCCAGCTCAGCCGCCCTGTCCAGGACTTCTGGCAGGTGATGGAACACGATCGGGGATCGTCCCATCACCTCTGCGGCAGACCAGCCGAGCAGACGTTCGGCCCCCTTGTTGAACACGGTGATTCGCCCGGCCGCGTCGGTGCCGATGATGGCCTGTTCATAGGCCGCCTCCAGAACGCCCGCGAACAGGTCGCGTGCCGCGCGCAACTGCTCCGCATGATGCCGCTCTTCGGTGACGTCACGAAATGCGGCGACGGTGAACGACGTTCGATGGGTCAGCGGGGCGGTGGTGAGCTCGATGATCCGGTTCTGCGCCTCGACGACGAGATCGCGCCGCGCGGCGGACGTCCCGGTGTCGCGCGCGGCGTCCACGACGTCAGCGATGTGGCCCGACGACGCGGCTTGCGAGTTCTTCAGTATCACCTCTCCGTCGGCATCGGTGAGGACGACGCTGTCGTGAATGCTGTCGAGCACGGCGCCCAGCAACTCGGAGGTGCGGTCGGCCGCGTGGCGGGCCGACGAGAGCTCGGCGATCAGCCGGCTGCGAGAGTCGCGGTAGAGCGCCAGCGTCAGGACGATGATGGTCAAGCTGCAGACCATCGCCTGTGCGAGCAGCGCGCGCGTCTCGACATCGGGGACGATCAGCGCGCCGCGGTGCCACAGGGTCGCGCCGACGATCCAGGCACCGGCGAGCACCAGGAACACCGTCGCCGCCGTGGTGCTGTACCGCAGAGCCAGCCAGACCGCGGGCACCAGCACGATGAATGCGATGGGCACTCCGGTGTTCAGCCAGAACGCGTACAGGAACGCGATCACAGCGGTGGCCGTCACGGCAAGAGCTTCGGGGATCGCACTCGCGGTGACACGGGGTCGGGCCCAGGTGATCTCGTGGGCGCGCAGCCATATCGAGACACCCAGCAGAACCGACGCGCCGTTGCGGACGGCGAACAGCGCGAAGGTCTCTCCGAGAGGGGCGCCGTCGACGACCCGGAAATAGCCTGTCGCCAACACGGCCGCCGCACTGGTCCCGAAGACCACGGCCACGACGAGGTGGGCGAAGTCAGCCGGGTCTCGCAGCGCGGCCGCGCGTCCGCCGCGCGTCAAGACCGCCACGGTCACCGCTGCGAGCACCAGGTTCACCACCACGAACCAGGCGGCGAGCACCGTGGATGCGCCGGTGGTCAGGTTGACCGCGAACGTCAGAGTCAGCAGCAGTGCGATGTGCGCGAGCCGATGCGGCCGGCGGCATTGCTGTGTGGCCAGGAGCCAGATGGTCGCCACCGCGGCGGCGGGCCACACCAGTGAGATCTCGTCGCCGCCAAGCCGGGTCGCACGCCCCGCGATGATTGCCACCGTGTAGGCGATCGGGAACGCGACGAGATACGCCATACACCGACCGCGGTCCTCCATCGCCACCCTTTTGCTTGAGCGTCAATAAACAGCATGAGCGCTCGACGATGTTTTCGCCGGTTAATGCGGCGGGTCAGTCCCTGGGCCAGACGATGAGCGGCACGGGCAACGCCCGCAGGATCTTGGTGGCCGATCGGCCGAGGAACAACCGCCGCGGTGCGGCGAGTCGGCTCGAACCCACCAGGGCGACCTCGCTGTCGGAGAACTCGACACCCGCGACGGCGTCTTCGAGGGAATCGCCCCGGCCGATGATGCTGCTCACCGGACAGTCGGCCGGCAGCTGCTGCGCGGCGGCGTCGACTAGGCCGGACGCATGCTCCTCGGCAGCCCGGGCCCACTCGCCACCGTCGCCGTTCGCGTCCTCGTCCAGGGCCACCAATGACATGACGCGCAACGGAACCCGCCACTCGCCTGCCAACCGAACCGCGTTGTCGAACAGCACCTCGTTGCCGGGCCGCAGCCCCACCGCACAGGTGATGCGGGTGACCCCTGGCTGCGCCTGGTACTGCGCCGGCGCGAGTGCGACGGGCACGGGCGAGGCGTGCAGCAGCGCATCGGCGAGACTGCCCAGCCCGAAGCGGCCACTACGCACCCGGTGATAGGTGCCGACCACGATCAGCGCCGCGTCGCCGCGGTCGGGATCGGTGGCCGCGTCGAGCAGGCCCTGGGTGATCGAGTCGGCGCGCTGCACCACACCCTCGGCGGTGACGTCGTCGGGAACGCGGGACAGGCCGTCGCGCAACCACTCCCGACCCTGCTCCTCCAGTTCGGCATTGAAGGCCTGGTCGGGCGAGTAGCGCTGGAATGTGGGCGCGTCGCTGGGCAGCACCGACACCAGATCGAGCGTGGCGCCCGAGGACCGTGCCAGGGTGGCCGCGACGTTGACTCCGTCGACCCCGCGCTGACGCGGACCGTACCCGACGACATACCGCATGGCTGGTCACGCTACAGAGCCGCCGAGGTTGTGGTAAGCCCCGTGAGTACGTTTCTTCCTCGACCGAGATGGCGGTGCCACGATGACTCAGTCAGCCTCCGGCTCATCGGGTTCGCCCGTGCTGGCCCGCACCCTGGGTCTGTGGGCGATCGTCTTCCTCGGCCTGGGGTACATGACCCCGACGGTCGTCTTCGACACGTTCGGCATCGTCTCCGACGAGACCGGCGGTGTGGTGCCGACGGCCTACGTCTTCGCGCTGGTGGTCATGGCGTTCACCGCCATCAGCTACGGCCGCATGACGACGGTCTTCCCCTCCGCCGGTTCGGCGTACACGTACACCTCGGCGACGATCAGCCCCAACTTCGGCTTCCTGATCGGCTGGGCCGCCCTGCTCGACTACCTGCTGCTCCCGCTGGTGAACGCCCTGATCATCCGCAGCTACCTGTACTCGTTCTTCCCCGACGCACCCCAGTGGCTCTTCGTCGTCGTCTACGTCGCCGCGATCACCGGGATGTGTCTGTTCAGCATGACCAACACCTCCCGGGTCAACATGCTGCTGGTGGTGTTCGAGGTCGTGTTGATCGGCGTGTTCTTGATCCTGGCCGCCAAGTCACTGATGGACGGGATGGGCAACGGGACGTTGTTCTCGACGGAGCCTCTGTGGCACGAGGGCGTGCATCTGGACCTGGTGATCACGGGAGCGACGATCGTGGCGTTCTCGTTCATCGGGTTCGACGCGATCACGATGTACACCGAAGAAGCCAAGGACGCCTCGACGGTGCCGAAGGCGATCCTGTTCGCTCTGCTCATCGGCGGCGCCATCTTCTTCGTCGCCGCCTTCTTCACCCAGTCGCTGTTCCCGGACGTGTCGAATTTCAGCCAGGAGTCCCTGGAGAACAGCGCGCTGCCGGAGGTGGCGTTCAACGTCGGCGGGCATCTGTTCAAGATCCTGCTGACCGCGGCCCGCCTTCGCCGCCACGGTGGCGTCGAGCCTCGCGTCGCACGCATCGGTGTCGCGTTTGCTGTTCGTGATGGGACGCAACGGTCGCGGACCGGTCGGTCGGTTCTTCGGCTACCTGCACCCCAGCTTCCAGACCCCGTCCTACGCGATCGTTTTCGTGGGCCTGGTGTCATTGCTGGCGATCGCGTTCAACCTGGATTTCGTCGCCTCGCTGATCAACTTCGGTGCGCTGATCGCGTTCACGATGGTGAATCTGACCGTCATCATCTACTTCGCGTATCGCCGCCGCGAGGTCAGCGGGGCGGGACAGATCTTCCGCAACATCGTGCTGCCCGGCATCGGAGTCGCGGCCACCGTGTTGCTGTGGCTCTACCTGTCGCCCGAGTCCACCCGGTACGGAATCATCTGGTTCGCCATCGGAATCGTTGTGCTGCTGTGGCTTACGCGATTGTTCCGCCGCCCGCTGTCGGTCAACATGGGCGAGGCGATTCCCGACGCCGACGAACTCGACACGCCCCCGAAGACGGCGACCTAGACTGGCGGCGCATGGCCCTAA